>JBLNEP010000214.1:0-11938 GCA_050262755.1 Actinomycetota bacterium | reverse complement strand
GAACAAGGTCGAGATTCGACCTACTGTGCTAGACCCAATCGTTCGATTCAAGCGGGAGATTATTTTTACAACCCCTATACGAGAGATTTAGAACCGATCGGAGGACAAGGGGATCAAGGCGGCTGTCGTGCCTATGTAGGTGGTGTTTGTGTTCGCAGGTAAAGGGAATAGGTGATTAGGAGACTGATGATTGGGGACTTGGTTAGTCAGGACCGCTCTCCAGTCATCAGTTGTTTGCAGGGTTATAGAGTCGAAAAAATCGGGAATCAGTTCAGGTTGGTGGATAGCTAATATTAGGAGTGATGGCTCCAGGTTTGTCTGCCCCTAACGGTCATCCTAGCTGGTTCCCCCTGTCTTGAACGCTGGAGACGGGGATCGGCCGTCTGTCGAGGATCTGGGCTTTCTGGTGGCTGCCCCACGCTTTCAGTAAAAAAGGGCGATCGCGGAATGGTAAGCTATCAAAGGCGTTCAATCAGAAATTTAGAGTAAAGTACAAATGACTGGCTCAACCCAGGTTCCTTTATTATTGCGGGCAGCTCGCGGTGAAGCAGTAAACCGCCCTCCAGTGTGGATGATGCGTCAAGCGGGCCGCTATATGAAAGCTTATCGGGAGTTGCGAGATAAGTATCCGTCATTTCGCGAGCGTTCAGAGCAAACTGACATTGCCGTAGAAATTTCCTTGCAACCTTTCCGTGCCTTTGAGCCGGATGGGGTGATTTTATTTTCAGATATCTTGACACCTTTGCCGGGGATTGGGATTAATTTTGATATCGTGGAAAGTCGCGGACCGATCATCGATCCACCGATCCGCAGCCAAGCACAGATCGAGGCCCTGAAACCCTTAGAGCCGGCCGAAGCACTTCCATTTGTTGGGGAGATTTTGCAAACGTTGCGGCGGGAAGTGGGCGATCGCTCGACGGTGTTGGGGTTTGTGGGAGCACCTTGGACACTGGCAGCCTACGCGATTGAAGGTAAAAGCTCGAAAGACTATACCATCATCAAGAGCATGGCGTTTTCTGAACCATCCATGCTGCATCAATTTTTGGGCAAACTTGCTGATGCGATCGCCACCTATGTCCGCTACCAAATCGATCACGGCGCTCAAGTCGTGCAAATGTTCGATTCCTGGGCCGGTCAACTCAGTCCCCAAGACTACGAAACCTTTGCCATGCCTTATCAGCGACGAGTGGTAGAGCAGGTCAAAGCCACTCACCCCGATACGCCGTTGATTCTGTATATTAGTGGCAGTGCTGGCATCTTGGAGCGGATGCCCCAGTCTGGTGTTGACATTGTGAGCGTAGACTGGACTGTCGATATGGCTGAAGCCAGAGCCAGATTAGGTTCTGAAGTTGGAGTTCAGGGAAATATTGACCCTTGTGTCCTCTTCGGTTCCAAAGACTTTATTCAAGAGCGCGTCCTCGATACCATTCGCAAAGCTGGAAACCGTCGCCATATTCTCAATTTGGGACATGGTGTCTTGCAAAACACCCCAGAAGAAAATGTTGCCTTCTTCTTTGAAACAGCAAAAAAGGCTGATAAACTACTGGCTGTCCCTGCCTGATCGCGAGGCAAAAGGTAAAAGGTAAAAGGCCCCAGTTCAAATTTTTAACTGATTCCTCCTTCCCTCTTTCCTCTTTCCTCTTCCTTCATCATTTTTCCTGCAATGAACCCCAAGCGGATTCTCGTGACAGGTGCTAGTGGCTGCATTGGTCACTACATCACTGAAAGCCTGATCCAACAAACAAATCACGAACTGTACCTGTTAGTCCGAAAGCCAGAAAAATTAGGCTTTGATTACAAAGCACGTCCTGGCATTAACATTTTGCAAGCTGACTTGCGAGATGTGGAAAATTTAGCTGAGCTACTCCAGACAATCAATGTCGCAATTCTGGCAGCGACTGCTTGGGGGGGGTCGCAGGAAGTTTTTGATGTAAATGTGGTCAAAACAATTCGTTTAATGAAATTGTTAGATCCAAAAGTATGTCAACAAATCATTTACTTTTCCACAGCTAGTATTCTCGATCGCAACAACGAATTACTGAAAGAAGCGGGTCAATTAGGGACGGACTACATCCGCTCGAAGTATGATTGTCTGCGACAGTTAACTCGCTTGACGGATGTTCCTCCCATTACCTGTCTGTTTCCGACGTTGGTGTTGGGAGGAGGGCCTCAGAAACCCTATTCCCACTTATCGGCGGGAATACCAGAGGTTACTAAGTGGATCAATTTGATTCGCTGGTTCAAGGCAGATGCCAGTTTTCACTTCCTACACGGAGCTGATATTGCCCAGGTTGTTTCTTATTTCGTTGAACACCCGCCTGTTGGGGAAAAAATGCGTCAATTTGTATTAGGAAATCCGCAAATAACGGTGAACCAAGCTGTAGAAGCAGCTTGTGCTTATCTGAATAAAAGGATTTTCTTTCAGCTCAATTTGTCGCCTTGGTTGGCTGATTTATTAATTGTACTATTCCAGATTAAAATGGCACCTTGGGACCGATTCTGCTTAGAATATCGCCATTTTAGCTATCAAAATCCTATTCACCCTGGCACCTTTAACTTGCCAGTTCATTGCGCTACGATTGGGGATATTTTAAGAGTGAGTGGTGTTCTCCCATCCGCACCCCAATAATTTTTCTTCCAGGTTGAGCAAGTTGGGTTCGTTGCCAGAAACCCAACCTTCCCGTAGTAGATTTTAGGCAGGATGCCAAGGCTTAGAGGAGTGCAAAAATTCCTGGAGCTTCGCTTAATGTTTGCGTTCAGGAAACAGTTGGCAAGCTCGATCCGTTGGCTGATTCACTTCACTTAACCGAGAGGTTAAAAATCGATCCATCCAACTTTCAAAATAAGCACGATTTGCCTGTTTTTCCTCGGTTTTAGCTGTATCTAGCGGATAAGGAGCTAATCCAAAAATTGCTGCTGTAGTCACGCAAAACATTGACTTTTGAAAGCTCTGGCAAATTTGCACTCGTAGATCGTCTTCTCCTCGGCAACTGGTGCGGTAAATGTCATGTAAATAATCAGGCAGAAAATGCCGCATATCCTGCATTAATTGAGTGGGGGGAATTCCTGCACCCCCGATGGGGAGAGGATCGGCAAATAACGCTCCATAGGCAAATTCGGCTTTTTCTTCGGGAATTTGATGAACTTGAGCATTATAGGAAACGGTCCCAAAAAAAGCCGTGCCTCGGAAGAAAACTGCTTCTACATAAGGCACGGCTGTATCCATTAAAAAGGTTATGCCAGCCGCAGTCGGAATAATGTCATAGACTTCCCCACGAATGTTAACGCTATAACTAATAGGTTGATTAGCGGCTGCTACTAAACCAGCTTTGATATGCTCTACAACCTGAGGAATGGATTGAATTTCTCCACGGTCATAGCGGTCAGACAAGTCAATAAACATATCGCTCATCACCCGCCAGAATTGACCCAAAGCACTATAGTAAGCCAACATCCGCACTTGTTCTGGCAAAAATTCAGGGAATAATTGGTTAAGTCCCTGCATCAGCCAATTGCCTTTCAGTTTAGCTTGGATTGCTTTTCCAGCAAGGTGACTAAATTCAGGAGAATCAATATAAGTATCTAAACCGCCTCCTCCATGCCAGAGCATGGTTTTCATGCAATATTCGGCATATTCGTAATTGATGCGGTCGTGCCACCAATAACGCAGCAATTTCTCCAGGGTGACTTCCCCATTAAAGTATTTGAAGAAGGGGAACAAGACTAGAAATTGCTTTTCGGCAATATAAATGAGATTGCGGGAGTAGGCATCCAGAACTATTCCGTAACTTTTAAGGACACCAACGACTTCCAAAACGTTTTCCCAGGAGTCAGGTAACAAAGCATCTCCCGCCTCTAACCGTTCAATGTAGGCTGCTAGGGGATGGATTGATGGTTTTAATGAAGTTGTTTTCATTTAATTTCACCCTCTCTCAAAAACAATTTTCTTATTTTGTTTATGGCCGCTGATTGGGGTAGGTAGGGTGGGCCTTAGTTACCCTTCGCCCACCTATTTATTGTCCCCTAAAAATGCAACTTATCCATTGGGATTGATTTTAGACTGCTGGTTCAGATCTCCAACCTCTTAACTCAGCAACCCCGATGCAGGTGTTGCTAAGCTTGGTGGAAACAGGGAATTTCGGTTTTCACTTGGGTGGTAGCGGTAAAGAACTGGAAACCTTGGGAAATTCTTTTGCTAACAGTGTCGGCGTTTTTAATACCATAGTCGTTACGGTTCTCTCGCTGAGAGCAACCACGGCTCCTGGCTGAATCCCCAACAGTACGATGATTGTTGCTAATACCAGAGCTGGAAAGCGATCGCTCCATCGTACTTGAGGCAGATTAATCACTAAGTCAGAAAGGCGACCAAAAAAGGCACGGTTCACCATAATCAAAAAATACACCGACGTTAATCCAGTGCCGATCATGGACAGTAAGGTTTGCACGGGAAATACAGGCAAACTGCCACGGAAGATGAGGAACTCAGCAATAAAACCTGCCATCCCAGGGATGCCAGCACTTGCCATCACGCCGACAATCATTAAAGTGCCAATCATGGGTAAACCACGTTCGGGGTTGAGTAAACCCTTGATGACATCTAAGTCGCGACTGCCAGATTTTTTGTAAACAACGCCGACGGCGAGGAAGAGTAACCCGGAAATTAAGCCATGACTCACCATTTGCAGGATGGTTCCCAGCAAACTCACTGGAGTGGCGGCTGCACTGCCTAAGAGGATATAGCCCATGTGAGCAATGGAGCTATAGGCAACCATTTTTTTCATATCTTTTTGAGCGATCGCACAACAGGCTCCGTAGAGTACGCTGATTACTGCCCAATTTGCTAACCACGGTCCTAACACTTCCCAAGCTTCGGGAAATAAATCTAATCCAAACCGCAACAAGCCATAAGTTCCTAATTTTAAGAGAATGCCTGCTAGCAATACTGAAACTGGTGTCGAAGCTTCAACGTGAGCATCTGGTAACCAAGTGTGAAGGGGAACGAGTGGAATTTTAATGCCAAAGGCCACTAAAAGTCCTGCAAGTAAAATAATTTGAGTGCCGAGCGGCAGAGAAGTTGCCTGTAAGGCTTCTAAATCAAAACTCTGAACGCCACCCAGAAACACAAAACCTAAGAAACAAGCGAGTAGGAGGATTCCAGAAACCGCTGTATAGATGAGGAATTTAGTTGCTGCATAGCCTTTGCGGTTCCCTCCCCAAATTCCAATTAATAGATAGAGGGGGATGAGTTCAACTTCATAAAATAGGAAAAACAGCAGCAAATTTTGAGCTAAAAATACACCCGCGACGCCCCCCATAATCAGCAGCATCAGCGCATAGTAAAGCCGAGGTCGTCGGAGCGACTCATCTGTACTAAAAATTGCGATGCCGGTCAGCAAGCTATTTAACACGATTAACGGCAAAGATAAGCCATCAATTCCCAGATTGTAATTAAGTCCTAATGTCTCTATCCAAGGGAGGAATTCTGAAAATTGTAAGCCAGTAACATTCAGATTAAACTGACTGGTCAAGATCAGTGACCAGATGAAAATACCTGCGGACACTGAGACCGCAATGGTCCGAGTCGTTTTCGGACCGATCGCGCCGGGCCAGAACCCAATCAAAGCTGCTCCGAAGATAGGGACCCAAATTAAAGCACTCAGCATCTATGGATTTTGTCTCCTCCGCTCTAGTTTTCGACATGGTATTCACTTTACCTGATTTGGCAACTAGCCAGAGATTGTTACCCGGTTAGTTGACCCCTTAGCATCGATTTAAAAAATCAAGGAAATCTGCGCGACCGCTTCCGCCTCTAGCAGTAATCAAACATCATCCAATGAGAATAGAAGCTAGTGTCTCCATTCCGATTCCTGACAGGAGTTAGAGCGTTAGTGCAGATAACGCCAATCAATTCAGTCATCGGTGTTATCTGCGTTCATCTGCCGTTAAAACTGCCAAATCACTAACAGTAACAAGACAGCGATTCCCACTGTAATTGTCAGCACATAAAACTGTGACTGGCCCGAAGCACTATACTTCAAGCCTTCACCCCCAAAAATGGTTGCCAAACCAAACAAATTAACCACCCCATCCACTACATAGCGGTCAACCCAAGCGCTGAACTTGGAAATTGCCTCCACCGCCGACACCACCGTTAAGCGGTAAATGCGGTCAATATAAAAGTCATAGGCCAACAAATCCTGTAATGACTTCCAAGGTAGTTGCACCGGTCGAGAGGCGGGGCCAGACAGATACAGGGCACCTCCAATGCCACAGCCAATCAAGCCAGACAAGGCTAATAAGGGTGTATCTAACCACTGGAGAATCTGGGTGAGAGAAGAAAAATCTCCGGTCTGTGCCCAAGGGCCAGTCCAACTAATTAACAATTGCCACTGCTGCAACATCAAAGGTACGAACAGTGCCACCACCGTCAAAGCGACCATTGGGAATGCCATCGGCCACGCGACCTCTGGTGCTCTGCGAGTTTTTGGCTGTGGTTCTCCGGCAAAGACTAAACCAAAGACGCGAGTTAAATTCAGTGCCGTGAGTCCATTGACTAACAGCAATACTACCACTAACCACAAAGGGACAGTCCAAAAACCATTGAGCCAGCGCCGCATCACCCAAAAACTGCCCAGGGGTGTCACCGCCACCATTCCCGCAGCACCAACTAGATAAGCGACCGTTGTTGCAGGCATTCTCGACCACAACCCCCCCATTTCTCTTAAATCTTGGGTGTTGGTTGTGGAAATGATTGAGCCAACGCTCATAAAGAGGAGAGCTTTGGCGATCGCGTGGGTAAATAACAATAGCAACGCGATATCTACATGGTTTTGACCCACCGCAATAAACACCAGGCCTAAATAAGCGCTAGTGGAATGGGAAAATGCGCGCTTGATGTCAATTTGGGCGATCGCCACCAGCGATGCTCCAATGGCTGTTACCGTACCAATGACCACCAGCGTTGCATCGGTTACCGGTGATAAAGCTAACACGGGCTGAAGTTTAATTAAAATATAAGCTCCAGTCCCCACTACCACCGTATTCCGTAGCAGTGAAGCTGGGTTCGGTCCTTCCATCGCCTCATCCAGCCACAAATGCAGGGGAAACTGAGCGCACTTCCCGATCGGACCTGAAATTAAAGCTAAACCCAATAAAGTTGCTACCAAGGGCGATAAGGTGGCGGTTTCCGCCCAATTCTCCAAGTCCGAAAAATTCAAACTCCCTGAGAGGGTCGAAAGTGTCACCACCCCCATCAGCAGGAGTACGTCTCCCACCCGTTTCGTCAAGAACGCATCCCTCGCAGCCGTCACCACCAGGGGTTGAGCATACCAGAACCCCACGAGTAAATAGGTTGAGAGCGTCAGCATCTCCAACAACCCATAGCTCAAAAACAGGGAGTCGCTAATGGCAATCCCACTGATCGCCCCTTCAAAAAAACCTAACAATGCAAAAAACCGAGCCAATGCCCAGTCTTTTTCCATATACCCTAAGGCATAAATTTGCGCTAGCAAGCTTAATCCTGTCACCATCTCCATTGCCCCCACGCTCACCGGCGAAATTTCTAGGGCAAATGTCAAGTCTAAATCTGCTGCTTGTAACCAGTGCCAGAGTAATTGTTGAGGAGGTTGGTTCCAAGTTGCTCTAAAGATCAGTGACCCGTGGGCGAACGCCAAAAGTGTCATCAATAGGTTGAAGTACGCAGCCGGTCTCGGACCTGTCTTGCTGATCGCCCCTGTTGACCACGGCAAAGTCAAAACCGCCCCCATTAAACCATATAAAGGTATCAACCAACAGGTTTGTAAGAGGAACTCACTCATTGCAATTCCCTGTAAGAATTTTAAAAAAAAAGTACCAGAATAGAGAAGTCAGAAGTCAAGAGTGGGTTGCACCTATTTTTAACTTTGACTGCTAACCGTTAGGGGTAAGAGCAAATGAGAGGTCAGTTAAGAGGGGACGCTGAGGATTGGCAGATTTCACGCTACCTTTGTCTTGGTGCTATCTCTGCCAGACTCTCAGGAGTGCCAGAAGTCAGATTCATCTTTCTGGTGGCTCCCTGATTTTTTCTTCCCTTCTATACTCCTGAATTCTGTCTCCTGAATTCTTACCTCAGCATACCCCTTAAAGCTCCAAATCGCAGAACTAGCGGGGTAGAAAATCAATCTTGACCCTTTCAGCCTCAAGGGAGCGAATCAGACCGCTCAGCATCTTTACCTATTAAGCGAAGTCGAGCTAAATTGACCCCATAACACATTTGTGCATCGCTAAATGTTAAATTTATTAAAAAATTATTAAACCATATCAAGTATTGTGAAAATTGATTTTTGTTATTAAATTTTATAATATGGGATTATATTGTCAAGGGAGACCCGCTTCTCCTATTCTTAGTATAGGGAAGGCAAAGCCTTTTTCTAAAGCTAAAATAGCTTGGGTCTTCCCGTCCAAATTTTCAAATTTGTCAAAAATTTGCACAGGTAAGTCCGCTCGAACTCGTAAGGAGATAAAGTATGCCAATTGCTGTGGGAATGATTGAGACTAAAGGCTTTCCGGCAGTTGTCGAAGCCGCTGACGCGATGGTCAAAGCTGCCCGTGTCACCTTGGTTGGTTATGAAAAAATTGGCAGCGCTCGCGTAACCGTCATTGTCCGAGGAGATGTCTCAGAAGTCCAAGCCTCTGTTGCGGCGGGTGTCGAGTCAGCGAAGCGAGTCCATGGCGGCGAAGTCCTCTCTACTCATATCATCGCTCGTCCCCACGAAAACTTGGAGTATGTCCTCCCCATCCGCTACACTGAAGCCGTCGAACAATTCCGCACCTATTAAAATTGCAGTCCTGCTCCCGCAAGCTGCAACCCTGTTCCACAAGCATCCTTTTCCGCAACCAATCTTGATTCAGGAGTCAAACCAATGGCAATAGCAGTTGGCATGATCGAAACCTTAGGCTTTCCCGCTGTCGTGGAAGCTGCTGATGCGATGGTGAAAGCCGCCCGCGTCACCTTAGTCGGGTATGAAAAAATTGGCAGTGGTCGCGTGACCGTCATTGTCCGGGGCGACGTCTCAGAAGTCCAAGCTTCCGTCGGCGCTGGCGTGGAGTCGGTCAAGCGTGTCAACGGCGGACAAGTCTTGTCTACCCATATCATCGCTCGTCCCCACGAAAACTTGGAGTATGTCCTCCCCATCCGCTACACCGAAGCCGTCGAACAGTTCCGGGAAAGCGTCAGTGGCATTCGCCCTCTGAACAGACCTTAATCAGAAGTATGGGGAATGGGGCAAGCAGGCAGCAGGAATGGCGCATGGGGTCTAGGCGGAGCACGCTCCACCTATTACCGATTGCCTCCTACCTATTACCTAATTACCTAAAATGCAAATTGCCAAAGTTCGCGGCACAGTGGTCAGTACCCAAAAAGAGCCTAGCCTCAGAGGGGCGAAACTGTTACTGTTGCAATTTATCGATGAGGAAGGTTCTCCAACCCCCGGATATGAGGTGGCGGCTGACAGTGTAGGAGCTGGTTTCGATGAGTGGGTTCTTGTAACTCGTGGAAGCGCCGCCCGCCAAGCAGAGGGAAGTGAACATCGTCCGATCGACGCTCTGGTAGTAGGGATTATTGATACTGTCAGTGTAGAAAACCGCCTCATTTACAGTAAAAGAGATCAGTCCCGCTAGTTGTGGCAGTTTGGGAGTTATAGAGTTAGCTGTTATTTAGAAATTAACCACTAACCACTAACCACTAATCGTTCACAACTAAACACTAACAAACAATCTTTTTCAGTTTAGGAGAAATAGAGTTATGGCAGTCCGCAGCATTGCGGCTCCCCCGACGCCTTGGTCGAAAAATCTAGCTGAGCCGAAAATTCACGATACTGCTTACGTCCATTCCTTCTCCAACATCATCGGGGATGTACGAATTGGTGCTAATGTTCTGGTTGCTCCCGGAACTTCGATCCGGGCCGATGAAGGAACTCCTTTCTATATCGGGGATGGCACCAATATTCAAGATGGAGTTGTGATTCACGGTTTGGAGCAAGGCCGCGTCCAGGGAGACGATGGGAATTCCTATTCTGTGTGGGTCGGTAAGAATACTTCCATTACCCACATGGCATTGATTCACGGTCCAGCCTACGTTGGCGATGATTGCTTTATCGGTTTTCGCTCAACCGTGTTTAATTCCAGAGTCGGTAACGGTTGCATCGTGATGATGCACGCACTGATTCAAGATGTGGACATTCCCGCTGGCAAATACGTCCCTTCAGGAGCGGTGATCACAAACCAGCAGCAAGCCGATCGCCTACCCAATGTCCAAGATGCGGACCTGCACTTTGCTCGCCATGTGATCGGAATTAACGATGCACTACGTGCCGGCTATCGCTGTGCAGATAACATCGCCTGTATCTCGCCCATCCGCAATGAGCAGGGTAAATCTGGCAATGGTTCACCAACTGCGAGCAGCTCGCAAACAGGCAGTGCTAGCTTGAGTGCTGACACCCTGGCTAACATCCGCGACCTACTGGCTAAAGGCTACAGCATCGGCATCGAACACGCAGACCAACGTCGCTTCCGTACCAGTTCTTGGCGCAGTGGCGCTCCGATCGCCTCCACTCGCGAAGCTGAAGTCGTAGCTACCCTAGAAGCGAGCTTGAACGAACATCAAGGGGAATATGTCCGCTTGATCGGCATTGACACCAAAGCCAAGCGTCGCGTCCTCGAACAAATCATTCAACGACCCGATGGTCCCGTTGCCAAATCTGGTAGCGCGTCCCGGTCGAACGGCAAAGTCACCCAGCAAAGCAATGGTGGCTCTGCGCCTGCATCCCACAAGAGCACCTCAGCTTCCAGTGGCAAATTAAGCGCAGCAACCCTCGAACAAGTCAGCGATTTGCTGGCGAAAGGGTACAAAATCGGAATTGAATATGCCGACCAGCGTCGCTTCCGCACCAGTTCTTGGCAGAGCGGAGCCTCACTCCAAGCAAAGAGCCAATCAGAAGTTGTGGCTGCTCTAGAAGCAGTGATGAACGAACATCAAGGGGAATATGTCCGCTTGATCGGCATTGATTCTAAAGCCAAGCGCCGTGTGGTTGAAGAAATCATTCAGCGACCTGATGGTCCTGTGGCTCAAACTGCCAAAGCAGCCGCACCAGCCGCGTCGCCAGCCACCGCCACCGCCACTAGCAATGTTGGCTCCGGTCGGTTAAACACCAGTGCGATCGAGAAAGTTCGGAATCTATTGGCCCAAGGTTACAAAATTGGAACGGAACACGCCGATCAGCGCCGCTTCCGTACCAGTTCTTGGCACAGTTGCTCACCGATCGACTCTACACGGGAATCAGACGTGGTTGCCGCCCTCGAAGCTTGCATGGTTTCCCACGCTGGAGAGTATGTGCGCTTAATCGGTATTGACCCCAAAGCCAAGCGTCGCGTTCTGGAAGAAATCATCCAGAAACCTTAAGTTCTAGAGGTAAAAAAGTAAAAAGTCAAAAGCTAAAAGAATAAACTCCTCTTTTTACTTTTTACTTTTTACTTTTTGCTTCTGTCTCCCTCTCTCTCCAGCCTATTCAGAAGCTGGCTACACACTTTGAGGTTCAAGTTGAAATGTACCGAGCGCCACTGCAACCAATTAGCAACGCTCAGGTGTATGTGAGTGGCGATGTAACGATCGAGGAAGGAACCGCGGTCGCACCCGGAGCGATCCTGCAAGCAGATCCAGATAGTCGCATCATCATTGCACCCGGTGTCTGCATCGGGATGGGGGCAATCTTGCACGCCCGCCAAGGGACCCTGGAAGTTGAAGCAGGCGCAGTTCTAGGTGCAGGTGTGTTGGTCATCGGTGCGGGTAAGATCGGAGCAAATGCCTGTATTGGTTCGGGAGTCACACTGTTAAATCCAGCAGTCAAGCAGCACCAAGCACTACCCGCCGGTGCGCTGATCGGAGATACCAGTCGCCAAATTG
>JBLNEP010000213.1:0-3261 GCA_050262755.1 Actinomycetota bacterium | reverse complement strand
CTAGCACCATCAAGATTTGTTGGCTAACCTTGGCAGGCAAAGCTTTGTATGCCTGATGAGACTTCATTAAACGATTCATTTCAGGGTAATTGATATAACCCCATCCATAGATGAAGCTCTGACGAATGAGATAGTTGCCAGCGTTGTAAAGATTCTTGGATTTGAACGCCAATTCATCAATCTCAGCGAAACGGTGTTCCGTGGCTTTAATGATATGTCGTTCGATTAACTGCACTCACAATCTCCTTTCTTTAACTCGGCAATAATTTTTTCTGTTTTTCGGTTGGCACGACGTTGCCCATAGAGTCTAGCAGCAAAGCTTGTGATGATTGCCACCAAATCTTGCATGAGTTCGTCCTTCCCATTTTCTGCTAGATTGACTATTTCCAGCCTCATTCCCAACCTGAGAAGTAACACCTGAAGATAATTAATCCCAAATCGAGCTAAACGGTCTTTATGTTCGACCAAGAGAATGTCGTAATCATCTTGCTGAAGGAGCGCTTCTAATTGCTTCCTGTGGTCGTTGAGTCCACTCCCAATCTCTTTGACATTCCTAACAATTTGATAACCATTGGCAATTGCATATTCAGCTAATCTCTCTGATTGACGGTTGAGATTATCCTTATTTTCGGAAGATGACACTCGAGTGTAAATAGCAACTCGATTTTTCTTGACTTTGTTAGGCGACGCTGATGGAGAGTAGTCAACGATAATCAAACCACTTTCTGTTTGTCGTGCTGGATGTGGCAGCTTACCTGCCTTCCACCACCGCCACGCGGTCGTGTAGCTGATGCCGATTGCTTTGGTGTAGTCAGGTAGTTTCATTTTTTGCCTCCTGACTACAGATTGCTATCCCTGACTACCTATGCCTATAAACTTAACGAAGTTTTAAGATACACGAATAATGAACGGCGAACTATCGATGTCTCAGCACTGGTTAACTTCAAGGGCTTATGGGAACGAAGTCATAGCCAGATTTGGCGCCGGGTTGCACTTGGACAAGTACAGCCGTTCCTACCCGATCGCCTGAAGGTAAAAACTGGATCGGGCCGGCAGTTCCCTGTGCCTGAAATTCTGGCTTCCGCAAGACCTGCTGCAACTGGGAGCGGGTGTTCGCCTGCCTTAATCCTGCAATCAGGGCTTGGGTAGCATCATAAGCGATCGCGCTCCGCCAGTTCACACTCCCCCCCCACAGTTGGTTGGCCCGGTCGGGAAAACCATCGCCGGAATTTGCTTGCGGATGCCAGGGCACAGTTAAAACTAAACGGTTGACATCGCGCTGCCCAAACTGAAGTGTCTTAAACGTGTAGAGGGTGGAGTTGCCGTAGAGTGGCAGCCGCCCTTTGTTAGCTTGGGCGAGTGCGATCGCCGGGTCAAATCGGTCGATGTGAGGAACTAACAGCACGCCATCTGCACCATCTGCTACCGCCGCTGCGATCGCTGTCTGCGGATTAAAACCCGGAGCGGAAAAATCACAGGCTGTGCTGGCAATCTTACCACCAACAGCATACATGGCTGATGCAAACGCATCCCGAAAGATGGTTTTTTCTGGTGCGTTGCCGTCGAAACAAATTGCAATTTTAGTTTTGTTTTCTCGCTGGACAATGTGGTGGGCGAGGGCGTCAGCTTGAAAGCGATAGCTCGGCACTGCCCGAAAAATATAATCCCCAAATCCCGTTAATTCTTGGGCGCTGCTGGTGGGGGTCATCATTACCAATTTGCCTTGCTGGTAAACAGGCGCGGCTGCCAGAGATGCGCTGCTAGCATTGTGTCCGACTACTGCTAAAACTTGAGATTCTTTCACAAATTGTTCAGCGATTTGTCGAGCAATTTGCGGGTCGTTATCATCGTTGGCAATTTCAACTTGCAACAAACTGCCATTGATGCCACCCCTGCGGTTCACTTCATCTTGAGCTTGAGCAACGCCTCGCAAGATTTCCTGAGCAACATTTAAGTTACTGCCAATCGGCACGCTGACAGCTATTTTCACTGCGTTGCTATTAGCGACTCTGGCATTATTTAAGTAAATTAGCGTTTCTGGGTCGTTGCGGTATTTTTGCAGTGAAGCCTGAAATTGAGCCGCCGCCGTTGCATAGTCGCCAGCCGCAAACGCTTGCACGCCGGCTTGCTTTTGGGGCGTCGCTTCGGCGGTGATTAACATTTTGCCACCACTGCTGGCGCGATCGCTGATAGAACCCCCTAACTCTGGCTGGCTAGACCCTTTCGCCACTGCTAGATCGGAGTTGAGTTTTTTAGAGTTGGAGAACCAGTAACCGCCACTGGCTAAGGATAGCAACAGCAGGATATAGACAATAGGAGGTGGGCTTTTTCTTTGATTTGGCATGGTAAATTTCCTTGACTTGAATGCTGCTGTGAACTTCTCAGGCTGTTGCTGGAGAGCTGTGCAAATCTTTACAAAACTTTACACGGATTCTCAATCGGGACGGCACTCATCAACCAACCGAGGTAAATTTTTGGGGCAATCCAAGGAGCATTTGCGATCGTTGCGTAAGTCCTGATGAAATAAAAATTCCGGCTCTTTTTTAAAATGCAAATAGCGAGCGCATTAATCCCAACTTATGTGAAAACCAATTGTGCCAGTTGCGAAGGCGGAATGTGAGTTGTAAAAACTAAAACTTAGCTGATTCTTTCTGGCATCGCTCAAAATAGATTTGTGCAACTACATCGCCCGGATTTTGCTGCCAACAATCGCCAAATAATCGCGCCGAATCAGCTAAGTTACCTTGATTGTAGACTGATAAAGCTTCTGTAAATATTGGTATTGTAGCTAATTTACCTTCTTTGATTTCTGGTGAATCAGCATCAAAAACTTCATAAACCGTCACCAATTGCGATTTGCCCTTTACTTTTACGGTATCGATAATTCTAATTGCATAGTTATTCGGATTAGTCAAGCGCAAATAAGTTTGCTCCGTGATTAACAGTGGCACTCTATAAAATTTCGTTAAACCTTCCACGCGAGAAGCTAAATTCACCGCATCGCTAATGACCGTACCATCCATGCGATTTTGTCCGCCGACTGTTCCCAACATCAACAAACCTGTATTGATACCAATACCATTTTGAATGGGTGCATAGCCAGAATCGGCGCGATGTATATTGTATTCAACCAGTTGGTGCAGCATCGCAATACCAGCTTTGACTGCATTATCAGCTTCGCCACTAAATAAAGCCATAATGGCATCGCCAATATATTTATCAATAAACCCGTGATTTTCAGTAATGACGGGTTCCATGCGA
>JBLNEP010000212.1:0-31336 GCA_050262755.1 Actinomycetota bacterium | reverse complement strand
GATGGTACGGCTTGGATGGGAATGTTTGCCTTAAATATGTTGACGATCGCGTTAGAACTTGCTCGCGAGCAGCCAGTTTATTCTGACTTAGCACTTAAATTTTTTGAACACTTTCTTTATATTGCTGATGCGCTTAATCATCTGGGGAGCCAAAAAATTACGTTGTGGGATGAAGAAGATGGTTTTTACTACGACGCGCTGGCCCTACCGGACGGTCAAGCTTACTTAATGAAAGTTCACTCATTGGTGGGTATCACTCCTTTATTTGCTGTGAGTACCTTAGAGCCTGATTTATTAGAAATTCTACCAGGATTTAAGAATCAAATGCAGTGGTTTTTACAGAATCGTCCTGAGTTGGCGAAAAACATCGCTAGTATGGAAATTAAAGGAGTTGGCGAGCGGAGACTGCTTTCTATTACCAGTCCTGAAGCACTCAGACGCATTCTCAAACGACTTTTTGATTCCGAGGAATTCCTCTCGCCTTATGGTATCCGTTCTGTCTCACGCTATCACTTAAAACATCCGTTTGTTTTTAAGTGGGATGGTAGCACTTATCAAGTGAATTATGAACCGGGTGAATCGACCACTCATTTATTTGGGGGAAATTCTAACTGGCGTGGCCCTATTTGGTTTCCGTTGAATTTTTTATTAATTGAATCTCTCCAAAAATATTACCATTATTTTGGGGATGGTTTTAAAATCGAATTTCCTACAGGTTCAGGAAAGGAACTTAATTTGTGGGAGGTGGCTTTGCAATTAGAGCAGCGATTAATTAGTATTTTTCTGAAGGGAGAAGATGGCAACCGACCCGTTTATGGCAACCAAGAAATGTTTCAAAAAGACCCCCACTGGAACGATTTAATCCTTTTTTATGAATATTTCCACGGTGATACAGGTTTAGGTTTAGGTGCTTCCCACCAAACAGGATGGACTGCACTAGTGGCAAAGCTGATCGATCAAGTTAATCAAGGATACCAAGAGTTATATTGTTAACGCTTAACTCAACATCTTCAATCTGAGAAGTGGCGATCGCCATCAAGGGGAGGGTGACGGTGAACGTCGCTCCACATCCATCCCCCAAACTTTCCGCTGCGATCGTGCCGCCATGTAGCTCAACGATATGACGAGCGATCGCTAACCCTACCCCTAAACCGCCATAAGTACGAGTTATGCTGCTGTCTGCTTGACGGAAGTAATCAAAAATATAAGGCAAAAACTCCTGCTTAATGCCTTTACCGCTATCTTTCACTTGAAAGTGAACCAGGCAGTCATGGGTTTCTAGTCGCACTTCAACTTGACCTCCGGCTGGGGTAAACTTGACAGCATTCGACAGCAAATTCCAGAACACTTGCTGTAAGCGGGTAGCATCCCCTAAAACCATTCTCACCTCAGTCACGAAGTTGGTTTGAATCTGAATGCCTTTCGCTTGAGCCGCCAGTTGCACAGTTTCCAAGGCTGCTTCCACCGTGGTTTTCAGCGCGACAACTCCACGATTTAACACCATTTTGCCTTGCAAAATCCGAGAAATATCGAGCAAATCTTCAATTAACTGCACTTGCAATTTCGCATTGCGCTCAATGGTTTCCAGGGCGATCGCTGTTTTGCTGCGATCGAGCTTGCCGCGTCGTAATAACGCTGTCCACCCCAAAATCGGGTTCAGAGGGGTTCGCAGTTCGTGGGAGAGTACCGTTAAAAATTCATCCTTGGTGCGGTTGGCAGCTTCAGCGTTAGCTCTCGCTCGCTGTTCTGCTTCATACAGTTGAGCGCGGGCGATCGCTTGAGCCGCTTGTTGACACAACGCCAAGGTAAAGGCGCGATCGCTCTGACTCAAAGGCAAAAATTCATGAAAGCTGAGGGAAATCCCTCCCACCGCTCGACCTTCAACCATCAGCGGTAAGGAAATCCAACCAGCATACTCATACCGATCGTAAATACTTTTCAAGTGGGGATAGCGAGTCTTTCGTTCCTCCAGGGACTGTTCCCAAATGGGTTGTGCCCTGCGAACTGCTTCGGAAAGAGGATTGGCACTGGCGATCGGAAACCGACGCCATGCTTCTATAATCTCCGCCTGATGCCCAATCGAGTGGACGATTTCCAGCTCAGTTCCACGCTCAGAACAAATCGCCACCAAGGCCGCCGCCGCCTTTAACGCCGCGGTACTTTGTTGAGCGATGACTTGAGCAACTTGAGCTGGAGCGATCGGTTCCGACAAAGCCGCCGTCACAGACTGAAGGCGAGCGGTTCGATCGGCCGTTTGTTGCGCTTGCTGGCGGGAGCGTTCTGCTTGTCGGTAAAGTTGAGCATTCGCGATCGCCATTGCTGCTCGGTCAGCCAAATCTTGAAATAAACTCAGATCCTCTCGATTATGGGGTTCTGCGGGCTGATTGCGAGTCAAGCTTAAGAATCCGATCGCTTGTCCTTGCACCTTCAGGGGAACAATTAGGATGCTGCAAACCGGGAACTGTTCTAAATACAACTGGTACTCTGGTTTAATCACCGCCTTAAAATCCTGCTGACAACTCACTGGTAGCAACAGTGGTTCTCCTGTCTGCATCACTTGCCCACCCAAACCTTTATCAGCACGGCGAGGATACCGGTTCATTAGTTCCCTACTCAACGCTTGGACCTCTGGGTCATCGTGATAAAGAGAAGCTGCATTCAGCCACTGGCCGTCTTCAGACAGCAGATTCAGGACACAGAGATCGCCAGTGAGTTTGCCTGCCAAACGAGTCACGGAATGGAGAACGGTTTGTAAATCCAAAGAAGCAGCGGCAAAGATCTGGGAAGCTTGAGCAAGAAAACGCGACCGCTGTTCGGTAAGTTTTTGGCGATCGATATCCGTAGCGGTTCCCAACCAACCGCTGATACTACCATCTTCTCGTTTGAGCGGTACAGTTCTGACTAAGTGCCAACGGTAAACGCCATCGACCCGCCGCAGCCGAAATTCAATTGAGTCGCCCTTGCCAGTTGCTAAGGCCTGAGTCCACTGCTGACTGGCTAAGGATCGGTCATCGGGATGAATCACCTGCTGCCATCCGCCGTCTCTCGTTTCCTCCAAAGTCAGACCTGTATAATCGAGCCAACTGGAATTACAGTAATGGGGGATGCCATCGGCATCGGTCATATAGGCAAGTTGTGGCAGGGATTCGGCTAAAGAGCGGTAGCGCTCCTCGCTGCGTCGCAAAGCTTGTTCCGTTTGTTTATAGTCGGTGATGTCACGGCTAATTCCGAGGACCGAGGCCACTGAGCCATCAGGCGCGAATTCGGGAACGAGGCGTGCTTGATACCAGCGAATGCCATCGAGAGCCGGAAAACTAAATTCGCTGATGAGTTCCTGACCGGTGGTAAATACTTGCTGCAAATTTTTATGCCAGCGGTGGCAAAGTTCTACGGGCATTCCTAACTCTGCATTAGTTTTACCGATGAATGCGGTTGAGGGTAGACCTGTGACTCGCTCGATCGCGGGACTGACATAGAGATGGCGAAATTGCGGATCGAGGCGACTGATAATGTCCGGGGAATTTTCGGTGATAGTTCTGAATTTTTGCTCTTGTTGGCGGAGTTCTGCTTCGAGTTGCTTGCGATCGCGAATGTCTTGAAAGAGCATGACGGTGGTTGTTGGACGGCCGTACATGGCGGGTAAGGTTTCGGCGTCAACCAGCAGGGGGTAAACCTCTGTGGGAGTGTGCCAGTTGAGTTCTGCGCCGTGAATTTTTTCTCCTTGGGCGGCTCGCACCGCAGGGAGTTGGGAGGGGGGGATCAGGTATCCCTTGGCATCGGTGCAGTAAAAATCTGCACGATAGATGCCGATGGGGCGATCGCGCGGTAGGTCACCTCCTGCCATTTGATTGGCTGCTTGGTTGCAGAACGTGAAGTGACCCGTTTGGGGTTCTAGGAAGATCAGGGGAAGGGGGAGGAGGTTGAGCACGGCTTCCAGCCATCGACGCTGGTTTTCTAGGGCTTCTGTTTGTTGCTGGAGTGCTGCTTCTAGACGTTTGCTGTCTTCAATGTCGATGCAGGTGCCGAACCAGCGAGTGATGTTGCTCTTGGGGGTGCGGTTGGGGAGGGCCTGCACTCGATGCCACCGGTAAGAGCCATCTGCCATTTTCAGGCGGGACTCTAGCTGATAGCGATCGCCGGTGGTGAGGGCGTTTTTCCAGGTTTCGAGGGTTCGCTGTCGGTCGTCAGGGTGAATTAAGAGGGACCATCCTTCTGAACACAGGTGTTCTAAGGGAATGCCAAAGGTTTCTAAGGCGGGTTGGTTAAAATATTCGACTGCACCGTCAGCCGTGCAAGTCCAGAAGATCTGGGGGATGGCATCGGCAATGGAGTGAAATGACTGGTGGGTTTGCTCTGGTGGCTGGCGATCGCAGCGATCGAGGGTGATTGGGAGGACGCTTTGCAGGAGTTGCTCGGCTTTGCGCTGTTGAGTGATGTCTTGGAGAGTGGCGATCGCTCCTACTACTTCTCCATCCTGTACGATCGGAACGGCTTTGAGAGACACTGCCACCTCTGAACCGTCTCTCTTCTCGACCACAAAGGTTGTTTCCTGAATGGCTTGGCCGGTTCTTAATACTTGAGTGAGGGCCGTCTCGGTATCAGCAGAGAATGGCTCACCTTTCCAATTCCACCGCTTGAAAGTTGCCCAGAAGTGTTCGTCTGTTTCACCCAGGTGCGGGACCGATCCCCAGAACAGAGCTGCTGCTTGATTGTAGAAGCTGATTTTACCCTGGCGATCGCAGAGATAGGTGGCAACTGGAATCAATTCCAGTACAGCTAGGTTATGGGGAAAATCACCTTGGGACAGCAGTACCATAGCCAATTTTTCCTGAATTTTGTCAGATTTTAAACGGTTAGTTTGTTTGAGTTTTTCTAAAAAAACTTAAATTAAATAATTTTAAGCTTAAATCTTAGACTTTTGCTAGGCTGATTTACCCTGTTTTTGTCAATTACTGCTCAGCTTACAACCCTTTCCCTGCTTGAGCAACTGAGCTAAATCACTCTTGGGTTAGGTGTCAACCCTACAGGGAGTTATTTTTTTTTTACTCATTGACCCATTCATCACACTTTGTGTCAAAAATTACACAGGTTTGCTTAAACGTTTGAAGCTGACTTTCGTCACTTTTCGCATTGAAGAGGTTGTTACACCCTGGGAGCCGTTGCCAAACGATTCATAGGTCTTTCCTAATCAAAAGCCAGATTTTTTGCTGAGCTGCATCTAAACTAATCACCCCTTGTACTCATCGCGATCGACCGAATTTAGCTGGTAAATTGCGATTGCGTCAAGGTATTTCCAGAAAATTAATAATCGGCTCTCAGATCGGGACAGGCAAGAAAGTAACGTGAAACCTCTCCTTGGGTATCACATTTTCTGAAAAGAGATGAATTTCGCCAGCCATCCACCCGTCTAGTTGCTCATTCAGAAAATCAATTCGATCCAGGTTGTCGGGATACTCTGCCATCAACTGCTAGGAATTACCTGGTCTCGTCTCTCTTTTCCCTTCACTCTCCTAGCTTTAACTTAAATCCCGCTAAAAATCGGGATGGGCTGATTTTTCCTCCCAAAAATTCTCAATTCGTGCAAATCCGGGTAAAATGATCGGGTGAGACCAGGGCAAGTCCTAGCTCCTGTTCCTAAAAATCCTTAAACGATCTTGCTTCAATCTAAGGGAATTTACCGATAAAACTCTCAATATCACTGGGGGGAGGATCTACTAATGAATACCCAGCCAAAAATAGTTAATAATCTAGCAGAGCTAGCTTTGAAGGGTCCTAATTTGTATCCTTGGGATACGGGGCCGTTTGTCGCGCAATTGCAACAGCTACTCCGCGCTCACGGTTTTGAACTGAGAGTGGATGGAGATTTTAACTCTCTGACAGAAATGGCGGTGAGAGCGTATCAGCGACAGCAGGGATTGAGAATTGATGGGATCGTCGATCGTAAGACTTGGGCGGCCCTCAAAACCACCGTACAGCCAGGAACTCGCATTCTTCGACGGGGAGATACGGGGGCTGATGTGTGCCAATTACAGGGGTTGCTGCAAATCTATGGGTATCACGTCCCCAGGGATGGAATTTTTGGTGCAGAGACTCAGGAGGCTGTCCTAGCTTTTCAGCGCCAGCACCAGTTAAAAGTTAACGGTGCAGTGGATGCCATTACCTGGACTGTGCTACTTGGTAGTCCGCCGCTACCCACTCCTCCCAAGCAGACAAGGTGGCTGGCTCAAAACCGCAAATGGTGGTGAGAGGGGGGATGTGAAGAGGGGAAAAGGACAAAGTTGCGTCCTTTTCCTGCGCCAGGGGTTTGAACTCCTGGCGGACTTGCTCTGGAAGAGACGGAGTACCGTAAAATCCCCCATTCAGGAATGTCAGAACACAGCAGCAGAGCCTCTCATTTTTGTCACAATAGTGGTGCAGGCTCTAGAACCTGTGGGGTTGGGATGCCTACACCCTCAACAATGAAGTTTGAGCTCTGTAATCAGGATGTCTTCAAATCTTACTGAGGACTATCATTTTGTGGGTTGCTCGGCCGCGGAGTTAGATTACGGTTGGGTGTCTGATTAGAATCACGTTGGTTGTTCGTACTAGGCTGGCTATCTCTGCCAGTTGAGTTATTAAAACTGGGCGAACTTTGGGTATTATTTCGGTTATTATCGTCCAGCGTGCTGTACCCAGTTGAGGTGTTAGCATTCGGCGAAATTTGGGGGCGATTTGGGTTGAATTCTCCGCCGGAGCGGACGGCTGGACCACTGAAAGAGGAATTAGTTTCCTGTGAAAAAGCTGGGAGGCTCATGAAGGAAGTGATGCCGAGAATTCCAACTAAACTGGTCAGTAACTGGAGGGATTTGCTGCGGTTTGTAAACTGAGATGACATTCTTTTACCTCTGAAATAATGATGAGTTGGTACAGGGGGGATGATGGTTTTTTGTCAGCTAAACAGAAGGATTTCATTGCTTTGCTGCTTATGCTCTTTTATTTAAACTGATAAATTCAGTTAACTTAATCCGCCCCGTTATAGAGATTGACACTCTGTCTAGATTGAGAGCAATCAAGTTAAATGAGTTGAAAGTTTCTAACTCTAGGATGAAGCTTTTGTGACAGGGTGGTTGTCTGAAAAACTGACCGAGAGCAGCCAAGGCATGAGCTTGTTTGGAGAAGTTGTCTGCGATCGCTCTCCTGCCTCTTGCGCTCTCTCTCGTTTAGGGCTAAGATGTCTTTAGTTCATTGCTTTACACTCCTATGACCGCACAGCAGCAACTTTTACATCGCTTCACTAGCCAATTACTAGGGCTAGGGCTGCTGCTGCGCCTTGGGCGCAACTAATTTTTCTGCAACTTAATTCAGTTTTTCCCTAGCAAGGCTCAAGCTTGTCTGTGCAGATTCGTCATGCTTGCATGATTGACTGATTCCCACCAGAAAATTGAGCTGGACTCTGTGCCATTGAGTGCGATCGCTTTCTGTGCGGTCGTCAATTCCATTTGTTTTTTTGGAGGTTATGATGCTGCGACTTTTTACCCCCCTGGAAGTGTTACTGCGACTGTTGATGGGTTGTCAGGTGCGGTTTTCGTGGCAACCCGGCAACCCAATCTTTCTCTACATTCAGACCGCCACAACATTTCACCCCTATCACAACCCTAGGAGATCTCGATCGTGTTGAAAAATCCTGCGACTAAATATCGTCCTTGTACCCCGATTCAGTTGAGCGGTCGCACTTGGCCTGAGAAAACTATCACCCATGCACCGGTCTGGCTGAGCACTGATTTACGCGATGGCAACCAAGCGTTAATTGAGCCGATGGATGTGCAGCGTAAATTGCGTTTATTCCACCTCTTAGTTGAACTTGGATTTCAAGAAATCGAAATCGCTTTTCCCTCCGCTTCACAAACCGATTTTGATTTTGTCCGCCACTTAATTGAACAGCGCCTCATTCCGGATTCTGTTACCATTCAAGTGTTAACCCCTGCCCGCGAACCCTTGATTCGCCGTACTTTTGAAGCTTTGCGAGGGGCGAAGCAGGCGATCGTTCACCTTTATAATGCAACTTCTCCTGTCTTCCGTCGCACGGTCTTTAATTTGGATCGTCTGGGGACAATGGAAATGGCGATCTCTGCCGCTAAACTTTTCAATGAATTAGCCGCAGAACAACCAGATACTGAGTGGAAATTTCAATATTCCCCGGAAACTTTCACCGCAACCGAATTAGACTTTGCGAAAGAGATTTGTGATGCGGTTTTGGAGGTTTGGCAACCGACGCCGCAGCACAAAGCGATTATCAATCTGCCGGCAACGGTTGAAGTTTCAACACCGAATGTTTTTGCCGATCGCGTGGAATGGATGCACCGCCACTTGGCGCGACGAGATAGCGTAATTTTGAGCGTGCATACCCATAATGACCGGGGTTGTGGCATTGCGGCGGCGGAGTTGGCATTGTTAGCTGGAGCTGAACGGATTGAGGGGTGTTTGTTGGGCAATGGGGAACGCACGGGGAATGTGGATTTGGTCACGCTGGCGCTCAATCTTTATACTCAAGGCATCGATCCGGGGTTAGATTTGTCTGACATCAATCAAGTCGCTCAAACCGTAGAAGATTGTACGCAACTTCCGATTCATCCCCGTCATCCTTATGTGGGTGATTTGGTGTTTACGGCGTTTTCGGGTTCTCACCAAGATGCGATTAAAAAAGGTTTTGCCGTGCAGCAACCTAATGACTTTTGGGAAGTGCCTTATTTGCCCATTGATCCAGCGGATGTGGGGCGTAGTTATGAGTCGGTGATTCGAGTGAATAGCCAATCAGGAAAGGGTGGAATTGCCTTTTTGTTAGAACGGGATTACGGGTTAATTTTGCCGAGGCGGTTACAGATCGAATTGAGTCAGGTGGTGCAGCAGGTGATGGATGAACGGGGTCAAGAATTGTCTGCTGCTAACCTTTGGGAGTTATTTGAGCAGGAATATTTGCAAGTAGTTTCACCGTTTAAATATGTTTCTCACCAGTTATTTGAGGGGGAAAGCGGGGGTTTGGGAACGGAGTCTAAAGGCGATCGGTTTTGTGAAATGGTTGTCACTCTCTTAGCGGAGGGGAAACCTGTAACCTTGACAGGACGAGGGAATGGGTTGTTGGATGCGCTGACGGATGCGCTGAATTTGGGTGTTAGTATTCGCCACTATGAAGAGCGATCGCTGAGTCAGGGGAGTGATGCGAAGGCGATCGCTTATGTGGAAATGGTGGGTAGCGGGTTTGCGGGTTCTGTACATGGTGCGGGGATTCATACGGATGTTGCGATCGCATCCCTGTTAGCTGTCTTGAGTGCTGCGAATCGAGTCTTAAGGCGACTCAAGGCCTGATCGTTGCGGTCAAGTTCTGGGGGAATGGGTCAGAGATTCCGTTCCCCTTGAGCGATCGCTAATCATAAATCATTTTGCGAGTCATGCCACCATCAACCACGAAATTAGCCCCAGTAATAAAACCCGCTGCGTCTGAGACTAAATAAACCGCCAGTGTCGCCACATCTTCAGGTTTTCCCACCCGACCTACTGGATGTTGCTGATGATCTTGGGGTGTTAATTGCGGTGGTTGTCTTAAAGATTGTTTTTGCCAGTGACTCGTTGCTATCCAACCAGGACTCATACAATTTACTCGAATTTCTGGTCCCAAAGTATTAGCAAGAGCATGGGTTAGGGCAATTAAACCTCCTTTAGAAGCTGAATAAGCCTCAGTATTGGCTTCTGACATCAATGCTCTTGTGGAAGCAATATTCACAATTGCTCCCTTCTGAACTCGCAGGTGAGGAACAGCATATTTCGTGCATAAAAAAACACCCGTTAAGTTAACCGCGAGCAGTTGATTCCACCTTGATAAGCTTAACTGTTCTATCGGTTCATTTTCGGGATTGGCAATTCCTGCATTATTAATTAAAGCATCCAGACGACCATATAGGGTAATAGTCTGAGCAATGGCATTCTGAACTGATTCCTCTTGGGCTACATCAGTCGGAATGAATTTTATCTCCCCGATCGAGCTGTATTCAAATTCAGTTTCCCGTCCCGCCTCTTCATCGATTTCAGCAATCACAACCTGGAACCCTTCTAACAAAAATTGTTGAGCGATTGCTTTACCAATTCCCTGACCCCCTCCCGTCACCAACACCACTTTTTTCTGGTTATTCATTGCCCCTCACTGACCGCTATGGTTAATACAAGGTATTTCAGGAGCAGGTTTAAGATAGCCCGCCACCACACAATCTTCGATCATTTGTTGTACAAACGGCCATAAAGCTGGCGCTCCTTTTTCCACGGAACTCATACGCTTTAACACTTGAGGTTGAGTAATTCCATGTTGCTTCCAAGTACCACCTTGGGTTTGCTGGTTGTGCAAGAAAGGTTGCAAACAATCTAGCGCTTTTGCCCATTGTGCTGAGGCTGTTGCTTGTGCTTCAAATTCCTCCCATAACTGACGGAATCCTGCTGCTTGCTCCTCTGGAAGTAAGCCAAAAATACGTTGAGCTGCTAAGGTTTCTCGTTCGGCTTGACTTTGGTTACCAATCGGATCGTAGCAGAAGGTATCTCCGGCATCAATTTCAACGATATCGTGTAACAGTAACATCTTGCTAACACGCACTAAATCAACCGCAGGAGGTGCATATTCTGCTAGTACGAGCGCCATGATGGCGATGTGCCAGGAGTGTTCAGCACTATTTTCCCGGCGTGAGCCATCAGTGAGTAAGGTTTGTCTTAAAATACCCTTCAATTTGTCAATTTCTAGAATAAATTGGATTTGTTGATCGAGTCGAATTTGGTTCACGTTACTGTCCACCCATGATGAGTAATAACTGTTGCTATAAAATTAAATAACTGATTGAAATTCAAAAAATGGATAAGTTTGATTCTGGAAATTATTTAGCAGTTTAGCATAAGATTTGGCTTAAAATTGCCTATATTAATATTAATAAAAAAATTGAAATTAACTACAACCAGTTTATAAGATCATTTAAATTTTTTAAATTCATTGATATAATTAAAGAACTTATCCTGAATTAAAATGACTATCCTTCGATATATCGTCATTGGGTTAACTTACATAGGACTAGGGTTAGGATACTTACCAGGGTTACGGATGAACCGTGCCACAATTGCCCTAACTGGAGCAATTTTGCTGATGGCTTTAGGTTTGATGGACCTCAAATCAGCCTGGATCGCAATTGACTATAAAACCTTAATTTTTTTGTTTGGGATGATGGTGATTAGTGCCAATCTTAGCGCCTCTGGTTTTTTCCAACTTGCCCTCGATTATACAACACGATTCGTCCGGAGTCCCCTTGGTTTACTAATTGTTTTAACCTTTGGTAGTGGGTTCCTTTCCGCTTTATTTCTTAATGATACCATTGCTTTGATTCTAACTCCTTTGGTAGTCGGTTTAACGGAATCCCTTAGCCTTAACCCAATTCCTTATCTATTGGCATTAGCAGGAGCCACTAATTTAGGCTCGGTAGCCACCTTAACTGGTAATCCTCAAAATATTTTAATCGGCTCTTTTTCGGGAATTAGTTATCTGGAATTCGCGAAAGCATTAACACCTTTGGCATTGGCAAGTTTGCTCCTACAAATTGCGTGGCTATGGTGGCTGTACCCAGAAGTGCGACCGCTGACAGCCACTCTTAATTTAAATTCTCAGCGATACCGAATTTTTAAACCCTTGCTCACTAAAAGTTTATTAGTAACAACAGGGTTATTTGTAGCATTTTTAGTAGGTATCCCAACAGCAGAAGCAACGCTGATTGCAGCCGGAATTTTGCTCATTACCCGCCGACTCAAACCTGAACGCATTTTGGGAAAGGTAGACTGGGATTTGCTTGTGATGTTTTCCGGATTATTTATTCTAACAGAAGGTGTACAGAAACTCGGTTCGCTGAATTGGTTTTCTCAATTTGTTCATACACCGCTGAGCATTTTAGGAATCACCACACTCCTATCGAATTTAGTCTCTAATGTCCCGGCTGTGTTGCTGCTGCACCATTTAATTCCACATCCAGATACACGCACTTGGTTACTGCTAGCGGCTGGATCTACTTTGGCGGGAAATTTAACATTGCTGGGTTCAGTTGCAAATTTAATTGTGGCGGAAGCAGTGGCTAAACACGGGCATCAGTTGACTTTTTGGGAACATCTCCGCTTTGGGTTGCCACTAACAACCATGACTCTAATTCTCACCTACTTCTGGATCGGTTAGATTCTGGGCTAAGTCGAGATGTTCTTGAGGATAAACTGAAGGCTTAAGGATAACTATTTTTGTAGATCAAAAAAACTGAACCCATGGGATTAATATTTTCTACATAAATTTTTCCATTGAAATAAAGGGCTGTAGAAAGACCCCCATCAAATAACATTCCTTCTGTAAGGGTGCCTAAAAAATAAGATTGAGAGATGCCCTTGAGTACATCATCAAATTGATCGGGAGCAAGTTCTTTACCTGGTTCAGAGTTATTAACTAAGAAAATTACATAGCCTTTAGAAGTAATGGCAGCCAGTGAGCGATTTGTTTCGTACTTGCAGGCAGATTCTCCTAAATCACTACAAATATCTTTAAATACACCCTTGCGATAAAATCTACCATTGCCACCTACTAAGTTAAAGTTGTTAATTTTTTCCGGTCTCCTACCAATTTGAATCGTTGCTTGCCGCTGTGACGGTTTGCCTCCTGAAATTCCAAAAGAGGAGCGTTTATTTTTAAAAGCACCTGAGTATTCTACTCCTCTAGAAACATTCAATCCTTGAGGTTTATTATCAATATCGATATAATCACCATTGATGGCAGCAATGGGGAATTTTCCATTCAGTTTAGCATTGCGATCGGCGATCAATTCATGGAACCGCTTCGGGATATACTCACGCTGAAACCCGCTAGAATTTTTTGCATAAAGTTGGTGGGATAAACCTACGTTAACCTTAAAGTCTAGTTCTGGAGATTTAGGGTCAAAAATGATTACATAATTCCCTCCTTGTTCATCTTTGATACCTTGGTTATTGGTTCTTAAAAATTCGAGACTGAGTTGTGATTTCTGAGCTTGAACAGGAACGCTTGAAGTGACACTGGAGAAGTGGGTTTTAGAAAGAGATTGAGGATAAACACAAAAAATGACTGTCAGTAAAAAGGCAAGTAAAAATAAAGCGAGTTTGGTCTTCAACATACAGCAAAGCTCACAGGGGGAGTTATTTTTATCTACTTTATAGCCGTGAGAAGCGTTGGTTAAGTAATTGACGGTTAGCTGTTGATTCCTAAGAGCTTTTCCTGAGATTTTTTCACCTTGGCGATCCAACCTTGGTAACTGTTTAAAATCTCTGAATAAGGAACCGTGCTTTCAGAGATTAACTCAAACAATGTCGGAGAGAAAAATTTAGGAAAAATTTGGTGCAGAATTTTAGCAAATGTTTGCCTTAACGCAAACTCAATTAATAAATTCTTTGATGAGGGAAAAGAGTAGTCACTCAGTTCTACCAAAGCATGGGCATCTGCCTCGCGACGAACCGTAAATTGTTCCACAGCCACCGCTAAGTTGTCAGAATATTCGTCTAAAAGGCTGTTGAATAGGGACACATCTTCAAGAGCCGCATTGCAACCTTGACCGATCGAGGGCGACACTGCGTGAGCTGCATCTCCTATCAGTAAGACGCTTCCCTGATAGTGGTAGCGACTACAGCGAACAGTGATGATGGTTGATATCGGCCTTGTGAGAAAAGCTTCTGCTTCTGACTCCGGCATCAGTTTACCAACCTCTGGGAAATTATCTTGAAAAAATTTGAGGACTTCTTGGGGAGTAGACAGGCCAGAAATTTGATTATTATTCCGGGGAAAGTGGATTACACCGCTCATGCTGCCATCTCGGTCATGTAGCAGCAATATGGTTGTGTTAGCACCTAATCTCCAGGCGTGAATCTTACCCATTTCTAGGTTGATTTCTGAGTTTCCATCAGGAGGAGGGAGGAAAATTGATTTGTAATCATTGGCAATGGGTTTTTGCTCGCATTCAAAAGTATTAGTTGTGAGCAAATGTTTTCTGACCGTAGAATGAGCTCCATCAGCCCCAATTAATAAATCATAGCTAACGGTAAACACTGCTTCCTCTGCTGGAGGATGTGTTTGAAAGCTGACTGTCTTTGCCTCAAAATCCACTTGAGTACATTGACAATCAAAGTGAATGTTAAGCCGACTTTGAGGGTATTTTTCGGTAAGTTTTTCCAATAAAACAATGACTAGGTTGGTGCGATCGAGGGTGATGAGAGGTTTTTTTCTGGGTCGGGACTTCGCCTTACCATTTTTTGGGTGAAAAATCGAACCAGTCATTTCTACACTCACTGCCCTGACTGCTTCTGCCAGCTCTGGAATCTGACTCAAGGCATTCATTCCCCGTTCATTGAGAGAGAGGGGAAAGGTTCTAGATTTGGAGAAGGAGACAATTCGAGGGTCACTACGACGCTCATAAATGTCAATTTGATAGGAGTCTCCCCGACGCAATAAGTAGTGTGCCAGGAGGACTCCACAGGGACCTGCGCCTACGATCGCAACTTTTTTAACCATGATGTACAATTGCTTGACTTCAATCCTAGTATAGTAGTTGAAACTAAGCTTGATTGATGAGTATTAGCAATCTTTATCCCTCAAGCAAAAATAAGTTTTTTTACGAATCACGACTTTCTTTTATATAAGGAAGACCCAGAGCAGCCGGCGGAGAAAACTGCCCAGCTAATCCTACTAATGCGAACAGAGCAATTAAATAGGGTAGCATTACTAAAAAATGATAAGGGAGATTTAAATTCAAAGCTTGAATCCTTAGTTGTAGAGCCTCCGTTGCTCCGAATAATAAACAAGCGAGGGCTGTACTAACGGGATGCCATTTACCAAAAATCAGTGCGGCCAGGGCAATAAAACCTTTGCCGGCACTCATATCTTCAACAAAAACTTTTACATGAACTAAGCTGAGGTAAGCTCCTCCTAAACTAGCAAGACAACCACTAGCAGCAACGCAAAGATAGCGAACTAAACCCACGGAAATACCAGCAGTATCAGCAGCCTGGGGATATTCGCCGACGGCTCGAATTGATAATCCTAAGCTGGTATAAAATAGTAGGTAGGTACTGAGGGGAACTAAGGCAAACAGAAAATAAACTAACAAGTTTTGATTGAACAGTAAATCTCCAATTAAAGGTAATTTTTTTAAGAGTGGAATGCTGAAAGTATCCAGGGTGGGTAATTCCTGAGTCGTACCCCCTTTAAACACAACTCTAGCACCGAAGGAAGTTAAGCCAAAAGCTGCTAAGTTAATTGCTAAACCTGACACTAACTGTTCGACTCGTAAGGTTACAGACAGATAAGCGTGGAGGAGTCCAATCAATCCCCCTCCGATTATGGCTGCAAAAATTCCTAGCCAAACATTGCCTGTATAAAAGGCAGTAACAGCGCTTAAAAAGGCACCACTCAGTAATAGTCCTTCTAATCCGATATTCAGGACACCCGAGCGTTCTGACCAAAGACCCCCTAAAGCAGCAAATGCCAGCGGAATGGAAAGGCGAAGGCTGGCATTTAAATAATCAGAAAAAAATACCAAATGATGATGAATCATTGTTCCTATCTAAAAAGTTATTGTTTGCTTTTCATTTGTTCGATCGCTAAACTAATCGCAATGAATAGGACCGTTAAACCTTGGATGGCATAAACGATGGTAAAAGGGACGTTAGCGCTGCGCTGCATAACGTTTGCACCAGCGCGGAGGGTCCCGAAGAAGAGCGAGGTGACTACAACACCACCGACACTGCTGCGACTGAGGAATGCGATCGCGATCGCATCAAACCCATACCCACTTGAAAACTTTTCAAATAGCCGATATTTTAACCCCATAACTTCGCAAGCACCTGCGAGTCCAGCCAATCCCCCTGCTAGCCCCATTACTAATAAAATCGTGCGGGTGATGGAAATGCCAGCATAACGGGAGGCAAGGGGATTTTTTCCCACTGCTTCTATCTGATAGCCAAACGGCGTTTTCGTCAACGCTACCCATAAAATAACAGCTACAAAGATGCTAATTAAAATACCAGCGTGTACCTGAGTTTCTGGCAGAATAGTTGGGAGTTGAGCAGAGGTGGGAAGTTGAGGAGAATAAGGGCTAGGTGCACCCGGTTCCATCATCGGTCCCGTGACGGCATAACCAATCAAGTTCTGGGCAATATAATTCAATAAAAGTGTAGTAATCACTTCATGGATACCACGCACTGCTTTGAGATACCCAGGAATTAATCCCCAAATCCCACCAAGTAAAAAGCCACCCAACAAAGCCAGTGGTATATGAATCCAAGCAGGCAATCCCTGCCCATATAATCCGACTAAAGCGCTACCCAACCCGCCCATATAAATTTGTCCTTCTCCGCCGATGTTAAATTGTCCAGCTTTGAGGGCGACTAAAACACCTAAACTTGTTAGTAAAAGTGGGATAGTTTTGGTGAGGGTATTGGCAAACCCATAGTAGTTAGTTAAGGATTCCGAAAACAAGGTCGAATAAGCAAAAATTGGATTAGCTCCTGCCATTAACATTAAACCTGCACCGACCAGTAGCGCGACGGCGATCGCTATCAGGGGTGACAGGAGAGAAAATAGCCAGTTTTGTTGCCAATCAGGGCGGAAGGACTGATTCATATTTCCCTCCTAGAAACTGTTTCTGAAAGATGAGTCAGCTTGCTGTTACCAGAGGACATCAGCAAACTCAATTGCTCTCTAGTGGCAGTTTCAGCTTCTAAAATTTCAACAAATTCACCTTCATAGATGACGGCAATGCGATCGCTGATTGCCATGATTTCTTCTAAGTCTGTTGAAATATAAAGAATGGCAGCTCCCCGTTCCCGTTCTGCCAACAAACATTGCTGTACATATTCCGCTGCTCCCACATCTAAACCCCTGGTTAGCTGCATAGCGATAATTAAGCTAGGAGAGCCAGAAAGTTCTCGCGCCAGCACGATTTTTTGCTGATTTCCCCCTGAGAGTTGGCTCACTCTCACTCTACTATTATCAGCACGAATGTCAAATTTTTGGATAATCTCATTTGTTTTTTGGTGAATAACTTCTTCTTGCAAAAACCAATGGCGACAAAAAGGCAGATTTTTAAAGGTCTTCAGGATATAGTTCTTAGCAACCGTAAACGCCAAAATTAAGCCGATTTTTTGTCGATCTTCGGGAATATAAGCAATTTTAAGTTGCTTCACCCGTTGTCCGACAGACCAGTGAGTAATATCTTTGCCACTTAGCTGAATTTTACCTGCTTTGACAGCCAGCAGACCTGTGAGTGCATCAGCTAATTCCCGCTGACCGTTACCTTCCACTCCTGCTACTCCTAAAACCTCCCCAGAGCAAATTTGAAAAGATAAATTTTTTATCACTGGTAATTGACGATTGTCATTAACTTTTAACTCATTAACTTCTAAAACCGACCGTTCACCTACTAAGGTTCGGCTTTTTATGACTTCGCGTTCAACATTCACCTCTCGCCCTACCATTAACCGTGCTAATTCCTGGCGGCTAGAAGCTTGAATGGTAGTGGTGGTGACTACTTGACCCCGACGCAATACTGTCACTTTGTCGCAGACACTCATTACCTCTTCTAACTTGTGACTAATCAAAATAATTGTGTGTCCACTTGCTGCCAGTTGACGCAAAATTTCTAAAAGGGATTCGACTGCTTGAGGAGGTAAGACGGCTGTGGGTTCATCTAAAATCAATAACTGATTTTTTCTGTACAAAGCTTTTAGGATTTCTACCCGTTGTTGCTCGCCGATCGGCAAATCTGCTACCTGTGAATGAGGATTAATTTGCCAATGATAAGTGGCGGCTAGAGAGGCAATGACTTCTGCTTCTCGCTGCAAATTTAATTGAAAATTTAAGCGATTTCCCAATATAATATTTTCGGTAACTGTTAGTTTTGGGACTAACGTAAAGTGCTGATGAATCATGCCAATTCCTAGCTTGATAGCAGCACTGGGTGAGGGAATCTTTACAGGTTGGTCTTGCAGAAAAATTTGACCTTTGTCAGGCTGATAAAGCCCACAGAGAATATTCATCAGTGTGGTTTTCCCTGCCCCATTCTCACCAAGCAATGCGTGGATTTTACCAGCCTCAACTTCTAAGCTGATATTCTCATTGGCAACAAATGAGCCAAAACGCTTCGTAATTTGTTCTAGCCTGAGATAACTCATGGAGCATCTGAGACACAAGATGAGAAAATTTAGTCACTTGTCCTGAAGATAGTTTAACTGAAATTAAACCATTTTTTGTATAAAAATTCACGAATTAACTCTTTAACCGTAGTTGGTAGTAACAAGTCTACCCCCCTCACACTCTCTTTCTTAGTCAGGGGGGTTCTGGCTCTCTCTAAGCTCTCTTCACACAACGAGTCTCTTTACCATCAATCTGACACTTTTCAAAAGCAATTTTTTGAGAAGCAATTGCTTCGATAGTTTGGGCTACTTGCTCCTGAACGGTTGGCGGCACCATCTCGCCAAATTGACCTAAGTAGAAAATGTCTTTTCGGTCTAATCCTATTGTATAGATATCGGGCTTAATTTCGTTTTTGAATGCTAAGTCAGCTAGATAAGCGATCGCCACATCGATCCGCTTGACAGCACTGGTTAACACTGCTTTGGGAGCGATCGTTAACTGATCGGTCGTATTGCCAAAAGCATACACTCCTTTTTCACTCGCCGTTTGTAAAACGGTGGGAGCGGCATTATCTAACCACTGATAAATTACATCAGCACCCGCTGAAATAAGCGCTAAAGTTGCTTCTTTTGCTTTGGCTACATCATTCCAATCTCCAGTGTAGCTTGCTGCAATCTTGATATCCGGCTTAACTGACTTAGCTCCCAACTCAAATCCCCGTAATTCTTCATTAGTTGCTTGAAAAGACTGGGCCGTTAAATAAGCCATTTGATTCGATTTGGTCATCAATGCACCCATCATTCCACACACATAGCTAGCCTGCAAGTGATCGATCCGCAGAGAAGCGGTATTCGCACCTTCAATCGCACCATTAACGCCGACAAAAAATGTTTTGGGAAACTGTGCAGCCACTTGTTGAATTGCTGCATCAAATTGCCCCCCGTGGGCAAACACCACATTGTAACGACGGCGGGCAAAGTCAGAAAGCGCTTCTACTTGATCGGCTTGCCCCACTTTTTCAACATAAGCAGTTTCAACTCCTAGCTTTTCCTTGGCTAGATTAATTCCCTCATAACCGATTTGGTTCCAAGCTTTGTCGGTAATAATTCCGGGTAAAACGAGTGCTATCTTGAACGCTCTGCCATTACTGTAAACTGATGGGCTACTAGAAGAAGAGTTTTTTTCTGTTAGGGACGTTGCTGAAGTGGAAGGGTTATTTGCACAAGCTTTCAGCAACAGGCTGCTGCTCAACCCTACTGCTCCGTACCACAAAAATTTCCGGCGATTATATTTTGCGTCCATAGTGCTACCGCTGTTAATGGCAGAGTAAAAATGTGATGACTAAACCAGTGTGAGTTATCTGCACCTCGTTGAACCTCATCTCCAGCTTGACATTTGATGGGGATAAAAGTTAATTGTGCGAACGAGGTACAATCAAATCTTGAGCTTGGAGGTTCCAAGAACACAAGAACATTATTAACACGGCTGACGGCAATTGCCACTCTCCTGATGCCACTAATATTCCAGTGAGAGCCACGTTATCAAGCTATGCCTTGAGCGATAAGGACTGTAAGTTCAATGTTAACTGGCACAAACTAACCTGATTTTACCGCTATTGCCTGTTGGGAGTTCGTAATATAAAAGCGAGCTGAATAGGGGATCTTTGCTAGGCTCCGATTGCTTCTTGGTTTTAAGGTTGTGCGAAAATAAGCTGAAGCATCTGCCTAGCTGCGCGTTACCAGTTGACTAAAACCCGATCGTACCTTCAGCGGAAATAAAGCCGGAGAAACTCTTGACTCTGGAGATTTTTGTTGCCTAACTCCATACATCAATGGCGATAGTACCTGGTCTTTTGATAAGGGAGCGCTTCATGACTCTACTCTATCCCAAGAGGATTATCTCGTGAGAGTGAGCATTCTGAAGCTTCGTCTCGCATCCCCAGCTAACTGTTAAGCTATCCAGAAAAAATTGGCAATCGCTACCGACAAGCGATTCAATTATCACTATTTTTATGTTATTGTATAGAGATTTAGTGCCTGGATTAAAATTGAATCTCATCAGATGAAAGCAAAGACCCTCGCTCAATTTGAGTATTTAATCATAAAAACAATTACTTATCTAGACTTTCACAGTGATGATACTGCTAAAGATTTAGTGAAACAGTGGCAGCAAGTAAGCCGCAAAATTCAGCACTTAAAACAAACGGCTGCCGATGAAGTTCTTCCTTCGGAGGCAAGGCTGCTAGATCGGCATCGCTCTAGGGATGACTCCTAGTAAGCTGATACCAAGTTCTAACGATCAAAGGTGCGCAATTCTATGAAACCTGAGAGCAACACTTTGCAGACGGAAGTCGTCAGACCCTGGGCAAACTTAATTGCTATCCTAGCTGCCTTTGCCATTAATATCTATGCCAACCTCGAACCGCCAAGTGGGCTAACGATTGGTGAAATTTCCAATACATTTTTCCGAAATGTGCTGATTATTCCAGCGAACTATGCCTTTGCAATTTGGGGACTTATTTATCTTGGATTAATTAGCTTTGGGATTTATCAGGTACTCCCTGTCCAGAGACATGACCCCTATCTCCGCCGAACCAGCTATCTATTAGTGATGGCTAGCCTTGCTCAAATTATTTGGGTGTTTTTATTTCAGTTCCAATTATTTTGGCTGTCGGTTGGAGCCATGCTTTTAATTTTGCTACCTCTGATTGCAATTTATCTCCGCTTGAAAATTGGAATTGAATCGGTGTCAAAGGTACAAAGGTGGTTGGTTCACTATCCCTTAAGTATTTATTTAGCTTGGATTAGCGTCGCAACAATTGTTAATGTGGCATCGGCGCTCTATCATTGGGGGTGGAATGGTTGGGGAATCTCACCAGAAATTTGGGCAGTCTTGATGCTAGTTGTAGGGGCGGCACTACCAGTTACGACCGCTCGCCAACGTATCGATCCAGCGTTTACCCTCGTGTTAATTTGGGCATTAGTCGCGATCGCAGTTCGCCAACTGGCTCAACCCCTAATTACAACTACTGCCCTTGGGTTATCCATACTCTTGGGATTATTGCTCCTAGTAGCTGGGTACAAGTCCGTCAGAGCTTGAAAGTCCTGATGAGTTTCGGGAAAATGAAACAGCCTTGAGCTTGGCCAGGGGGCTTTCAGAATTCCACCCTTTTTAACGGGGTTCAGGGGGGTTCTAGCTCCTATCCACTCACTGGGTCAGTCCGAATGTATTAATTATTGCCGTAGCTCCAGATTTTGACGATCGAGAAAAAATTATTTTAGCTCACCTGATATCATCTTAACAACAATTTTTAACTGGCTTGAATCTAGAGTAACTGAGTTACCATTGATTATAATTGAAGTGGGGCAGCCTTGAGGATTTTTTTGTGCTACATTAACATAAATTCAACTTTCCTGTTAGCCAGGATAGTTAATCACTCCTGCAATCATAGCTCCTACCATCGTTTCGCTGATTTCTTAGATCTTTTTTAGCCAAGATTCCTAGAACATTCTCTGTTATTTCCCCTCATCAACCCCCCATGACTTTGTTAAACCATCACCCATCCTCCGACTTGATTGATACTTCCTCCCCAGCTTCCTGCTGTGTACCCTCATGGAAAATTAAGTTGCTGTATGACGGAGAATGCCCCTTATGCTTGCGAGAAGTCAACTTTCTGAAAAAGCGAGATGCAGGTCGAAAACTGGTTACTTTTGTAGATATTGCAGATGATAACTACACTCCGGCTGAGCATGGAGGAGTCGAGTTTGAAACAGCAATGGGACGTATTCATGCGGTTCTTCCTGATGGCACTGTGATTAAAAATGTAGAGGTTTTTCGCCGAGTTTATAACATCCTAGGCATGGGTTGGATTTATGCTGCTACCTCTTGGCCCGCGATCGGTTTCTTTGTGGATATTATCTATGGAATTTGGGCGGATCGACGCCTGGCTTTAACGGGACGGCCTCGTTTAGAAGCAATTGTTGCTCAGCGACAGCAACGGAGAGAGTGCAACGAGCAGAACCGTTGTCGGCTGGCTGACAATGATGATTAAGCTGTCACAATAAACTCTTAGCAAAGAGTAGAAGAGTTGTACTTCTCCAGTCCAGTCTGATGGTTAATCGGACTGGATTTTTACTGGAGACAAGCTTTTTTTCAGTTGTTCCTGAATGCTTAGACAGAGTGTTGATTACTTTCATATCACAGCCTCTCAAGAGCATCGTCAAACCAATAACGGATAGGTTGTTAAAGCGATCGCTCTTGCTGTTAAGCCAAATTTTGTTAACAATGAAACCTCACTCTTCTCGTTCCCAACTTCCGCAGAAAATTGTTTGGCTATCAATCCTAGCAGCCGCAACAGCCCTGTTGAACAGTTTTTTGCCTCTAACAGCAACCGCAGAAGTTTTTTTCAGTCAAAGCCAACCAGTTAACTTGCCTTCTCTCTCTGTCTCTACGACTCCTTTACCTGCTAGAGAGCCAGAGCGATTCCGTACTATCTCTAGCTATGCCAGTTTACTAAAAATTAGCCCCAACCAGAAAATTTTAGCGGGTTTTTTGGCGTATAACCACACCATTCAATTGTGGGATATTGAAACGGGTGCAGAACTTCTGAGTTTGAAAATTCAGCCACAATTGATTAGTACCCTTGCTTTTAGCCCTGATGGCAACACCCTCGCCAGCAGTAGTTACGCCTTCGATACCCAAACTTTAACGATTCAACTTTGGAACTTGCAAACAGGGACGCTATTAAAGACACTGAGTACCATTTCGCCGCCAGTTTTGCACCGAGGGGAATCGGGAGCTTGGGGTTATATTAGCAGTTGTGCTCTGGCTTGGAGTCCTGACGGGAAAACTTTAGCGAGTACCAGTGGCGGGAATACTGTTCAATTATGGGATGTAGCTCGCTCGTCGATACGTTTTACCTTGAAAGGACATATCGAAGCGGTGCGATCGCTCGCCTTTAGCCCTGACGGACAAACCTTAGCCAGTGGTGGCATCAATGGCACCCTTAAACTCTGGGTTGTTAACCGAGGACAGTCAATTCGTACCCTGCGGGGAACCGCTGATCCCTTTCAAATGGCTTTCAGTAGCGACGGACAGACGCTTGCCACAGCCGTTAATGCGACTGCTGGCAACCCCGATCGCGGCGTGCAGTTTTGGAACCTCAGCACTGGCAAACCCCGTCAGCTTGTGCCTCTTCCCAAGGATGCTGCGATCGCCTTTAGTGCAGATGGTACAACCTATGCTTGGGCGAATTCTCAAGTAGGTACTACTTTGGTTGATCTTGCCACTAATCAAGCATTACGAAGCTTTAAACTTTACAGCAGTGACATTACTTTAAGCCACGACGGACAACTTATCGCTGCGATCGGTGGTAGTGGTATTGAAATTTGGCATTCATCTAAACTATCGCTCAATTGAGCGTGAACCGTAAGAGTAATGAATCATTAGTACACTCTCTAGAATCGAGATGAAAATTAGAGCTCAGCCCCCCAGCGAAAACCGCTATCAGGTTGAATGATTTTGCTTGAGCCGTGCTACCACTCTTCAGAATATATTGAGCAGCTTCTGCATCATTTCTAGTTGATTTCAGCTCTTCTCAAGCAACTAAGGCTTGAGCGATCGGCATTGGTATTAATTTTGAATCAGTCAATTTTTTATGGGGGATGGCTTTAAAAATATTAGAAAATTAGCAAATATTTTTGTTTTAAATCCGCCTTTTTTTAGAAGTTATTCAGTAAAAAAATTGTTTGCCTGCTGGTACAAAACTTACCAATACAGGCTCAATTAATATCGGTCTGAGAATTTTATTGATAATAAATCAATTAACAAATCAATTTTTTATGAGAAAAAACTAGAGAATATCACTAAATTCTTTCAAAAAAACAGCTCTAGGGAATATTTTAGAATCTACTGATTTGCATGGAAAATCAAAAATTTTAGAATAATTTTTATTATAAATACACCCAGATGGTTAGTCATATCAGTTGGATAAGTTGGAGAACATCTCTCTATTAAACTATCCCCATTTCGTACCACTTCCGACCCAGTTTTTAATTGGGCGGTGGTGGCGAATGAGTCTGAACCTGCCAATTAGTCAATACTTGAGTAACCTGAAGAGGGATTTCTTGTTTAACTTTAGTAACATTTGATGGAATCAACCAGACTGTTAACGTTATTAAACTTGCCGTTAGTAGGAGTTCCCATTGAGGTGATTTCATATTAAAAGATTCCCAAATCGATGATTCTAGTATCTGGGATAGACCTAGGACTAGAGGTGATGAAAAACCATCTTCTCGGATGATAGTTCTCACTCGAAAGAATGACTCAAGGCACTTCCACTTTGTGATCTCACACCAGAGGAGAGATAGTCTGACTGCATCCAAAATACTCCTTAAGAGGGAGTTAAAAAATATCTCTTTGTGGTATAGCTCTTTGAGTCAATGCTGTGAGCACTAAACGTTCTAGTTCCTACTGGAAGTAGAAACAATGTTTGTAGCGTCAAAATTCTGGGTCTAATAGCGGATGCTTTGAGGGAAGTATTGCCTCAAAATTTATGTAAGGGTTCAGGTCAGAATTAAGAGGATAAGAATTGAGTAGGAATCAATCTCTTTCTAGAAGTATCACTGAGCAGAATCAACTAAAATTGAGCGAACTGACCAATAAAAGACAGTGCAACGCTGCACAAAACCAGAATTGCAAAAAGCAAATTTTATGCTTCATAAGCCATGAGTCCCCAGCCTCATGGCTTATCTTTCAGCAAAAATCTAGTGGATCTTGCTAGCAACTTCAGCCAGCTTCTTCACCGTTTGCTCTACAGCTTTATCCACTGCTTCGCTTAACAAAGCATCTTCGTTGCTGCTATTGGAACTACCACCGATCCCCATCACCGAGATACTACCATCGCCTTGCTCGGCTTCTCCGGTTGCTCTAGCAGTGGCAAGAATATCACCTGTTGAGGTGCTAATCAGTCGCACATCAATTTGGACAGTTGCTTTTGTTTTGGAAGAACTGCCACCGATCCCCATGATGCCACCACCACCTGACTGTTTATCAATATTGAACCGGGTGATTGTACCGATCAGTACGGCATCAACGCCTAACTGCTTGCCAATTTCTGCGGCTGTGGCAGCATCAACGCTACCACTACGATTTTGCTGTTTGAGGACTTGTTCGAGTTTGCTGCGATCGACTACGGTATAAGTACCGTTATTCACTAATTCGTTGATCAGTAGTTCGCTGATACCTTTGGCTGCGCCGACCCCTCTGTAGGAGTTGTAATAGCTGTTGGTACTGCCGTAGTCAAAATCCATTACCACGATCCGCTTTTTCTGAGTTGCTTGTGCTTGCAGATGAACCTCGGAACTGGTGGCGGCGGTAACAGGAATCACTAGACCGGTACTGAGTAATACTAAGAGGCTCAGAGAAACTCGGACTAAGGGAGAGATTAAAGTTTTATTCATGAATTTTTCGCTTCAGAGCTAGCTTGATCTGACTCTAGAATAGTTCACTCTCTTGGCAGATGTCATATTTAGGGGATCTTCTGCTAGATTAAGCAAACTGAGCCCTGCTAGCATGGCTGCGATTCATCTACGGAGCTAATGCCAGGGAGTTAGTGAAATTGAGTTGGGCGCGATCGCATTGCCAGAGGAATTTACAGTCGAGAAACCGCGTTCAAACCAAGTGGAAGTATCAATAGCAGGTGTTGTAGGAAAAAAGGTCTGACTACCTGATAGATTAAAGCAATCAGGATGGGGATCAAGATCGGAATCGAGACTAGCAGTCCCCATTTGCCAAGTCGAAGGGTTTGACCATCCGACTTGAACAGTGCAATCACAGCGATCGCTCCCATTAGTACCCAGATACAACCGAAGGCGATAAAGATGATGTATGCGGAGTCTTGCATTTTTTTGGATGGGGTCTTGAGTCGTCTCTTTTTAGGTTAGCTTGAACCCTTTTCTGTTGCCTTCTCGAGTGGGGTCATACCCTTGGCTAAGGTGGTATGTAAGCTAGAATACTCTTGAGCAATTCCAAACCAACTTTCTGGTCAACTCACAGCATCTACAGGTTGCTCGCAGGCAGGTGTAGTGAAATCCGCCATTGTCGCTCCCTACTATTTTATGCTCAGGGTAGATAGGATAGAAAAGAGATTAGGAAATTTAGGAAAGTTTCTATGGCGGCAGAAACCCAAATTACCCAAACCTATGGTTCAGAGGATGCTCAAGCGATCTTGCAACTGGCGATCGCACGCCGCCAGGAAGTGGGGGAACTGAGTAGAACACAACTTTTTGAGATCGCGGCAGAATTAGGCATCTCGCCAGAGGATGTGGTAGCGGCGGAACAGGAATGGTTGACCCATAGCGCTGAAGACCGAGAAAAGCAAGTTTTTAATAGCTATCGACGCAACAAATTGCGGAAAAATTTTGTTAAATATGGCATTGTTAATAGTTTCTTGCTCTTGTTTAACTTAGTATCAATGGGGGGTCTCTCCTGGTCACTTTACATTCTTTTGGCTTGGGGATTAGGACTATCGCTGACTGCTTGGAATACCTATCAAATAGAAGGTGAAGAGTACGAGCAGGCTTTTCAAAGGTGGCGCTTAAAGAAACAATTTGGGGAATCTCTGGGCAATTTAGCAGAACGATTGCTGAATAAATTGCAGTAAAAATTGATAGTTTCAGGATTGTTTTTGTTATTACCCATTGCCTATTAACCTGCTTTTTACATACTCTTGTATTACAGGCGAGAGAGTGAAAAGCATTTTATTTTCTTGTTCATTTCTTTCAATGAATGAGCGCCGCCCTAAGGATTGTATGGCATTAATTAGCTCGGATGGAGATACTTGGGTATCTTCTAGTAGTTGGGAAATTGAAACAGGTTGGGCGACATTGGCGAGGCGGTACATTCCCTCTTTTTCTAATTCAGATAAGCGATTAAACTGCTGATGCAAGATTGCTTTCAATTCTTCCCCGATAAATAGGGTATTATATTGTAAAAATTCGGTAACTCTGCCAGCAAATAATTCTTGAATGGTTGTAGCAACTATTTTTAACCAGAAGGGGTTGCCTCGGTAGGTGTTAATCAGGGTTTGCCAGTTCTCATCTTCAAGTAAACCTTTATCTTTGAGAATTTCGGATGCTGCTATACCCAATCCGCCCAGGTATAATGTGCGAACAGGTGCAGTTTCTCCTGTTAAGGTGGCAATTTCTCTTGGGGGTTCCCAACTGTTGAGGATGAAGCAACTGTTGTGGGGAATTTCTGCTACAAGTCTGAATAGGGTGCCATAATTTTCAGATTCAGGATGGTAATTGCCTGCTATTTGTCCGCTACTGAGGATTGTTTGTACGTCATCTAGGATGATGAGGCATCGGTGCGATCGCAGATAGTCTATTAGGATTGAAAGTCGATCATCTGTGCTGACTGGTAACTCGTTTTCTGTTTGATTTGAAATAAATTTAATTAGGTTTTTTAAGGTGGTTTCAAGGGTTGGGGAGGTGCGGAGACTGCGCCAAATTACATACTCGAATTGATGCTGAATTTGTGAGAGGAGGTGGAGGGTAAGGGCGGTTTTGCCTATGCCGCTGAGTCCTAATATGGCCACCAGGCGGCAGTGTTTATCTATGATCCATTGTTGTAGGGTGGTGAGTTCGTGGGTGCGATCGTATAGTGGGGTGATATCGGGTGCGTCTCTTAAGTCTTGGCGGGTTTGGGGTTGGGGGTTTTCTGGGGGGGGAGTGGGGTGCGATCGCTCTTTTGGCACTTCTGGGGAGTTTACAATATCTCTACAAATATTAATGTTATTATGGGCAAAATTGTTTTCAAAAGTTGATGAAACAATAGAAAATCTACACCTCTCTATTGTGGACCGAAAATTTGATTTATTGAGATCTTCTCCTAATGCTGTTGATAGAATTTTCCATAATTCCGAGGCAACGTCCCTAACATGGCCATCGCTATAGCCACATTCTTCTGCGATTTTGGTATATGTCTCACCTTTCCAAGCACCACGCAGCACAGCATCTTGTACATCATCTAGGTGCTTCCCCGTCTTGGTAAATACTAGGTCGTCGGCAAACTTTAAGATTTCTTTAACGTCCATTGGTTGGGTAGGTGCGCGGGGTTTTTTCCGATTATATCCGACATTTTCCGACAGTGCCTATAAAATCTGACATTTTCCGACAGCCGCAGCTTTTCGAGTTCCAACATTTTCCGATATTTTCCGACTGGACAAAACTTCATTTTTAGGGATTACTGATTATTAGAAAATCACTGTTTTACAAGAGTTGAGGTACAAAGATGAAATTTGATGTAGAAGACAAAGATACCCTAGTAATGCTCTCAGCAGGCATGGAATCAATGATCATGCTTCATGCTCTCAAGAAAAGGCTCACCTCACGGCTAGGGGCAATATTTATTAATGTAGGGCAGTACAGCAATGAACGGCAATTGGCTTATGCCAAGCGAGTTTGCAATGAGTTGGGAGTTCACTTGGAATATGTAGACATTCCCAACTTGCGAAATTTGCTAGTAGCTTACAGTGAACCCCCTTATGAGATGGTGACAGAAGGTGGGTTAGATGCGCGGATTCCTCGTGGTTCCTGCATGATTCAAACTATGTCCACTATTTATGCTGCATACCACAAGTATAAGTATGTGTACTATGGAGGGACTAAATCAGATATAGCCCGTGTCCCCAACTTACCTCAGCTAGTATCTACTGTAGAAACGGTAGTAAGACTGAATACAGGCATTCCGATCTCTGTAAAAGCTCCTTTCATTGAGATGACAGATGATGAAGTCCTACAACTAGGGATCGATGAAGATATCAATTTATCGGAAAGTTGGAGTTGTATTTGGGGACATCTTTACCATTGTGGTGACTGTGAACGTTGTCAAAAGCGTAAGAGTGTATTTTCCAAATTAGAAATAGCTGATCCCACAAGGTACATGAATGAACGTGAAATTGCAAAATTGGGTTCAGCTACTCTTGGTTGAATGATAAACAGCCACACTTGATTTCACCTCATCCCAAGGGCGATCGCTCTTTGTTTCCCAAGAGCGATCGCTCTTTAGCGACATTTTTAAACCTTTTGACTCAAGTGCAAGTCAGCCACAATCAGTAATTCAAATACATTACTCTCTCGCAACCGCTTTGAGAAAAACATAAATTCCAGATTCTCGTTCTCCTCAGTTTTAGGATTAAGGCGATCCACAATTCCATAGTCGATTTTTTGCGATTCTTGCTCAGCATAAGGTAAACATTTATTCACGTACAAAATATCCCCGACAGCATCGTATTTAAAAGTTAGTTTTTCTGCCCTATGCTCTCTCCTTGGGTTACTATTTTTGTCAGGTAAGCTGTTCTATGTGATAGAATATCAGGAATCACCAAGTTGGAGAAACTGCTTTGTGGAATCTACATTTACCTGGAAACCAGAACCGACTGTACTAGAAAAATTAACAACTCTAGCACGTCAACGCAACCAATCCCCTGAGTCAATTATCGCGGAGGCAGTGATCCAATACATAGAAACCCAATCTTACCCGCCAACACAGTTTGACTCTGACCCATTAGTAGGCTTATTTGCTGGCTCCCCTGACTTAGCTACAAACTCCGAAGATATTTTGCAACAGGAAATCACAGAACAATCGGGGTGGACGTGGAAACAACCCCAGTCATAGCCGATACCGGCTTTGTTGTCGCTTTGCTCAATCGATTGGATGCAAGGCATAGTGAAGTAGCGACAGTTTACGCACAAGAACAGCAGATTTTATTACCGCAAACCGTCCTCGCTGAAGTTGCCTATTTGCTAGGAAGGAATGCAGGAGGAAGAACAGTAATTGCTTTCTTGCAAGGACTACCTGCTAGTCGATTTCGCTTAGTAGCACTGACGGAGCAAGATATAAGGCGTGTCGCTGAAATTTTGGCTGATTATTTAGATAGTCGCATTGACTTTGTAGATGCAAGTGTTATGGCTGTGGCTGAACGCTATCGCAGTACAAAGATATTGACTTTAGACCAGCGCGATTTTAGATTATTTCGACCCAAACATTGCGATAGTTTTGAAATTATACCGTGAATTTAAAAAACGCGCTCGCCCTTCCTTATTTCACCTCATCCCTAAGTACGATCGCCCTTTCTCCCAACCAACTACCGCTGATACAAAGAACGCACAAACTCTAACACTTCTTCCTGAGAGCGATCGGGCAAATGATTAATAATGGCTGTAATTTTATCGGCTCTTGACAGCCAGCTTTTTGTACTCGCTTTCCCAACCACAATAAATTGCTCCTGTGATAACAGACACAAAGCTAAAGTTTCTCCTTCATTATTAGTAAACTCCCCTTCATAATTGCCATCATAGTAGCAGTTTACTCTTGCCCCTTTATCTCCTGAGTGGAGATTATCTTCACGCAAATCTACTAATAATTAAACAACATCAAAGAGTTCAGGATGTATCATTTCTGCCTCCTTATATATAAAGTTTTCAATCTAGCAACATTACTATCTGCTTTTACTACCCAACCCGTGCGAACTATCTCTCACTGTCCTTCAATGTCGGTAATTTCCATATCTACACGATAATGCTTCCCATGCTGGTCAGTTCGTCATAAAATTGCTTCAGATGAGAGTGATTTTGTCTGAATCTGTTGTAATAAACCCTCATAATTGTCTCTAGTAAACCCTAGATGAAATTAGAACATCAAAGCCTTATCGCTACCAACAGGGTTGTCTGGGTTGAGAGCGTACTCCGTTAGTTTGCGAGTATCAACTACTGAACTTCTAACGATATCTCCCAGTTTCATACTTTTCACCCCAAGTTAGTTCTATTTTAGCAGACAGGAAAAATTAGAGAGCGCTCGCCCTGACTCCAAGGACAGAGAAATGCGCCTTCTATCATCCCTCTTTTGTCACTACGGGGGGAGTAAAATAAAGCAGAATTCCCAAATACTTTGAAATCAATGGTTACACCCCCTCGGACTGCATTTCCTACTGTCAAGTTCATCGATGATTATTGCCAAAATTATCAACATCTGTTTTCTGATGTCAGAAATTATGAAGCCTTTAAGTTGTTACATGTAGGACTGCTATCGGACTTGCCACGTAAATCATTACCGCAAATAGCGAAAGCTGTAGGATTATCCAAT
>JBLNEP010000211.1:0-13114 GCA_050262755.1 Actinomycetota bacterium | reverse complement strand
CATCGAGCTGATGGCTATGAATACGAACAATGATTCGCAAGCTCAGTTATTCTTTAGCTTCAATTCCCCTGCCACTAAGCTGCGCTATAGTGGCAGCACCCTTTCAGCGTCTCAGGTGGGGCAAAGAGGTGCGATCGCAAATACTCTGAAAAAGGCTGGTGACTTACCACCTCCACCACTCGCGCCAGAATAGCGTAATTGGGATTGAAGTAGTGAAATTCGGTGCCAGGGACAGCAACGAGATGAGCGGTATTGAGGGTAGTGACTCGCTGTTTGAGAGTGGTTGGTTGGGGCAGTTGAGATTCGGGAAAACCCAAGTCAGATAAACCACTCACTTGATTGAGCAGATGACGAAGGGTGATTTGTGCGCCAGTATTTGCATCGCTCAGGGTGAATTCTGGCAGATAGGTTTGTACAGGTGCATCCAGATTAATTTTTCCGGCTTCTACCAATTGTAGAATGGCGGCTGCCGTAAAGGATTTACTCACAGAAGCAATGAAGAATTGCGTTTGTACTGTAACAGGCTCACTTGATGAAGCAACACCATATCCTTTGGCGTACAAAATTTTGTCTCCCTGGGTTATTGCTAATGCTAAACCGGGGAGGTGTTGAGTAGCCATTTGTTCGCTAATCAACCGATCGATCGCATTCTCAAACGGGATTTGAGCCACACCATTTTTGAGAGGGAACGCTAAGGCGAGCGACACAATCAAGGATAGAAAAATATAGCGAAGCCGTACAAGCATACTATTATTTTTTAGAGGAGTTCAAGGTTTAAATCCGATCCAGGCAATGCTTGTTTAACGAGACACCCCAACGGTGAATGGAGAAAATTGAACATTGGTTAACCCTACCTGAATCAGCATTTCAACTAATGCTTTTTTACTAAAGCAATCATGACCCCAATACCGCTGAGTTAGCCATCCTAGCAACCCGGAATCTGTAACGGCAAGAATTAGAAGCGAGCCGGGATGTAATACACGAACCATCTCATGCAAACTTTAAGTCGGATTCGGTAAAGGTTCCAGTATATTGTCTGCAAATGGTCAAGTGTTAACCTCGCTTTGACTCAGCCGTTGATGTGCTTTATTCAACAGTTCAGATGAAAGATCTACACCTATAATCTGAATATTCAAATGGCTGGCTTTGACAAATGCAAGACTAAAAGCGACTGTTCCAATTCCGCAATCACAGAGAGTTGCATTGTCTTTGAGATGGGACAAGACCCCATCATTTTATAGCGCTTGCCATAACTTTAGATAAGCACGGTTATAGCCCAGAGGATGAAGGTGTTGATGCCACCAGGAAGCTCCCCAATTATGGGTTTGCGAGAGTTGAGCTGATGTAGGATATCCTCGCTTAATTGAGACTTGCTACCAACCGATTGTGTGAAACCTCATTGATGGCGACTGTACTTTCAATGTCGCTCTGAAGTTCAAATACCTCCCTAATCGAATGGATAGTTGAAGGGATAGTTTTTGGAATGGATGCCCTGTAAAGTTATTGGTTGAGAACTTGTTGGATGTCCTCTGGAATAGACATTTTTTCTTTGGCATCAACGTTGGCTTTGCCCCCTCTTAGGAATCTCATCCGTCCAAAAAAGAGCGTCAAGGGAATTGCGAGAAGGGTTGCCATAAGTTGTCCAGCAATCTCTTTCGCATCGCGTTGTTTCCAGGCTAGTTTCAGCATAGTCCAGTGGGCGAGTGCATGAGCCATAGGCTCAGTTTGACCGAGAATGTGAGCACGTTGCAGGGCTGTCCATGCTGTCTCAAAATCTTGTTGGGCAATCGCTGTTTTTGCTCGCTTCAGTTCTGCTTTAAAGTGTTCCTGTACAATTGCTTTCATCTTCTCCTCCAAATAGCGGGCGAATGAAGTTTGCACCAGAGCTTCATCCCTTCTGCTCAGATATTATTGAGTGGCGGCAACTTAGCAAACTTGGGCAAATCTGGATTCAGATAATCCCACGGTTGAGCACTGGCAACGTAAATTTCTGCTTGCGGCTTGAACCAACTTGGATCGTCTAAACTTCCTGCCATGATACCCATGAGTTCAGGAATTGGTGGCTTGCTAAATAACCGCGAACCGCAAATCGGGCAGAACCCACGACTGACAATGCTTCCACTATCACCTGTAACGTCGTAATATGTGACATTCCCGGTGATAGTAACTGCATTTTGAGGGACAAGCATTGCAGCCGCAAATGCACTGCCCGTTGCCTGTTGGCAATCTCGACAGTGGCAAATTCCCATCGAAACTGGTTGTGCTGAACATTCGTAACGAACCGCTCCGCACAGACAACCACCAGTGAAAGGTATTTTCATAAAAATATCTTTACTTACGATCGCTCTAGTATGGCACGATCGCACCTCAGTTTCATGACGCAAAAGGATAGTTGGAAACTCCAGTATGCCAACGACCTTAAACTCTTGAGTCAGATGTGCGCCGATCGCGTCTCGATTTTAAAAATGCAGCCGCCGCGATCGCCAGCAGTCCCAAACTCAACAAACAGACGCCACTCCAACGCCAGTGACTCCAGCCATAGGCCCCTAAAAATGAACCAAACGCACCCCCGATGAAGTAGAACATGATGTAGAGTGCATTTAAGCGGCTGTGGATTTCTGTCGGTAACCGATAAATACTGGTCTGGTTGGAAATTTGTGTCGTTTGCACTCCCAGATCGAGCAAAATTACACCGATGACTAACCCCCAGATCTGATAGCCCAACAGCCAAAATAGAACAAAGGAAAAGGCAGTTGTGGCAATTCCTAGACCTACTGTGAGACGAGGACTATGGCGATCGGCAATTTTTCCAACCACGGGAGCCGCAGCAGCTCCCACCACACCCACCAGCCCAAATAAACCTGTGACATCACTACCGTAGTGGTAAGGCGGTTGTTCGAGCAGAAAGGCCAGCGTACTCCAGAAGGCGCTGAATGCCCCAAACGACATAGCTCCAATCAGCGAGGCTTGCTGTAATCGGGGTTGCTCTTGCACCAACTGGGTGAGCGATCGCATCAGATGCCCGTAGGAGATTTTGAGGGAGGGTTGACTGTGGGGTAGTACGTTTACCATCACGATGGCGAGAACAACCATCAATCCACTGGCTAACCAGTACATCGATCGCCAACCCCAAGTTATACCCACGAATCCACTGACAGTTCGCGCTAGCAAAATACCAATGAGCAACCCGCTCATCACTGTACCGACGGCTTTCCCACGTTCCTGGGGTTCTGCCAGTTGAGCCGCAAAAGGAACGATGATTTGGGCTGCGATCGCCGTCATCCCAATCGCAAAACTGGCAATCACCAGCCAGGTTAAGTTGGGTGAAAGAGCTGCCAATACCAAAGCAATCGCCGTCAGTGCCAACATCAGAACAATCAGTCGGCGGCGCTCCACCAAATCCCCCATCGGCACCAGTAGCAGAATACCGAGGGCATAACCGATTTGGGTTAGCGTAGGGATGAAGCTGACATCATTCGCTGAAGCGTGAAATTCATTCGCCAATAGCGCCAGCAGGGGCTGATTGTAGTAGAGATTGGCGACCGTTACTCCGCAGGCGATCGCCATAATCAAAATTAGAAAAGATCGCATCATGTAGGAGAGTTGTGTGAATTAGCTTTACGTTAATCTTTGCGTGCGCTTGCAGTCAATCCTCTCTAGTGAAGTTGAAAGGTTTTCTAGAGAACAAAGCTGCATTGAACAAGTCACTGCTGTTTGAGTAAGTTCCAAAACTGTTTGTGTATGGGCCGGGATGTTTTTGCGAGGCCGGATTATTGATTCCCGCAACGGCAAAACCCGTTTCCCAATCGGCAAGGGTGTTAAACACAAACAGATGAACAATTTGCTGTTCCATTGGACAACTCCTGATTGACTCTTAGCATTATACTTTTTCTAATGCTAAGCTGACCCAAAGGGTTACCAAATTAAAGGAATCAACCTATATTTAACCTGATTTCTGTACTCTTCATATCCGTCCAATTCTTCGACCAACATCTTTTCTTCTCCAAAAATTCTAGCAATGAGAAGAAAGGAGATGATTACCCCCATAAAAACACCAGATTGAGACCCCAGTAACAGTGGTGTTCCGATCGATAAAAAGATGGCTCCCAGATACATGGGATGTCTCACAAAGCCATAAACTCCTGTGGAAACGACGTATTGGTTGCGTTCGGTTTGGATTCTGACTAGCGGTGATAAAAAAGTGTTATCCGTAAAGGAGCGGTATAAGAAGAAAAATGAAATTAATAGTCCAACTCCTCCCAAAACTTTTAGCCATAAGGGAAAGTTGGTTGTCCATTCATATCGTTTGGCATCGATTGGCATTATGACAATCCAAGCCAAAAATAGGAGCTGCAATCCATACAAAAAATACTGGTCCCAGACTTTTTGGTTGTCGGCTCCTGGCTGTTTAAATCTTTCTTTTAGTAAGTCGGGGTCTTTCCGGTATAAATAAATGATAGTGACTCCAGAGATGAGAATTAGCCAAAGGCTAAATATCCATCCTTCAACCCACAGCCAATCACCAGAAAGTGATAGAACTAAGAGCGGGGCTATGAGAATATAAGCGGTCGCGAGGAGAATCTGACCGGCTGATAATCGATTGTTTTCTGTTACCATGAGCGAAGCTCCTTAATATTCTTCAATTAGAAGAGTGCCAAGGTCGTTAAGGCGACTAAGCAACTTAACTGAATCGCTAAACTTAAAAGCCGAAACTTGGGATCTACACCAGCAATATGAATGAGTGAGTGTAAAATCCGAAATCCGATGTACACAACAACTAGCACATCTACCACTGTTCCAGAGACACCCCGAACTGTCAGGAGGAATAGAACTCCCAAATACAAAGGCAGGTTTTCTACTAGGTTGGCGTGAACCCGATAGAGTCGCCAAAGCAAGCTTTCATCGTTGGGCGTGCCAAAATCTTTGACAGATCCACCCGCAGCTAGATGTCGAATTCTGACTGTGAGCAGAAGAATAACGACAACGATCGTCCACAGAATGAAAATGGCTAAACCCCACAGAGGAAAAGTCATATTGATAACTTTGTCTATTTAATCAGAGCTTGATTTCAGTGTAGCGCGGTCGCACTAGGGTTTCACTAACTGAAAGGATAGGTTTTAAGACGATTTTTTAGAAAAATCTGAGTGAGGCATGGAACCGAGGAGCAAATTTAATCCAAAATCTAAAATTTAGCGGGTCAATCTCACCCCTATGATGCACCCTTGATGCCAAAATTTTTAGCTTCCTTGCTCTCGCTACTGCCTGAGTCCGATTATTTACTTCCAATTTGCTATAAATATTGCGGGTATAATCCTGTTTGACTGCCATACCCAATAGTTGCCTCAAAAAGTGACTATTAGGGCATGATATAACGCAGACCGGGCAATAATCCTCACCAGCCTAGTGACAGAAACCGCCTCCCTCTTAAGGGCGCGGTCGTTCCTGTTGAGCGGTGCTGCGATCGCGCCATTTTTCTTACCAGCAAGCAAGTCACTTTTTCGTCGCTTGGTTTCGTGAGTTCAGTAAAAACACTGAATTTAGTCTGCATCCCTGAGCCAAATTGCACCACTCAAATTTTGTCTTTGCAGATCTCAACTTAAGACAAATCTAGATGAATGAACCAGAATCTTGACAGGCTATGGTTTGGGGGATTGTAACGATTATTTATCTCTAATGGCTAAGTTGCTTAACTTGATAAAATTTTGCTTATCTTGCGAAATCTATCGTCATCATGATCGTGTTACCCCATCAACACAAAGACAAGCGCAGACGCGGTGTCATCCTTACGCTAGAAGGATTGCAGAAACTAGAAGCGGCCAAAGCACAAACGGAACTTGAGGAAAACAGCGGGAATCGGTATACTTTAGAACAAATGAGCGGTCGCACGCGGTTAGCTATCAATACCGTAATGAAGATCTACGCTCGCGAAGTAGGGGTCGATCGCAATACTCTCAAAAGATGTTTCAGTGCCTTTAATCTGATTCTGGAGCCCAGTGATTATTCCTGGGTGTTTGCTCGGAATGACCAGGTTGAAGAATTCCATACCCCATCACAACTAGAAAACGATATAGAGTTGGAATTGCCGGGGGGTCAAGTTCCTCTGGGTTCGCCCTTTTACGTGGAACGTGACTTAATTGAATCCGAATGTTACAAGACAATTTTGCAACCGGGAGCGCTGATTCGCATACTCGCGCCCCGGCGGATGGGGAAATCCTCTCTGATGGCGCGGATTCTCCAGAAAGCTGCCGAGCAAGACTATCAGACTGTTATTATAGATTTTCAGTTAGCAGATAGAGAGATCTTTCAAGATTTAGATAAATTCTTGCGCTGGTTCTGCGCCAATGTCGGTTTAGGTTTGCAATTGAGCAATCAGATTGCAGAATATTGGGATGAGCTTTTTGGCAGTCAGGTTAGTTGCAAGATGTACTTTGAGCAGTATTTGCTACCCTCAACAACTAAACCAATCGTATTAGCTTTAGACGATATTGACCGCTTATTTCCCTATCCCAACCTGGCGAGCGACTTTTTCGGACTGTTACGAACTTGGCACGAGGAAGCAAAAAATCGGGAAATCTGGCGAGAGCTCCGGTTAGTCGTGTTACACTCGGTCGAGATGTATATCCCGCTGAGTGCCAATAGATCGCCTTTTAACGTGGGGCTACCGATCGAACTACCGCCATTTAACAGCGAGCAAGTGCAGGATTTAGCGAAACGGCAAGGACTGGATTGGTCGGCTGAAGATGCCAAGCAACTGACGGCTTTTGTCAATGGAAATCCTTATTTAGTACGGGTAGCACTTTATCATATTGGGCGCGGGGATTTTACTTTAGAGCAAGTTTTGCAAACTTCTAGTATCTCAGCAGGAATTTATGGCGATCGCCTACAGCGAGAACTGTGGAACCTACAACAGGAGCCAGAATTGCTAGCGGCTTTCGTGCGAGTTATCAAGAGTTGCACGCCTGTAGAGTTGGATTTTGTGGAGGCATTTAAGTTAAAAAGTATGGGATTGGTAAATTTACAAGGCAATCAAGCAACGGTCAGTTGCGAGTTGTATAGGCAGTATTTTAGCAAGCGTTTTAGTAGCAGTTGACAAGATTTTTTAGTTCTGAAATATCTGAAAATCATCGGACAAGCTCCAGAAAAGCCTCGATGTTGGGAAGTATAGTATACCCTTCTCCCAAAGATTTATTTCTACCAAATGATGGCAAAATAGTGCGTATTTTTATTGATAACCCGACTCGTTTTTATGGCTTGAACTGAATTCAGGAATGAGTGAAATGGACAACTACCAAATTCTTTCTAAGATTTACGAAAGTGCTAATTCATTGGTGTATCGGGCTGTCCATAAATCTCGCCATCATCCCGTTATTCTCAAAATTCTCAAGGAAGATTATCCTACCCCAGCCGAGTTAACCAGATACAAGCAAGAGTATGAAATTACTCGTTCCCTGAATATAGATGGAGCGGTCGAAGCTTACGAACTGCAAAAATATCAGAACACGCTGGCAATCGTTTTAGAGGATTTTGGAGGCGAATCGTTAGATATCATCACCAAAGATAGAAAACTTAACCTGCTTAAGTTTCTGGGTGTAGCCATCAAAATAACTAATATTTTAGGGGAGATTCATGCTGCTAATGTTATCCACAAAGATATCACTCCAGCCAATATTGTTTGGAATTCAAAAACGGATATCATCAAAATCATTGATTTTGGAATTTCTACAGTATTTACCAGAGAAAATCCGACAATTAAAAACCCAAATATCCTCGAAGGCACGCTGGCTTATATGTCGCCCGAACAAACAGGTAGGATGAATCGGGTACTTGACTATACTACAGATTTTTACTCGCTTGGTGCAACATTTTATCGAATATTAACTGGTTATTTACCTTTCGATACGAGCGATGCTTTGGAATTAGTACACTGCCACATTGCCAAACAGCCTGTACCGCCCCGCGAAGTCGATCCTAGTATCCCCCAAGCTGTCTCCAATCTGATTTTAAAGTTGCTAGCCAAAACAGCGGAAGAACGCTACCAGAGTGCCTTTGGAATCGTTGCCGATCTAGAAGAATGCCTCAGACAGTTTCAGAGGGGAGGAGAAATTGCAGATTTTCCCCTAGCACGAGAAGATTTTTTTGACAGGTTCAATATACCCCAAAAACTTTACGGTAGAGAACGAGAAATTGAAATCTTATTATCGACATTTGCACAAATAACCTCTGCAAATGACTCAGAAGAGCAGACAAAAAAATGTGTTGAAACGATTTTAGTTTCCGGCTATTCTGGCATCGGTAAATCTGCGTTGGTACGGGAACTTTACAAACCAATTACCCAACAACGCGGCTATTTTATTTCGGGTAAGTTCGAGCAGTTCCAGCGAAATATTCCCTACTCTGCAATTGCTGCTGCTTTTCGCTCTCTCATCCAGCAAATTTTAGCAGAAGATGAAACACAACTATCAGAATGGCGACAAAAACTACTGGCAGCATTTGGCTCTAACGGTCAAGCGATCGCTGACGTGATTCCTGAAGTAGAATTAATCGTTGGAACTCAACCTCCGATTCAGCCACTAGAGCCGATAGAGGCGCAAAATCGCTTTAACTTAGTGTTTCAAAAATTTGTTCGGGTATTTTGCCAGAAATCGCATCCATTGGTTATTTTTTTGGATGACTTGCAGTGGGCAGACTCAGCTAGTTTAAAGGCTATTGAATTAATGCTGACTGATGAGCAGATGAAATATTTGCTCGCGATCGCAGCTTATCGAGACAATGAAGTTAGCCCCAACCACCCTTCAATACTAACTCTCAATCGGTTAGAAAAAGAGGGAGTTATTCTCAATAAAATTACATTAACTCCTTTAGGGGCTGCTCAAATCGCTCAATTGATTGCTGATACTCTGCATAGCCAAATAGAATCGGTCGAACCGCTAGCCGTTCTCATCCATCACAAAACATCAGGAAATCCTTTCTTCGTTAACGAATTTCTCAAAACTGTATATCAAGAAAATTTATTAAATTTTGATCTGCAACAGCGTTGTTGGGTATGGGATATCGCGCAAATCGATGCTTTAGGTATCACGGAAAATGTTGTAGATTTGCTGATAAATAAGTTAAGAAAAATTCCCGATGCGCCTCGGCAGGCGTTACTTCTGGCTGCTTGTATCGGGAATAGCTTCGATCTAACAACTCTCTCGGTTATTTGTGAAAAGTCTCTGAGAGACACCTTTGAAGATTTACTACCTGCCATCCAGTCCGGGCTGATTCAAACTACTTCCTCCCTAGAAACTACTTCAAACAATCCTATTGACGCCTCTTTGGTTATTCAGAATTATAAATTCTTGCACGATCGAGTCCAGCAAGCTGCTTATGCTTCGATCGATGAAACTCATAAAGAAACCGTTCATCTTAAAATTGGCAGGCTGTTACTTGCCCATACACTTCCAGATGAATTGGAAGGAAATATCTTTGCCATCGTCGATCATCTGAATAAAGGAAAAAACTTGATTGCAAGCAAGGCAGAAAAAGTGCAGTTGAGCCAGTTGAATCTAAAGGCAGGCAAAAAAGCCAAAGAAGCTACTGCATATACGGCTGCTAGAGAATATTTTCGAGCGGTCAACGAAATTTTTCCCGGAAATATATGGAGAGGTAAAAATAATTATAAAATAGGCATAGAATTGTACGAAGAATTAGCACAGGTTGAATATCTTAACAGCAACTTCCAAGAATCAGAATCACTGATTAAATTTGCTATTAATAAAGCAAATTCAGCGATCGATCGAGCAGAGTTTTATTATTTGCTAATCGAATTATATACCATGCAGGGTAAATACTTGCAAGCGCTCGAGGTTGGTAGAACAGCTTTAGCGCAATTGGGTATCGACTTTCCCGATCGCGACTTTAACAAAGCTGTTGAAGCTGAATTAGGTAAATTTAGGGAAATTTTAGGAAACCGAGAAGTTGCTTCGCTGATTGAGAATCCAGAAATGGAAAACCCCATCCAGCAGATTGCCTTAGAGCTACTCATAAAAATGTTACCGCCAGCCTATTTAGGCGCTCCCGAAATTTCCGGCGTTGTCATGAGTAAATCTGCCAATTTGAGTGTTGAATACGGTCATACATCCAAATCTGCCATTAGCTACGGTCTATTTGGTGTATTGCAAGCAATGTTAGGAAACTATCAATTAAGTTACGAACTGGCACTGCTAGGATATCAGTTAAGTAAAAAGTTTGATGATTTATACTCGATCAGCCAAACCGCTAATTTCCTTGCAGATTTTTCTTGGTCATGGGTTAAGCATATCAAGCAAACTGAAAATATTAACGCCGAATCGGTTGAGGCTGGGTTACAGTCAGGTATGCTTCAATATGCTGGCTTTAGCATGACTCATATTTTATTAAATGGAATTTACCAAGGGCAAAATCTCTCTTTATTTCCCCAGCAGGCTTCTAACATCCTCTCGTTTGGCCAAAAAACCAAAAACCAATGGTCGATTGACTGCACCCTGGGCCAGAAAATAGTCTTACAAAACCTGCTCGGACAAACGCAAGATCGGCTTTATTTTCGCTGCGATGAAATCGAGGAATCTGATTATCTAAATCAAGAAGAAGTTAGCCGAACGCCAAACGCCATCTGCTATTATTACATTTTTAAGGCTCAAGCTCTTTATTTATATGGCGAGTTGCAACTTGCGTTATCATCCATAGCCAAAGCGCGAGAACTATCAGCGTTTATTTCCGGCACGATTTACGCTTCTACTTACAACTTTTATTATTCCCTGATTTTAGCTGCACTCTATCCATCTGTCTCGCCAGAACAGCAACAAGAATACTGGACTCAAATCGAAACGAATCAAGCACAAATGAAAAACTGGGCAAATCATTGCCCGGAAAATTTTCTCCATAAGTATCTTTTAGTCGCCGCCGAAATAACCCGCATATCGGGGAACTGGTATGAAGCGATCGACTTATACAATCGAGCCATCAAATCCGCTCAAGAAAATGAGTTTATCCACGAAGAAGCCCTCGCCAACGAACTAGTCGCCCAGTTTTGGCTAGCCCAAGAAAAACCGGATTTTGCCCAAATTCATTTAAAAAAAGCACGCCAAGGTTATCAAATTTGGGGAGCTCAACGCAAAGTAGAAAATTTAGATGAAAAATATCTCCAGTGGCTTGGTTCAAGAACAGATACTCACAATAATAGCATCAATCCGGTCACAACCTCTGGCAGATCGTCGGGCGAAACGTTGGATTTTGCCGCCGTAATGAAAGCATCTCAAGCAATCTCCGGCGAAATCGTTTTAGAACAATTGTTAAACCAGGTGATGCAAGTTGCGATCGCAAATGCAGGCGCCCAAAAAGGTTTCCTCATTTTGGACAAAGACGGAAATTTGGTTATAGAAGCTGAAGCAGCCATAGAGAGCGATCGCATTACTATTCTACAATCCATTCCCATAGATTCTGTAGACCCTGAAATCGGAATTCCCCTGCTATCAACCGCCATCGTTAACTACGTTGCTCGCAGCCAGGAAAATGTAGTCTTAAATAATGCCACCGAAGAAGGACAATTCACCCGCGACGCTTACATTATCGCCACTCAACCTAAATCGATCCTCTGCACTCCCCTACTCGATCGCGGTAAACTATCAGGCATTCTCTACTTAGAAAATAACCTAGCCGTTGGGGCCTTTACCCCCCAAAGAGTCGAAACGTTAAAAATTATTGTTGCTCAAGCTGCTATCTCGATTGAAAACGCTCAACTCTACGAACAATTAGAAGATTATAATCAAACTTTGGAGCAAAAAGTAGAAGAACGCACTAAAGAATTGTTGCACACCGTAGAAATTCTCAAAGCAACTCAAGCCGAATTAGTCATCGAAAATGCTCTGCTCAGGAGTGCCGAAGCACCGCCTTCTTACGATTATCAAGTTGGCGGAAGTTTGCCGATAGATGCGCCGACCTATGTCGTGCGATCGGCAGATAGACACCTATACAAAGCCTTGAAGCTCGGACAGCTTTGTTACATCTTGAATAGCCGACAGATGGGTAAATCCAGCTTGCGCGTCCAAATTATGAAAAAGCTGCAAGCAGAAGGTTTTGCTTGTACTGCGATCGATATTTCGGTAATTGGCAATTCCCAGATCACTTTAGAGCAGTGGTATGCAGGCTTTGCTTACCTCTTAGTGAGTGGTTTTAATTTGTTAAGTAAAGTCAATATTCAGACTTGGTGGCGGGAACGGGAATTATTATCCCCCGTGCAGCGTTTGTCGGAATTTATCCACGAAGTATTGTTAACTGCTATTACTGAAAAAATCATTATTTTTATCGATGAAGTTGATAGCGTCCTCGATCTTCAGTTTGATAGCAGTTCTTTTTTTAGCATCATCCGCGCTTGCTATAACAAACGTGCTGACAGTTCCGACTATCAGCGTTTGAATTTCGTTCTGTTAGGGGTAGCGACTCCTTCTCAATTAATTCAAGATAGAAACCGCACTCCTTTTAATATCGGTCAAGCAATTCAACTCAAGGGTTTTCAAGTCCATGAAGCGCAACCCTTACTGCAAGGATTGACCAAACGAGTTAGCAATCCCCAAACGTTACTGAAAGAAGTAATAGCTTGGACGGGAGGACAGCCTTTTCTCACCCAAAAAGTCTGCAAGCTGATTTGCAGTTCTGAGTCTCCCATTCCGACTAACGATGAAGCTGCTTACGTAGAAGAGTTAGTGCGGTCGCAAATTATCGAAAATTGGGAATCCCAAGACCAACCAGAGCATTTAAGGACGATACGCGATCGGATTTTGAACGATAAACAGCGTGCGGTTGAACGACTCGAACTTTACCGACAAATTTTACATCAAGGACAGATTGTAGCGGTTGATAGTCCAGCAGAAACAGAATTGCTGATGTCGGGGTTAGTAGTCAAGCAAGGGGATTATCTCCAAGTTAATAACCGTATTTATGAATTGGTTTTTGATAGTCAGTGGGTAGAAAAATACAGGGAAAACGCATCTTAAGAACTCAAAAAGCTGAAAACCGAAAAAAAGAGTAACAAAGAGAGGGGAATTCGCAGGAAATATAGCAAGCAGAATTGAGCCAAAATGAAAACCGGAGATTAAGA
>JBLNEP010000210.1:0-9136 GCA_050262755.1 Actinomycetota bacterium | reverse complement strand
TAACAATTCTTGAAGCTCGGCTTGAGTCTCTTTGATTTCTAGCTTCAGTACCCGACACATTTTCTTTGACTCACTCGTTATCCTTCCTTCTATATGTATCACATTTTTGGTGAAATGGTATAAGATATGCTTCGTATTCTTGAGGAGTCTTTGGTAAATCTAAATTATGGGGATAAAGATTTGATTCATCCATAACTTTTGTTTTTTTTCTTAGTTTTAAATAAAGGTAAGAAACAGGAGCGGAAAATAAGAACGACCTCTCGAATCAGCAGGCAGCTCAAAAATGCTCTCGCTCCGTGCTTTTGTCGAACGAGGCTAGAATTGGTTCGTTTAGTATCTTTATATCTATATTTGCATTAAGTGTAAATAAAGAATTGCTAAGAGCCTCGAAAAATGAAGAGCTAAGTTGAATGAGTTGTCGATGCAAAGACGTGGAGTTCCGCGCTTGTGACATTACGGCACACTGCCGAGGCGATAGGCGAAGCTTATTCCCCCGCATACGTGGCTACCAGAGGGAAATAAATTATTGCGACAGATGCAGCGATCGCTGATATGCAGAAAACAAAACAACGAACGAAGCCACGAACACCCCCTGTGAAACAGCTACCCTTGGGATGGTTAGCGCTCGTCACTATTTTCTACACTTTTATAGGAAAGTTACTTTTCCATCAGCTCAATCTCAGCCCCAGCTCAACCTTTAACTATAGTTTGATGTTCCTGGGAGTTCCTGCTTTGGCGAGTCTGGTAACTTGGAGCAGAAGCCTAATTTTAACTCTAGTCAAAGCCCTTGTGGCAGCTAAAGCCATTACCCGCTCCATTGTCTTAGTTTCTATTTATTTTTTACTCTTTGCGCTTTTAGCTAATAATTTTGTCCTCACTTCAATGCTTAAGCGAAATTAATTGCATAAATAGATCCGAGAGTATTTAGTACATTTTTAACATATTTTACTAAGCTTTTCCAGTCTTGATAAGCCTCAATTTTAATCCATTCATACTTCAAGAACTTCCACAAAATTTCGATTAAATTCAGCTTCGGTGAGTAAGCGGGTAACCAGAATAATTCTAGGTTTCTTGCTTTCCATTTTTCTCGCTTTTTCATCATAGCTTTACTGATATGGATCGGTGCTCGATCCATAATCACTACTGTTTTTTGGGTAATCTTCTGGCTGAATTCTTCTCAGAAATTAATGACGACCTCACTCGTTATTTTTTGGGCATTCAACTGATATTCTAATTCATTTCTTCGGTTCATTAATCCCAATATATTTAATCTTTTTTTCTAGCTAAACCGACTTTTTAAGGTAATCGTCTCTCCTTTTTCCTGCCATCCATCTAGTACATAAGGGCTTAAACAAATTCCGGATTCATCGAGATACCTTAAGTCTATTTCTCCTTTCCTCTCTCGCTCTTTTAGCTCTAATATTTTTTTTTCGACGAGCTTGAGCTCGTGCTCCCAGCTTAAAGGCTCTCCGTTCACCCCTTTTTTCATCCTTTTCCACCCCATCTTAAACTTTTTTAGGATTCTTTTTACGGTATCTTTACTGACATCTACTCCCCACTCTTTCTGGATTTTCTCAATCACTCTTTTTAGATTTTTTGGTTCTTGCTTAACCCACTCTCTAACTTGTTCCCTCTGCTCCTCTTTTAATTTGGTTTTCCTTCCTCTTCCCGTTTGGTCATATAATCCCACTAACTTTTCTTCTTCCCACTTCTTATACCAATACTGGAGAGTTCTACGACTCACTCCAAAAATTGTCATTAATTGCTCAGTGCCCAACCCTCTAAATCTTAATAGGATACAATGCGCTCTTCGTCTGACTTGAGAATACTTGCTCTCTTGGTAAACCCTTAATAACATTTTTTCCGTTTCTGAGCTTAAGTCTTTTGTCAATCTCACACCCTTCTCCTTTTTTCTGTACTCTCGTCTATTTTATACATCACTGTTGAGAAAAGTGCAATTTATTTTGCATAATTACTTATAAATTGATCCAACAGTGGCTAAAAGTTGTTGCCATTCTTCAACGATCAAAAAGTTGGGTTTGGTTCAGGGCATTGATGAACTTTTCCCCTAATCTCTACTCTCACCTGATGAATGAAGGCCCTTTGTTATTGACCTCTGCCGAAAGTCACAGAAGCAGGGTAGAGTCTGAGAAAATCACTGTTCCTGGTCTCACTTAGCGAGCGCCAAAAAAACTAATGTTGAGCAACTTCCACTACTTGTAAACATTACATCATCTCCGCCTGAAGACTTAACCCTTGTGCCAGTCAATATGCCTCAAGAGTTGGAGGAAAAGATTGGTTGAGACCTCTAGTCTAGTGGTGTGGAGCGTGAATGGCAAAGCGGTCGCAGCTATTTCTGGCATCGATCGCAATGCACGTTCTCCTTTGAGGAAAGTGCTTTGTAAGCAACGACCAGCGATCGGAAGTCAAAATCCTCTTATTTAAAGACTGAACCGCAGTCAGATAGTTACTGACTGGGCAGTTATCCAATTGGAGATATTTTAATGACCTCATCTCAACCTTTATCAACAAATAGCGGTCGCAAAATCCGCTATGCAGTCATCGGACTCGGCTGGTTTGCTCAAGAAGCAGCAATGCCTGCCTTTGCTCAAGCTGAGAATTCAGAATTGGTAGCATTAGTTTCTGATGATGCCATCAAACTGAAGGAACTCAGTCAGAAATATGGTATACAGCACACTTATTCTGATGAAGAATACGAAGATTGTTTGACCAGTGGTGAAGTGGATGCAGTGTATATTGCCCTTCCTAATCATCTGCATTGCGAATACACGGTACGAGCGGCCAACCAAGCCATTCATGTGCTGTGTGAGAAGCCAATGGCAACCACCGAAGATGAATGTGAGCAGATGATTCATGCTTGCGAAAGCAATGGGGTCAAGCTGATGATTGCTTATCGGTTGCATCTCGATCCTGCGAATACACAAGCGGTGGAGATCGTGCGATCAGGACAAATTGGTGAACCCCGCATCTTTAACTCAGTCTTTACGCAACAAGTGACAGACAAAGGCAACATTCGTTTGCGGAAAGTTACCGGAGGCGGCACGATCGCTGATATTGGCATTTATTGCTTGAATGCAGCACGGTATATCTTTCAGGACGAGCCGATCGAAGTGTTTGCCGTTGCTGCCAATAACGGGGAGCAACGATTTGCCGAAGTCGATGAAATGACCACTGCCATTCTACGTTTCCCGAATGAGCGACTGGCTACCTTTACCGTTAGCTTTGGGGCCGCCCAAGTTTCCACCTATCAAATTGTGGGAACCAAGGGTGATTTGCGGTTAGATCCGGCCTATGCCTGGTTTGGAAAACTCAAGCATTACCTGACGATCGACGGTGAGACACAGGAGCATACTTTTCCACCCCATAGTCAGCTTGCCGCCGAATTTACCTACTTCTCAGATTGCATTTTGCAAAATCAAGACCCAGAACCCTCAGGCATGGAAGGGTTAAACGATGTTCGCATTATTCAGGCCCTCCATCAATCTATTGAACGAGGTCAGCCTGTGAAGCTTGAGCTACTCGATCGCCATCAGCGTCCTACGAGCGATCGGGCGATTCAGCGTCCTCCTGCTGCGGAAAAACCAGACCTGATTCAGGCGGTTAGTCCCGGTGGCGGCAAGTTGTAAAGGTCATCTTTCAAGCAAGGGAATTTTATGGTTGATTTATTGAAGCGAGGACTGACACGCCGCACACTTTTAAACACAGCAGGTCTGGGACTGTTCACCCTTGGAACAACCAGTGTATTTGCAATCTCCAAACCCTTACGGACTCTAGCACAAGCCGCACCTGCACCTTCAGAGGAACCTTCTCTGCCTCCAGAGCAAAAGCTGGGTTGGGCGGTTGTGGGCTTGGGTAAGCTGGCCACAGAACAAATCATGCCATCGTTTGGGGAGTGTAAGCGATCGCGCTTGGTTGCGTTGGTGAGTGGCGATCGCGCCAAAGCTGAACGCTACGCTCAACAGTATGGCGTGAATCCCAAAAACATCTACAACTATCAAACCTATGATCGGATTCGCGACAATCCGGAAGTTGATGTTATTTACATCATTCTGCCGAATGGATTGCACGCAGAATACACGATTCGAGGGGCTCAGGCCGGCAAACACATAATGTGTGAAAAGCCGATGGCAAATTCAGTGGCAGAATGTCAGGCAATGATTAATGCAGCACGGCAGGCAAACCGAAAACTTATGATTGCCTATCGTGCTCAATATGAACCTTACAATTTAGCAGCGATCGAGATTGCCCGGGGTCAGCGTAAAGAGTTGGGACAATTGAAGGCGATCGTGGCGGATCATGGGCGGATTGTTAACCCGGCTGAACCCCAAGACCGCTGGCGCATTAATAAACAATTGGCAGGAGGCGGTTCACTACCAGATATCGGTATTTACAGTCTCAATGCAGCTCGTTATCTCACTGGGGAAGAGCCGAGCGAAGTGAGTGCCATGATCTACAGTACACCCAACGATTCTCGCTTTCTAGAAGTAGAGGAAAATGTTAATTTCATACTGCGGTTTCCCAGTGGTGTGTTGGCGAACTGCACTTCAAGCTATGGCTATTCGGACACCAAACGCATTCAAGTTTTTGGCTCGGAAGGAACACTAGAACTGAATCCAGCCACCGACTATTACCAACATCGGTTATTTCTCAGCAAGGAAAAAGTGCGGGAAGAACGCAACATTGATGAAAAAAATCAGTTTGCGCTGGAGATGGATCACCTATCAGAGTGCATCATGCAGAACCGACAGCCCAAAACTCCTGGCGAAGAGGGATTGCAGGATATCCGGCTGATCCAAACCATCTATGAAGCTGCCCAAACTGGACGCAAAATTCAGCTTGCTCCGATGCAACCTCCCCGCAATGAAGGGAGCGTTTGAAATTATAGGTTATCGGGTAAGAAACAACATCAATTCAGAGATTTTTTCTGTTATTTTCGGAATCAATCATGAGTAAAAAAAACAATTCTAAATACACTAAGTTCTCTCCTAGAACAAGCAAAAAAAAGACTTTGAACCCCGAGCTACCCAACCTGAAAGTGGATTTAGCAATGGCCAGAAACGGATGAGCATTCGCCCAAACCCTCCTACAAATCTACGGGTTTATAATCAAGTCTAGAACAATCAAGAAGAAGCTTAAGAGCCGTTGAAAATTTTTAAAAATGAGTGATTGGTTGTGTCATAAAAGCTGATTTTGCTTGATATTTATTAGCCACTATAACTGCCGATCATCCACAATTAAACATCTAATAAATGAGGGGAAGCATGACGATAACTGCCGCCGATGTCCTAATTGAAACGTTGTTGGATTGGGACGTGGACACAATTTTTGGACTTCCAGGTGATGGAATCAACGGGGTGATAGAAGCCCTCCGCACTCGCCAGGATCGGATTCGCTTTATTCAAGTTCGGCATGAAGAAGCGGCAGCATTTATGGCCTGTGCTTATGCAAAGTACACGGGTAAGCTGGGCGTTTGTTTAGCAACGTCTGGTCCCGGTGGCATTCATTTATTGAATGGTTTGTATGATGCCAAGATGGATGGTCAACCCGTTCTCGCCATTACTGGACATCACTACCACGACCTGATCAACACTCACTCTCAACAGGATGTGGATCTGGATAAGGTGTTCATGGATGTTGCTGTTTACAACAGCCGGATTATGGGAGCAACGCACGTTGAGAATGTGGCGAATCTTGCCTGTCGTAAGGCCCTGAGCGAGCGCGGTGTGGCTCACATTAACTTTCCGCTCGATTTTCAATCTCAAAGTGTTGAGAAAAAAGGCTCGATGCGGAATCTTCCTCACCATGTATCGAGGGTGTTAACTCAGAGTGTTTTGTTGCCCAGCGATCGGGATTTCCAGCGAGCCGCAGCAGTGCTGAATGCAGGTGAGAAGGTGGCAATTCTCGCCGGTCGGGGAGCCTTGGGAGCGACGGATGAACTGGAGCAAATGGCGGAGACTCTCGGCGCCCCCATCGTCAAAGCGTTACTCGGCAAAGCAGCGGTTCCTGATGACAGTCCCTACACCACTGGCACTATCGGGGTTCTGGGTACCTTACCCTCTCAAGAAGCGTTGGAAACCTGCGATACGCTCTTGATTATTGGCAGTTCCTTCCCCTATATCGAGTATTACCCAAAACCGGGGCAGGCGAGGGGTGTACAAATTGACATCGATCCGTCTCGGATTGGTTTGCGCTATCCCGTAGAAGTGGGTTTGGTGGGAGACTGTCGAGTGGCGCTGCAAAAACTGCTGCCATTGCTTAAGCATCATGAAAACCGCAGTTTCTTGGAGCAAGCACAGGCGGGTATGAGGGAATGGCATCGGGAGATTGACAAGCGGGGCACCAGGCAGGAGAAACCGATGAAGCCTCAAGTGGTAGCCTATGAGTTGGGCAAACGACTATCGGATACTGCGATCGTCTCGGCAGATTCGGGAACGAATACAGGTTGGTGGGCGCGTCATATTCGGGTCAAGCGCGGACAGATGCACTCTGTATCGGGGACGCTGGCATCAATGGCCTGTGGACTGCCTTATGCGATCGCGGCTCAGATTGCCTATCCCGATCGCCAGTCGGTTGCCTTTGTGGGAGATGGCGGTTTCTCGATGTTGATGGCAGAGTTGGTGACTTGTGTTAAATATCAGCTTCCTGTCAAAGTCGTGATTATCAAAAACGGCTCCTTGGGGCAAATCAAGTGGGAGCAGCTCATGCACCTAGGTAATCCTGAATTTGGTTGCGAACTGCAAGCGATCGATTTTGCTGCCTTTGCCAGAGCTTGCGGTGGCACTGGGTTGACGATTGACGATCCAGCCAAGTGTGGGGCGATTCTGGATCAAGCTTTGGCAACTCCTGGGCCTGTGGTGGTGGAGGCGATCGTCGATCAACTGGAGCCACTGGTACCGCCCAAAATTAAGTCTGAAGAAGCCGAAAAACTGTCTGAAGCCCTTAAACGAGGCGAACCAGACCGTGAAGAAATTGCTGCTAATATTACTCGGCTCTCGAATATTACTACAGTCCGAGAACTGATCTAGATTCCGATCGCACCGCTCTCATCTCTGGAGCAAATCAGCAATCCTAAGGGAGGTTAGAACCGGGTGCTTATTGATGCAGCTTGATGTCGTAGTGCAATCGACAATGTAATTGTAAACTTGGTTCCTAAGCCTGGGGCTGAGTTAACAGTGATACTTCCCTGATGTTTTTCCTCAATAATTTGTTTGGCGATCGCTAATCCTAATTCTGTGCCTTGACCCACCAATTTTGTAGTGAACAGGTGGTCAAAAATACGCTGTTTAACCTCTGGTACCATCCCAATTCCATTATCAGCAATCCGAATTACTATCTCCAGCAGATCTGTGTGTATTGGACAGAGGCATTTCCCCACTTGGTCAGCTACAACCGATTTGTGGAATAGACGCCTTCGACATTATTACCCTTGTGCGTTTACCTCAAACATTGTTTTGGCTGTTACACTGGCATCAGCTTGATTGAGAGTACCAGTCTCAAGGTCTGTCACAATCGTCGCATCTCACGTCCGGGAGGTAAAACCTCTGTAGATTGGTTCTATGGATTCAAGTTGCATCTGGTAGTCAATGAGCTTGGAGAACTGCTCAATGTCACTTTAACTCCCGGAAATATTGATGACGCTCATCAGCCGGTTCCCGAGTTGCTCAAAAATTTGTTTGGCAAGGTATTTGCTGCTCGAGCCTATGTTTCTCAGACCTTGGCTGAACATTTATTTAAAGCCTATGGTTTGGAGTTCTTTGCCAAGCCCAAACGTAATATGAAAAACCGATTAATGCGTTTGACTGAGCAATTACTTTCCTGCCAACGTTCGACAATTGAAACAATTATCGATCGGCCCGCTGAAAAACATTGATCAGATTGAACACTCCCGGCATCGTAGTCCGGTCAATTTCACAGTCAATGTCCTTTGTGGTCTGCATTGCTTACTGGTATCAGCCGAAAAAGCCATCACTTCACTTGGACTTTGCTTTATCTCAATCTGCTTAACCCGAACTCAGGTTAACAAACCTCACTCAAAACAATTCAATATAACGCTGCCGCCGACTCGCTCTAGCCAACCACCCCGCCCGAAAACCAGCATCAGCACCCTTTTGGGACCAACGCAGATAATCCTGACGGTGGCGTTCATTCAAAGCCCTCGCCAAAGACTTAGCATCAGAAATAGCACCAATCTCTCTCAAATATTGCCGACTACGACCAACCCCCGAATTCACCGCAATATCAGCACAAATCTCAAAAGCAGGCTGAGCGAGATGAGTACAACCCCCAGGCGCAAAATAATCCTCTATAAAAATCCTTTGAGCCGCCCGCCTAAAAGCATCGCGATTGCGGTCATGAACAAACTTAACAAAAAAAGCAGGATGCCCAGAAAACCCCACCCCCAATTCCTTAAAAATACCATCGCGGTGATTCCAGCCAACAGCAGGAGTCACCCCCATACAAGTAAAGCCCAATTGCCCTTGAAAGCGATTGCCACTATCCCGCCAAGAATTCTGACAACCCCCCTCCGAATCCAAAATTAACTTCAAAGCAGCTTGAACTTGAGAACCACCAACCCGATCCGCAACCGCAACCATTTTCCCCGTAGCAGAATCAACCCCAACCTCCACAGCAGAAAGCGCATCATGAGCCACTTGAGCCACCGCCCGATTCTCTAAAACAGGAGGTACTAAAATATAAACACCCAGTAAACCAAGACAGCCCCAAGTCAACCAGCGCCAATCAAATTGAACCGGAGAACGACCCATCATCCAACGTCACTCCCCTGTAAAATTGTCACTGTAAACACCACTCGACCCGACTGCTTAACCAAATCCATAAACCTCAGATGGTCAGCCCAACTCTGAGTCGTCAAACAACCAGCACTAGACGCATCAACCTCAGAAGTACCATACCCCGCGTGAACATTAATCCCAAATATCCCAGTCACAGACATCGCCCCCTTGCGAGTAGGAGAAAAACTACGAGTCCCACTAACCGCTTTGACTTGAACCAACGCCTCATGACACTTACCAGATAAAGCCCCACAATGCTGACCCACCCGCCAAGCATCGAGGAATTGACCCTGATTAATTTGAAACACCCCAGCCGGATTCAG
>JBLNEP010000209.1:0-49628 GCA_050262755.1 Actinomycetota bacterium | reverse complement strand
CAATTAAAAGAATTGCTAAATCAATTATTAAATGAAGGAGGACTTATAATTAAATGGGGACGAAAAATTAAAAACAAAGGGAATGCTGTTTATTCGATTTAGATGCGTAGCAGCTTAGCAGGTAGCCATACAATTCAAGAGTTTCAGCGTTGGGCGAGCTATTTAATCAACGTGCAAGTCTTGCATATCAGCTATCTGAAAGCACCAGAAGCGCGTCAGCTCATTGAGCGACCCGTGAAAGATTTTACCCTCCGCTACGAACCGGATGCAGTTGAGCGAGTGCTGCAACTCACCCGCTGTCACCCGTTTCTAGTGCAACTGCTGTGCGCTGAAATTATCTACCTAAAAAACGAGCAAGACCCCTCGGTGCGTCGCTTAGCAACTTTAGCCGATGTAGAAGCTGCAATACCAGCCACTTTAAGCAGTGGCAGTTTCTTTTTTGCCGATATTCAAAATAATCAAGTTGATGTAACTGGTTTAGCTTTGCTGCGTTTCATCGCCGCCCAGGGGGAAGGTGCAACAGTCAGCAGAGAGGTTTTATTGCGTGAGTTTGCCGAGCATTTAGACCCTACCCTTGAATGGCTAATCAGACGCGAACTCATTGAGGAAATCGGCAATAGCTATCGCTTTCAAGTTGAGTTAATTCGCCGTTGGTTCACGAAGCGGTAACATCCTCTCCCCAACTTCAGACCCTTAACTTAACATCATCTTGATCATCTGATTTGCCTGGGATTCATAACTGCCCCCAAACAAATTAAAGTGATTTAAAATGTGATAAAGATTGTAGAGAATTTTTCGCCTTTGATAACCAGCCTGCAACGGCCAAGCTTGATTATAACCCCGATAAAACGCCTCTGGAAATCCCCCAAATAACTCCGTCATCGCCAGATCCACCTCGCGATCGCCCCAATAACTCGCTGGGTCAAAAATCACTGGTTCCCCCGCAGGCGTTACCGACGCATTTCCTCCCCATAAATCTCCATGCACCAACGACGGTTGAGGTTGATGACCCGCTAATAATTCCGGAATCACTGTTAATAAACGTTCCCCTTGCGGAAAATTTCCTCCCCGGCGCCTGCCCAACTTTAACTGATAGCCAATTCGGTGTTCTACCCAAAATTGAATCCAATCCGCGGTCCAAGTATTAATCTGTGGCGTCGCACCAATGGTATTATTAATATCCCAACCAAACTCACTCTTCCCTTTATAACGGTGCAGCGCCGCTAATTTCTGCCCCATTGTTTGCCAAGCTTGATTTTTGCCCCTTGCTCCTAACTCTATCCATTCCAATACAATATAAGCAGAATCTCCCGCCGTTCCCCAGCAAATGGGTTGAGGCACTCGAATCGTCTGGGTTTCCTGTATTTGCTGCAACCCCAGCGCTTCAGCTTCAAACATCGCCACATCAACCGCCTGGTTAATTTTCACAAAGTAAGTGCGGGAATGATCGCTAATTTTATAACCTTGGTTGATGCAGCCTCCACCCACTGAATTGTGGCGATCGACCTGAAATTTCTCTCCAGTGACTTCCGAGATACGTGCAGCAATCTGATCCCACATAGCCAGCCTCAAATTAATCGGGAAATAGAAGTTTGAACCGCAGGTAAACGCTAAATTTACCTTCAAAATCTGGGTGAATCTGCGTTCATCTGCGGTTGCCTGTTCTAAGAATTTTCTAAGATTTCTAACAACGCATCACCCATTGCACGACAACCGACCAATTTCATGCCTTCTGACAGGATATCACCAGTACGGTAGCCTCGATCCAAAACTTGTACAACTGCCTGCTCAATTTTCTCCGCAGCTTTTGGCTCATTTAAACCGTAGCGTAGCATCATGGCTGCGCTTAAAACCTGAGCAATGGGATTTGCTTTATCCTGTCCAGCAATATCAGGGGCGGAACCATGAACTGGCTCAAAAACACCAGGACCCGATGCCCCTAAACTCGCAGAAGGTAACATCCCAATACTACCTGTTAACATCGCTGCCGCATCTGATAAAATATCACCAAATAAATTCCCCGTGACAATGGTATCAAACTGTTTCGGCCAGCGAATTAACTGCATCGCTGCGTTATCAACATAAAGGTGAGAAAGTTCAATATCAGGGTATTCTTGGGAAAGAGCTGTAATGCGATCGCGCCACAGTTGCGAAACATCCAATACATTTGCCTTATCCACCGAACAAACTTTTTTACCCCGCTTCCTCGCTGTTTCAAAGGCAACCCGCCCGATGCGGTCAATTTCCGACTCTGTATAAGCCATCGTATTGACACCTCGTTTCTCACCCGTTTCTGTGGCAAAAATTCCCTTGGGTTGACCAAAGTAAATGCCGCCGGTGAGCTCGCGAATCACCATAATATCAACGCCTTCCACGACTTCCCGCTTTAAGCTAGAAGCATCAATTAATTGTGGTAAAATTGTCGCAGGGCGCAAATTTGCAAATAATCCTAATCCTGCCCTTAATCCTAATAATCCCGTTTCTGGGCGTTGGTGGCGAGGGAGATTATCCCACTTATAACCGCCGATCGCTGCTAACAAAACTGCATCACTATTGCGACACTTTGCCAAAGTTTCATCGGGAAGAGGACTGCCGGTTGCATCAATAGCAGCACCACCCATTAGCGCTTCTTGGAATTCAAAGCTAAGGTTTAATTGTTTGCCAACGAGTTTAAGGACATCTACCGCCACAGCCATAATTTCAGGGCCAATGCCGTCGCCGGGAAGTAGAGTAATGCGGTAGTGCTGAGCCATATCGATTCAGATTTTAGATGTTAGATTTTGGATGAGAGGTTGACAAGAATCCTTGTAGAAACAAGACTTGCTCACAAATTTTTAATTATATCAGGAACCGCGAACAGAGCGATCGCGACCCTTGGGCATTGATCCAAAGCTGCTAACTGTACCGTCCTCATCCTGAAGGGAGGAATGCCCCACCCCGTTCACTAAGTTAACAGAGAATTCACTAACTCTTGCCATGCCGATGAATTTGTCAGCGAATAAATATTAAACTCTCTACCTTTGGTAGCAGAAAATTTAGCAAAACTTTCTACCCAGAAAACCACAATTTCTGTTTTCAATAAATGGCTATGGTTCAAAGATTTCCGCAACCACTCAGCCATCTCCTGAAGATTCCCGGCTTCATACATGAGCCAAGCATTTTTAATGAGAGAGTCGGGTAAATCATTCCCTGCACCCAAACTATCATCCACCCGCAGTTCGGAGCGATTTTGCAAACACTCTAACTTTTTTTGAGTTGCCAATAATTGAGCTTTAACTTGCTGAAGTTCTACTTCTTTCAGGCTTAACTCAAACTGCGACCGCTCCCATTCTGCTAAAGTCTGTTGAATCAACCTCGATTCACCCCGCCGCTTTGCCCGTAAATTTAACGCCTCTTGATAAAGCTCAAAATCTGCCCAATTCAACTCAGCGATTCGATTCATTAATCGGCGGTCTGCTAATAACTCTTGCACCGCCGTTTTATACTCAGGATAGGTATTGACGTTCTCTAAAAATTCCTTACTGTCAGACCAACCGAGCATCTGACTAACTTCGACTAAATCCTCCTGAAAAAATTCTTGAATTCCCACAAAATAAAACTCATTTAATTTCACTCCTCCTGCGTGCTTGTAAAAAATATTTTGCAACTCTTCCCGCTCAATGAAATCTTGAAAGTTTTGCCCTTTAGCCTCATTATAATTAGGAGCGACATAGAGCCAATAAAAATAATGAGAAAGTAAACGAAAAATCGGATTTCTCAACCAAATAATCAATTTAGCCGAGGGAAAATGCCGATAATATTTATCTACCCCAAAGTGACCCACGATCGCGCGAGTTTGGGGCCCAATCACAGTTAAATCTGCTTCCCCATACCCTGTGTAGTCCCAAAGGGTGTGATCGCGCCCATAAATCTGCGTTAGCTTCTCCCGAAATACCGACCCTGCCGTTTTGGGAACGTGAATGGAGATGATATCAACCAAACTAAAATTTCCTCCGATCAACCTAAGCAAAAATCAATCTTATCAAAGCCACCTCCTTTCCGAAAAACCCAGGAGCAACAATATCTCAGAGTTGACACCTTGCTATTTCCGCAAACCGGCTGACACTCCCTGTAGAAGCAGGCTAGGCTAGCAGTTAACCGACTGTGAGCCAGACTGCATAACAACCGAGAGGCCGGAGATAAGTTTGCTCTAGTTAAACTTTGACCCCCCCTCGCTAGAGAACGGAAGTTCCCACTCGCCACCTTTATGCCAAAAGAACTCGCCATTGATACCCGTGGCCTCACCAAACAATTCGATCGCTACATCGCCGTCAATGACATCGACTTACAAGTTGCCGTCGGTGAAGTTTACGGACTCATCGGCCCCAACGGTGCAGGCAAAACCACCCTGCTGCGGATGCTTGCTACCGCCGAAGAACCCACCACCGGTGAAATTTACATCAACGGCGATCGCCTGCTGCGCGATCGCTCCAACCCCACCCTCAAACAACGCCTCGGTTTCCTCCCCGATGACTTCCCCCTCTACGACGACCTCACCGTCTGGGACTACCTCGACTACTTCGCTCGCCTTTACAACCTACGCGAACCCAGGCGATCGCAGCGCCTCTACGCCGTCCTCGAACTCGTCCAACTCACCAACAAACGCAACAGCCTCATTTCCACCCTCTCGCGAGGCATGAAGCAGCGCCTCAGCTTAGGCCGCACCATCATCCACGAACCCCTCTTACTCCTTCTGGACGAACCCGTTTCCGGCCTCGACCCCATTGCTCGGATGCAATTCCGTGAAATTATTAAAGCCTTACAGGAAGCTGGCATGACCGTCGTCATCTCCTCCCATGTCCTCAGCGACCTCGCTGAACTCTGTACCTCAGTCGGCATCATGGAACTCGGCTATTTAGTCGAAAGTGCCCCCCTCAAAGAACTGTACAGTCGCCTCAGCCGCCAGCACATTTTCATCTCCACTCTGGGCAAACTAGAGGTACTGACAGCAGAACTCAAGCAATTTCCTTGGGTGGAAAGCTGGGAAATTGTGCCGCAAACACAACAAGTGCGCGTGATGTTTTCCGGGACTCAGGAAGATGCAACCACCTTGCTGCGATCGCTCATCGCCGCCGACATCCCCATCTCCGACTTCCACTGCACCCAAGAAGACTTAGAAACCATTTTCCTGAAACTCGGCCACAAGCAAGCATCCTGAAGCATAAACGCTGAGAATTTTGTCTGCTGCTATCCATTTCGATCGGGAGATTTCTGTTCATGCGACTCACTCTATTCGATCAAATCGGCGACTGGAACCCCCAACTGTTTCGAGAACTCAGAGGCCGGCTGAAGCCGAGAAATATGGCGATCGCAGCCATCCTGTCCCTCATCGGTCAATTGCTACTACTGATGTCCTTCTGGGCTCGCCTGCCAGTTCCCTTTCAAGACATGGGAACCAACTACACCAACCGCTATTGTACAGGTGGCAATTTGTCATCTTATTATTATCAAGGAGTTAGCTGCTTTATCCTCAACGGTAAACCAGTGGTTCACTGGCAACTTTGGTGGCTCGATGTATTTATTGTGCTTAGCCTCTGCGCCACCTATATCCTCCTCACCGCAGGAACTTTCTTTCAACTCGCTGACTTAGAACAAGAAGAAAGGCGAGGAACTCTCAACTTTATCCGCCTCTCCCCTCAGTCCACCGAAAGCATTTTTCTCGGCAAACTCCTCGGCGTCCCCAGCTTAATCTATCTAGCAGCGATCGTCGCACTTCCGCTGCATTTCTGGTCAGGACTTCAAGCTCAAATTCCCCTTCTGAAAATTCTCACCTTTGACGCTTTACTGATTGCTGCTAGCATTTTTACCTTTAGCAGTGCCATGCTCTTGAGCTTAGTCACTCCCTGGTTAAAAGGGTTTCAACCTTGGTTAGGCAGTGGTTTCGTTTTATTCTGCCTTGTAGTGTTGAATCAAAAACCCATCTTTCATGATTCAACAGATTTGCTCAGTTTATTTAATCCGACTACCATTCTTCCTTATCTCATTCCGGAGCAATTTGCGACGAGAGCTTTTCTATTCAATGACTATTCCTCTGTCACGAACTTGCTGGAAAAATTAAATAATTGGCAGTGGTTTGGTATTCCCATTGGAGCCAACTTAGCTTTTGTTTTTGCCTTCTATTGCTTCAACTTCAGTTTATGGACTGCTTTTATTTGGAAAGGGTTAAACCGCTGTTTTCGCAGCCAAAACTCTACCCCCTTAAGCAAAAAACAAAGTTACTGGATTACGACTTGCTTTACACTGGAAACCCTAGGGTTTTCCCTAGCTAACGCAATAACGTCAGACTCTCATTATTTCGAGCTTTTGTTACTGTGGAATTTATTCCTATTTTCTGTTTTAATTGTTGCCTTATCTCCCCACCGCCCTACTTTACAAGATTGGGCGAGATATCAGCAAGAAAGGCTCGGTTCAGGCAGCAAGTATTCGCTCATTCACGATTTAATTTGGGGAGAAAAGAGTCCCGCAGTGGTAGCGATCGCCCTTAACCTGCTCATCTGTGCAGTTTTCTTAGTCCCTGCCATCCTCCTAGCTGCCAACCTTCTCTCCTCTAAACCCTTATATCTCAGCCTCATTTCCTTGGTGTTAAACCTCACCTTTCTCTTAATCTGTGCCAGCTTCGTCCAACTTTTACTCTTTATAAAAGCTCCCAAACGAGCTTTATGGGCGACTGTTGCCTTTGGCACTACCTTAATTGCTCCCCAAATCATTTTAGCACTCTTGTCAATTTACCCAGGTACAAATTGGGGGAGTTTGTGGCTATTGACAAGCATTTCATGGTCTGCGGTTAACTACGCATCAACCCCGATCGTTTTCCAAGTATTAGGTATGCAGTTAGCCTGCTTGATTTTCTTAAACTGGCAGTTAACAAGGCAGTTACGAAAAGCTGGTGAATCTGAATTAAAAGCACTGCTAGCCTCTCGCAAAACAGTACCCAACCGCTTTTAATTCCTGAGCAGTTAGCTGTGAGACTCATTAGGAGTTTCACGGCTAATTACTCTTTTGATTTGCTTAAAATTGACCAAGAAATCCCATGATTCAAACGATACTCGATCGCCTCGGCAATTGGAATTCGCAACTGTTTCGAGAACTCAAAGGACGCCTGACCGTTCGCAATGTTGCGATCGCAGCTTCTCTCTCTATTTTCTGCCAGCTTCTGTTAGTTCTATTTAGCTGGGTACAGCTTCCTGTTGCCCCACCCCTAGGCGAATACATAAATCCCATCTATCATCAATACTGTACAGGTCCCCTGAACTCAGATCGAGCTTTTACCTATGAGTGCCTCAGAGATCACCTTGGTTCTTTTCTGATTAATTGGTCAAGGTGGTGGCAAGATATTTTCTTTATCCTGAGTGGCCTTTTTCCAATTCTCCTCATCTTGGGTGGCGTTTATATGCTAATCGGCGATATGGCTCAAGAAGAACGCCGTAGCACCCTCAATTTTATTCGTTTAAGTCCCCAACCCAGTGCAACGATTCTCGTTGGTAAAATCCTAGGTGTTCCCATCTTACTTTATGTTGCCATTGCCCTCGCATTTCCCCTTCATTTATGGTCAGCAATTCAGGGAAAAATTCCTCTTACTTCGCTGCTAACGTTTGAGATCATGCTAACTGCCATCTGTAGTTGTTTCTACAGTGCATCGCTTCTCTATGCTTTGCTCGGCGGATTACAAGCATGGTTAGGAATGATATTAGCTTCTAGCGTCGGATTTCCTTGCTTCCAACTCCTACAATTTGCCATTGAGGCTGGGAATCCCAGTAGCAAACAGATCACTGATGACTTGTTATGGTTTTACTTACCAATTGGTTCTAGTTCGTTAGGGATTTATAGCTTCCTTTTGCTCAGTATAATTGGATTGAATTATGGAACTTGGCAAATTTTGAATCGCCGTTTCCGCAATCCAGCTTCCACCGCATTCAGTAAATTACAAAGTTATTTATTTGTCGCCTGCTCTCAACTTTGGCTACTGGGATTTGCGAGCGGTGAGTTGGGAGTTAACTCTAATTACCAAAGTCAACCAACAGTAGGAATTGCCTGTTTATTCTGGCTCACTCCCTTAGAATTTTTGATTTTAATTGCAGCTCTTTCCTTGCAACGACAAGTGTTACAAGATTGGGTTCGTTATTGGCAACCTCAAGTTTCTCCTCGTCAGCATTTATGGAAAGTAGCACTTTTTCAAGATTTAATTGCGGGTGAAAAAAGTCCAGGATTGCTGGCAATTGCAGTGAATTTTGCGATTACTACTATCATCTGGATACCTTGGATGGTACTGATGAATCCCAGCCATTATTGGTTGCTGGACCAGGGCAAAATTAAAGTAGTTTTAGCTTGGCTCTTGACGCTGAATTTAATTTTAATTTGTGCTGCGACCGCTCAACTCATGCTATTCATGAAAACCCGTAAGCCACAGCTCTGGGCCGCCGCCACTGTGGCAGCAGTGCTAGCATTGCCCCTAAGCACCTTCGTTGCCTTCTCCATCGCACCCGATCAAAACCCAAGCCTATGGCTATTTTCTGCCATACCCATATTCGCCATCCCCTACACCTCAATCCCAAGAATGGTGCTCACAATGCTGGCTCAGTGGAGTCTCTTAACCCTGTTGAGCTTACAACTGGTTAGACAACTGCGACAAGCGGGTGAGTCTGCCAGCAAAACCCTGCTAACTCACTAAAATTTTTCCAGTTTTATGACTTCTTGAGCGCCTTTTTCACCAAGCTCGGAATGTGAGAAAGGCGCTCAGCTACTGGTATTTTTGCCTCTAGAAATGCAGCAATTTTACTTTCAGCCGTCCCTGCGTGAGCAGACTGTGAAGCAGCCCGAGACGTAATCAAAGTCCCTGCATGACCTAACGGTTGACCTTTCGGCGCATAGCGACCGGCAATAAAAGCAACAACTGGCTTATCAATGGCTTCCGCGATGTAAGAAGCGGCTGCTTCTTCGCTCCCGCCACCCACTTCTCCCACTAACACGATCGCTTCTGTGCTGTCATCTTCATCCAAAATCTGCAACCATTGCAGAAAAGAAGAACCCACGATCGCATCACTGCCAATGCTCACTCCAATTGACTGTCCCAAACCTGCCTTCGTTAAAGCTAAGGCGACTTCGTAAGTCAAGGTACTGCTCCGACTAATCAACCCCACTGGACCAGGGGTATAAAATTCGCTCGGGTGAGTCCCCAGTAACAACTTATTCGGTACGATAATGCCAGGACAGTTAGGGCCAACCACCAGGGTTTCCGTCGCTTCAGCTTTCCTCACCAAACGCACCATATCCAAGGGAGGCACTCCCTCGCTCACAATCACGATTTGTCGAATCCCCGCTGCGATCGCTTCTAAAGCTGCATCAAGGACCCAATAGGGATGCACAAAAATCACCGCTGTGTCCACAGCACCCACTACAGCGAGGGCTTGCTCCACCAAATCAAAAACTGGGATTCCGTGCAACTCCTGCCCTCCCTGGCCCGCACAAACGCCTGCAACAACATTGGTGCCATAGGCTTTCATCATCAGGGCTGCTTGGGTGGATGCTTGCGATTCAGTAATGCCCTGCACTAAGACTTTGCTCTCTGGAGTTAAATTCATCGGGTCACTGGTAAGGTAGGGGAAAGGAAAGAGAAGGAAAGAAAAGAGGGGAATGGTTTAACTGATACGCTTTTTAACCACTTTCCTGGGTCAGTAAGCATCGCAGGCGGTTAGGAGGCAACGCTTCGTTCTTTGCGATTTACCCTAACCCTCATCACTTCTATCCTCCGTTGATGGGGAGTAGCCGATCCGTTACTTCGCTAAGGAGACAGCATGGGCAACCGCTTCATCCAAGGTTTCAACAAGCTGCACCGGCAACCCAGCTAAACGCTCTTTCGTGACATCCAAGTTGCTGCCACCAAGACGCAGGACAACCTGGGGAGTGCGGCTCGCACGAGCTTTTCGTTCGAGATAAGCTGCGATCGTGGCTGCCATATCCTCAGAAGCAGTCAAACTGCCCAAAATATTCACCAGTACCACTTTAACGCTTTTATCCTGAGTCGCTAAATCCAGACCTTTCTCTAAGCGGTCGCACAGTCCCTGTGCCACTTCCGAGTAGTCAGCCGCTCCCAAACTCAAGAAATTTGCAGGTTTTCCCTTCGCTTGCAGCAAAGCATCCAACGTCGCCATCGCCAACCCAGCTCCATTGCAGACAACCCCAATATTTCCTTCCATTTCCACAAAATTGATGCCACTGGCGACTTGCAAACGTTCCTCCGTGCTCGTCGGCGACACCGAGGGATGGGGGCGACTTGCTTTTGAACGCAGGCCGAGTCCCTTTTCCTCCTTCCGCTTCTCCTCTGCCTTACCAGCACTTCCTTGTCGCTTGACCAAAGCCGCCAAGCCGGGATGTCGCCCCAAGGCCGCATCATTAGCGCTGACTTTCCCGTCTAGCGCCATAACTTCCCCCGTCCGACTAATCCCCAAGGGGTTGATTTCAACCAAATCTAAATCCTTCTGTACAAAAAGCTGGTACATCTGCTCCACAATGGCGCTGACTGACTGAATCAATTCTCCCTGCAACCCCATTTTCAGCGCCAAACGTCTTGCATAGAAAGGAGAAAAACACTCATCCACGACGACCTGCTGCATTTGTTCCATCGCCGCTTCTACATTAATCCCTCCTTGTTGAGAACCAAGTAGAACCGGGCGACGGGCAACGGGATCGAGAAGAACTGCTAAGTATAATTCTTGATCGGCATCGTACTTTGCTTCTGCCAATAGGACTTCGGGGTATTCATCCATAATTGGCAAATTAAAAATCGTTTGAGCTGCGGCCACTGCATCGATTGTATTTTCTACAAACTTAATCCCGCCTGCTCTTCCTCGCCCGCCTGCCCGCACCTGAGATTTTAGAACCACTGGGTAGGGAATCTTCAATCCCTTCAGGTCAGCGGGATAGTCAATACGCTGCGAGGGCAAAACGGGAATCGCCATCTCGCGAAATAAAGCCTTAGCTTGGTACTCTAGCAAATCCATTTCGGGTCAAAGTAATTTGTAATTAATAAGTTGTAATTCGTAATTAAGAGGCCCGTGCCTGTTAGCATTCTCTGCTACAGGCATGGGTTGAAACTGGGGAGCAAAATGCTACGCGCTTGATTGTTTCCATCACTCTCAAATTAGGGATTAGTAACCCTTCATTCCCAATTTCAAAGGAGTCAGGATTGACTTGTTGGTGACGACCACCGAGCAGTCAAGGGGGAACCAGTTGAGAATCATTGCTTGTGTTGTTTAATTTGTGACTTTTTTTACAAGCCATCACCCCTTGCTGCATGACTTCCCTTGTGGACAGTTTTCACCCACTTGAGACGCTTGGGTCTGACTGACATCCGAACCGTTACACTCCCCACCACTAACAGCCAGTGCAGCATATAGAGAGTGCCACGCAGGGTTTGCAGCAGGGTGACAAAAACGGTTGAGGCAGTGAACTGAGTTTGTTGGCGAGTGCGGCCTAAACCGACAAACATCCCCACCAGCGACAGGGTCACAGTCATAAAGGTAATGGGGGTGGAGATCGGGGGGCGACGCAGGACCAGGGACATCAAGCAGTCGGGGAGTGCGACGGTGGGTAGTAAGTATTGGGTTACCCAAAACCCGAACAAGTCCCAGGTTTTTGCTGCCCCTAGGCGGTTGCGAAAAATCAGTCGCCAGTAGTCTAAATAGCGCTGGTAGCCACCTTCTGCCCAGCGGTTCCGCTGATGCCAGAGGGCGAGGGTATGGGTGACGCCTTCTTCAAATACAGCGGGGAAGGCGAGGAATTCAATATCCCAACGATCGAGGTGCAAGCGGAGGGTTAAATCTAAATCGTCTGTGATCGTTTCTTCATTCCAGCCACCACAGCGGTCTAAGGCCGCGCGACGTACAAATTGGCCGTTCCCTCGCAGTTCACCAATGCCACCAATGGCAATTCGTTGCTCTTGGAAAAAACTGTCGAGGGCCATTTCTGCTTCTTGACCACGAGTCCAAAAATTCAAGGGAGCATTGGCGATCGCTTTTCGGACTTGTACGGCCCCTACTTGTTCCCGTTCAAACAGTGGCAAGACTCGTCGCAGCAAGTCGGGTGTGACTTGAGCGTCAGCATCGAATACTGCTAGAATTTCTCCTTTGCTGAGTGGCAACACTTGATTCAGCGCTCCTGACTTCCCACCACTCGCGTTCGCTGAACGGGTAAAGATTTTGAGCTGCTTATACTGTTTTGTTAACTGCTCTAAGACGGCGGGTGTTCTATCCGTGCTGTGGTCGTCAATGACCCACAGTTCGTAGCGGTTGGCTGGATAGTCCAGGTTGCAGAGCGCTTTCACTAGGTTGCCAATCACGGCTTCCTCATTTTTAGCAGCTACCAACAGTGAGACAAACGGCCAATTGTGCTGGTTTTCTTCTGGGAGGGGTGCTGGTACTGGTTTGGGCTTTGCCAACAACACCCGAAATGCTTGAATCCAGAGTAAGCTGGTCAGTCCCCAGACCAACCAGGAACCCCACGAAACAAAGTGGAGCGTGATTGTACCACCCCAGATTATGGTCAGTGCGACCGCAGCCTTGCCCCTACGTCCCTGATAAAAGTTTTCGGGAAACCCAGCGGTGGGTGTCGCATCGGACAAGGATAATTTTTGACTGGGGTTGATTGTGTCGTTGTCCTCTGTGCTGATACTATCTCGCTCCTGTGGGAGCGAAGCTGCTCCAGAGTCCCCGAACTCCTCCTGAGCTAACTCAGGAATGTTCAAGCTCAGCTCGCTGTAAGAATCTTTTTCTGGCCAAGAACTCTCCTGCATCGGTTTCTTGATTCACCCACCAATACTTGTCTACACCTAAAGGAAATTAAAGCTCATGCTGCCTTATTGTACCGAACATTGTTGTACTTCTTGGCTCCGGCTTCAAGGCAATCAGCCAGAGAGTGAGAAAATGAGAGGGACAGCCAGGGGGACAGGGGAGAGAGAAGTTCTGGCTTCCACGTCCTTCTGGCGGAAAAGATTAAATTATCAATATAAATAGTTGCCACTCGCAGGAGATGCTTATGTCGATCCCTCAACTCAAGCCTGCCGATGAGAAAGAGGTTAAAGTTTATGTGCCTTTCTGCCAGGAGGCAAAGCGCAGGTTGTTACCTCATGCCATTAGCCTCTACAAGTTGAAGAGCTTGGAGGGAGCTAGGAAGATTGATGGCGGTGAGGATATTCCGTTTGTGGCTCAGTGGAATGTCTCCTCGCTACCCATTGACTTAACTCGTTGCCGGGTATTGTTTGATGGGAATGCTGACCTGAGTTATGAAATTACGATGCAGAGTTCAGAGTTTGTCAATTACTTGATTGATGTGCTCCTCACGTTTCAGCGCACCCGCACGGTAGATTTCTCTAAGCCCTTTTACCGCAAACTTTTGCGCTTAGATGAATGAGGTGAGTTGGTTCGCTGGAAATGAAGGAAGGTGGGAAGAGTGGTGGTCTGTCTGAGGGTCGGAGCTTCCCTCTGTGCCTTCCCTGCCTCTGGTGAGTTCCTGTATAGTAGTAGTAATTATTTGCTTTTCAATGCAGGGTGAGCTTGGCAGGCGATCAAGATTCTGATTTAATTGCTAGAAATTGCCAACTGTAGCAAAGTTCGCTAGCACTATCGTCGCCAATCGTGTAACTTGGCATTGTCAAGTTGACAAGTTGTTAGCGCGAATCAAGATGCGCCGCGCCGGCCTTCCGCCAGTGCCAGTGGGAAAGCAATATGGATCAACTCGACCTGTAGACTCGGTGCAAATTTGAGGAGAGAAGGCGTGGCAAAATCCGCCAAGTATTTGCTGATTGGTTCAACTCAAGCTTATAGTGGCAAGTCGGCGATCGCGTTAGGCATGACCAGACAGCTCCAAGATAAAGGACTGGTGATTGGTTACGGTAAACCGGTGGGGACTTGCTTTAATGAAGGTGTGACAGGGGAAGCAGATGTGCGGTTTGTAGCTGACACTCTCAATTTGTCTGGGAATCTGTTGCTACCGACTCTGTTGTCTCTGGATGAAACCACGATTCAAAAGCGCCTACGGGGAGCAGACCGCACCAATTATTGCCAGTCCCTCGCTCAATCAGTGCAAGACTCAGTGGCAGACTTAGTGCTATTAGAGGGACCGGGGACTTTAGAAGAAGGCAGTATCTTTGATTTGTCGGTGCCCCAATTAGCAGAAGTGGTAAAGACTAAGGTCTTATTGGTGGTGCGACCCACTCCGTTCTTTGTGGATGCACTGTTATCTGCTAAGCGCTATTTAGGCGATCGCTTATTGGCTACGGTCATTAATGATGTTCCAGCCGAACAGGTAGAAGTTGTCGCAGCAACAGTGCGGCCGTTTCTAGAAGCAGAAGGGATCCCGGTTGTCGGTCTCCTTCCCAGGAGTGCCTTACTTCGCAGCGTCAGCGTGAATGAACTGGTGCGTCGGTTGGATGCAGAGGTTCTGTGTCGCCCGGATCGGTTAGATTTGATGGTCGAAAGTCTCTCCATTGGGGCGATGAATGTAAGTTCGGCATTGAAGTATTTCCGCAAAGCTCGAAATATGGCGGTGGTGACGGGTGGCGATCGCACCGATATCCAGCTAGCAGCGCTGGAAAGCTCGACTCAATGCTTGATTTTAACGGGACATCTCCCCCCTTCTCCCTTAGTAATTAGTCGGGCTGAAGAGGTGGAAATTCCAGTGGTGTCAGTCGATCTGGATACTCTCACCACGGTTGAGATTATTGACAGCACCTTCGGTAAGGTGCGCCTGCATGAACCGATTAAAGTAGATTGCATGGCTCAACTTATGGCAGAACACTTTGATGTTGACCGCTTGCTCGAGCTGTTGAGCGCAGCCACAGAAGGTAGTTAATCGTCACTCCCTCTGCCATCAACTGCTGCTTTGAACTTCAGATCCTGAGCGACTTAGGTGGGGAGGATGGCTCCCCCAGAACAATCTGACCCAAAAAAAACAGCAAATCCTGCTTCTACGGATAGCAGAGGACTTGATTATTTGTAAACATTCGTTATGATGAAGATATAGACTGATCGGCAGATAGAGTGAGTCCTCCTGTTGTCCTCAGCAACTTGCCCGGAAAAAATCAGCTCAACTTTTGATGAGCAAGTGAGGCTGGCTTCAGAGCAGAGCATTAGCCATCAGTCAAGCAATTTAGCCTGCATTCATAAGGAGCTATCTGTTCAATGGACTACATTGAAAAGGTGCTGGAAAAAATTAAGGAATGGGCTCGCAAGCTAATAGAAGCGATGTTGGGCCCGGAAGCTCAGTCAGAACCAGAACCGATTCCCATTCCAGTCAACGAACCAAAGCGTCGCAGGTAGTCCGTTTTGGATTAAATATTTGAGATTTTAGGTTTAAGACGAGTCTGGAATCTAAAGTCAAACATCAAAAATAGACTTTGTTTCGCTGGAATTAAAGGCAATTGTTAAATATCCTGGTGTTGCACGGACCCAATTTGAATTTATTGGGTCAGCGAGAACCCGGAGTGTATGGCTCTGCCACTTTAGATGACATCAATCAGTTATTAGAGCGAGAAGCGCAGGCACTCCAGGTCAAACTTTTTATCCGACAATCTAATCATGAAGGGGTCTTGGTAGATACCATTCATTCGGCGCTGGGACAGCAGCAAGGCATCCTGATCAATGCAGGAGCTTATACTCATACGAGTGTCGCAATTCGGGACGCGGTCGCAGCAGTGAATCTACCTGCTGTAGAGGTTCACCTCAGCAATATTTACCGCCGCGAAAGTTTCCGCCACCATTCGTACATTGCCCCGGTCGCGATTGGACAGATTAGTGGTTTTGGTCCAGAGAGCTACCAGCTCGGACTGCAAGCTTTGGTTCACCATCTACAAAAGAGTACAATCTAAGGGTGGCAGAGCGATCGCTGACTGAGCGCGAATTTAGCGCCCTAGTCACAGTGAGGAGGAAGTCACTTAGCTCGAAATATCACTAGCAATGCGGTACTCCCTCTTAAGTCAGTTTCAAGGAGCCTTTCTGGGGGCATCATTCGGAGAATTGTTCGGAATGCAATCTCAGTGGGGTCAAGTCGCCGCAACTAACGAGCTGCGCTACCTGTCAGCATACCCGCCTTCCTGGGAATTGTCCTCAGACCATCCAGATTCAGCACAGCTAAATTGCCAATCCCGTTTAAAAGTTTACGGACCAAGGGGGTTGCAATTAGCGTTCATCTGTGCTAAAAGCTTGATTGAGCATCAGGGAGTCGAGTTACAAGACTGGCGCAAAGTCAGAGAAGTATGGGAACAGAACGAAGCAGGTGAAAGTGACGCTAAGCAGTTAGGAGTCAGTAGTCCCTATCCTTTTCATCCTGCGACCCCAATTCTTGCAGCCTTGCCAGTTGCTCTGTTTTTCCACGAAGATCCAGTCAAACTGCGACAAAAACTTCAGCAATTAGCCGACATTTGGCAAAATTCTAACGAACTGAGCGATGGTTTCTTCGCTGTAGGATACGCGATCGCCCAAGCTCTACAACATAAACTTAATCCCGTTGCCTTAATCCCCCAAATTATTACCTATCTAGAGGAAGATACAGCCTTAGTAGCGCTACTGGTACAAGTACAAATAATGTTAGAGCAGGCTGCGAGCTTAGAAGTAGCTGTCACTCAGCTTTACAAACAAGCGATCGCTGCCGCAGAAAAGCAAAACCTGATTTCAGCCAGCCATTCGATCCGCTCTCCTGCCACCCAGCTTAATCAGCGGGTAGCATCCTCCCTTCCCATTGCCCTTGCTTTTTACAGCTTCCTAAAAACCCCCGAAGACCTACGCCTGGCTGTTGTCCGAGCTGCCCGAAGCGGCATCGAACCACGGCTCACCTGCGCTCTCACGGGGACTCTATCAGGAGCCTATAATAGCACTGCCGCTCTTCCTGCGGGGTGGCGACGGCTCTTAGCGGGAAAGGGCAAATCCCCAAGCGCCCAGGAAGAACCCATACTCAGTCATCAGCTTACTGAAGCTCAAATCAAAACATTAACAGCCAATCTCTTAGCTGTTTGGTCTGGAGTTTGCAACGGCCACCAGGTGGAATTTCCCTTGGACTTGATTGTAAGCGCGCCCCGCGTGATTCGCCCCCATCGATTTGAGAGTGGTGGCGATCTGCGTTGAATCTCAACCTTTACTGTTCCTGTTTCTCCTCTGGAACTTTAGTCTGCCAAAATCTAACCAGAACCCCCTAGAAACAACAAACTCAGCCTCTGAACTCAGCTTGTGGGGATTCAGTTCAGATAAACTCAATCAATAGGCGCGATCCCTTTTCTGGCATTGCGACTAACCAACTCCGATCTAGCTTCGATCTAAATGAATACGCTCCAATCATTGATGCGACAGATTGAGCATCTTAAGGCTACAGGCAAGCTTCACCTCCATCCTCGCTCTCGCGAACAGGGGTGGCGAGCGTGTTCAGCACCTGCACCGCCTCGCCAGCCTTCAGTTTTACCGCTCAACATCTCTAGAGCTGAGCTTGTGGCGACCTCACTCCTGAAAAGAGGCGCTCCCAGTTGTCCAATTCCCAGATCATCCCTCAAACATAAACCTCCTTCCCCGATTGTGCTAGTGCTGGCTGTGGTGTCGCTAACAGGGACCATGGGAAACCGCTTCTACAATCAGCCGAAACTGGATGTTGGGACTCGCGCTCCGCAGACGATCAAAGCTCCTGCTAACGCCAATATCCCAGATATCAAAACGACTGAAGAACAGAGAAAAGCAGCGCGGATCGGCGCTGTGGCGGTGCTCATGCGCGATCGCGCCGTAGAGCGCTCTACTTACCAAGACCTTCAGCGGTTGCTAGGACATGGCAGCGAACTGCGACAACTCGCTGGAGAATTCCCTTTCCTTCCCACCTCAGTCTTATCCAGAAATTCCCAAGTTTACTTGCGAGAGTGTCCTGAGTGGGAGTGGCGGGCCGTCCTCACTCAGCTAGAGGATGAACTGGCAACTCCTGCAAAACCGAGTTTAGAGACTCCTCCGGAAGCGGTCGCAAACCCACAAAGGCGGAGTCAATCGGTAACACCTGACGATCGCCAAGGTGTTAAAGAAAATGCTCAGCAGCAAAGCATTGTCGAACTCCAAACTTACCGCCAAACAGCTTCAAAAGTAAGCTTCAGTAGCTTGATTGAGACGGTCTCACTGGCTCGAAAACACTACGCTGATACCTTAGAAGCTCTTAACCAGCAATCAACTTCCGAACAGGGACAGCTTTACGATTCATCCCTGTTTAATTTATCAGATGCTGTTTGGCAAAAAACACAAACTGGGATTTATCGAGCCGCACAGCGGATGTTGGCTCAAGGTATTCCTGATGGATTGCCTAAAGAAATTATTCAGGAAGCAGCGAAGCTTCAGGTGCAGGACGGAGTGCCGATTGAGGCCCAGCCTCTAGCGATTAAGTTGTTGTCTGGAACCTTAAAGTCAAATTTGGTGAAAGATCCAGAAGGAACTCGGCAACTCGCTGAACTAGCCGCGCAAAAGGTGAAGCCGGTGATGGTTTCAGTGGAGCGGGGAGAGGCGATCGTGCGAGAAGGAGAGGTGATTAGTCAGCAAGCTTTTGTGTTGCTCGATCATTTTAGCTTGAGTCGGCGGGAGGTTAACTGGCTGGGATTGGCAGGTTTTGTGGGGTTGGTTAGCGGGGCAGTCGGGATTGTGGTTTTGATAGAGAGACACCATCGCCTGCGGAGGCGCGATCATATCCTGTTGCTGTTACTGTCGTTAAGTGCGCCGCTACTGGTCAGTTTGGGTTTGCCTTCAACCAGTTTGCCTGCGATTGGCATCTTGATTAGTAGCTTTTACGGCTCTACTTTGGGAACAACGGTGGTGGGACTGCTGTCGGTGGTGCTGCCAGTGGGTTTAGAGATTGATGCAATTCACTGGTTAGCGAGTGTGGCGGGGGGGGTACTAGCGGCGGTGATGGCGGGTCGGCTGCGATCGCGGGAAGAACTTGCTTTGTTGGGGGGGGCGGTGGGGTTGACTCAGGGGACAGTGTACCTGATGATGACGATGATTGCCAGTTCGACGGCGGGTTCGATCTGGTATGGACTACTGGGGACGGTGGCTCTACAAGCTTTGGCTGGGGTGGCTTGGAGCATTGTGGCTCTGGGTTTAAGCCCGTATTTGGAACATTTGTTTGATTTGATCACACCGATCCGGTTGGCGGAATTGGCAAATCCTAACCGTCCGCTGTTGAAACGGTTGGCTTCGGAGGCGCCGGGGACTTTTCAGCACACGCTGTTTGTTTGCTCGCTGGCGGAAGCGGCGGCGCGAGCGCTCGGTTGTAATGTGGAGCTGGTTAGGACTGGAACGCTCTACCACGATATTGGGAAAATGCACGATCCGATGGCGTTTGTAGAGAATCAAATGGGCGGACCTAACAAACATGATGAGATTAATGACCCCTGGCTGAGTGCAGAAATTATTAAAAAGCATGTGAGTGAAGGGTTGGTCATGGCCCGCAAGCACCGCTTACCGAAAGCGATTCAGGCGTTTATTCCCGAACATCAAGGTACGATGCTGATTGCTTATTTTTATCACCAAGCGCAGCAGATAGGTGCTACCGATCGGAGTCGAGTGGTGCAGGAAAAAGATTTTCGCTATGACGGACCGGTGCCTCAATCACGGGAAACGGGGATTTTGATGCTAGCTGATTCCTGTGAAGCGGGGTTGCGATCGCTCAAGGATGCAACCCATGAGGAAGCTTTGCAAATGGTTAACAAAATTCTCAGAGCTCGCTGGCAAGATCACCAATTAGATGATTCGGGTTTAACCAGAGAGGAAATGTCCCAAATTGCTGAAATCTTTGTGCGGGTTTGGGAACAATTTAATCACAAACGGATTGCTTATCCAAAAGCAGTTTTATCTCCGAGGTAGACTGTCGTTTAAGTTCAAGCGAGAGTGGATTTCCTCCCACTCTTCCTGTGAGAGTGGCTGCACTCTTAGTTGCATCTGGAAACACTGGCGGGCCGCTCGGCTTAAAGCCGCTATGACAGTTTCCATCCAATCTTCTTGCTGCTGTAAAACTGGCAATTTGAGAGGGGTAATTGTCTCTCCAAATACTTGCTCAAATAACTCTCTATTCGGTTTTACCCGCATAGAACCATGTTGTAAAACAGCTTGATGGCGACGCAATTGAGCGCTCCCAATTAATTTATTCCCATCAACTGTGACTAAATCTGCACCGGTCGCGGTGCCAAAACAATCGGGATTGTGAATATAACCCCGGCCCGCTGTACCATAGTGTAATTCTAAACCAAGCGATCGCCACCCTTCAATTAAAAATTGACAAATCCGTTGGTAAACTAGGATGCGACTGTCACCCAACCCTGAGGCGATCGCTGCATAAGTTAAATCCCCCTGATGTAGCACCGCTCGTCCACCGGTCGGACGCCTCACTAATTCGAGGGGTTGCCCTTGCCACTGCAATTCTTCCCAAAATTCGGGCCAACGTTTTTGATGATAACCTAAAGAAATTGCCGCAGGCTCCCAGGTATAAAACCGCAAGGTGGGCGGATGTTTTCCGGCTCGATGCTGTTCCAGCAGCCACTCATCGATCGCCATCTGAACCCGCCCAGATGCTTGCACTAAAGGAATCAAACGCCAGATAGGGTTTATAACTGGATCGTTGGTCAAGGGGAATGGGTAAGTGTCAGGTTCCAGGGCCGATTCTCCGTTAGCGATCGCCACTTCATCCTTCATCATTGGCGATCGCAACACATTTTGAATGATCCATTACGAACTCACTGGCTCTATTGTCCAAATTCCGCTTGTAAAGCATCGTCATTTTCATCTGCAAGTGTGGCGACAATGGTGATCGCGCGGGAAATTTCCCCCGGTGATAGCTCTGCGACTGTGCGAGTCGATACAATCACGACTTGATTGTCTGAAATTGCAAAATGGGATTCAAACGTAGAGAGCCAATTTATCTCTAGTAACTTCCGAGTCAACTGCGCTTCATTGTTAACGGGGAGGGAAAGTACAACCGACCACACCGTTAAAGTATCATCTTCAGTTTGACCCGTCAGTTGTACAAATACCTCAACACTTCCATAGGGAAACTTCCACAGATAGCCACCTGTGTCGTTTTGACCAAACATAACCTTTCCATCGGGGGTCATGCTGGCAATCACAGTCTCGATTTCCTCTACATAACTGATTGCGGTTGCATCCTCAATCATCTTGTCAGTGATGATATCTGTACTGGAGGGGCTTTCAGTTGTAATGGTTTGGGGATTTGGTTCGCTACTTGTTGTCATAGGACTGTGCTCTTGTATGGTGGTTGGTCTCAACCAACAGTATCGCTTGTGAATGCTTTGGTTAGCATACTGGGATTTGAGATGCCAATTCTCTCAAATCCCAGGTTTTGAAACAGTTAAGCGATGATTTTCCAGCCTTGCGGACTGATCGGTGCGATCGCCTCGCCCCTTAGCTCCTAAACCGTTGTCTTAGGGCGACGCTCCAAGCCTTTCAGACCGTTAAGGAACATAGGCACAAATTTCTCCATAAATGCCTGAGGATCTCGTTTCCAAGCTTTTTGTGCGACTTGTAGCCTCGTCAGCTGTAACTCAGGTGCAAGTAAGGTTTGGGATAAGCGATCCATGAGGTACTGAGGGCGTTCCCAAATTGGCAAGGTATTGGCAATCTCCAGCAGGTGGTTGACCCGACGGAGTTCTGCCCCCAACATAATATCCATCCCCGATTCAAAGGCTGCTTGCTCAATGGCTGCATACTTACGCTTGGCTTGTTCTACCTGCTGACGATGTTCGGGGCTTTTATCAGCCATTTGGGCGAGCCAGCGGTTTCCCCAGCGCACATGTCCTGCTTCCTCTGGAAAGATCTTTTCCAGGGTTTCGCGGATTTTAATGTTTTCTTCCGTTTGGGGAGCTTGTTTGAGGGCGTGAATGTGAGCGGCAAAATATTCGCAGCCCCGTTTCTCTGTGACGTTAATGCTAGCAAGGGCAGAAATGACGACCTCTTCATGGTTTTGGGTCGGATCTTGCCGATCGCTGTCTAACAGTCTTTCAAATTCATCGATGTAGGAGATCCCAGGTGGCGTCCCGATTTTCCAGCCTAAATCGACCAGCAAGTCTGTTAACCAAGCAGCATGGCGGGCTTCATCGGAGATGTGATGAGAAAGGTCACGCACCAGTTCGGTTGGTTCACCGTCGAGCAGTTCAATTAAGATGGTAAGGTCTTTACAACTGCGCTGTTCGCTGTAGCGGTAACGGTTGAGGGTGGTTAGGTGAATTTCGCGATCGTGTACCACTTGCTTAAGAACATCACGGGCTGTGAGTTCCTGCCGAAATTTTCGGGGATAGGCAACCGTCATTGTATTATGTTGTTTTATAAAGGTATCTATAGAATTGTAACGCAGTTTTTGAGCGACCAAAATCGGCTCAGTTCTGGAAACAGCTCTGTATTTGTTAACACAGCACTAACAGTACAACCTGTTATCTGGTTGAGGTCGCACCGGAATCAAGGGTAAACAATGATTTTTGCAATTGTGAGCCTGAGTAAAGCTGCGATCTTCCCTTTCCTTAACCATGTTGATGCTACCGAATTTGATACGATTGAGTTGAGGCTACCGGATGCAAAACCCATGACCAAGGCTGGCGATCATAACTATTCATTAGAAGCCTAGGCATAGAGATGATACCTCCTCCCAAGCGGTCAAGAATTTGGATATTTTTCAGTTAGTCAGTGGCTTTGATTCAACAGAACCCTATTTTTGTTTACCTCTGGTTGCTTCTGGTTGAGCGTCGCCAATTTTCCAGATACGATGATAAAAGTTTTTTCAAGTCCTCTTTCCCTTGGGTCAGTTTAGCTGAGTGATAGTTGCGCTCAATACACTGCTCTAAAGCACCCACCCAAGAATCAGGAAGATTGGCAGATTTAGCCGTTTCTAGAATCGGCTCAAGTTCAGTAATTTGAGCTTCTTTTAATCCTTTAAGATTGAGAATTTCCTTATCAGTAACATCTTGTTCAAAACAAGGCGGCAAGCCTAAACCCATCACTCGGAAATTCAAAATAGTCCGGATGCACTTCTCGCACTGCCCGCAGTTCCGGTCTTTTTCTGCTCCCTGCCAACAGACCCTCAGCAAACTCAAAGCTTCTTGCCAATTCGCAACTTCCTTGACTTTCTGCAAGCGATTAAAACCAGAGCCATCACTGATAATTGGAAAAGCCTGACTGGATAATAAGGGGTCGGTTATTGGATTAGAGCCATAGGGAATAAGGAGGCTATTGTAAGCAGCAGAACTAGCAATTAAACCCATATTAAATCCCCCTTGTAATAGCATCAAACAAGAGGAAATACCCGCTGCAAAAACATCCTCCCAATCCAGTTCAAGTTCTCGGAAATTAGTAACCATTGGGATTAACTCTAAACCCAAACTTTCTAGCATCATCCTTGACTTATGAGCTGCTCTTGTAAAAGCTAGCGAGTTTGACAAAGGAATATCAAATCCGTGAACCATTAAACCTGCTTTAATCGGGCGTTGGCATCGACCACAACGTCCTGTGCGATGGCGAAATATGGTAAAGCAACTGTCAACGCCACCGGAAAAAGTTGCGACCGCTCCCTCCCTTGTTTTCACCGCCTCCCGTTCCACCTCTGCCCTAATTTCAATCGGTGAGTAACGTTGAGGACGCCAAGTGTTCCAAGCAATTTGAAATTCAGCCAAATTTTGTAGGAGCGACGGAGAAGCTTCACCGTGAACCACAAGTTCGCTCCCTCTATTCATTGCCAAAAAAACAGTACCAATGACAAACGGATCGCACGAGGAAGTAATTAAGTTTCCATACTCAGAAGGAACGCGATACCATAAGCGCTGCCTTTTTCCATTGGGATACTCTATCGTTGTGCCGGCCGTTGTATAGCCATCGCCTGCCACTAATTCTTCTTTCCAAAGATGAATTTGACCCATTACAGGTTCTCCTTTGACCAAAGCAAAAGTCTGAGCAGTTGCTTGATGCCAGCTCACCCTCCAACTGAATGGAACCCGATCGCAATGGTAGCATCAGCAGCAAGTATGAATTGATTCCCAGCCTCTTCTGTCTATCCAGCCCGCTGATTTACCAATCAGTATAGTTTTAGGGTCCTCATTAATTTGTGACCAAAAAAAACGCCACCCATTCAGGCGGCGAATTCTCATCAACAATTAAAAATGAGAGAGATTCCCTGTTTCAATTTTTAATTGTTTAGCAATCGTAGTACAAAGCAAACTCATAGGGGTGAGGACGTAGACGCATGGGGTTGACTTCATTGTCCAACTTGTACGAAATCCAGGTGTTGATGAAGTCTTCCGTAAACACGCCTGGTTCAGTTAAGAAAGTGTGGTCTTTCTCCAGTGCTTCTAGCGCTCCTTCCAGAGAACCTGGAGTCGAAGGCACTTTGCTCAATTCTTCAGGGCTGAGGTCGTAGATATCCACATCCAAGGGTTCACCCGGCTCGATCTTGTTCTTGATCCCGTCTAAACCAGCGCACAGCATGGCTGCAAAGGCCAGATAGGGGTTACAAGTAGCGTCGGGACAGCGGAACTCTAAACGCTTGGCTTTGGGGTTGGAGCCAGAGAGGGGAATCCGAATCGAAGCGGAACGGTTGCCTTGCGAGTAAGCAAGGTTCACAGGTGCTTCAAAACCAGGTACCAGTCGCTTGTAGGAGTTCGTGGTGGGGTTGGTGAGGGCCAGCAGAGCAGGTGCGTGCTTGAGGAGGCCACCGATGTAGTGGAGAGCCATTTCGCTCAAGTTGGCGTAGCCGTCGCCCCAGAACAGGGGTTTGCCGTCTTTCCAGATCGACTGGTGGGTGTGCATCCCAGAACCATTGTCGTTAAACAGTGGTTTGGGCATGAAGGTGACCGTTTTGCCGTATTTCTTGCCTACATTCTTGATGACGTACTTGTAGGTCATTAAGAAGTCAGCAGCTTTAATCAGGGTGTCAAAGCGGAAACCAAGCTCGCATTGGCCACCGGTGGCGACTTCGTGGTGGTGTTTTTCGATGGGGACGCCACACTGAGCCATTGTTAACAGCATCTCCGTCCGCATATCTTGGGAGGTATCGGTCGGCGCGACTGGGAAATAGCCTTCTTTATAGCGTGGTTTGTAGCCTAAGTTACCACCGGCCTCTTCACGACCAGAGTTCCAGCGGCCTTCGATGGAGTCTACATAGTAATAGCCTTTATTCTGGGTTTGGTCGAAGCGCACGTCATCGAAGATGAAGAATTCAGCTTCTGGACCGAAGAAGGCAGTGTCACCAAGACCGGAGGCAATCAGGTAATCTACGGCTTTTTGAGCAATTGAGCGGGGGTCGCGGCTGTAGGGTTCGCCGGTTCTGGGTTCTTTGATGCTACAGACGAAGCTGAGGGTCGGTTCAGCCATGAAGGGGTCGATCCAGGCTGTGGTCGGATCGAGTACCATGGTCATGTCTGATTCGTTGATGGCTTTCCAACCCCGAATGCTGGAACCGTCAAACGGTACGCCGTCGGTGAAGGAACTGTCATCAATTTGGTTTTGATAGAGGGTGAGATGCTGCCAAATCCCAGGCATATCGACGAATTTAAGGTCGATCATCTGGATATTGTTTTCTCTAATGTAGTTCAATGCCTCTTGGGGCGTCTGGAACATGACTTACTCCTTAATCTTGGTTGGTTATTGCTCGCCGATGCAGATTTCAGACCAACTGGGTCATGATAGGGATTAGATTACCAAAATTTTGTATCCTACGCTACAAAAACTGGTTGATTGTGTCAAGTTGGGACAGAACTTAACAGCCGTCGCTCCTGACCCTAGCTCAACCCTGTGAAAATCTGCGATCGAGACTTTCAAATCGAATCCCAGTTTGTAGTAGTCTACAATAGGCAGTCTGTTGACAATAGCAAACTATTCATAAAGATTGTTGGGAGAGAAATTTCATGCGGGATGCAGTAACGAGCTTGATTGAAAACTACGATGTTGCAGGCCGGTATTTAGACCGGGATGCGATCGATCGCTTGAAATCATATTTTGCAACGGGTACGGTACGGGTGCAGGTAGCTGCGGCTATCAATAGCAATGCGGCTGCTATTGTTAAGCAAGCTGGGTCTGAACTTTTCGCTCAGCAGCCAGAACTGATCCGACCTGGTGGATATGGCTATACCACCCGTCGCTTCGCTGCTTGCTTACGAGATTTGGACTATTACCTGCGTTATGCTACTTATGCTCTCGTTGCAGGTAATACTGATGTCCTCGATGAACGGGTGCTACAAGGTCTGCGGGAAACTTACAATTCGCTTGGTGTTCCCATTGGGCCGACGGTGATCGGGATTGGTATTCTGAAGGAGATTGTCAAGGCAGAAGTAGCTGCCGCTGGCTTAGAAGCAGGTGCTTTTCTGGATCAACCTTTTGATTACATGATCCGCGAGCTAAGTGAAAAGGATATCTAAGTGAAGGGAGTGGCGATTACAATCGTAGATTGCACAGGAAATCTTCAACTGAGCGATTGGAATCGCTGCTACAAGGGGAGCTTTACTTTAGGGATCTGGGTACTAGCCCCGATCCCGTTCTGGATTGTCTAATTGGGTATCACAGGTACAGCCTAGCTCCGGTTTTACCGGATTTTTTTTGGGATTTTTTTGTATCCCTATTTTTGGGGCGCACTATTTTTAAAATTCTTCAAAGTAACCCCAAACCAAGCACTTATCTAGGGGCATTTTAGTTTGACGACGCTCAATTAACTCAGTTGTGGTTACTTCTACTTCACCATTGGGATAGAGAATGTGGATGATGTCGGCACTAAAGATGGCGATCGGACTATCTAGATGTTGGCGGGGGTCTTCTAAAGGAAAATAGGTGAAGGTTTTCATAATTAGGCTGACGAAGTACGTCTAGGAGTTAGTGACTCTTCTCGCTTCATCATCTTATAAGTCTGGAAAGCTCTATGTGATCTTACTGAATTCAGATTGTGATTTTTTTGCATACAATAAGTGATGGGGATCACTGAAAAATTAAGTTTTTTAAGATTATAAACCGAATTTCTGGAGGACAACTGTTTAACACAATTATCTCTAAAGAGGGTTGTACTCTGGCAAAATTTATCGATAAGACTCTCAAGGATTGTGAGGGGATGTAACGAATGTGCCAAAATTTGTTTACTGTCTTGCTAACCCTAGCTTTAGAAGTTGAAGACCTTGGTTAAACAAAGACTCGATCAGTTATTGGTAAACCGTGACTTGTGTACCTCTCGGCAGCAAGCCCAGCGTTTAATTCGGGCTGGGGAAGTGAGGGTGAACCAACAACTCATTGACAAACCTGGCACAGAGGTTGATACCGAAGCCAATATTGAGGTGAAAGAGCGATCGCGCTTTGTTTCTAGAGGTGGCGAAAAACTGGCTAAAGCGTTGGAACTGTTTGCAATTCCGGTGACGAACCGCATTTGTTTGGATGGTGGGATCTCGACGGGTGGTTTCACCGACTGTTTACTGCAAGCGGGTGCAGCAAAAGTCTATGGAATTGATGTCGGTTATGGACAAGTAGACTGGCGTCTGCGAAACGATCCGAGGGTGATTTTGAAAGAACGCACTAATTTTCGCTATCTGACACCGAGCGAGTTGTATGGCGAGTCCTCTGTCCCAGAATTGTGCGACCGCTCCCTGAACCCAGAGGGAGTTTACCCAGATTTAGGCGTGGTGGATGTCTCGTTTATTTCACTCACTAAGATTTTGCCCACCTTGTGGCAGCTCTTAGTACCGCCACGGGAGGTTGTTTTGCTAGTTAAGCCACAATTTGAGGTGGGGCGATCGCGCGTCGGTAAAAAAGGCGTGGTGCGTTCCGCCGTCGATCAAGCAGATGCAATTTTCCAAGTCTGTCAGAGTGCCCAAGCTTTAGGGTGGAGCGATCGCGGCTTAACTTGGTCGCCTTTACTCGGTCCTGCGGGTAATATTGAATATCTACTCTGGTTAGCAATGGATCGCGAACCCCAACCAGAGATGGAAACACCTGATTTACGGGAACGCATTGCCCAGATCGCTCAATCAGCTCAACGGGAACTGAGCAAGTCTGTGTAAGATGAGAAATTTAAGCGGAAGGGTGCTATCAGCCATTAGGTAGGATCGGGCAGAATTGGGGAGAACTTTCGCAGAGCATCCAGGCATTTAGCAGATACCTTTGCTGGCCTCGTGCAACTACGAAAATCCAACCTGGAAATTTGATCGTTCAACAATTGCGAGAGCTGTAATTCCATGCAAATTTTAAACCTGCTAGGTCGCGCTTTACTTTATCTGATTCGCGCCCTCGGCTATTCTCTAGGCACAATTGTGATTGTGGCTTTAGCGATTGCCATCAAATATTTAGCCATTCCTTTGGCTGATAAATTCCTGTACACCATTATTATTTTAGGTCTGCTCTTAAAGGGAATTGAAATTATAGAACTTTTAAATATATTAGTATTTTCCATTGTGGGCATGGGCTTTGGTGTTGCTACAGTGCTGTTACCTACACAGATTGGTCGTCAAGTGAGTGCTGCTTTGTTAATTACAATAGTCCCTTTTATTTTTTTTATAACACCGATTGTTAGATATAATAACTGGATCGAAACGATTGGAGTCAATGAAAGTATTCCCCCAATGCAAGCAGAGGCATTAACTAACTCATTTTTAAAAAGAAAAGTGGGGATTCCCGGCTTTATGGGATTTTACTTATATACCGCTCAATTTCCTGTACTTCCCACCAAACAAACAGAAATGAATGACCGGGAAAGATTAGAAAAAAGCGTCAATTCAAAATTCGTGCAATTAACCGGAATCCCCCCAACAGTTGTTTCTTGGACTATGGCAATTTGCTTTTGGTGCATCCGAATTTTTTACTTTGCCATTGCTGCGATTGCAACTATTGCCCATTTCCGAGAAGGGTTAAGAATCGTCAAACGATAAAAATTCTCTAGTGTCAGATCAACTCTACCAACTTGTATAAACTCCTGTTTTTCCCATGCAACCAGAGATTGTATGCTAACCTGAATTCCCAGAGATTCCCTGAACGTCTTGGCGTAACCGATAAATAATTGTTTCGCGATCGACTTGACTGAGAATCTCTTGAATTACCCGATCTTGCCCCAACGGTCCCCAAGTACAGCCCTTTTCTAAATAAACCTGCGTCGCACGACCGACCGCATAAGTACCATAAGCAGCTAAACTTGCTTGAGTGACAGCAACCCCAGCAAACGTTGAAATATCTGCTGCAATTCCCGCACTACTTTTCCCCAACCCCAGTAACAACCCACTCCCTAATTCTCCCAACAGGACACCACCCGCACTCAATAAAATCGTCTTCCATAACTTCCCCGCTTCATAGTTCGTCACCGGCAAATGATAAAGTTTTGCCAAGGCTCGAATTAAAGCTAAATCTGCTACCGCTGCTCCAACAATATCTAAGAACGCCACAGGATTTAAGCCAATTACTAACGCCTTATACTTGGCAAATTGCCAGATTAAATTTTCCGCCTCAGCTTGTTGTAATTTGAGTGTTTTGTGAGCGAGCGTTGCCTCAGCATTTCTTGCTTGAATCAAAGCATTGAGAGCGAGGAGCGATCGCCCTTCTCGGTTGAGAATTTGCAGAATTGCTTGCTTGAGTTCATCTACCTGAGGCGGTGGCGACTCCCATTCATAGGAAATGCGACCATCGGGCCATTCCACCCGCACCTGGATCGGCGCAGGTTCAGCGGCTACCCTGACAATTTCATCGGAAGGGGAAGGAAAAGCAAGCTTCTCTGGAATTCCCGACCTCTGTGCTTCAGCCTCCTTCCCCCAGTCCTCCTTTCCCAATGCTTGGAGATTTTGGTAAATTGCTTGGCGATCGATTTCTGGGTACAGATCGACCTTATTAAATACCAAAATTAAAGGCTTTTGGGTTCTCCGCAATTCGCAGAGTGCCTCATACTCCGTGCGGGTGATATCACCCGCAACAACAAATAAAATCAAGTCTGCTTGACGAGTCACTTCCTTCGCCATTTCACCCCGCACCTCGCCGCCGACTTCATCGAGCCCAGGGGTATCAATTAATTCCACCTGAATGCTCCCTTGCGCTTCTGGGGTTTGGGAAGGTTGCGGAATGGTCCAGCGCACCGAACGAGGCCACTGAGTCACACCATTGAGAGGACCAGTTTGTAGAATTTTTTGGCCGAGGAGAGCATTTAAAACCGCAGACTTACCACGACTGACTAAACCAAAGGCAGCAATGCGGATGGCATAATGGTCAAGTTTGTCTAAGGACGTTTCTAAAACTTCTAGCTGAGTTTGTAGGGCAGCTTGTAATTCTGGGTTGGCGGTTATCGATGGTTGGCGAAGCTGGGAATATCGCGCCAGTGCTTGGCGCAAACTGGCACGAGCGAGGGATAAGTGAGCTTCTTGAGAGGAACTATGAGCCATCAGCGATCGCCATCCGCTTTGTCAGGCAAGGGGAATTTGGGGAATGGGCAAGTTATCCCATAGTTTATCCTAGCTGACCGCAGACTTGACGGATTCTAGCTGAGTGGACTGAGGGGAGAGGCGGTTTGTGACTTGTTGAATGAAGGATTGTAAAAAGGTCACTTGCTGATTTTGCTTAAATACAGTTTGCAGCGTTTTGGCCAGATTCAGGGTGAGAGTATTGACATCGGTGGCTGGGGTTTGGAGGTCTTGAGTTTGGAAAGATTCGATTAAGCTTAAACCTGCAATCCGAGTGAGGTAAGCAGCGCTCACTCCTTGGACGAGTCCACCGGCAACAAAGGTAATGGTGTTTGTTTTTAGGAGGCCTGCAAGGGTTTGGGTGGAGAGTTCTACTAATCCCAATTTCAGCATTTGGCTGGCTAGGGTGCCTGCGACGGTCTTAGCTTGGTCGAGGGAAAATTTTTGTTGGTAAATTGTGCCGAGATCGATGACCAGTTGGGTACTGATCGCAGCGGTTGCTAGTAAGTCTAAGGCGGCGACGGGGTTGGCAAAGGCGGCGGCAGCAGCAATCCATTGGTATTGTTCGATCAAGGGAAGGGCGCGATCGCGTCTGGCGGTATTGAGGAGGGTTTTTGCCTGGGATTTAAGGGTGACTGCTTGTCTTGCTGTGTTGGCCCAAATTAATGGTTGACTTTCTTGGGCGAGAATTTGAGTTAATCGCTGAGTTAAAGGTTGGATCTGAGGGGTTTGGTTTTCCATCCACTCTTGGACGGTGCCGTCTGGCTGATGTTGGCGGACTTTTAGGGAGGTAGGGGAGGCTGCGGTCGCAACGACATCTTCTGTCGCTAAGATGCCTTGCATTCTCAGTCGCAACTGTTCCGAGATTTGTGACTGTTGGGTTGGTAAATATTGGTCTTGTTTGTTCCAAACCAGCACCACTCGTCTTTCGGCAGCCAGTTGTGATAGGGTTTGGAATTCTGAGTCGGTGATGTCGCCTGCGATGACAAACAATGCTAGGTCTGAGGGGAGGTTGGCGTTCGCTTCGGTTTGGGTAAATAAGGGGGAGGTTTCTTGGAAACTGAGGGTTTGGGGCTGTTGGGGAACCCACTGCGACTGTAACGCTTGCAGGATGGAGGTTTTGCCGACTGCTTTACCACCGGTGATGCTGAGGTGGAGGGTTTGCCGATCGAGTTGGGCGATTAATTGGCTCAGGTGTGTTGTTAATGTCTGGTTGGCGTCGCTGTTGGGGGTTTCTGCTGCCAAAAGGTTGAGGGCGGTTTCTGCTTGGGCGATCGCTTGTTGGGCTGTTTCTCTGGTTGCTAAGTGGGGTGTGGGTGTGAAGGACGGAGCTTTTGGCGATCGCTGCTGCAACCACCAAAACCCAGCCCCCGCAGCCATCAATCCCAAGAGTGTCACCTCACCCCATTCTGAAATGGAGTGTTGGAGATTGTCTAATAGCCAAAGTGCTAATGATAATCCAATCCCGCCCACTAAAATAGGTCGCCGCAAGTGTAGTGTCATTTCTTTGTTCCTTTGGGTAATCCCGCCAAGTTTCACTTTACCAGGTCGGTATCCCTGTCTATCTCTATACTACTGTGTTCCACTCCTAAGCTGATGTGCAGCTAAATTGCCATAGCGAAATTGTCGTAATGGGTGTGGGGTGTAGGGTGTGGAAATATGTAAATTAAATGCGTCACAGCTTATATCTTGATTTCGGGGTCTTTAGCCTGATAATTTTGAACGAAAAACTGTTTTATTTTTCCTGCACATTTACTTTCACCCTTCCAAATAAATAGCAACTATTAATTAGAATTATACGCTTTAGTTTTTGACAAAAAGCTGATATTTTTTTGTTTACGAAGCGACAACAATTGATAATAAGTTCTTTTTTTAAGGTTAATATTACTGTAACATGTCTGCTTGTTTCGGTGACTTTTAACTGATACAATTGAGCGATTTTTTTCAGTTCTGTCACAAGTATAATTACACATAGGTTTTCCTTGCAGGAGGTACTCATTTCGGGCATACACGACAAGTTCCTCTGACTCAATTTTCAGTCTCACTTTTCTGACTATTTCGGCTATTGATTTTTTTGAGCGGTTGATTACCGTTTTTTTTAGGATTCTTCTTATTCTATTTCTGCCAGCTGACTTGACTATTTTTTCAAAAATTATCATAGCTATTGCACGACTTAAGAACGAAATTTTACTCCTCCCTGAGATGCCTTTCTAGCTCAAAGACATTTAGTGTCTCCACAGGAATAAATTATTCTTTTTGATTTCTTCAATCAGATTGGTAATCCTTTTTTAGCTGTTATATCCTAAATTAAGTTGCTAGTTTCCCTCTTTTAAATATTGATTGGCTCTTGGCTATGAAGTTTTCTGAGACTCCTAATTAGATTTGAATTTATCGATCGCTTTTTACCCTTAATTTCACTCTAACCGCTTCACCTCGTTTCTATTCTCCGATCTCCCTGATTTGAGAGAGATGCTCTTCTAACTTCTTCAGTTCTGCTTTTTTTACAGACTCATCTAACATATTTTTTTATAAAATTTTTCCGTAAATCTTATTGTCTCATCTCTTTTTTGAATTTTTTAACTGATATTTAGACTCCTTATAGACGGGATTCTGAGTCAGATTCTCAGTTACCACCGTTTAACCTGGCTTTAGCCCTTTGAATTAACAGTTGTCAGTGACTAAGGGTGATGCTGTCACCCCAATATTGGGAGGGTTGGTCTTGCATCTACACGGAATAGAAGTTGTCTTGGTTCAGTTCCCTGAAATCCTTGCCCTGTTTACATTTAAGGCATTTAGCTATCCTTTTGACAGAAACGAATTATACCCCAAACTCTTTCGCTCTACTTGAGAACCGCGCTATAATTAAAATCAGGATTAATACCTTTAGGGGGTTAGCTTATGGCCAATCAACGGTTTCTAACTTTAGATGGATTCACCAGAGCAGAACGGATTCAAATGACTAACCAGGTGAGTGAAGCGATTAACCAAGCAGGAGCTTGGATCACTGATTTCAAACAGTATTCAAACCTCTTAATCTGTATCAACTTTCAGGTATCGAGTGTTAACCTGAATAGGCTCGCTGCAACTCTGCAAGAGACTGGTTTGCATTTGAGCCAAGAGAGTCTTAATCAACTCATGCCTGCTCATGACTCAACGATGAAAGAGCAAGAGCTATCAGGGACACTACAGATTACATTTTTACATAATGAGCCCGACCTGCTCCGAGATATACCTGCTGTTCCGGGATAATAGCTAATTGTGTTGCAAATACTACCAAAAGTATAGCACTTTACAATTTTCTGAGATTATATCCCTCTTCTGTCACTTTCCGAACTAAGCAAGTAATCAATGAACTAAATTATGCAGCAAAATAAAAACGTTTAAATCCATTCATTGCATCGATAAGGTAATTGAATCCCAGTCTATAGCTTGGGATAAGAAAATATATCGTTCCTAGGATAGGTTAACCCCAATAGTAAGAGAGACTGAATAATTAAGCAAAGATTGTTTAGAAAATTCTTCCATCCGCTTTAATGATTCCATTGTTGATGCTTTGAGAAATCAATCGAATTAGTTATTGGTATATCGGTTTGACCCAGAAGTGTTGAAAGATAGATTAAGCAACGGAAAAAAGGGGACAGAATACGGTATTCTGTCCCCAAATTCAAAAAAATGATGTCTGATGGTAACCTCATTTCCGCAGCTTTTCAAATCAATCTTAAAGCAGCTTTTCCCGCATGACTACCCAGTCTTGAACTCACGCTTATTCTTTGAAATCTGGCTAACCTTCGTGTTGGATCGGGGGTTGACTAGTATGAGGGACTTATTTTATCGGCTAAACCAGGCCGGAGTTCCAGTCAGTATGTCTACCTTTTCTAAAGCCTGTAAAACGAGAGAAGACCAATACTTTCGTCTCATCTATGTTCGGTTGATTGAGCAAGTGAAGCGACAAAAACCTGCCGCAGCACCGATGCTGTTTCCAATTGATTCAACGGTGGTGACGCTAACCAGTCAGCTATTTTGGCTGCAAGGCTATCACCAAGTTAAGTTGCTCAACGGGGTCAATTTATCGCAGGGGAATCCGAGTGAATGTCTGATTAATTTTGGACAAGGACACGACGCAAAGTTTGCTGAATTCGTAATAAAAATAATTCCCGAAGATGCAGTGGGCATCATGGATAGAGGCTTCGCAAGTTGGGAATTTTTTGACCTTAGGAGCCTCACAAAAACCCAATTTGTAGTGCGAATAAAGAACAACATGAAGACCGAACTTAACCACGAGCGATACCGCATCGTTTGGTTTTGTGACCGGGAAAGTCGCCGTGAGTTTCGCTATTCTTCCAATGTGGATGAAATGACTAATGAAGAGGTCAGTGAAACTTACCGCCATCGCTGGCAAATAGAGGTGCTTTGGAAATTTCTCAAGATGCACTTAAAACTCGATAGACTAATTACAAAGAGTGTGAAGGGAGTGAGCTTTCAAATCTACATGAGCTTGATTGCTTATTTGATTCTACAACTTAGGGAAATTCCGGCTTTTTATGGAGATAAATTACTCGATAAGTTTCGGTATTTGCAACGGGAACTAAGCCGCCGCTGTTCGATTGTCCATTGGAGCTACGATCTCCTTCCAGAGACCCTTGTATGATGTTTAGACTCTGAAATGTAAAGTTTTATTTCTGCATTCAACACTTCTGATTTTCACGCTTTAAGAAGTTTGTTGAAGCTGCTGTGAAAGATGGGGTCGTCCGTATCGAAAATCAGGAATTGTTTTTAAACCAGACAGCCTAGGGGTCTAAACTTCCTCGATCATTCCTTCACCGCAGATAGCCAAAATCCTGTTTATTTGATAAACTAGATTGCTCCTACTCAACCGCTATCTGCGGTTTTTTCATGCCAAAGAACCTAATAGCCATCGACTCCAAAAACAACCATATCTGTACAGATTTTATGCAACTCATTACCTCAAACCTACGGAGAGCGCAATGCCAAAAATTCCAGAATTCAAAGACGAAACTCTCTTCCAGCAAGCTCTCACCCACCGTTCCTATGTCAACGAAAACCCAAATGTCGGCGAACACAACGAACGTCTAGAATTCCTCGGTGATGCCGTATTAGGCTATCTCGTCGGCGAAATCCTCTACAAACGCTATGAGGATTTAAGCGAAGCACAACTAACCCGCTTAAGATCCGCATTAGTCGATCAGAAACAGTTAGCAAAATTTGCACAGGAACTCGGCATTGGTCCCTTAATGCGACTTGGAAAAGGTGCAGAAAAAGATAAAGGTCGCGAAAATCCCTCCTTACTCTGCGATACCTTTGAAGCGATGATTGGTGCATACTATCTCGACTCAACTATTACACCCGTCCGTGCTTTTGTGAGAAAGCTATTTATCCCCGTTGCCGATCGCATTGTTTTCCCGCAAGCTGACGCGAACCCTCAAGAACTGGTAGACTCAAAGAATCGGTTTCAGCAATGGGCCCTGGCGCAATTCCACCAGAATCCTGAATATGCGATCGTCGATGAAGAAGGACCCGATCATGCCAAAGAATTCACCGCTGAAGTTTATGTCAATAGCAAAATGTACGGGGTTGGCAGGGGCCGCCGCAAACAAGATGCCGAAAAATTAGCTGCTGAAGCCGCCCTGAGAAAAGTTGGGTTAGTTTAAACTAGACAACAAAGGCGAAAACTATCCTTCTCAGCGATATGACAGACCAGCCGCGCACCCGCCAGGAACTCTACGATCGCATCCAACAAATCGGTCGCGAGGCATTTATCCTCGAAGAAATGATCCGCTACGGTTTCTGGCCGGCCCAAGGCGAACTCCCCCAAGATCCCGCCGATGAAATTCGTCGCCAAGGAGAACTGCGACGAGAACTAGAGGAACTGCGGCGGGAAAGTGCGCGGCTGTACAATGAACAAGCACTCCGTAAACAACTCCTTCAACAACGCCTCGCTGAGTCGCGCCGAAAGCAACAGGAAACTAAAGAACGTCGCGAACGAGAACGACAACAAAAAGCAGAAGCTTGGCAACAGCAAAAACAGCAAGATATTCTCTACCTCGGTGCAGGTGTATCCGGTGGACTCAACAACACCAACCCGAACCTAGAACGCCTGCAAAGTTATCACTTACCACTGTGTCATACAGCCGAAGAAATTGCTGCTGCAATGGAGATAACGGTGGGACAATTACGCTTCCTCGCGTTCTCCCGCAAAACTGCTACTACAACCCACTATATCCGCTTTAAAATTCCGAAAAAAACCGGGGGCGATCGCCTGATTTCTGCCCCCATGCCTCGACTGAAAAAAGCACAGCATTGGATTCTGACCAATATCTTAGAAAAACTGCAACTGCACGCAGCCGCCCACGGCTTTCGCCACAACCATTCCATTGTTAGTAATGCTCAACCTCATGTCGGGGCGGATGTAATCGTTAACTTCGACCTGAAAGACTTTTTCCCCTCAATTTCTTACCAGCGAGTCAAAGGGCTTTTCCAATCCTTTGGGTATTCAGAAGCCGCCGCTACTATCTTTGCCTTACTCTGTACAGAACCCGAAATTGAAGAAGTAGAAATCGATGGCAAAACCTACTTCGTTGCCCTCACCCACCGCCATTTACCCCAAGGTTCCCCCGCCAGTCCAGCGATTACTAATTTACTCTGTCGTCGCCTCGACAGCCGACTCACAAATATGGCTGAAGCATTGGGATTTACTTACACCCGCTACGCCGATGATTTAACCTTTTCTGCTGCCGGTGATAGTCTCCGCCATATTTGTAATGTACTCCGGCGTACTGAGTCCATTGTTGCCCATGAAGGTTTTGTCATCAATCCAGAAAAAACCCGAATCCTGCGGAAAAACCGCCAGCAAGAAGTAACGGGTATTGTTGTCAATCAGCGCGTTAATATTTCCAAGCAAGAACTTAAGCGTTTTCGCGCTACCCTCTATCAAATTGAAAAAGATGGCCCAGAAGGGAAACACTGGGGAAATTCTGCAAATGTAATGGCTTCTATTCAAGGATATGCCAACTATGTAGCAATGGTCAACCCAGAAAAAGGAGCTGAATTTCAAGCACAAGTCAAGCGAATCAAAAAGAAATATGGACGCAAGAAGCGGCAGCGAAAAAATAATAAAAATAGCAGAATCATTCCTTAAAAAGGACTGGATCTAAGGATTGCAAACTAAACCTATCATAGGGCTTGCTGAAAAAAGCGAAAACCTGCATTCATCAAGGGTCCATTTGGTCTGAAAAGTCCTCTCAAGCGCTCCTAAATCTGGTGCTATACCTCAAAACGTTTGCACTTTTTGTCTCTCCTCTCCTTTCCCCCTTTTCCCCCATTTTTCCCCTTCTTCAGCAAACCCTAACAATGTAGGCCTGATACTAAGCGCTGTGCCACCCCCATGCAAAGATTGCTCAGAGCGCTCGATCGCCCTGCACTAGGGTCGCACAGTAGCAATTCCTAATTTAATCCCTTGAATGCGACGCAACCGATCCATGACTTCTACAACAGTGCCGTGCTCGACGCTTTTATCAGCATTTAATACAACTAATTGGTTCTGATTAGTTCCCATTTTCTGCCGCACGACACTTTCAAGCTCGTCTAGCTTGACAGCTTGTTTGTCAACCATCAAGACTCTTTTGACATCAATGCTAACGGTAATTTTAGAAGGCCCTTGCTGAGATTGAGAAGTCGTGGCTTTGGGTAAATTGACTGGCAGTCCTTCGGATTTTGACAAATAGAGCGATGAAATGATGAAAAAGGTGAGAATACTGAAAACCACATCAATCATCGGGACGATGTTGATTTGAGGGATGGTGTCGGATTCATCGGGTAGGCGCATAAGTTAGTTCTCCGTGTTTTTGTTCGTAGCGGTGGCGGTACAGCAACTCTAACTGACCTCCGGCTTCCTGAATAAAAGCCATCTGTTGGAGGTAAAAGCCACGAAACATATTGGCAAATAAGAGGGTAAAGATCGCTACCACCAAACCCATTGCTGTAGATACCAGCGCTTCGCTGATACCACCCGTAACATTGCTGGTGTTACTAGCACCGACATCCCCTAGCTTAAGTGCAGCAAAGGTAGTAATTAATCCTAAAACTGTTCCCAATAGTCCAAATAGGGGTGCAAGGCTGATAATGGTGTCAAAAATTGTATTAAACCGCTTTAAAACGGGTATTTCTGCCTGCGCTGCGCTTTCGAGTGCTAGCCGAAATTCATCAGTATTTGCATCATCTAACTCTAGGGCTTCTAAAAAGATTCGGGCGAGTGGCAGGTCGGCATTAACTTGCAGCTTTTTAATCGCTAAATCTGAATCTTTGCGATAGAGATTCAGCACCTCTCGCACGATGCGGCGCTGCCGCCGATTGACCCGAAACCAAAAGGCGAGGCGTTCTGCAATGAGTGCAACGGCCACGATTGAGGAGGCTAGCAGCGGCCAAGCAACAATGCCTGCTGCGCGGAAAAGATGAAGAAAGTTATCCATTGGTTTGTGCGCTATTGAGATTGATTGAGAGCGATGGGGCGATGCCGGAGGCCGGCGGCTACGCGATCGCACCTTTCCTGAGAAAACAGACACTCCTGGTACGTATCCCTGTGTTTTCACCAGGGAAATCGGCACGAGCAATTCGGACTGGGAATCGTTTCACGGTTCAAGTGGCTGCACCATGCACGCTGCTACCGCCATCAGCAGCGATTTTTCTACTGCCGTCCTATTGTTAAAGGCCAGTAGTAGGAGTTTATGTCATCCCTATACTTGAAAAGATTTCTCAAATAGATTTTCATAAATTGAAGCGAATGTCAAGCCGTTATCTGGTTTTTATATAATTATTGTTGATAACTAAATATTTTAAGTTAAAATTTTTCAATATAAAAAACCGTTTAAAAATTTTACATTTGTGTATAGCGGGCGATATCCGCCAGGATAGCTCGAAACCAAAGGTCAGCATTTCAGGTTCCAAGCTGTCGTAATGCCGATTTAACAAGAGTAAGCCAAGGAGCAGGGATGAGAGGTTGGCTGGCTCATGTCAATAAGTCCTGTCCAAGCAAATGAAAATTGTTATCAAGAGAGCTTGAGAAAAGAGACCCGATTCCTATAGGATTGGTAGGTTCCTGGTGTAAGGGCTCGCTTGACCCGCAGTTGGTTGGTCTTGGTGGGTGAAGTGAGGCAGCGATCGAGGATGTTCCCAAACCAGGCATAGGCATATAGGAGAGCCATAACGCATGAGTGTTTCAAACTTTTTGGCGGAGCACAGAGAAAAACAACAAGAGAACCTCAAAAAGTTTCTCTTATGGAGCTTTCTGGCCTCAACAGTTCTGCACGGCGTCGTCCTGCCGTTGGGTCTCAATTTCGTCAAACCCGCTGAATCAGCAGAAGAACCGATTGAATTTGTTGTGGTTGAGGAGCCGGAAACAAAGGCTGCCAAACCAGAACTCGCTGTCGAAAAGGAGGTTGCCCCCCCGCCCGAAACGCCGCCAACTCCCAAGGAAGAACCGCTGGCAGAAACCCCACCGCCAACTCCCAAGGAAGAACCACTGGCAGAAACCCCACCGCCAATTCCCAAGGAAGAGCCACTGGCAGAAACCCCGCCTACTACTCCTTTGGAGCCTCCGTCGAGCGCGGACTCTCCACCAGCCGCACCGGTGGACACAGTGAATGAGCGCCACGAAACTGAAAACTCTAGCGCGCCACCCAACGAGCCCCCCGTTACTAGCTCTCGCCCTGGCGGTACTGGCGAACCTACAGATTTGGTGGGAGGGGGAGGAAACCCAAACTCTCCTGACAACCCTAGAGGAAGCAAACCGAATTCGCCATCTGGTGGGAGTGATGATGCTGGGGAACCTTTATCTGAACCATTGGGGAAGAATTCAGGAGGGATGGCGCGATCGCCAGTTTCCGATTCCCCCGTCACCGCCTCTCGCCCCGGAGGTGGCAGCACTACTGGTGGCAGTTTGGAAAATCTAGGAAACCCCCCCAGTGCTTCACAAATGCCAGGAGGGGGCGACATTCTTTCCTCAACTGGCGGGAGTGGAGAGGGCGAAGTGCCTGCCTCAGAACCCTTTGGCAGCGGTTCAGGTGCAATGGCGCGATCGCCTAGGAATACAACTGACTCGCCCGTCACTGCATCCCGCCCTGGCGGTGGTGGGGGTTCTGGAAACTTGTTCGGCGATGCAGGCAACTCTGATGTCTCTGGAATCCCTGGAGGCGAGGGCGGTGGAGGGAATGGCCGGAACTCACCATCTGCTGGCAGCGGTGATGGCAGCGGTGATGGCAGCGGTCTCGCATCATCCGAGCCATTTAGTAGCGGTTCGGGAGCCATTCCCAAATCAGGAAACTCAGGAGGAAGGTCGGGAGGAGCAGGAAGTTCAGGAGGAGGGAGTTCTTCACGCCGTTCGGGGGGGGTTCCAGGGACTTGCATCCGCTGTGGCCAACCTAGCTATCCCACCCAAGCGAGAAGAGAAAAACGGCAAGGGCGAGTGCAGCTTAGCGTTGACATTGACCCTAGCGGGAACGTGTTGGCTGTTGTTGTCGCCAATTCCAGCGGTTATGAAGACTTAGACAAAGCTGCGATCGATAGCGTCAGAAGTTGGAAGTTTTCTTCAGCAGAAGGCGGCATCCAAGGGAAACTCGTAACCGTTAAGTTTGAGCTAACTAATTAAAGCCTTAAACACGAATTGATAGCGTTTCTTAGATGAAGAAGCATTGCCCTCAACTTCAATCCTTGACGGTGCTGACGGGGATTTGACTGCTGCATCCGGGTCAGAGCGGCTAGAGTCAGTTTCACCAGTACCAACTTACTTGAGGCGGGGTAAAAATAGCCCGCAATTGACCAATAACACTGTAGAAATTTTCGCGAAGTTATGAAATTTGAGAAATTTTCAGCAAAGCCAAATAAACTCTCTCGACTGGGAAGCACTTTCTTGCTGGCCTCTAGCTTGGGGCTGGTGCAGGCTTTCGCCCACCCTCGCAGCGCGGTCGCGGGAGTAGTGACCTTACCAGATGGCAGTCGCTGCGAAGGAGAATTGAGGGAGGGTAAGCTCGCTGGTCCTGGTAACTGCCAATACGCTAATGGCGATCGCTATGAAGGGCAATTTCTCAATGGCAAACCTCACGGTCAAGGTACCTATACTTTCAAGGAAGGGGGGCGCTATAGCGGAGAATTTGTCGAGGGGGAATTTAATGGCAAAGGCGTCCGAGAATTTGCCAATGGCAACCGCTACGAAGGGGAATTTAAAAACGGCAACTTTGAAGGACTGGGCGTTTTTTCAACCGCCAACGGCACTCGCTACGAAGGTAGTTTTACTAACGGTTCCCCTAGTGGCAAAGGAGCTTTTACTTTCAGCAATGGCACGCGCTGCGAAGGCGAACTCAAAGACGGAAAAATTAGCGGAAAAGGTGTTTGCCAATATGCAAATAAGAACCGCTATGAAGGAGAGTTACAGAACAATCTTCCTCACGGGCAGGGAATTTATACCTTTGCTGAAGGGGGGCGCTACGAAGGCCAATTTAACGAAGGGCAATTTAACGGTAAAGGCATTCGCGAATACCCCAATGGCAATCGCTATGAAGGTGAATTTGTCAATGGCAACGCTCAAGGTCAGGGAATTTTAACCCTCAAGGAAGGGGGGCGCTATCAAGGGCTATTCAATAATGGCGAGTTTAATGGCGAAGGCGTCCGAGAATTTCCTAACGGTAACCGCTATCAAGGTAATTTTACCAAGGGTAAACCTCACGGTCAAGGAACTCTCACCTTTGCCCAAGGGGGAAGTTATGCGGGCGAGTTTCAAGAAGGAAAAATTAATGGCAAGGGCGTCTATACTTTTGCCAATGGTAACCGCTATGAGGGAACGTTTACCGATGGCAAGATGAACGGAAAAGGCGTTTATACTTTTGCCAATGGCGATCGCTGTGAAGGTGAATTTCGCGAGGGACAGTTCAACGGCAAAGGCGTCTGCACCTATGCCAATGGCGATCGCTATGAGGGCGAATTTCTCAATGGACAGAAACATGGAAAAGGTTCGTATCTCTATGCAGATGGCACAAAAGTAGAAGGAACTTGGCAGCAGGGACAGCTTCAAAAATAAGAGTCAGCGACCAGTTGTCTGTTGGCAGTTGTTATTTTTTGACTTTGCACAAATTACCACTCTGTCTTTCCCATTCTCCTACCCTAACATCAGTGTTCAAAAAAATTCAACACAAACTCTCGCTAATCGTTGCTTCATTGATAGGTTTCATCCTTGTTTTCGCAGTCAATAATTGCAACCAATTAGCCGCTCAACCAGGTACACAAATTCTTTGGGATACCTACGGCATCCCCCACATTCATGCAGACAATTCTCAAAAGCTTTTCTATGCTTTTGGCTGGGCCCAAATGCAAAGTCACGGTAATTCGATCGTGCGCCTTTACGGGCAAGCTCGCGGACAAGCTGCTGAATTGTGGGGGGAGGATTATCTAGAGTCCGACCGCTGGGTACAGACAATGGGAATTCCCGGTCGCGCCCAGGCTTGGTATGAAGCACAAAATCCCCAATTTCGCAACTATCTCGATGCTTTTGTAGCGGGAATGAACGACTATACAAAACAGCATCCAGACGCGGTCTCAAACGAATTAAAGGCAGCACTTCCCCTAACACCAATTGATGTACTGGCACACGAGCAGCGCACCATCAATTTTACTTTTATCGTCGAACCAGATAGCCTAGAAAAGCTCACTAAAAATTCCCCCCCCAAAGGCTCTAATGCTTGGGCGATCGCTCCTTCCCACTCTGAAAGTGGCAATGCCATGCTTTTGGCAAATCCTCACCTGCCTTGGTCGGATTTATTTCTCTGGTATGAAGCGCAACTCACGGGTCCAGACATTAACGCTTACGGAGCGGCTCTCGTCGGCTCTCCTGTATTAGCAATTGCCTTTAATGACAACTTGGGATGGACTCATACGGTCAACACTTACGATGGCTGGGATGCCTACGAATTGCTCCTGGAAAAAGACGGCTATCGCTTCGATGGCCAAATCCGCAACTTTGACAAGGAAGAGAAAGTTTTAAAAGTCAAAGACAAGAATGGAAACTTGCGCTCGGAATCTTTAACGATCCGGCGTTCCGTTCACGGGCCAGTCCTCAGTGAAAAACAAGGCAAAGCCATCGCCTTGCGCGTTGCCGGCCTCGAACAGTCCGGCGCTTTAGAGCAGTGGTGGGATATGGCGCGGGCGAGGAATTTCGCTGAATTTGAAGCAACTTTAAAACGCTTAGAAATTCCCATGTTTACCGTCATCTATGCCGACCGCGAAGGGCACATCATGCACCTATTTAACGGTCAAGTTCCCATTCGCAAACAGGGAGATTTCAAATATTGGTCAGGCATCATTCCCGGCGATACCTCAGAGACTTTATGGAGCAAAAATCATCCCTATACAGATTTACCGCGCGTTGTCGATCCGCCGAGTGGCTGGGTGCAAAATACCAACGATCCCCCTTGGACGGCGACCTTCCCCAGCGCGATCGCGCCCGACCGCTATCCCGCCTACATGGCACCCCGCGGCCCGATGGACTTGCGGTCGCAGCGTTCCGTAAAAATGCTCCTAGAAGACAGCAAAATCTCTTTTGAGGAACTGATGCAATACAAACATTCCACTCTTGTAGAACTCGCCGATCGCATCCTCGACGATTTAATTCCCGTCGCACAGCAAGGCAGCGAAAAGGCTCGTCGCGCTGCGGCAGCGCTTGCCGCTTGGGACCGCAACGTTGATGCTAACAGTCGCGGTGCGGTGCTGTTTGCCTTGTGGGCAAAAGCGATGGAGGGCGATCGCCTATTCGCGAAACCTTGGCGCGAAGATGCGCCCCTAACGACGCCAGAGGGGTTGGCGAATCCTGCGGAAGCGGTGCGGGTACTGGAAGCAACAGCAGCCAAAGTTGAAGCAACTTATGGCGCGTTAGATGTGGCGTGGGGGGAAGTCTTCCGATTGCCTGGGGAGGCGAACCTCCCTGCGAATGGGGCTGACACCGCTTTGGGCGTATTTCGCTCAGTCTGGTTCGCTCCAGGGAAGGGCGATCGCTTTCAAGCAGTTGCAGGCGATTCTTTTGTCGCTGCGATCGAATTCTCCAATCCGGTGAAAGCGATGGCGCTCAATAGTTACGGCAACGCCAGTCAACCCGGTTCGCCCCACGCCGGGAATCAGTGGTCGCTGTTTGCTCGCAAAGAATTGCGGCCGGTGTGGCGATCGCGCTCGGAAATTGAAGCTCATCTGAGTTCGCGCGAGGAACTGTAGGAGAGGGAAAGGGGAAAGGGAAAAAGGGGGAAAAGGGGGAAATGGCAAAGACTACTTCTGTAACCCTCAACTTCCCCTCACCCTTCCCTCCTCGCGCAAACATAGCCACCAACGGCAACGAGGAATAAGCCGAATGCAGAGATCGCATATAGCAGCGCCATACCAGCACCGGCACCTGTGCCAAAAATGCCAGCAAAAATCGCGGCTAAAACGCCTCCTGGCTGCATAGCGGGTTCAAAAATGCGATCGGCAAGCGGCCCTGCGATCGAGAGGGCGATCGCGGATGCCACTTGCACCGTCACCGATCTAGCCGCAAAAACGCGCCCCTGTGCCTCCGGCGCCACTGTCGCCAGCCAGATCGCTTCGTTGGAACTACCGAGGATGGGGAAATTGACAGAAGAACAAAATTGAGCGGGAATCCAGATGGAAACAGCTTGACCGAGAGCAAAGACTATTTTACTGATACCCGCGCCTGCCATACCGAGCAGAAACCCACGGAATCGGTGTTTGGGACCGCCCCAAATACTGACGATCGCCACCCCGCAAACGCCGCCAGCACCCGCTGCTGACAGGATAGTGCCTAGGATTCTCGCATCATTGCCAGTGCGTGCCAGAATCATTGGCGAGTAGAGGGTGGCGCCGATGTCGTGAGCGAACCAGAACAGCGAAACCAATACCAGCAAGGTGAGTAGGTTGGGGCGATCGGCAATGTAGCGGAATCCAAAGCTGAGTTCCTGCCACAGGTGAGGGCGAATCGGTTGAGGGTTGGGGGCAGGTTGGGGTATTTTGACGGGGAGGAGGGTAGCGATCGCCATGACAAAAGTGGCCAGGTCGATCGCAAAGATCCCACTCAATCCGATCGCGGGATAGAGAATCCCCGCCAGGGTTGGAGCAATAATACTGGCGCCGTAACTGGCCAGAAAACTCAAACTGCTAGCGCGGCTGTAATGCTGTTCTGGCACCATTGTCGCGACCGCTGCTGAGTAAGTTAACTGCTGCATTTGTTCAAAAATCCCGTTAATTGCACCCGCGACGTATAAATGCCAGAGTTGTAGGTTGCCGCTGAGATAAAGGAATAGGATAGTGAGCGTTAAGAGAGCAGAAACGGTATCGCCACTGGCCATCAAAACTTTTCGATTCCAGCGATCGGTGAGAATACCAGCAACCGGAGCGAGCAAGATGCGCGGCAATTGGATCAAAAGAAGTAGCAGAGCCAAAGCAGTCGCTTGATGGGTAGACTCCCAAATCCAAATCGTTAGCGCAAACCCGGACATAGAACTGCCAATTAAAGAAGCAGTTTGTCCGAGCCAAAGTTGAATAAATTTTTGCATGAGGGAGACAATTGATAGAATTTAAGAATTAGATAAAATGGGTTTTCTCCAGAAGAATTGCATGCGCCTTAAACTGAACGCCCCTTTCATTAAAACCAAGGCCATTCTTGACTAATTGGGGAGAATTTTTGATACTGCTGCTTCGCCTCCTTGCGGTAAACTTTCGCCAAATACCGCTGTCGCCACATTAGTACGCCAGTCGCGAACAGCAGGACTGTCGCTAGTCCTGCGACCGCGTGTGCCAGCCGCAAGTAAACGCCGCCATAGCTGCCAATATGTAGCGGATAGAGCGAGTTAAGAATTCGATGGGCTAGAGAAGCTGAATTGAAGCGATCGGTCTGCAAAATTTCGCCGCTGTATTGGTCGAGATCGATCGTGCTAATGCCATTTGGATGCGGGTCATTGGGAAATTTTTTCCGGACCTTAAATGTTGCTTCAGGCGTCAACGGCAGAGAAATAAAAGTAGTTCTCGCTTCCGACCAAATGTGATTAGCTTGCTGCAATATTTCATCCAAATTTTTTCGCGAACTGCGAGAGCGAGGGTGAGAAATTAACGCTGGCTGTGGCTTTTCATGGGTTAGCCAATACAGAGCAGATTCAACTGGCGTGTCAAAAATGATTGCGGTTCCCGTAGCGGAAATGAGCAAGAGAAAAGCAACCGAAACAATGCCAGCAACGTTATGTAAATCAAAGACAGTCCGCTGCCAGCGAGCTTTCCAATGAATCGAGAAACCACGAATAAGATTGCGCCAACCCGTCCACAAAACCAAGCCAGTTAAAGTTAGTCCCAGCATGACTAAGCCACAAATCCCGACAGCAAGATGACCCAATTCCCCTGCCGCTAATTCAACGTGTAAGGTAAAAATAAAACCTGTAAACGTTTCTTGCCAGAGTTGCGAACCTTTAATTTCTCCGCTGTAAGGGTTGACATAAACGTTAACGACTTCCTTATCCTTGGAAAACATCGAAATTTGGCAGATATCTTTTGCTTCTCGTGGCAGCAAAATACTAATCACTTGATTTTGCGGATAGGTTTTTTCGACCGTTCTCAGGATGGTTTCCAGTGGCATCCGTTCGGCTTGAGGAATTACTTGCAAGAGTTGAGGATTGAACAATTGCTCGATTTCATGACCGAAAACTAGCAAACTGCCAGTTAAAGCAATTATTGCTAGAAATAGACCGACTGCTAACCCCAAATATAAGTGCAGCGCGAACGCAATTTTGCGGAACCTCATCTTAAAATTTTCCTCAAACCTGTTAACGGTTCTCACCCGATCGTCCCAGTTGCTAGTTGAGAATTTACGCAACCCCTCGATTAGTAGGTAGTAGGGCGTGCACCGCAAAACCCAACGCCAGACAGTTAACAGTCAACCGTCAACTGTAGGAGCGGGTTTAGCGCAGAATGCTTGCCACCCAGCGAAAAATTTAGGTACAAAACTCGCCTCCTGGCAGCCAACCGCTACCCAAAATTATTACCAGTTAAGGCGGTAATTAACGCTGAAAGTCAGACCTCTCGCTGCATAATTAGAGCTGTCTACGCCAAATCCCGCCAAGTATTGCGATAGGACGGGAAAATATTGGTTATTCAATAAATTCTCAACTTTAAGTTGTAGGAGACCCCTTCCTAATTGAATTGAACTAATGTAATCCACTGTGAAGTAGCTGCTAATTGGACCGCCATCAGAGCCGTCTCTGAAGGCGCGGTCGCGATTACCAGAATATAAAAACTGTAAGCGATTGTTCCATCCTGGCAAAGTTTCGTTCTGAATGTAAGCTGTCAGCTTAAGGGGGGGAATCCGGCTGCTATCAATAGCGACATACTTGCCACTATTATTAGCATCATATTCGCCTTCAATATAAGCAGCAGAGCCACCAATCGACCACCCTCGTGCCGGCTGCCAGTCCACCGTTGCTTCTAAGCCATAAATGCGTTCTGGGGCGCGAATCAGTTCCAAACGACCTGTGTTGCCAACTGGCTGAAAGCTCACTCCCAAATCAGAAGTATTGTAAAAAGCAGCGAGCGACATTTGCACGGTCGGCCATCCGCCTCGAATGCCAATTTCGTAGTTGTTAACTTTTTGCGGTTGAGTGACTCGCAGCGAAGATCCAATGCTCACGAAATCCTCCGGCGGCTGGCGGAGAATGCGCCCGAAGTCTGGCACTGAGAAGCCTTGAGAAAAGTTAGCAAATACGTTGAGTTGGTCATTAATTTTATAGACAGCTCCCGCATTTAATAAGGTGGCGTTAAAATTGCGGTTACCTCCTTCAATGCGGCGGTCGTCAAAAGTAGTATAGTCATTGACCTTTAAGCCGATGCGTTCGTGGCGCAAACCACCCGTTAAGATGAAGCGCTCGTCAATATTCCATTCCACTTGACCGAAAAGACCGAGGCTATTGTAATTGTAAGGAGGTACGAAAGGGCGCTCGCCAATTTTCTGGTAAACTCGACCCCCACTTGCATCAAATCGCTCTGGGTCGTAGAGGTCAAAACGCTGTTGGCTCTCTTCATTTACATAGTCAGCGCCCCAAATTAATCGCAGGTTGTCGCCACGAGATAAAGGAGTGGCGATCGCCAGTCGGCCACCGAATTGGTCTGTGTAGGCTCGCGAATTAGCAACGCCAATAAAGGGACCGAAGAAATCAGAGGTGCGAAAATCACGGGGAACCCCTGAATTGGAATTTGCCCGGTAGTAAATTTGACTTTGCAGGCTGCTGCCAAACAGGTTTTGGTTGCTGTAACTTAGGTTGACAAGCGTCGTCCTGTTCCCCGGCGTTTGTCCGCCTCTAATATCCAAATTACCGGTGCGGATGGCGCGGGCTTTTTGCCGCCCTTCCTGTTGGTCAACGCTGGGGTCTGAGATGACATTGGGGTCTTGGGTTTCCCGATAGTGATTGACCGTTAGCTGCAAGCGCTGGTTGCGGTCCAAGTCTACGCCGACTTTACCCATCAAGTTGAGGAGGGTGCTGCTATCTCCGCCGAGTTCAAAATAGGGGATGCGATCGCCATGAGCATCGTAAAAAGACCCACTGCGGGCGATCGAGAAAGTACCCGTCAGGTCAACATTGCCCGTGCGGCCAGAAATCGTATGTTGCGCGTTAAAACCAAGAGCGCCATCCGTATTGGTTAAACTGCTGCTGAGGCCTACTTCGGTGGTAGAAGTGAGCCTTTCTTGAGTCGGCCGGCGAGTAATAATATTAACCACACCGCCTGTAGCTTGAGCGCCGTAAATCGCGCTAGACCCTCGCACCACTTCAATGCGTTCCACGGCGCTGGGATCGATGGTTCTGAAGTCTCGAACGAAAGATTGCAGGTTAGTGGTCTGCGGCACGCCGTCAATGAGAACGGAAACGTCGCGGCCGCGCAGAGTTTGTCCGTAAGTGCTGACAGTTTGAGTGGGCGGTGCGAAACCAGGAACTTGATTGGCTAACGCTTCCCCAATACTCCTCGACGATCCGATTTGCTGCTGAAGTTCTTGTGAGTCTATGACGGTGATGGAACGGGGGACATTCGCCACATTTTCTGCGATGCGCGTTGCTGTAACGACAATTTCAATGGGATCTGTCCCCACCTGCGGCGTGACAGCAGGCGG
>JBLNEP010000208.1:0-8006 GCA_050262755.1 Actinomycetota bacterium | reverse complement strand
GTGGAGAATTCGTGATTACAGAATTTGACAGTACAAGTTTTAAGCAAGAGGAGGAGGAATCAGATGAGTGGACTCTATGACATCCTAGCCCAAATCCAAAATAACCCCAGCCAATACTTAGGGCAAACTTCTCTTCCTTACCTGTTTGTCTTCTTGAATGGCTACAAAATGGCTCGGCGAGATTTAGGTCTGAAAATCACTCCTGAAGAACAGGATTTTTATCGAAACTTTCAACCCTGGATTCAGCAAAAGTTAAAAGTCAAGACCGTTAACTCTTGGGCTAACATCATTCAACTTTTCTGCATCGACAGAGAAGCTTTCCAATACTTTTTTGAACTCCTGACAGAATTCAGCCAGAGAGAAAAAGTTTCAGAACCTCTGCCTCTCAAAGAATACACCTGGGAAAGTCCTCAAGCTTCACCCCCAATAGCCGGAGACCAGAGTTTTTATCAGCTTTTAGAGAAAATCAAAGCTAAACCCGCCCTCTATTTCGGTAAGCCTTCCATCTGTAGCCTGCAAGCATTTTTAGAGGGCTACTATTGGGCAAGGCGAGAGCTCAAAAAGCCCTTAACCGAACAAGAATCAAAATTTCAAGAATTTATTGCTGGGGTGCGAGCTAAATTTCATGTGGAAACTGAGCAAACCTGGTCAAGTATTATTCTTTTTTATTCAAGCAATGAAAGTAATGCCTTAGAGACATTTTTTAAACTTTTTGATGAATTTTTACAGCGTCCAACCTCACCCACCCCTTCTCCCACTCAAAGCAGCTCCAGCCAAGGTAACAAAAAGCAATTGCTTTCTCTGGTAGAAAACTTATCCGAAGAAGCCATCGCCAAAGTGCGAGAATTTGCAGAATCTTTAGGTCAACCGTAATTGAGGGCCATTGCTACATCAGAAGCAGAAGAAGTTGAAAAAAAGCCAGAAATTTGTACTGGCATTAGTAAAAAGACGATCCCGTTTGAGTGAGAACCGACAACGGCTTCTTGTTTGTAGCCATCAAATCTCCACATCTATCCCCAAGGCTGGGTTAAAAGCCGGGTGTACGCTAGCCGAAGCATAGGCGAACCAAAAACTCCTGGTAGAAAGCCGAACAATAACATCCACAAGTAAGTCCGATAATGGTAATTTCGGGGACTAGGTGGGGTTTAATGGGTGAAAGCGCGCTCCTGAGAATTCGCTATGCTTGCCAAGGCTTCTCGTCCCAGTTCCCTAGTGACACCCTCTCGCCTCCTGGAGGCGTGGGCTGACTTCCTCAGTCTCGATGTCGCGGCTGGGGGGGCGGCCGTAGATACCGCCGATACTTACCGTCGTCAGTTGCGACTGTTCCTGTCTTGGTGCGAAGGGGCCGACCCCAAAATTGATCCGGCACTCGTCACTAAGGAAAATATCAAGCGCTATCGTCGCTGGTTGGTAGAGGAGAGGAAATTCAAGCCAGCGACGGTGGCCCTCAAGTTGTCGGTGGTGCGACGCTTCTACGACGCGGCGGTGGAAAAAGGGCTGATTTTAGTTAACCCGACCCTTGGCATCAAGCCACCAAGGGAGAAGCGAGATGTGGCTGAGAAGATAACCTACTTGGAAAAGTCAGAAGTGGAGAAGTTGCTAGCGACGATTCCGTCGGACGGGAGTTTGAAGGCAATGCGAGATAAGGCGCTACTGGCGATCCTGGTTTTAGAGGGGCCCCGCACGGTAGAGCTCCACCGAGCGAATATTTCTGATTTGGTGCAGCAGGGCAATAATTTGGGAATTCGAGTAGAGGGGAAAGGAAGCATTCGGATTGTGCCACTCACACCGGACATCGCGCTCGCTTTGGTGAATTACTTGGAAGCGAGAAAAGCGATGGAAGTGTTGATGCCTTCTAGCCCGCTCTTTGTGGCGGTGGGATACCGGGCAGGCGGGCAGCGGATTAGTCGTCGGGGGATTCGGAAGGTAGTGGACAGCTATCTGTGTGAAGCGGGGTTGAAACATGCACCAGGACGGACAATATCAGCTCACAGTTTGAGGCATACAGCGGGTACGCTGGCGCTGCGAGCGGGAGCGGAACTGCGACAAGTGCAGGATTTGTTGGGCCATAAAGACCCTCGGACGACTTCTATTTATACTCACGTAGCGGAACGGTGGGCGAATAATCCGGCTCTGAAATTAGGGATTACCCTGGGGCCGTGAACCATCCGGTTACAGCCTCAACAGTGGGGACCCATCACGAAGCGTTTCTGATGGCTGGCTCCTACAGCTATCCCAAACAAATCGCGCTCGCATGGACCTCGTGTGGACGGACTATGATGTTATCTGTTGAGGAACGCCTGTAATTGCTCGGCGTTCAATCCTTGCAAGCTCTCTAGTTTTTCAGCAATAAGAGCCTGAAACTTCTCAAAATTTGGGCAAGTTTGGCAAGAAGATAACTCCTTGGGAACCTCACAAGTACAATTCCAGTGCTGCGGAGCATAAAAAGACCGCCCACAGTCATAACATGAATATCGTTGTTTCCCATTGGCGAAACCCTTGCTTCTAATATGAGAACCCTGACAAAAAGGGCAAACCCGATCGGGTGGGAAAGACGAAGAGAGTTGCCAACTCAATAGCGCTTCTTGCCGGGCCACTTGAGCGCGTAAATCTTTTAATTTCAATTGAGATTGAGCCTCCTCGAGCAGAGCGTCCAATTCCTCTCGACTTTTACCCTGTAAGCTACGAGCTTTCTCTTTGAGAGTCGGTAGGAACTCTTGAAAATGGGGGCAATCTTGACATTTGGGCAAAGTGCCAGGATTTTGACAGTGGCAATCGAACTTCGGTATCTCCGTAAACGAAACGCCACAGCCGCGACAAATATAGCGTCGAGTTTCATTGTCGTTGTATCCTCGCCTAACTACGTGGCGAGAAGCGCATCGAGGACACTGTAAGCCTTCAAATTGAGTGGGAGGTTGCCAATGAGGAAGAGCCTGTTGCATCGCCACCTCAGAACGCAGTTTACTGAGGTTAAATAAGTCTTGAATGTTCATAAAATTAGTCGGGTAATTCAGTTCTAGGGTTTTAATTCAATCGATTCAACCGCACCATGTCGAACCGTAATACGTTCCACTAAAAGCGGAAAGATTTTGACTTTTTCATCGTTAGAAAGGGTGTGCCAAATTGCCAAATTATTACCGGCTTGAATAATTTCGGCTACGGTTTGACCCTCAAAACTCTGAGTAGCAAAAGGATTCAAAAGTTTTTCAATTTCTTGGCGAGTTTTATCTTTAATCGCCTCAATATCGGGGTCAAAAGGAGAGATTTTTTCTAAGGCTTCTAACTTGTCTTGTAAAGAGCGCAATCGGGGGATTGGCTCAGGCTCTTTTTGGGGAACCGGAGTTTCTGGCTGGGCTTGAATCGTAGTGGCAGCTTCCAAAAGCTTTTTAATCAATTCTTGCTCAATCAAAGATTTCCGAGTGTTTTGGGTATTATTACAACCTTTCCCACTATGCCGACACCCATAATATTGATATTTGGTCAAGCCATCTTTAGACTTATGTGATTTCGAGGTACATTTGCAATGGCAGGCTCCACAAAACACTAAACCGCTCTGATAAGTATAGTCTCCATAAGCATCTAGCAAAGCGGGATTTGCATTAAAATTCTGGTAGTTAATCCCCAGATTAAATTCAATAATTTTTTGAATTTCGGCTGCTTCTGACTCGGTAATTAAACGATGTTGAGGATGAGTATTTTCAATGATTTGCCATTGGCTGGGAGTGGTTTCTTTGGTCTTTCCTTTGCCCACGCTGATTTTTTTTTGGTAAGCCGTATGTCCTTGCAAGACGGGATTTAACAGCCACTTCCTAAAGCTGCTTGGCGTCCAATTGATAATGCTATCATGTCCATTTTTTTTGACTTGAGATTTGGCAATTCCATATTTTGCATAAAGGGTTCTGAGTGCCCGACTTAAGCCTTTTTGCTCAAAGAAAATCTCAATCGAGTCTCTGGCAATCTGTTTCACAGTTAGACCGGGCAACTGTGAAATTTCTAATTCATCGCTGTCAAATTCTAAATAATTATCCGGTCGTTCATCGAGGAGGCATAAATAGGGACGTTCATCCAAAACATAGCGATCCTCTTTGACTTGATAGCCTAAAGGGTAAGAGGAACAAGCTTTTTTCTGCTGTCTGCGATAATTATTGCCATGTCGCACTCGTTCCGAAATTTGATCGGTTTCTAATTCAGCAAGGGAAGCTAAAAGATTTGCCATGAACTTCCCTTGAGAAGTATCTAAGTTGATATCTTGATCCAGAATTCTGAGGTTGACCCCATATTCCAAGCACAACTGAGCTATTTCTGCAAACTTACCAGTAGAGCGAGCAATGCGGTCGATCCGAGTCGCAATAATGACATTGACGTTTTGAGCTTTAATCAATTTAATCAGCTTTTGTAACTGAGAGCGATCGTCTTTGCGACCCGATTCAACATCGGTAAGGATTTCCATAGCTCCAGCTTGCTTAAGGCGAGCTTGCTGCTGCTCCAAAGCTTGAGAATTGAGGGCTTGTTCGCGAGTGGAGACTCTTGCGTAACCGACAATGGGGGAGGGTTCAGGCATAGTTTGTCCTAAGTTTTTACAATCAGTCTACCGATAAATTTGTGCATCGGCAAGACCGCATGGAGATGCACAAACAGAGGTCATTTTTCCCCATAAAACTCTCTTTCCACTTAGACTGATGGAATGCAGTTTTTCAAGTTTTCAGGAGAAATTTAGGGAGATAACAATGGCAGGCTTCCTATTAGATAATCTGCCATTGTTCGGGGAAACTCTTGAGTTCCGAGCGATGACTTCTCTTTACCCAAAGTCTCATAAGGGTTAGTGAGGTTCAACTTTTGTGCAGCTTTTCGGTTAATCTTTACCTTTCTTAACAAAGCCTTTGTTTGACTGGGATGACTTTTTTGCTTTGCCTCGCCGGCTTTTGCCACCTACATAAAGAGAATCATCGGGTTCCAAAACCATTAATTGTAGGTTGGGATTATTACGCACGCTTCGGAAAAGGCGTTTTTGAATTTTTATATAGTTGGGGTAAATTTTCTGGCGAAATTCGGTGTCAATTTGGGCGAGGTATTCCGCCCAGAGTCTTAAAGCTTCTTCTGTAGCATCCCAAGTGACTATCTGAGTCGGGTCGATCTGAGAGCTGTTGGCGAATCGCCGTTGATGAAGCGTATTAAAATCTTCTTGGATGCGCTTTAACGCCTCATCGCAACAGGATTGCTTTCCGTGCCGTTCTGCTCGCTGGCTAATAATCCCGTTTCGGAAGAAGGCTTCTTGAAGGCGCTCAAAATGGCAACTCCACCACAGTTCTGTCGCTATGGGAAATTCTTGGGACTCTTTGCCCAGAAAGGGCGCTCGCTTGACAATCTCTTGGCAAAGATTTAACAAAGCCCACGCTTCCTGGGCGTGAGATTTGAAGTCAATTTTCCATGAGAAATACAGGTCTGGAGGGTCAGAGATTAAAGGGTTATTGCTTTGCCTCTCAAAATGAAGAATCCATTCTTGGATGGCTTTGAATACCTCTCGGCAATGATTCAGTAGCCGCCGGAAATTTCCTTCCAGATTTGACGGCAAAATGTGGTTGGCTTTCAGAATAAAATCCGGTAAGTATCCGAAGGCTTTAATATAGGTGTCTCGACTGGGGGTTTCTGAGTTTTGTAGTTCCAATCTCCAGATGATCGGATTGTAGAGCGCCGGTGGCTGCTCTGTAGAGTTTCTTTGTGTCATGGGAAATTGATTATTAATACGGATATTTGGGGACAGAAAAACGGTTGGAATTCCAGACGAAATTCAAACCTGTGAAAGCACGGAAACCTCAAAAGCCAAAAGCCGGAGCGACTTATAAGTCGCCCCGGCCTGGGGTTTATATATGATTGAGTGCTTTCTTAAGATGGCTTTCTTAAGATTATAGCTCCGGAAAAATTTAACTGTCAATCTTGGCTGAGAAACAGATAAGCTCAGCCAGCTTCCAAGAATGAAGGAACGGATATGTTTGGCTGCATAAGTTGGCTTGCTATGAACTCATCTCCTCGGAAGAAAATGGCTCTCCAAGATAGAATCCCCTATCTGTGAAAGAGAATAAGTTACTAGGAGAGTGAAAAATTTTAGGGGAGTTCGACTGAGAACAAGCAAGCTCATACACATCAACTAGCTTGTTCCTCGATCAATGTAATTGAGGCTCCGCATTGCTGGTGCGATCGCCACGGTCTAGGCGTAAGCTTGATATTCCGATATGGGTGTGAAGCTAGGATAAGACGTTCGACTCCAAAAACGCGACGCTCCGCGCTTTTGACCGAACGGAACGCCTCGAACGGCTGTTTCCACCAACCTTAATGTGGTTTCAAAAATCCCATTTTTGCGGTTTTGACCTCTGCTTTTTGCAGTTCGCTACAGGTAGGGTGCGATCGCATCTTCTCAGGCCACTCGTCTTGTCCGAGAAGATGCGATCGCCCTGGACTGAAAGAAGCGTTCAACTATGTACGCTCAGGCGACACATTAGTTGTGTGGCGGCTCGATCCCTTGGGGCGATCGCTCCGATACCCTTCCAGCAATTGCCTTAACTCTGGCAATACGAGGACAGATCGCGTCTCCTGCTTCCCTTTTGTCGTTGCCCGCCGAAAGGTAATACGATCGCGCACCCGCCCATCTGCCGTATATACATCCGCCGTATGCAACGAACACGCCTCATTGATCCGGGCAGTCGTGTATAGGCAGAGGCCAAACAAAGCTCGATCTCGCTCAGTTGGCAGCCCCTCTTTATAGGAAAGCAACAACAGGGAGGCGATCGCCTCCTTCCACTCCTGACAGGTGTAGGTTTTTTACAATCAGGAGGAGTCGAAAGCCCAGAAATGGTCAACAGGAGTTGGAGTCGTTTTCCTTGGTTATTGGAGAGCTAAGACTTGGCAAACAAGCTCCCACCTATAAGTCGGCTCAAAAAGCTTTAAGACGATTAATCGAATTAGCTACTAGGGGTTTTGGGAGCAATCACGCAGAAACTTACGTTAAGGCTGGAATTCAGTCGGGGTGAGCGTCTCACCGCGCAATTCTCACGGTTATGTTCTGCCTGAACGAAATGTACCAATTGGACTGTAAGCTATTTGGTACAGATATATTGTATGTAATATCTATTGAGCATCGAGGACTCAGAAATGGATTTGGCTTTTGTACTAATTCATGGGGGTGGACTTGATACGTGGGTTGGGGAGCAAATAACTCCACTGCTCGAATTTCCTGCGCTTGCTGTTTATAATTTTTAATCCTCATTCATGGAAAGCAGTACGGGATTACCCACCCGTAAGGCATGACGATAAGCCATCATGATTAAAATAGCATCGCGATGGCCGTGACGCCCAAGGTGCTTGGCGGCTTCTATCAGTTGCCGAACCTCTGCTGGTAACAAGTATTCTCTGGAACGCCACTCCCAATTCTTCGGTTTGTGAGGAGGTGGGCGTTTATTTGTGTGCAACATTGCCGAAAATGGCTGTTGTGCCAAAGCCAAAGGTCTATCTCAACGATAGATGATGCTGAGCTTAGGGGAACGACACTTTGCCGAAAAGGGTCTAACTCGGCAAGGTTTCAACAAGAAGGGTCTGGGTCTATTCATTGGCGCAAGTGGGTTCGTTTTCTGCCCATCTCCCCCGAAAAAAATCGCTCTCCTGAATGATGAAATGATGCAGGTGGATATCTGACCAGCCCATTGTCAGTTGAACTATGTGATGCAGGTTTTCGATTGTGCTGTCACTGCTGACCAGTACCCGTCGCCAGATCATAGGGCTGATACCCAGCAGCACCACCTTGAATTGATAGATCACAGGAAAAGATGACTCAGACATTAGGTTATCTTACCGGACTGCCAGTCCCTATCTCCCCCGAAAAAAATCGCTCTCCCTGCTGTTAAAAAATGATGTAATTTATGGTAAGTTACTCCGACGGCGTTTGCTGCCATCTGTGACAGGTTTTTTCGCTCACTTTCTCCCAATAATCCCCCTACATAGTTCCTAAACTCTCG
>JBLNEP010000207.1:0-35277 GCA_050262755.1 Actinomycetota bacterium | reverse complement strand
AATGACTTTTCTTCTTGATTATGAGCGAGGTGATTTCTCTTTGGCATCCCAGAGCATCTATGGTTATTAGACTTCCCTCGATTGACAGCATTTCTAATAAAGCCGGAATCGCTGTCAGTTCGTTTGATTTATTCTTGACTTTTTTTTGACCGAAAACGAGTTGATGGGATGAAGACCATGCACTGACTATATGCAGTGGGTTTTGCTGTTGGTTCCGGTCATAAGATTGTTTCATCGTCTTGCCATCAATGGCAATAACGGGACTTAGACAAAAACTGAGGCTAAAATGACTTCAAATCTATATGGGGAAAGGGTTTTAGATAAAATGGGTATGAATCTAGTATTGATCAGGGTTTCAGCCATTTTTATGGCATCGACCTTTTATCCTTGCTCAGAGAGGTTTTCAGCCCCTTAAGGGGCTGAAAAATGTCTAAGTCCCACTAAGTAGGTAGTCATAATTAAAGTAACAAAGCTTTGGGCTGTAACCTTTGTTAATCAAGGTTTTTGACATTTTCTTTTCGCACCTTATTTACGACTACCTGCTCACACAAACAATAAAATGTGGCAGCGACTTAGGGAACTGGAATCGTAACTCCAGTAAACGTCCGCTTACGCACACTTCGTCCGCCACTACCAAAGGGATTGGAGTAAAGTGGATATTCTAGAATCTCATAGCTGCCGGAAATAGTTTTCTGTCCACCATTGTACTCGAAAGTGCCTTCAATGCGATTAATGGATGCAGGTTTTCCACCGTTTTCATCAGCTAAGTTGAAATCCAAAACCCGAAATTTAACTTGATTGCCCTGGCAACTGTAGACACCTATATCGGGGGTCGTAGCAGCACCCGTTGGCGAATTGACAGATCCTAGATTGGAGAAAAACAGTGCCACCGATCCATCTTGAGCAATATTCAAGACGAACTGAGGACCTTTGCCATTATCTGTTGTACCCAAATAACTACCAGTTGCAGCACATTGGGTTGGGGCTGCCTGAACTGATATTGCATTTATTAAAGGTGCAACACCAATGCTAGCAGCTAGGGTTATGGTGGCGATGCACACAAAGTTACGTTTGGTCATGAGCTTGTGTTGTACTTGAGATAAACTCTAATAAGATATATTACATTAAGAATCAACTTTTACAACAAATTAGAGAGCGAAAAATTTTAGGGGAGATAGGGGAGAGAATAGGGTAGGATAACCAGATGCTGGAATCGTCTCAACCTGTCGTCTACCAACTACCAACTAAAGATAGTGTTGCTGGGCATCAGCCCTATGATCTGGCGACGGGTACTGGTCAGCAGTGACAGCACAATCGAAGACCTGCATCACATAGTTCAACTGACAATGGGCTGGTCAGATATCCACCTGCATCATTTCATCATTCACGGTCAACAGTACGGGATTACTCAGCCAAGTGGAACAATATTTAGCACTCGGGCCTGCGAGGTAAAACTTTCGTTTTTTGAGTTGAGAGAGACTGAAAAATTTATCTACGAGTACGACTTCAGTATTTGCCCCTTAATGGGTACATGGCGTTATTGGTGGCGATACCTTCTGAGAGTAGAGGCCATACTGGCTCCCGACCCCAATCAAACTTACCCAATCTGTACGGGTGGAAAAGGAGTTTGCCCTCCCGAGAACTGTGGTGGACCTTGGGGCTTTATGAAAGCCCGAGATGAGTTTTCGGTTTATGACGTATTAGAGCGTTTTGCTTCAATGCTGAGAAACCAGAAACTGGATATGAACAGAGAAGAAGCCAGTCACCTATTAACCTGGCTATTAGTTTATCAAAACCACTTCGACCGTCAAAAAGTGAACCAACATCTACTACAATATGCTACCAGAAACAGGGACTAATGTGAGTGTCCCCGGTAAGTGTATGAAATTTAAAGTCCAAATTGTTGTTGAATCAGAATCAGGAAACCCCCCACTCATTCAAGAAATTTTACAAATTGAAAAGGAAAATCTGCAACCGGGAAATTTAGGGCTGACTCTAGAGCAAGGGAAAGAATTATTGTTTCAGACGCAAAAAGCTCTTTTACAGCAACAGATAGCTGACTATCAAAAACAGCAAGAGGTTTGCCCAGATTGTCATAAGAAATTACGGCATAAAGACAAACGGACGCTCACCTATAGAACCCCTTTCGGAAAATTCAAATTGCCCTGTCATCGATTATTCCATTGTAGTTGTCAGCAGCAGAGCCATCGTTGCTTTAGCCCAGTTGCCAACCTTTTAAAAGAGCGCACATCACCCGAATTGCTCTATTTGGAATCGAAATTTGCATCTTTAATGTCTTATGGACTATCCAGCCAATTATTGCAAGAGCTACTTCCTCTAGAAGGAAAAATCAACGCGACATCTATACGTAATAATATACAAGCCTTAGGTCAACGCTTAGAATCCGAACTTCCTGAAGAAGCCGGAATATTAATTGAGGGTTGTCAGAAAAATTGGAAGGAACTGCCGAGACCGGATTTACCCTTAGTAGTGGGGATGGATGGAGGGTACGTTCGTTCCTATAACAGGAAAGAGCAAACCGCAGGTCAGATTCAAGTGATTGCAGGCAAGAGTATCAAAGCGGACGGTACATCCAAGCGATTTGGGATGGTTTATAGCTACGATACTAAACCTCAGCGTCGTGTGTTTGAGGTATTAAAATCTCAAGGGATGCAAATGAATCAACAAGTTACCTTCTTATCTGACGGTGAAGAAACTATCCGTGATTTACAATATTATCTGAACCCGAATGCAGAACATTTACTAGACTGGTTTCACATCACCATGCGAATAACTGTGATGAAACAAATTGCGAAAGGGATTACTAAAGAAGATTCAGAGATTGGACTTTGCAGCGCATCTATTCAGAAAGATTTAGCTTCATTAAAGTGGTATTTATGGCATGGCAATGTCTTTAAAGGCTTATCAAAAATCGAAGACTTAATTGAGAACACCTCTTTCTTAGCTTCAGATGAGGATGATGAGCCACCTAGCCCAGAAGCGGAAAAGCTCTGTACCCATTTAGAGGAATTTGGAACCTATATTTCCAATAATGGACAGTATATTCCTAATTATGGCGAACGTTACCGAAATGGAGAGCGGATTTCCAGCTCGTTCGTCGAGTCTACCGTCAATCAGCTAATTAGTAAACGATTTGTTAAAAAGCAACAAATGCGGTGGACTCCCAAGGGGGCCCACCTCCTTATTCAAGTCCGAACGCGAGTTTTAAACAATGAATGGATGAGTAAATTTCAGCAGTGGTACCCGGCCTTGAAAGTCGATAACAGTCTAAGGTCCCATCCAACTTAAATATAACGTCAGAAAATTGTATTCTATAATACAAAACAATAACAGCGCTCAGTCACCGTAGGCAGAGTAGTGGTTATACTCTGCCTATTACAGCTAATTTGTCCCCAAAGTTGATTATTGTCGTTTTTAGAATTTACTTAAATTAAGCTCTCTTGGGCAACCTGTTATCAGAGTTATCCAAGCCTTTACTAGCCAAAATTTCATGCTCAAAAGCATACTTTTTGGAAGCTTACGTGTAGTCCTTCTCTTTTCACTTTGTATCGAGAAGTTACACTTTTTAAGACACACTATCTTAGCTATTTTTATAGTGAAGGTATGTGGTCTCTGATAGAAGCATCAGGAACTACAAGCGCTCAACTCCTTGCTGGCAGAGTAATCCTTCTAACACCGTCCGATGTAAGAATCGGACGAGAGCGTGTTTTGCGAACATTGAAGTTAACTAGTTCATACAGCTTTTTAGTTAACACAATGATCTCCTAAAGTTAACAAAGAAGCTAATAATCTCCTAGGTTAATAACCAGCAATGAGAGAAGAGTGTTCCCGCTTAGCAAGTAGTCCAAGCAGACTTGATAGCCTATATTTGACGCTCAAAAATAAATACTTAATTCCCGTAAAAGTTAGTAGCTTTTTACATAAACTTTGAGAAGCTAATCCCTCTCCCGGCAAGGCTTTCCAACTTCTCTTTCTGCAAAGAGCCAGCAATATGGCTTCGCAACGCGCTTCGCGACCGCTTTGATGAACTCGGTCAAGTGGCATCGATCGGGGAACAGCTAGTTGATGTGCATGAGCTTGCTTGTCCTCAGTCGAACTCCCCTGAAATTTCTCGCTCTCCCTCTAGGCTCTGTTTCACCATGAGAACTCCCTATTAACGCCAGTGTCAATTCATAACAATAGTCTGGTTGCGTCCTGTTCCCGGCTTCGACCTCCCGAAATCCGAGTCGGGTCATCGCGGGCAGGTAAGGAGTCATACCTGAGTCTGGTAGGTGGGGCTTTCACCCACATCCGATCGAGAGTTCAAGGCTACTCTAGGGTTTCACCTTGGGTCATTTATTTTATGGATTGATTACCACGATTCAATGACCAACGAATCGCACGAAGCATAAACCTGCCGTTTCGGCAATCTTATGCTTCCAATGACACAAGGGTTTTATCTGCTACGAGTGCGGTTTGTGTCAGCTTCGCTATTTCTGGGCCTATCTCCCCTAAAATTTTTTACTCTCCAGCATGAGCTAATCTCTCAAAACTCGGTCTTTAACATAAGTTATCTCGAAAGCTTTGCATGCTCTGAATTGCTGGAGCCGATTGGTAAAAGCGAAAGTGTCGTTCATATCATAGTGTTGGAAGATGTCTAAACCTCGATCCAAAAGAATTTTCCATCCATGATCCGTTAATATGTGCCGGGCATGGATTGTTCTGCTTTCGTCAAACTTCCACGTGAAATCGATGCCTACTGTGCTGCAAGACTCCCGAATTCTTTCAAAGTACTCCTGCTGCTGAGTGCCTTTGAAATCGTCCTCTGCTGTAACTAGGTGAACAGAAACTTCTTCCTCATAATTCTTGTATTTCACAATTGTTTCAAGGAATTCCATGAAGTTACGCACTTGGGAAAAGAGGCGTATGTAGGGGTCAGTAATCATGACTCTCTTTGCCCCACGCAGATAGGAGCCAAACAGAGTGTCAAAAGAAATACCCCGTTGATTCTCCTGAAAAGTTAGGTTCTTTTCCTTCGGTTCAACATTTGTTATCGCAGCATCCTGAGAAACAGGTGCTGGTTGCAGAGCGTTATCAACAAGCGAAGTATTCTCGATGCTAGCCTCTTCTACAATCCTATGGTAGCAGTGAGGATACTCTTCCTCCTCTAAGGTGGTAACCGATTTGGAGTGGTTTGAGCCATCAAAATAGATAAATTGGACAGGTGAGTAGGTTGAGTCAATACGCATTAGCTGATCTTTAACCCGTTTCCGTCCTTCAATTGCAAACATAAGGAGTTCTTCAATCTCCTGTGTGGTGGCTTCATTATGTGGAAAGAGTATCTTCATCAAGCCGGAAAAGGTTTTATTAATTCCATCCTTATCCCGAGTAGAAAGATCTAAAGATAAGGAAAATTGTTCTTTGTAGCAGTCTGAATAATCGTGACTCCTTAATGCCCGCAGGATCTCGGCGAGGTAGTCTACTACAAACCCATAGGCGCTTGAAAACATTTCACCTCGGATGATGTCCACTTCCCACCCAGGAATATAGAAGTGGATGCGATCGAGGAAGGCTGAATCATAAAATTTACTGGGTAACTCCTCAAAGAGGTCGGAATGTTTAAGCATGTAGGGGACTGTGTGTTGGGTATTCCCTACAAAAACCATAGATGCTTCTGCGCCTAAAGTCTCTACACCTCGGGAGAAGGACTTGTTAGCCATATAATTCTTCATGATGTCCACAAGTGCCTTATCGACGCGCTTCTGCTTTCCAGCAAACTCGTCAAAGGCGACAACATCCCAATAGCCGACTAAACCAACTTTTCCAGTAGAGTTATTGACGAAAAGTTTAGGAACGGTTACTTCTCCACCGGAAATTAGGATGCCGTGCGGGGAGAACTCAGAGTAGATGTGGGACTTACCGGTTCCCTTGGGTCCAAGCTCAATCAGGTTGTAATTGCGTTCACAGAAAGGGATTAGACGGATCAGCTGCATTAGCTTGCTCCGCTTGCCAAATAAATCTGGATTGAAGCCAATGCTTTGAATGAGCAGATCGATCCACTCATCTGTCGTGAACTGCTTCCGAGCCTCTACATAACCCTCAAAATCGAAGTGGGATAATTGGATAGGTTTCAGTGTAGACAGGATCCAGGGGCTGGTATTTGTATTTTCGGTGAACTCATATTCGATGTCTGCAATACACCAGACCCCGCTGACTAATAATTTAGGATGGGTTTTAACTGTGCCAGAATCAACCAGCACTTTCTTGATACCAAGATTCGCGAACTCAGCCTCGTAGACATCAGCTTTGTCATTTAAGGCAACGCTGATTTTATCAATAACTTTGTAGCGGCCTCTTTCCTTAATGTTGGAGCGTATAAGTCCAGCTTCATTTCTATGTACATAGTGCTTAAGTAATATTTCCTTGACAGTTTCTATTCCTGTTTGAATAGAGGCTTCATCATTGGTTGCACAATACTGACCTAGCAAGTATTCCAGGACATAAGAAGGAACGATCGCATTTCCCTTGACGGCTTTGACAAGGTCTTTCCGAACAACGAGTCCCGGAAAAAACGTATTTATCTTTTGGTTAAGGTCAGTCATGATTCACCTGCCCCTAGAAATCAAAATCACTGGTAAATGACCGTCGCATCATATACCGAAGTGATTTGTACTCTTTGTAATGTGAGGTGCCTGTTAGCTTTTCATCGAGTCGCAGAATGACCTCTTGCCCGTTAGCATCATCAGCCTTGCGGGTTAGCACAAACCGAACTTGCAGCTCCCTTTCTCTTGGATTATCTGAAGTTAAATCAAATGTTAGGTCGTGGGAATCAGATATTAGATCTCCAGACTGAGTATAAATGCCAGCTCGCAGGTTCCTCGACTGGACTTTGTCAGTTACGGGTTGTGCTTGATAAAGGGTAACAGCTACTTGCCCAGAAGTGATTGCTGAATTTGAACCTCTGATAATCTCAACTTCTATAGTAGAAATATCGCTCTGTCGCTTTTTATTGATACGAACAACTGGAATCACGACTTCTTGCAGTGATGCCCCGCCGTGGACAAACCGTATACTCGAACCCTTAAGCCGCAATCGCTTAATGGATTTAGGAATCAAGACCTCTATATCGCCGCTTAACCCCAGCTCTGATGATTGGAACTTACGGAAGCTTGTCTTTTCCTTCAAGCCTTTCCCAAGAATAAACCGCCTATCTCGAAACAGGATTTGATTACCTTCTGCTTCTTCCTGGGCAAAGTCGCTCTCCTCGATCGCTTGATTCTGATAGATAAAACCATGATCAGAAGTTACTAGTAGATTACTGGCGTTAGCTCCCGTCAGCTTCTTAATCAATCGAATCAGCTCTTGAAGGGTTTCTTCTACTGCATCAAATACCCGGTCTTCTGTAACTAGCTTACCAGTGGAGTCAATGCGATCGTGGTAGATATAAACAACATCATGATCACGCACAAGCGATCGGCAGTCTTCTCGATTCAACGCCATAAGTTCTTCTGCCTTGATCGCCGTTGCTCGTTGTGGATTGGAGCGGTCAAGGATTTTGATGCGGTTAGCAGTGCCCTGTGAGCTTTGCCCATCGACTTCTACAGTTCCAGTTTGGTTGTCTGCCAAGGTCAATAGTGTATTGGGCAGTAAAGCCGCCATGCCTAGCTGAGTATAGCTGGGCAGCATAGACAAGGCAGGTTCTAGCGTGGCATCATACCGATCTTCCTGGCGAATGAGGCTTAATAACTCATCACCAATCTCATACCGGAAAGCATCGGAGATGATGACGTAGACTTTATTGTCTTTCTCCAGAAAGGGTTGCACCCAACGCTTGAAAAAGTTTTTCTGTAGAGGAATGGACGCTGCTTCCCATTTCGTTACAACATCAACGAAGGACTGCCAGCGGTCGTTTACCTTTAATAAGTAGTTATTGGAATAAAGCTTCTCAATTTGATCGCTCAAGGAAGCCATTAAGGAAGCCTGCCCGGAGCCTCGGACGTGATAGACAAACTTGCGATAAAGCTGGTCTATACGAAACCAAGAACGGGTATAGCGATCAATGCCGTCTGTTAGAGAGTCTATTATCAGGTTCGCTTCATCTAGAGTATGGATAAATTGGGATGCGTAATCCACAGCTTCATACAGATGCTGAAATTCACGATACCAATGTCCTTGTCGTCGTTGGCGCACCCAAAGAGTCACATCACCACTAGAGACAGTTCTTGAACCTACCGCACGTACCAAATCACTGACGATCTTCTGATCAATTAAACGGAAGTAATCTAGCTCCAGCAGTTCACGAAAGTCCCGCTTGCCTAAATCATGCTCAATTCCAAGGATCTCTGCACACTCCCCAGAAAGAGTTTCAAAGGACTCCTCAAATTGGCGGCTGTCCTTCCAACGCTTCAAAAAGACGATCGCATCACTGGTCAGTTGAACCTGCCCATCTGTTCCCATGGCATAGCAGGACTTGAACAGCTCGATGCAAAAGTCTTGAATACCAGGCTCCTTGGAATCGTAGCCATAGTGTCGCTTCATCTGTTCCCAGAGAAACTTATCTAGGCTGCAACGCTGAATCAGTTTAATTTTTTCATCCCGCTTATCGGATAGCTCTGCTAAAAGGTTTTCTAGCACTGAATCAATCCGAGGTTCTGAACCTGCACACACGGCTAGCATCTTCAGCCGAATCATACCGGGTGTGTCATCAGGTTTAAGCAATCGCTTCAGAGCATCCTTGCGCTTAATAGCTCGATAAAATTCTGCGTGAGCCTGCACTACATCAGCAAAATCGAGTCCCAATTCCAGTTCAGAAAGCCACAGCCCTATTTGATCAGTGCGAAATTCGCCATGAGCTAGATGCACATCGAGCAGCCAGTTGTCCAGGTCATTGGGTTGGGATCCTTCCCGGTAAAGCAAAAACTTCTGTGCCGGCTGCTCTCGCAGAATGCGGTACTTTACCCCAAACTCATTGTTGGTCAGTTCGATCTTTTCAACACCTGCTAATTGCAAGCCCTCAAAGTCAGCTCGCAATTCTTGTTTAGCGTCGTACCAGAAAATAATACGATGGCGCTCAAATAATCGGGTTAAGGCTTGGGCAATCCGATTTTCCATTAGACCACCTCTCCAAGAGATTGGAAGAGCTGTTTCAGATGCTGCGATCGCGCCCAGAAAAACGTCTGAAAGTCCTCAAAGTTCAAACTGGTTCCATCCGGAATGTGTAACTGTGCCAGAGTTAGCCCCGTCTGCCGCGCAAACCAGTCTTTTAATGGTTCATCCAGCTTAGAACGGTTCCTAGAAGCGTCTAGTAGTTGTAGATTGACGATGCTGTTCCAGTAATCTGGGTTCTGGTAAAAGGCTCTCAGGTCTGCGTTATCGGTTAAAAACTCATGCGTATCTAGTCGGTTAGGGGAAAACGCGATTCCAGGATGCAGATGGTCTTTGTCTAAAGCCAGGTTGTAATTCAGGTCAGGCTGAATCAAAGCCAAGATTGAAAAGCAAGCAGGGTCGTCTTTCTGAGTTTTGAGCAGGCGATCGATGAAGTCGTCGTCGAACCGCAGATCCTTACTTTTTCCACGGTATTCTTCAACGATGTGAGCCAGTGGAAAGAGTGGCTCAGCGAGGTGGTCTCTGATCGCTTTTCGGAGGTTAGTGAGAACCGAATCGGCTTGCCCCCCAAACACACCCTTCAAGAGCGACATATGCAGCCACTGCCGGATAGCCTTACGTTCAGGGGTGTATTTCTCTAGAGGCTTATTAATTTCTGTCCAGAGATGCTTCTTGTAAAGATAGTAAGCAATGGGAATCGCTGCATTTTTGGCGCGTAAGGATGAATCATTGAGACCAAAGGAGCGAATGAGGCGGAAAGTTGCCAGAATGCAGGCTTTGATGTTTTCCCATTCCTGCTCGACCTTGCCCACCTGATCGTTGGTGAAGTTCTTCACCTTAAATCGGACATCGGCATCGGTTAGCGTCAAGGCTGTCTTCAGCACAAAGTCTCGATTGATCGAGAACTCCATATCTGCACCGAACCGCACTGCATCTACCAGGTCATCGATCTGCTGCCGAGCGTCATGCCGCCAATTAGCAATGGCGATCGACATTAATAAGTCAGAAAATGCCAGGGGGGTGCCACCGTGGTTGGTGCGGATAAAGATATCCAGCACATGATCGATGGTCTGGTTGGTTTCGTTGTAGTAGTGGATGACCTGATCTCGCCGGATCGCAAAGTAGAGACGGGTCAAGGTCTTGCGGGCAAAACGGTTTTCGGTCTGTCCTGCCTTTCCCAGAAAATCCATCACGATATCGAGGATGTCATCGTCGGCTTCAGCATTCGACCAGTCCAGGATGTCGCCAACCAGAAACCAGAATTTGTCTGGCTTGGTTTGGTCGGCTTGCCATTGAGAAGCTGTCAGAAAGCGGAATTCATAGCCCATCATCTCCTCGTTTTCTTCTTCGTCTAGCGGCTTGGCTAGATTTAGATAGAGACGGCGCGGGGGAAGAATACTATCGTCCTTCGTTTTGGGCCACCACTTGCGGGATAGTTTGTAGGCATAGGTGCCCTTCAAGCCAATGTATAGCGAGGTCAGGCGCTGCTGACCATCAATCACCGCATGAAAATCGCTGTGACCAGTAGTGTTAAATTCGGGATTATTTTCTTCAAACCGCTCGCAGTAACGTTCTAAGAACTGATAAAAGCGGAAGCTCTTTTTGACTTCAGGGTCTTTGACTTCCCAAAACATAAAGGTGTTGATGGGGTACCCCCGCATGATGGAGTCAAAGAGGGTACAAATTTGCGAACTGCTCCAGGTGAATTTCCGCTGAATGGCAGGCAGCAGGTACTTACGGTTCACCACATGCTGAACCGCTCTCTCAATGGTGATTGCCTTTTCGTATTCGCCAGCCATTGCTAATCTTCTACTGCCTCAAGACCCGGTATTTTTTTCAGAGCTGTACCAAACTTGCCGTAGTTTATCCTAACGCCATCGTCCAGGTCGATTTCTACCCGTTCCGTTGCCAGAGGATAAAGTACTTCCCGCTCGTAGCTCTCCAACTCATCGATCGCCTTCCTCAGAGCCTCGATTTCCTTTAAGGCTTTGGTCTTTTCTGCGGCAGAGGCGGCAGTGCTGATGCTCACTTGTTCCAGGTGGTTTCTGTGGGCGACCAGTTTAGTACGGAACTCGCGCAGGTAGTCGTTGAGCACGACACTAACGGTGTCTGGGCGGTAGCGGTGCATGTAGATAAGGGCATTGAAGGTGCCTTTGGGACTGGAGAAGAGCCAGTAGATCGGTCGTTTTTTGTAGCGGCGAATGTGATCGTTGTAGAAGTCTCGCAGGAAGTACCTGCGGATGTCTTTGCCCAGAGCTTTTTCGATGAATTTGAGGTTGGCATCGTAGTTTTCCTCGCCAAAGGTGACGCGCAGGAACTTACGGAAGCGCTCGGAGATGTCATCGGGGAACCAGTCACCGTCGAGCATGGGGATGACATTATCGGTGTCAGCGGGAAAGGTGGGATTGGGAATTTGCTGGTGGTAGTCTTCAATTGTTTCACCCTGGTTAGCGAGGATGAGTCCGGGTTTGTCGAGGGAGTAGCGACCAACCATGCAGCCGACGGCGTAGGAAATGAACTCGCGCATGGTGTCGGCTAGCAGTAGGGCTTCAACTTCGTCTTTAGGTTTGTCGCTGCCGTAGCGGTAGTAAGGGTTGCAAGTGAGGGTAATTTCGCTTAGGGGAACTTCTGGTGTGAGCTCGTCCTCGAGTCCGTAGGTTTCAATAAAGATACGATTGTTCTGTTCTTCTAACCGCTTCATATCAACTGTTATCTTTTGCCAGTATGCACAAAGCGTTGCATAGATAGATTTTAATGGGGTTTGACAATGATCAATCCTAAAAAGAGGAAGCGTAGTAAAGTCCAATGAAGTCTCATAGGCATCCCAATCTGTTTTCGCTATAGAGATGCACTCCTTAACAACTTGATTTATTTCATCTATCCTTGAATCGATACTACTAAGAAGAGGCAAGCAGCGAACCTCTCCTACGTTCATATTAAGTGTTGGATTGATTACATTTAAAAGTTTTGCAACGTATTTCGTGTTCAAGAAACCTAAGCATTTTTCAATATCCTGTTCTTCATGAAAGAACAGCGAAGGTGCAGCTAGATTGAATATTTGATTTGGCTCGAGTAATCGAAATGAAGCATTCCCACTCGTTATGAGAGTCCAAGATATACCTCTTCTGCCCCATAAATATTCTGGTAGTATTCTAGCAACATGGTCTTTTCTATAATGATTACGAGCCTCCTCTGACCAATCGATAACCCAGTCAACATTTCCATACCATTTTCTATATGAGCCACCTTTGGGATGCTGCCACCATTTCCTATCTAAACCCACATTTGTAAGTGATATTTCCCAGTGTTGTCGTAAGTATTTATCATTGTCTCCGGTTTTTGTTTGACCATCGGATATGGTCAGATCACGGACAAATTTCTTTGCCTTTTTGAAAGGAGCTACAAATTTGTCACTGACCCAATAGGCAATAGGGCTTCCTGGGATAACGTTAAACTTCTCAGAAGATGCACGATAAAACCAACCACAGTCGGGATTAGCGATCGCTTCTAATGCCTTGATTGGTTGATTTTCGGCACCACGAAAATCAGATAACTTAATGTAGCTACCCTTAAAGTCAAGTAACCTTTGGTTGGTAACCGTAAACGTTGCAACTGGAATACAAGCAGGGGCAAAAGCGTTGTATTCTAGCTGAATTAAACTAGTTATTGTTGTCTTCTGAAGCAGAATGTTTCTTAGTTTTTCATAGGAAGAAATGAACATCCAGACATAAGGGGTTACGAAACCTAGTTCTGCTTTTGGTAGAGATAGTTCGATAATGCGAACCATAAAGGCGGAAAAGAGATCTGCTTTTACGTCTTTATAGTCATCCTGTAGAAATGCCTTAAGACGATTATTCATTCCTCTCCCGCCCATATAAGGCGGATTCGCAACCACTACATGGTATTTAGGGCTAAGGTAGTTTGCCTGCTGTAGTACCTTCAGCACCTTCTGATGAGTCTGGTACAGCAGCAACTGCCCCCCAACATCCTTCTCCTCCAACATCCTCAAAACATTTTCTACATCGCTCACCTCCGGACGAATAAGAGAACCAAAATTATCTGCTTCCTTGAATTGATGCAGGGTTGATAGCAGAGGAGTAGTGAATAGATCCCGTCCGATGAAATCCATGTAGTCCTTCAGTTCACTATCCGCAAACTGAACATTTTCCAATATGCAAATGTGCGGTTGCACCGGCTTTCGGAAAAAGCGGCGCTGTTCTGCTCTCGCTTTCATGGTTAGGGCAAAGGCTGCTAATATCCCAGCTCGCTCATCAATTTCGATGCCATACAGGTTATGAGTCAGAATCTTTTCCGGTATTTCCGACGCTTCGTAGCCTTCCTCCTCATAAATGGCATAGAGCAGGTCAAAGGCATAGACTAGTATGTGCCCAGAGCCGCAAGCTGGATCGCAAATCTTGAGGTCTTCGGGTTTACTAATTTGTAGAAAGTTTACCTCTGTCTGTTCAGCTTGAATGTAATACTCCATTTGCTCAACGAGTCGCGACTTCGGACGATTCAACATCCATAAGCGACCTAAAGAGTTTTGCACTAGGTAGCGCACAATCCAATGAGGCGTGAAAAGTTGGGTGGCTGCTGGAATCTCTTCTTTGGCAACAACCGAACGTCTGTTAATGACTTCATCTTTTTTCTCGGAAATGTAGAACTGGTACAACCACCCCAACACCTCCACATCCTCACAGGCATCCGGTGTCATCGCCTCACGGGTGTAAGCCAGGATGGAGTTACCAGAGAGCAAGTCATCCGGCATCAGCAACTCGGTGTAGTCATCAATCCGCTCAAACAGATAAGGCATTGCCCTGTAGTAGCCATTACATGCTGCAACCACAAGCAGACGATACGCCTCAGTCTGGGCATCAGGGCTGGGCGCAGAGCCATCCAACAACGCAAAAATCTTTTTCCGAAGCGGCTGCGGCACCGTCTCCTCATCAATGTGCCCCATCTTCGCTTCCGCCAAGATCTCCGGCTGAAACTGCCCTTCCGCCGGGGACACCACTCCAATGCGAGTGTAGCGGTTCACATCCATAAACCGCAGTGCACAAAAACGGTTGAACCAGGTGTAGGCTACCCGTTCAATCACTAATTTTTTTCCATGCTCGTTAATCTGCTCTTCTAGCTTCAGCACAGCTTCCCCACTCTCCCGCCGTGCCGCACTATCTGAAACCAGCACTTGCGTTAGCTTAGCTGCAACCTCCTCCATTAACCGACGGCGCGCAAACTGGGCAAATTTTCTAAGCCTTGAAGTATCCAAATCTCATGCCTCCGCTGATATCGCCACGCCTTCAGTCTCATCAGATATTGTCGAACCTAAACGTTTAACTAGCCATTTAGGAAAGTTTTTATTCCATCTCTCTATATTCACTACTTGGCAACTTGCCACAATTGGCTGGACCCATCTGCGTGATGCAATTCCAATAGGTAACTCCTGTTCGAGAGATTTTTTCATCCTGCTGTTTAATGCATTATCAAAAGTGAGAAGGCAAATATAATGAATAGGCTTATCAACTTTTTGTTCAGCATGCCGACATAGATATGAGTCTCTGTACTTGTATTTAAGATAGTTTTTCAACCACTTAAAATTATCTTTTCTTTCCTTTTTCTCTTCGTCTGAAGAACCACTGGCTTCATGATAAAGGGACGGCTCATGAAAATCTTTTATCTCAATATAGATATATGCAGATTCAAACTCAGCGACAATGTCCACTGCTTTCATTGGCAAGCCATGATATGTGGATTTTGTCTTGTCCTTTTCGTCAAAAATAAAAGCATCTAGTGCATCTTCAAAAACAAATTGAAACCCATCAGCCTCAATGACCTTTGTCACTTTCCAAGATCTCCCATGCTATTTTCAATTTCTTGATCAATCAGTTGACCAAAGGCATCATCAATAGGATTAGGCGAGATACTTAGATAGTCATCGACAGAGCTTACTCTTATCTCGCCATTATTATGGTTGAGATATAAACTATGAAATCGAATATGATCACCTTTGCCTTTGTCTACAAGTTGATCGAAGCACTTGAGAAGAACATAATCATGAGTTGTCAAAATGATTTGTTGTCCGTTACGGGATAGCTCAATCAAAATCTCTACAATAATTCTCATGAGCTTAGGATTCATATTAGATTCTGGCTCATCCCAGAAGAGCGGACCGCTAACCCCAGGTTGAATTGCTCCGGTTTCAAGTAAACGTGAAAGTATTCCTAACTTGCGAAAGCCCTCTGCTATAGAGTTAGCGGAATACTCAGTGTTGCTTGATTTGAACGTGACATTGCCTCCACCGTAAAAGATAAATTTACCTCTGCAAATTTTCTCAATCTCTTCCATTGCCCATTTGGACTTTTCTTGTAATGTTTCTGGGCGAATTTCAGGTAAATCTAATAGTAAGCAGAGGTCTTGATAGGTCTGATCAAAAGATAGTTCGTACCTCTCATACAAACTATTAAATCCCTTCATGAAAGAGAGTACTTCCTTAGTTGGAATAAATACAGGTGAATGAGTGTACCTTTCATATTGGACGTTATTTTGAATTGCTACAGCCCTTGAGTTGTTGTGGAAACTAATTCGTAGCTCTCTGTCTAAATCGAGCTGAGCCTTTATTTCTGATTTTTCACTCGCACCTGTGTGGTGTAGCTTTCCCAATTTATCTTCCAGAGGCATGCAAAGCCGAACTAGTTTGGTTGTAAGGAAAGCTGACAAGTTGTCCTCATCTGCCTCTGGCTTAGCTTTAAATAGACTGCTTCCTGATAGAAGTGCATAAGCAGCTTTCATCAGTTGAGTCTTTCCAGTGCCATTTTCCCCAATAATCACGTTAATTTTGGGTGAAAAATCGATCGCCAGATGCTTAAATACAGAGAAATTCGTGAGTTCGAGTCTTGTGATCATATTTGAATCCTCTTTCCACTCTGAATCTCTGCTAGTAAAGCTGCCCGCATAGCAGCTAAGTAGCGATCTACATCTGCTTCGTCAGCCAACCATGCTTTGTCAAACGGAACTCGCACAGATCTGCTAGAAACATATTCAATTTTGGGTTCTGCTACGGTAGTCTTTGCCTCTGAGGTGCTAGCACCGCTGTAAGAGGTAGAAGGTGTTGTATCGGTCGTTCCTCGATCATCTGCTGGAGAAGAAATAGACTGTGCCCAAGTGGTCATTCGCGACAGCAACTGCGGATACTCAGTTTCCTCAAATTGTCGTAACGTGTCGCGAATTACAGCGATGAGTTTTTGCTGGGCGATCGCAGATGCAAAAGCATCGAACGGCTGGGTCAACTGCTGCTGCTGTTCCGGCGTAAGAACAGAAAACTCATCCATGATACACAAACGGTTTCTCAACATATTCACTGCTGTTTGTGCCTCAGTTATTTCCAGAGCAATTTGGGCTGATACCGTGGACTCTAGAGAATCGATCAGCGCCTTCACCTGCTGCATCCGATTTCCCTTGAAGCATTCTGGATCGGCTAAGGCTGCAACTACCTGCCCAGATTCATCACCACTGATATAGGCAAAATTTGGTTGCTGAGCTTGTACGAACTTTGTAGCATCATCAAAAATCCCCTTCTGCGGTCCATTCATGAACTTGCGAACTGGATCAATCACCTTCTCCTTCAAATCAAGAAGGGCGTCTTCTTGGCGTAGTAATTCAGTGAGATACCAAGTATAGGGTTTGCCACAAATGTCTTTAAGCGTTGTGAGTACTGGGGTTAGAGCACTAAGGAATGGATATTGAGATACTTGAGATGCCAGCGGTGTCAAAGAATGTTTCAGTTCTTGAAATGCCACACCTGTTTCTTTCCCTAAAGCCTTGGCTTCCCCTGAACTAGGTGGGGTGTCAAAAAAGTCGGCATAAAAATCTTTCAGGTTACGGACTTGAGATGCCGTGAAGTCAACCTGTGGCTCAAGAACTACATTGGCATGTCCATGGGAGTTACGAATTGCCCGTTCCAAGTCCTCATCTTCCAGAAGGTTTCCGTCCGTTCGCAGTTCTACCTTGCCCCGGGCGCAGAGTTTTGCCAAGTTACAAAGGATTGCAGCGTAGTACCATCCGTAGGGCTTGCGCTCAAACCGCTCCAGCAACGATTTCAGAGTAGTGCGAACACCCCCTCGATGATTGCTTTGAATAAAGGCAATCATTTCTTGTTCAGACTCTGCCAGACTTGTAACATCACTACCAAACAAACTCTCTTGGGAGTGGTTGAGACAGTTACCAATATCAGCCTCAGTATAGAGTACCCCCCGTAGCATCCTTAAATTGGGATATACTCGTGTAACCAGTTCGTGAAAGCCTCTGACAATGCGGCTTTGAGCATCCTCACCTCGAATTTCAAGCTCTGTACCAGAAACAAAAAGCTTTGCTTTGCTCAACAGTCTTTGCAACAGTTTTTGCAGTTCGATATAGCGTTCCCGGTTGTAAAAACCCTTGTCTGTTAGAATTCGCTTAATTACTTCCTGCTGGGTTACAGACATATTTTGCTTAATGTACTTCTCAGTCCGTTTGTACATTAAGATGTCCCTGACCAGAAGGTCGTCTGGTGGCATCACCACCAGCAGTTCATCTCGCCCCATGCTTTGCATTTGCAAAACTGACATATTGTCTGCATGCTCATGGAAGGGAGTAATGATATGAATGGCTAACTCATACTCGCGACTTTGAAGGCGATCATCGAGCTTTCGAGAGTACGAGTAGTCCTGCCCATTATTGTCGTAACGAATCTTGCGAGTCTTAATAATGTGATCAAAAATGAGCTTTTCTAGCTCCCCAGCAACGTCGGATGCTTCTACCTCCGTGTTCTTAATCTCCTGCTCAACGTCTTTCTCCTCATCGGTCAAATACTCATACATCTCACCATTGCGCTGGATGTAGGTCTGCTGCTCCAGAAGGCTGAGTGCTTCCTCAACTCGCTTACGTAACTGGGTTAAATCCTGATCAAAGCTCTCCAGCATCAAGACACATAAATTTCGCAGTGTCGGTTTAAACTCCTTGACATACTTGACTAGAAAGAGTGTTTTCAGCAAACGAATGGCAAAGGCACTGTCAAGATGGTTTTCGGCTTGCAAAACGGAGCGTTGAATATTTGATTTTAGTGTAGTGCGGATGCCCTCAAACATAAGGTCAAAGGTTGCGAGCCGCCCCAAGTCCTGAGAACCAATTCGAATCGCGACCTCTTGAAAGACACCTAACATTGATCGCTCACCGACGGAGCTATGTTTACCTTCAAAAGCATTATGCTGTGACAGGCACTTGATGGCTGCCTGAAATAGCGCGAATTGGTAGGGAATAAAGGGATAACTATGGATGAAATGCTCCTGATCCTGAAAGTTTCGGTAGGTTTGTGAGCCGTCGGCCAAATCAAACAAAGTCTTGAAATTATTGACTTGATTTCGATAGACATCCGCAAGTAGCGTTGTACCGGCCCCATTCTTCGCCAACAAGCGTTTCTGAATAACTTCGGCTACATCTTGGCTGGTTAGCTTCATTCGGTTCGCAAACCGAGCTTGAATCTTGGTAAAGTCGTTACTCTGCTGGCGGCTCATCTCACCGATCACCACATCCATGTCCTCTTGAGCGGTCACAATTACCCAAGCACGCCCTCGACATTTGGTTGCTAGACTCTCTGCAATGGTTTGCAGATTAGTCATCAGCTTCACGTTCTCAGCAATATATTGCCCAACTTCATCAACGAAAAAGTTCAATCGAAAATTAGGTGCTTGCTTGTCTACAAAGTCCTTTACTTGTTCTGCAAAGTCCTCAATAGATACTTTGTACTGGCTTCTGTATCGATCAAGAATTCCGACAACAGAATCCTCTGAATCACCCGTAACTTTTGAATAGGCTTTTGCAATATTCTTGCCTTCTAGTAGTGCTTGTTCTCTACCTCTGTACCAAGGTCTACCTGAAACAAGCTGATACTCTTCCTTGAAAGGATTGTACAAACCACGACTATCAAGATGGCGTTCAAATTGGGCAATGTGACCTTGCTTGCCATAGTACCCGCACATCTCGTCGAAGACTTTTACAAAGACCGACAGTAAGGCATCGAATTCAGTCTTGCTAATTACATCAGCCTTCTGGTCAATATTGAACAAAATGCTTTTTGATGGAATGGCAACAGCTCGTTTTAAATTACCTCGAAGGACTTCATTGTGGCTGCATTTCGGTAAAAACCAATCAATCACATATGTTCCGTCAATTTCCCGATTCTCCAACAACAGTGCCAGCATTTTCAGTAGGTGAGACTTACCAGAGCCGAAAAAACCTGATAGCCATACACCATTAGCCCCCTGATAGCCAATGTATGCGTCCAGAAATGCTTCAATTCGCTTTTCTACTTCACGGGTTAGGATGTATTCCTCAAGTTCTAGCCGGAGACTCACCTCATCATCAGCCTTGATAACCCCCTCAATCGGGCGATCTACAGGTTTCTTGAAAATAGTGCTTAGCATCATGGTAGGTTTCCCGCTTAGACTTCGCAGTGAAAGATGTTAAAGGCTCGGTAGTATTTGTCGTCGTGCAGTCTGCCAAAAAGATCAAGGGATGCACCAGATTCTAAGGAATGGGTGTAGTCACCTGGAAAAAACATAACGGTTGGCTTTTCCTTCGCTGTGCTTTGAAGGTTATTCAGCACATTGTGGGAACGAATATAGGGAAAAACTTGTCCCACCCCTGAGAGGAACATCACATCAAATTCGGTAATTTTGATTTGGCTTGCAACAGCAGGCACTAAATGAGCTTCTGGATCAAGGACACCCTGTAAAAGCTCCTTCAGTTCAGCTTTTGAAGTAGACTGCTCCACGTCAAGGATTTGCTCCCAAATCTCCCGTTCTTTCAACAGCTTAACTGATAGATCGTAGAGATTAATTTCTAGGACTCTGACTCCAGACTGTTCCAGGCGATTGACAAGCTGCTTTTGCAATTGCTCCATTTCAACAGATTCTTCTGGCTTAAATGGGCAGATGAAAAACGGGACCTCATTACCCAGTCCCTGCTTCTGGAGGAAGCGTTTCCCAGAGATGACAGAGAATAAGTGATGAAATCGTTCTTTCATGTTGTTTTTATCTATGACCAAGTTCATTGTACCCATTCCTTCAGGTCGGATTCAAACACTGGAAAAACCAAAATATCCTGACGATTCTCCTGTGAAATCGTGTTAAGGAGTTGGGGACTAAGCAGGGCTGCGTTGATTATGTTGTTAGAAGTCAGGAGATCTGCCTCTCTAAGCATTTTGAAGAGGATCTGACGTGTTTTCGTTCTTGTGGCTGGCTTAATTTGGTCTAATTCCTCATGCCATTCGGACTTTTTGTTAAAGAAGAAATCAAAGTCGTCATAATTAAGCACAAACTGCAAGCTGCTGTACTTCTCCCTAACGATTTCTACAGCAAAGTCTGCGATGAATTTATAACGGCGACAAACAGCTAACCATAAAAGGTATCCTTGATCTTGGAGCGACCCCTGAACCAGCAAATCAAGTTGAGCAGTGCTAAGAGTTCTTAACCTAGAGCCAACTTCTCTACAAACTCGTTTTGAAGTGTTTACCGTTCGGAACTGTAGAAGATTTTTGGAGAGAACCATACTTAGAACAAGATTCCAGTCTTGAAACTCCAGGAACAAGTTGGCAAGTTTCACTGATTCTTGATGAAACAAAGCGCCTGTTGTAAACGACATGCTATATTTTACCGTTCCCCTTCCTAACTCTAATGTGTTTTTACGCACTCCATTGCTTTGCCTGCTTTCACCCACTCATCTACCTCATTTCTTTTAAACTTCCATAGTAAGCTCTGAAGGAAAATAATAAAGCTCATACAGATATTCTCTTGAATCGTCGTTTAATGTCTCATTAAAAAAATTTAGAAGACCAACTAGTCTCTTTAATCTGTTTAAACCACAAATTAAGCCAGAATTACGCTGGTCACACTGGATTAGCTTTAAGGCAGAGTAGGCACTTAAGGAATAAATATAGTATTTTTCTATCACGTTGGCAATTGGCTATTTTAAAACTGGTCTAGTAAAACTTCTGATTGACGTACAGATCCCGTTGGCGAAATATTACTTAACATAGTAATGACTTCTCATTTCAACTCATTCTCCTGGGGAGGTTCCTCTCCAATCGACTGATAAAAAGCTCGTTCCGCCACAGCACTGAGCGATCGCTTGGCATATCGTTTGAAACTCGCTTCCGATTTATGGCGGGTCAAAATGCGAGCATGAAGGCTTTCAACATCGTAATCCCCCACATTCAAATTGACAACTTCTTCGGCCCGCAGTCCATGACTGAGTACAGCCAACAAGGCGCGATCGCGCCCTTGCGTCTCGCTCCGCGCTTCCAGTGCCAAATACAAAGCTGCCACTTCAATTTCCGATAAGTCCCTGGCCGGAGGCAATGGCACCTTCTCCATTTCCACCGCACTCGTCAGGTCGCGCTCGATTTGCTCTGGGTAAGCCGCCCCAAACCAATCGAAAAAGCTCATCAAAGCTGTCAAGGCACGGTTGATCGAGTTGGGGGATAGCTTTTGGTCTTGTAAATACGCTTTGAACTGAGCGATCTGTCGGGAGGTTACCTCAGACCAAGCTCGGTCAGTCCAACCCAGGAACCGCTTGAGTTCGCGTCGGTAGGCTTTTTGCGTGTTGTCAGCGAGCGATCGCGCCCAGTTGCAAGTCCTGAATTTCCCAAAAAAACGATGCAAATCTTGGCAATATTCTTTTGCCTGAGATAACTTGAATAAGTAGATTTTCCTTTGCGAGAACAAGGAACATAAGGTGATAACTGGCAAGATACAGCCATCTTACTCATTTCCAGGTGGTTTTAAACCCTTACCACCAGACCACTACATTACTCGTGGACTAAGAGGGCGTTGTTGGGATCAAAATAACAAAGCGTACATTGACTTCATTTGTGCCTGTGGCCCCCTTGTTCTCGGACATTGCAATGAGGAAGTTAACCAAGCTGTTATCGAGCAGATGCAACGGGGTATGATTTTTCCCTCGAATACTGCCCAGCGTGATGAACTGGCTTCTGTTTTGAAACGTATTTTTCCGTATGCCGAACGGAGCCTGTTTATGAAAACTGGGTCTGAAGCTGTAGCTGCTGGAATGCGCTTGGCACGTGCTTTTACGGGAAAGACCAAAATTATTAGGTGCGGTTTTCATGGCTGGCACGATCCAGTTATAGCACCAGATATATCATGGCATCGGTATGAGGTTGATTCTAAACCTCCATGCTTAGTAGCTGGCATACCCAGTCCAGACCCCCTAATTCTCAGTTGGAATGGAGAAGACATTCAAAAGTTGGAGGACATCTTCCGAGCAAACCGTTCCAGCATAGCTGCTTTACTCATAGATCCTGTCCAATTGAGAGAACCAATTGCGGAGAATCTTCAACATTTGCGTAGGCTGACACGCAATGAAGAAGCCCTACTAATCTTAGATGAAATCAAGACTGGCTTTCGCGTTAGCCTAGCAGGTGTTCAAGGGCTGTACAATGTAGAGCCTGATATAACTGTTTTAAGCAAAGCGATCGCTAATGGGTTTCCCTTGGCTGCGGTGATAGGTTCAGCGGAAATTCTAGATCTGGCTCCTAGCGCCAAAATTATGGGGACGTACAACAACGAACTTGTGTCAATTGTAGCAGCGTTGAAGACCATTTCAATTCTGGAGCGACCGACGAGCATTCCTTGGCTATGGCAGGTAGGTCAGCACCTGATCGACGGGATCAATGAAATTTTGAATCGATACGGATTGATTGATGATGTTCAGGCAGTTGCCTACCGATGGCCTTGTATGCCCTACATCTGGTTTCACAGCCTTTCGGAGCGGGCGCAGTGCCTAAAGCCTATGTTTTATGAGCAGTTAGTTCAACGTGGCGTATTGTTGCTGGCTAATCATATGAACTTCGTTTGCCTTGCACATACAATCCTTGATGTAGAAGACACGCTTCAAGCTATTGGTGATGCTTTAGCAGACTGTCTTCAAGGGAGATGGTGATGGGATAAGCGAACAAATGGTCATGTCTCTAACCAGTATCCGTATAACAATGATGTTCTTTGATGGAGTTAGTTATGGAAACGAAGTTATATCTTATAGAGACTATCCGTGACATAGCAAAACCATTCGCTATGGCTGAATACGTTGATGATTGGCAGCATCGAGCTATGCAATTATCTACGATCAGTGATTTTTATAAAATTCGCATAAGAGAAAATGCTTTTATTACGGAAGGAAAGATGCAGGTTGAGCCAAAGTTTTTAAGCATCTCTCCGTTGAAGCAAGCACTGAAAGATAACTTTTTTCATTCATACGAAACCCGTAGAATTGGCTATGCTTTTGACTATGACTGTTTATCCGGTCAGCAATATGAGATTTCCTACAAAATGTATGGCGACCTAGATGCAAGTGAAAAAATAGTTATGAGTACTTGTGCTTATGCAATCTGTAATCTATCTTGCCCGCTAGAAGTTGTCCTAGACTTATGCAATCTTTTGTACGAAGAAGCATTACATTTAGAAGCTATTAGCACATTGCTAAGTATAGATCAGAGTAAAAAACCTTGGATTCCTGATGATAAGCAAGGTAATTGGCAATTAGTATCTAGTACAGATACGATTCTCTCCTATCTTTTTATTGAGCATTGCCTATATGAAGGACGCGGCTTGATTGCTGCCGCCAAAGGAGTTCATGAATTACAAAAATCTGGAATTGATTAGAGTGTTTATCAAGTAGTGAAGAGCATTTTTGAACAGGAGACTAATCATGCTTTGACAGGCTATTTCTGGCTGAAGCAACTGGATAATGAAAACAAAGATGAGGACTTAAAATCAGCACTAAAAAAATTTTTAATGGTCGAACCAATGGATAATATTGAAACCTTTCGAGGAAGGCGGCAAAGATTTCCTATTTTCTTGGTAGCTAATTACCTGAAAAACAGAAATTATTGGGAAATCCGAAAACTAATTATTGAGAATGCTAAGCATTGTGTTATGACAGGTGATATTTTAATTGATAACAAGGAACTTATAGACAATTCAACAAAATTAAAGACTTGGTGTGCCTTTTATTGATAAGGAATCGTAGAGGCTCTACTTACATTTGCTACAGATTGGAGGTGAGACTAAATTGTTAAATGTAAACTATCTTGTCCGGAATGATTTTTCCGCGATCGCTGTGACTCTAATTTTAGAATTCATACTTGGATCGGGGCTGGCAATTCCTCCCTAAAATCAGAAACGAGGTTTATGATAAACTTCGCTCAAGCCAATTTCTGCTTTTAGGCAGGCTCAAGGTCAAATTATTTCCCAGAAGTATAAAATTTGCCCTATAGACTAATTTTACTTCCTACCTGTTTTGTGATTAAATAATTAAGTCAAACTTGAGGAGTTACTGAGTTAAGCACTATGGGTATGCCCTGCGAAGTCAACAGCATTCTGAAACTAACGCCATCTCAAGGTTATCCGGCAACATTAGAGGTAGGCCCGTACTACCAAGGAAAGAAAAGTGATTATAGAATCATTCCTATGGATGTACCCATTCCTCTAGTAGATGAAAACTGGTCGGCTCGTGCAGATGCCATTATTCGTAAACTTACTTGGGAGAAGGGAGAAACTATTATACTTTTTGAAATTGACAGAATTTATGAGAATACTTTTTGGGTTAAGGAGAAAAACTCCAAAATAAGTTATAACAGTTTGCAAGAGCCTGTGACTGCTTGATCTTCTGACTAAACTTCGGCCAAAAACAGCTTTAGGATATCCTACTGAAACTGCACTGGATTTACGCTACGCTATATTTGCTACCGCACCCAGCGCTAAGAGTGTAAATTTCTGAGCTTCAGTTAAGCCTGTAATGCCAGTGATATCCATCTCTTCATAGGGTCTCGGAGCTTTCAGGGTCTTAAGGCATTTACCTAATTTCAAGTTCCATAACTTCACTGTTTTGTCTTCACTACCACTAGCGAGCGTTTGACCATCTGGACTAAAAGTGACTGACCAGACCCAATCGCTATGTCCTTGTAAGGTCTTTAAACATTGACCAGTACCAACATCCCATAATTTCACTGTTTTGTCTTCGCTACCACTAGCGAGAATTTGACCATCCGGATTGAAAGTCACTGAACGTATTGCCTTGGTGTGTCCCTGCAAAGTCTTTAAACATTGACCAGTACCAACATCCCATAATTTCACTGTTTTGTCCTCACTACCACTGACTAGCATTTGGCCATTTGAATTGAAAGCTACAGTCCCCACGCGATTAGAATGTCCCTCTAAAGTTATCAAGCACTTACCAGTAAAAACATTCCACACTTTTATCTTTTGGTCGTTGGCACTGCTGACAAGGGTTTGACCATCTGGACTGAAAGCCACTGACTTTACTCGATTAGTGTGTCCCCGCAAAATCTCTAAGCATTCACCATTACTGACATTCCAGATTATTACACTGTGGTCATCACTGCCACTAGCAAAGATTCGACCGTCTGGGCTGAAAGCCACTGAGCGCACTGCATTGGTATGTCGTTGTAAAGTTTTTAGGCATTGACCTGTATCAATATCCCACACTTTTACTGTTTGGTCTGCACTACCACTGACTAGCATTTGCCCATCTGGACTAAAAGCAATTGACTGAACCCAATTAGTGTGCCCCTGTAGTGTTTTTATACATAGGCCAGTATTGATATCCCATAACCTTACTGTACGATCCGCACAACCGCCTGCTAGGGTTTGACCATCTGGTTTAAAAGCGACCAATTGTATCCAGTTGGTATATCCCTGCAAAGTTTTCAGACATTGACCTGTATTAATATCCCACTGCTTTACAGTTTGATCTGAACTTCCGCTAGCCAAAGTTTTACCGTCTGGGTTGAAAGCAACTGATTGTACCCAGTTACTGTGTCCCTGCAAGATTTTAACGCACTGACCAGTCCTAATATCCCAAAGCCTTATAGTTTGGTCATCACTACCACTAACTAAAGTATGTCCATCTGGACTAAAAGCGACTGACCTTACCTGATAATTGTGTCCTTGTAAAATCTTTAGGCATTGACCAGTACCAATATCCCAAAGCCTTATAGTTTGGTCATCACTCCCACTAGCTAGCATTTGACCGCTTCGACTGAAAGCGACTGACTGTACCCAATTCGTATGACCTTTTAATGTTTTTAGATTTTCACCAGTTTTTGCATTCCACAACTTTATAGTTTGGTCAGTACTCCCACTAGCTAAAGTTTTACTGTCTGGGCTGAAAGCAACTGACCATATCCAGTTAGTATGTGCCTGTATAATTTTCAAACACTGACCAGTCCTAAGATCCCAAAACCTTATAGTTAGATCTTCGCTCCCACTAGCGAGGGTTTGACCATTTGGACTGAAGGCAACTGCTCGTATCGCCTTGGTGTGTCCCTGCAAAGTTTTTAAGCATTGACCAGTACCAACATCCCATAATTTTATGGTTTGATCATCACTCCCACTAGCTAAGGTTTGGCCGTCTGGGCTGAAAGTAACCGAGCGCACCCAATTAGTGTGTCCCTTAAATACAAAAAGTTGCTGACTTTTAGCAACTTGCCATAAACGAATTTCACCAACGACATCACCTGTAGCCAAAAGCTTCGTATCTGGGCTAAATTCTACTGAGAGAATAGTACCGAAAGTTTCGCTAAAAACAGACTTATCTAGATCGGAGTAAGAGAAATTAACCTGATGTAAATTAACATTTTGTAGATAAGCTTGCCAAATAGTTAAATTAGAAAAATTATAGCCTCTTAAATCAGTCTTTAAGTGAATAAGTAAATTCAAAATATTTCCCCCACCATATCCAGGTGTTTGCAAAATTTTATCTCGTATAATTGAAATAATTTTAGTCATTTGATTCTCGAAATTTTTGGTAGTCCCATATTCGGTAAGTAGCCTGTTTGTAACTGGTTTGAGAATAAGGCGAACTTGAATTTCCCTTATATAATCTTTGCCTGTAGCTTTGATTAGAGGATAATTGTTAAAAAGAGCAATTTGCAATGTTGTTATTTCCTTGCATACATTCTCTATTAATCGGTTAATTATGTACTCCATAACTACAGGCTGTTGAGTAAAACCCACATCGCTTTCCTGAAGCAGCGATCGCAGTCCCAGAGAATCCAGAGCTTCTATTAGTTCTGGTAATGCTACTCGCGATACAATATCCTCTTCCAAGTCAGTTAATAAAACTGGCTCACGGTTGATTGCTAACCAGTACATTACCTCCTTTTCCAATGGTGACAAGCGACTAAACTGTTCTTCTAACAAATCGCGAATGTCGCCAAAAACCGCTGTGCCTGTTTCGATAAATTTATAAATATTACCCTTAAATAATCTTTTAATAGTCGCTGGAACTATTTCCAATGCCAAAGGATTACCTTGATAAAAGTCAATTAGTCTTCTAAATTCTTTGTCTGAACCAGATAAACCTTTCTCTTTAAGTATTTCCTGAGCTTCTTCCTTCAAACCAGTTAGCTGTAGCGAGCGAACAGGTCGTGTTTTTCCTTCGAGTCGGTCAATTTCTCTGGGCTTCTCTCGGCTAGTTAACACCAAACAGCTATGTGAGGGACTTTCTCCCACTCGCTTAAATAGGTCAGCATAATTCTCATAACCTTCTTGATAATATCCAGCGCGATCGCCTCCGCGCAAAATTGCCTCGGCATTATCTAGTACCAACAGACACCGATGCTGGCGACAGTAATCAATCAATAACGATATTCTTCCCTCTATGTTTTCTGGTAAATTGGTTTCTCTTTGATCGGATAAAAAATTGATTAGATCCGCCAGAATTTCTTTGATAGGTGGAGCGTTACGGAGACTTCGCCAGATAACGTATTCAAACTCATTTTTAATCTGTTGTGCAAGGTGTATAGATAGAGCCGTTTTACCAATACCTCCCATACCCAACAGTGCCACCAAGCGACAACTGTCCTGCAAAATCCATTGCTTTAGCGTAGTTAACTCGTCAGTGCGACCAAAGAAAACAGGTACATCAATCGCCTCTCCCCAATCTTGGCGCTTTTTGGCGACTGGCATCTCGTACTCATCACTGGTTAATTCAGGCAAGGAGGTACGAATTAGATCGAGTAGCCGATGTAGCTTACGTTCGTCGTCTCCCCAAATATGAAACTTTTTATAAAGCTGCCTTAAATTCTGGTTTAGAGCATCCTCGGTCATCTCCAAGTCAGCCTGAATTTTAGGGCGGCTGTGACCTGCTAGAAGTCTCTCAAGAACAACTTTACACTTCGGCGATCGTCGCAGACTATCAAAGGTAGCTCTGACTTGCTTTTTATCCATACTTGGTATTTCTCAGGAAACTGAGAATTCTGCTACTACCAATATATGAGATCCCTGTTCGATACCTTGGCTCTATACAAACACAGCTATTGAGGAGCCAATGACTATGAATCCTTGGAAATATACAGAGAACTGCATCAACGAGATAGTTAGACAACTTTTGGAATTAGCTCCTGACATATCACGGATAGCTCCTTGCACTAAGGCAGTTACCATACCTCTGCAAGTTTACCGTAAAGGTTTTAGCTTTGAGCCTTTAGGAGAAGCTAGTTGCAAGCCTTGCTGCATAAGCGAAACCTTAATTTTGAGTTTAGAAGCTTACCAAAAGATTGCTGACACGGTTCCCTCCCATTCTTTAGTTGATGCACTGGCTTTGTTCGGTTTCCATGAAGCGTCCCACGTTTACCAGGGTTTCAGGGAATATGCCGATGTTGGTAAAATGAAGGTGATCGCTGGGTCAGAATTGATGGGACAGTATGACCTGACCAGTGATTTCCTATCAGCCCACACTCTTAGCTTGCTCTACACCTTGCAAAAAGAAAGGGTCTACAACGAGGAAGCTTATATTGGGAACTTCTACAAACTATGGTGTGAAATGGGGAAAAACTTACAAAATGTTTTTCCAGCAGGTAACAAGCCAGCAAAACAGCAGCGAGTTTTTGGCTCTCTGTTGATGGCAAATCTTACTGAAGTTGCCTATCTGCGTGGTCATCCTCTGGCCTTCAACTCTGCCCTGTGGCCCAAGTGGTCAGACTCCCTAGACCAGTTGATGATCTTTGGCAAGAATAATAATATCTGGCTGCTCCCTACTTCTGTAGACCCACTCCTGATGAAGCAAATTCTCAGTGCTATCTCCACTGGCAATCACAGTGATGCCTTCTTTCTGATTCGGGAATTGTTAAGGTGCTTACCCAAAATTTAAGGTGTACTACTCGCGATTAGCCCACTGTCTTTTTACCTTCTAGACTGTGGGTTGATCGCTTTCTTACCAGGGATTGAGCTGAGATACGTGTTCTAGTTGAGTCGGGTCGTTAATCAAAACTTTGAAATTAAGTTCTCTAAGGCCTCATCGCGGTTGAGCCAGCCTTGCAAAAACTTCGCTTGTAGGGGTCGCGCAGCTTGCCTGTCTCTTTGCGTCTTACGCTGTCTTACGACGCATAACGCCCATTGTTTCTCGTCCGATTCTGGACAACCGACGAAGTAACTGAGAGATTGAAAGGCAGCACCATAGTTGATGGCAGTGTCAAGGCAGGTCAGTGCCGCTGCGAAAGTTTTGAAGCGCGAGCACTTAGCCGGCTTCCAGTAATCGGATTGATATATCTGCTTAATCTTTTCATCGCTCAATTGTCGAGGGTCGCTGAAGCCGTGCCGACGAGCCACCTCTTCGGTGACTCCCCTCCATGTGCGACCGCCAGCATCGCCGTTGACATTGCTATAGCCCCCTTCCCACTTCAGGCTGAAGCTGAGGGCTTTGTCAAAGTAGTTGTTGCCCGTTAAAGCTGCGATCGCCTGCTGTACGGGTTTGGATTGAATCACAGGTGGCACCCAAATATACACTCCCGTCAGCGCTACCGCACCCCAAGTCACAAGCCGAAAATCAAACTCATCTCGATGCTGAATCTTATAAATCGTCATCGTGAAGCTTCTAGTAATTGACCTAATTGACCCGTTAAAGCTGCATAAATATATCCAGCTTGGGGAGGCACTTTCTCCCCATCCGTTCCACCCATGCGCTGCTGAAAGTGAAGATGCGGCCCCGTGCCAGCCGTCCCCGATTTAGCAATAACAGTCCCAACCTTTTGCAATCCCGACCTGCACTCACCAACAGGCAAATGCACATAGTCAAATGACAAATTCCACTCCGGTACGGAGTAGCTAGCAACCCAACCCCAACGCCCATTGTCCCAACATCGAACATTGACACTTCCTCCAACAGGCCCAACTGCATACAAAGGCGTGTACATCGGAGTGGCAACATCCGTCCCCCTGTGCCAAGAACTGCAACCCGGACAAGGCGATTGCCTCAGACCAAATGCGCTACTAATCCGATATCCTGCAATACTGTCCCCAGCTTGTAGAGAAGTTGCCCATTTTCCATTAAGCTTTGGAGCTTTGTTGGAACTGCTTTTGTCATTGCGAACCGTTACGGATTGTTCTGAAGCAGGTGCAGGGTATTCGTTATCAGCATTCGCAGATGACACAGGCTGCCCTCCCCTGACCAGCAGCCCAACAGAATTCTGCAAAATTCGGTTAAGCCCAGGTGCCAAAATCCCACTTGCCATGAACACAACAACAACAGCAGTAATAAAATCCCCCCGACGATAAGCCGTGTCCAGACTCACTGGATTGTGCTGGTAGCCCGCTTCAGCCGGATAAACCATAGAAGAGGTGCCAAGGGGAGGCAGTTCAAACATCACTCAAAAACTCCCGCTTATCGAAGGTGTAATTCTTCAACTTCCCATCGGGTGTGAATTGCACAATTAGCTTTTTACCATTGGTTGCCGTCCAACTAAATTGGTCCAGTTCAATTCCACAGCCAGCGCCTAAAACTTGTTCGATTTCGATTCTCGTTACTCCTGGTTTAAGCAACGCCCTGACTTTGGCATATTGTTCAACAGTGAAAGGTTTTTGATTGAGACAACCTGTTGCAGTTTGAGCCAGCACGGTTTTGATTTGATTACCTACAATCGCACCTGCTTTTTCCACTCTCTGCTTCGTTCTTGGCAACAAAGACCCCTCGAATTTCAAGTAAGAGCCACTTCGTAAATTGAGCAATAATAACCCACTCATCAACAATAAAGCGATAGCGTTTGAGTACCTTAATTTAGCCCATGCCATAACCACTTCATGGGGCAGCAATGCCCCATCCTCGTGAATTATTCGTTGTTAGAAACGGGCACTGTTTGCAGAGTACCCCGCTGCAATTGCCGCAGTTCAGTTCTTGTCAATTGGCGACCCCCTCCATAACTAGCAAAGGTAGGAGAAAAGCTGGTGTTAGCATAATTAACAGTTTGGGTGCCCAAACCACCCCCAACAGCCCAGCCAACTTGAGCTGGGTTAAAAGGGTCGGGAGACTTCGCAACTTGCTGTCTAGAAATTAAGGCATTCCAAGCAAAGAAAAACCCAAAAATTGACAGCCAAATTAACCCAATACTGACGCTAGCCGTGCGAATTGGCCACTTGCGTAATGCTTTAATCCAAAGACAAATCGCATCATACCCAACCCACGGATTTGTATCTGCATCGTAGTTAGGAACAACGACAACGCGAGTGACAACCGTTTGTTGGGATTGGGTTTGGTAATTCGGTTGCAAGGGAACATGAACGATTGAACTATTGTTGTTAGTCAAGGCATTCTACCTCCAGTTAAATTAAGTTGAGAATTGGGCTTCGCCCAGATTGGGTAGAGGATTGCACTCTACCTTTTCGCTTGGTTACGAATGGCGAACCTTATTATTCATGTTTTTCTTAAAAACAATTAGCTTCTTGTTTAAGAACAACTAGCTTTTTTTTTAGACTACTTGGCTTCTTGTTTAAAAACAATTAACCGTTTCCCTAAAGACAGTTGACTGTTTTCTTCTGAACAATTAACTGTTTCTTCAGAACGATTAGCTGTCTTTAATAAAATCAGCAAAATGAGCAATCAAAGCGGGAGAACCATACTTCCGAATTAAATAGATAAAGCAGGGCTTTCCCACTTGAGTGTAGGAGCGAATCGAATCGGGTTCGGAGCGTTTGCACTTGAGAACATTTTTGATAATTTCACTGCCATTTTTACTGATGTCTAAGTAGCTGAGAATTTGCTCAAAAAGTTCGGCTTCGCTGACGTTGGGAAAGTATTTAGTAAACTGGGACTTGTCCCAAAAGGTGGGCTCTTTGGGGGAGCCCAAGGGCGCATTTGATGGCTCTCCTGAGACGGGAGACGAGTCTTTGTGACTCTGGAAAGCCTTATTCAAACTGCTCTGTGGCTGTTGAGGTACCTTGGGACTTGTCGAGGGGGCGGGGACTTGTCCCATCCAATTATTCGATAGCGAATCAGGCTGAAATCGCCTTTCTTCAATTAGCTTATTAATCTCCTCCTCGGTTGATTCAGCTACCCAGTAATCCCAAGTTATTTCAGCTTGATTGGGCGATTGCTGCCTCGGTAACTGTTGATTAACTTCGGGTTGATAAGGCTTTGGAATTACAACTTGTTCGGCAGCTACATCTGGTTTGTCTTGGTAATTAAGTTCGGGAAAAAGCTGAATTAAATATTGCGGAGTCATCCAAGATTGCAGTAAAACTGCTTCTCGAATGGGATTACCATCCTCGTCTTCTCGATGCCCTTTCAGAAAGCCTCGGAAGGCGGGTCTGGGATGCCCCAAGGTGTCTCTTTCCACCTTCAGATGAAGGGTGAGCAATTGCTCTTCTTTCATCTCATGTTCGCCAGTGCGTTTGCTATTTCCCGTCCCTCCTTTCTTGTCAGTATGACTAATTAAAATGGGGAATTCTCTGGCTTTTCTCACATCCGAGAGGACGGAAAACAAGAAATCTTCAACCCCGTTTCCAGGTACGCGAGTGGCATAATTGGTGTACTCGTCCCAAACTGAAGTAATGGGCTGAGAATTGAGGTTGCGAACTTTGAGTCGCTTGTAATAGTGGGAAAGCTGAGCCGCAATCGCGGTATAATTGTGTTCGTGTCCTACTAAATGGCAAGCAAACCATTTATCCAAATTTTGATGGGCGTGAGGGTCGCTGACTTCTAAGGAGTGTCCGCAATACAATTTACGTAGGAGAATTAAGAAGCCAACAAACGTAGTTTTAAACGCGCCTTGACCGCCTTTAACTAGCAAAGCGGGAGGTTCAAGCAAGCCCAAAACCCACTTATTTTCAGCTTGATTGAGAAGCTGCCAAAAATCTTTCAACCGCTGAGTTAGTTGGCCATTGGGTTGCAGAGGTTGTACGGGAGAGGTGGGAGAATTGGGAGTGCTGGGGGGTGACTGTCCGGGTTGCCCAGGTGTGGGTCGCTGTTCCTCTGATTCCAAGAGTTTGTAGAAGTGATAGCAACCTGTTCCGACACCCACAATTGCGATTGCAATGCCAATAGGTTTCCAATCAGGTGGCTTGGAAGTGGCGTGCAATTTATCCGTTTGCTGCCACAATTGCACGTCTCGTTCGGTCAAAACATTTTCCGTTCGAGTGGCATAATAACCCACTAGTAACGAACTCATAAAGCAACCCGTAGTAATGCACCCCTGCACCCATTTCTTCATGGCTGATTCACCTCCCGATTGAATTCTCGTTCGGCTTCTCGCTGTTGTTCAATTTGCTTGCCCGCTTCAGCTTCTGCCGATTGTTGCCCGTAAAGAGTGCGACTTTCCCTTAATTTCCGCATGGCTGCTACCATTAGATTGGGCTTGACATCGGCTAGGGTTGAAACCTGACCAGTTCGAGCTTGCAGGACGGCACAATACTCAAATAAAGCTGCTGCCATTCTGGGATAATCGAGTTGAATGGCCGCTCGATTCCAATCTTTTTCAATCCGAACTTCTACTAAATCGAAGCATCCATCCCGACTCAAACGATGGCAGGGATGTTTTTTATCTTGCCTTTGCTTGTCTACGTTGAAGGTCTTTTTTTGACCTTCTGCTAGAATTAAGCGCTGCCATTGCCCGGGTTCGTTAGCCCCATCTCCCCACAAAAATAGATTCATTTGTTGTTGGTCTTGGAGAAAGTTGGCATCGAGTTGGCTGACTAAGGTTTGAGGGTCAAAAGTTGTGACTGGAGCTACTTTTTTCTGAGGTTGGCTACTGAAAGTCCAATACCCGATGGCAAAGACCATAGGGAGTGCTACTGCACCGACTGCCATCAAGCGAATAACTATGGGCGACAGCTTGAATTTAGAGCGGCGTTTGGATGGTTCAAGTGTTAAAGGAAATGCAGGTGGTTGCCATTCTGGGTTGGGGGGGATGGGTGACAGGTCCATATCAGGGTTTCTCCTCTAGTTTTTGGGAGATGACTAAGCCATCGGCACCGATAAAAACCTCGGTGGGTTTCGATGAGGTGGGCGATCGCTGAGTCGGCTTTTTTTGAGGCTTGAAGAGGCAGTTAAGGCAGAGGAGTAAGGCGATAGTTGCTCCTCCTAAACTGCCAACGGGAGTGTAATTGCCAACAACTGCACCACTAAACAAAGTTAAACTGGTAATGCCAATGGCTCGATTTCTTTCCTGTTCAACTAACACTTTGTGTTGTAGAGCTAGGGTTTTTCCTAGTTCTGTATGAGCTTCTACCAGAGTCCGGTTGATTGCTGCTGTTGGGTAGTTTTGTAAGGTTCCAATGCCGTGCTGCTGACAGGTGCAGCTAACTTTGGGGTGGGAAGTTTGGCTTCCCTCAAGTCTAAAGGGGTGGCGGCTGCTGCCTCTGATAAGGTGTTTAAATTGCTGCGAATGGCATTGCCAAAATCTGACAGTTCGGTGACTAAAGTGGTGACGTAACCGACTTTTAAAGCTTGCACGTTGGTTTTTGCCATTTGCGAACCGGTTTCAGCTAAACCGATATTGCCTTGCTGGGTGGCATCTTGAATCGCTTGGATGGCTGCTCCTTTGTCTTCAGTTTCGTCTCGCTTGGCATCTGAGGGTTTAGCAATGGCATCGGGGTCGATTTCCTGACAATAAGCGGAGCGACCGTTGCGCTCGGAGGCGACTTGCAAGATGGCGGATTCTGGTGAGATTTTACGGTCTAAAATTAGGCTGAAATATTGATTGAGTTCTTGGGCATCAGGTTCTGACATTTTTGAGTTTTGCCAGTCGGGTTGACCGAGGGCGCGACGGGCATTGGTGACATCTGAAACTTTAGGAAGTCCCCATTGGGTTTTGATGTCTTTGCGGTCAAT
>JBLNEP010000206.1:0-35916 GCA_050262755.1 Actinomycetota bacterium | reverse complement strand
TTAGGATTCATGCAACAGATACCGTTTCTATTGACGGGGTAAGCAGCAATGGAAAATCTGGCGGAGTCGGTAGTGTGGTGGGAGAGGGAGCCATTGGTAACGGGGGTGGCATTGACATTACAGCGCGATCGCTCTCAGTGACGAATGGTGGGGTACTGTCTGCTACCAGTAGCGGGAATGGTGCAGCCGGAAATGTTACCGTCAAAGCAAACTCGATTCTTCTAGAAAACCAAGCAGCAATTAAGGCTGATACTCCTCAGGGTCAAGGTAATATTTTTCTGCGATCGCGTGACTTAGTTCTGGATCGCAACAGCAACATCACCACCAATGCTACTGGTACTGCGAATGGTGGCAATATTGGCATCCAAACTCAAAACCTCATCGGCCTCAATAATAGCGATATCAAAGCTAATGCTCAACAAGGTTTTGGAGGGAATGTCAGCATCGAAGCACAAACCGTCCTCGGTATCCGTCCCCGCGATCGAGAAACTCCTGAAAGCGACATTACCGCCTCCTCAGAACTCGGTCTACAATTCAGCGGTTCTGTACAATTTAACACCCAAGTTAACACCACCTTTAGCTTAGTTCCCTTACCCCAAACTGTTTTCGATCCCAATGCTCTCATCGCCCAAAATCCCTGTCAGCGAGGGCGAGAAAGTTCATTTACGATTACTGGGAGAGACGGTTTACCCCCTGGTCCCAGCCAACTCCTCAACCGCGATACTGTCCGAGTTGATTTAGTCGAACCGGCGCTTTCTTCTAACCACTCAACCCTCCCTCAAACCCCACCCCATCCAGAAGCTTCTAGCTTAACAATTGTGCCAGCAATGGGGTGGATTCGCAACGAAAAAGGTGAAGTGATTCTCGTAGGTTCTCGCTCTACCAATCTGGGAGTTAATCGCCTTAAAATTAATCCTCCCACCTGTCAGCCACCTACTCAACCTTAAAATTTTTATCCCCATTCCGCTCAATTTTAATTCTCAAAATTCAGGAGTGCTTATGATTAGCAAATGGATAAAAATTTACAAAACCTGGCGAAAACTCTTCAGAAAAGCGTCTGCACTTATACTCGCTACTTTATTATTTCTTCTGTCTGCCTTAACCCCCCCAATTTTCTCTGTAGCGGTGCAATCTTCCCAGATCCAAACTCAACAAGAGCTTTCTCAGCTTATTCAGCAAGGTCGAAGGCTATACCAGGAAAGAAAGTTTGAGCAAGCAGCCACAATCTGGCAACAAATTGCAGAAGCATTTGCAGCCAAAGGTGACCGTTTAAATCAAGCGATGGCTCTGAGTAATCTTTCCCTTACTTATCAAGAACTTGGACAATGGAATGCTGCCGAAAAAGCCATTAATGACAGTCTCAACCATCTACAGCAAGAGGAAAAGACCCTAGAACAGCAGCGAATGTTGGCACAAAGTCTCGACATTCTTGGACAGCTACAACGCGCCACAGGTAAGTCAGAACTCGCGTTAGCCACTTGGCAAAAATCTGCTAAGATTTATGCTGAAATTGGCAACAACAAAAGCTACTTAAAGACTCAAATCAACCAAGCCGAAGCTTTGCAAGATTTAGGACTTTACCAAAAAGCTTGTAATCAGTTAGTTCTAGGGCTAGAAATTGGTTTAAAAGCCTGTAAAAATTTAACTGATTTATCGCCAAACATTTTGACTCAAAAACTAGAAACAATCCCAGACTCTTTCCTGAAATTTGATGCCTTGCATAGCCTCGGAAACACTTTGCAATTACTGGGGAATTTAGAACTAGCGCAAACAATCTTAAATTCAAGTTTAGCGGTCGCAAAAGCTTTGCAATCACCGGAAGCACAGAGTGTCGCTTTACTCAGTTTAGGGAATATAACCCGCACCTTACTGGATCGTCAGGAATTAACTTCTCAAAATCCCCAGGAAGAATCATCGGCTCAAGAAGCTTTAAATTTTTATCAAGAAGCTGCCAAATTAGCCACTTCTCCCCTTGTCCAACTGCAAGCAGAAGTGAATCAGTTTACCCTTTTATTGGAAAGACCCAAAAACTTGAAAGTAACCTCAAAAAAATATCAGGATTTATGGTCATCAATTCAAACAAAATTTAATCAATTACCGCCCAGTAGAACCCAGATTTATACATTAATTAATCTTGCTGTAAAATTACTAGAACTGAACTCTAACAATCATGAAACTTTCAGAACTACACTCTGGGAACCTCCCTCAAACAATGAAATAGAAACGCTCTTAAAAACCACCTTAGACCAAGCAATAATTTTAGGAGATAAAAAAGCAGAATCCTATGCGAACGGCAATTTAGGCAAGCTGTCTGAGCAGGATCAACAGTGGGAACAAGCCAGGAAATTGACAGAAGCAGCGCTGTTGATTTCTCGCGCCATTAATGCACCGGAAATCAGCTATCAGTGGCAATGGCAATTAGGTCGAATTCTGAAAAATATTCCCAATCGAGAAGGGGCAGTTGCTGCCTATTCCCTGGCGGTTCAAACCCTGCAATCTCTCCGCAAAGATTTAGCAGCCATTAGCTCAGATGCTCAATTTTCTTTCCGCAAAAGTGTCGAACCCGTTTATCGAGAATTTGTCGAATTGTTGCTGCAACCCGGAGCGAATCTCGATGAATCTACCTTAATCCAAGCTCGGCAAGTCATTGAATCTCTTCAAGTCGCAGAACTCGATAATTTTTTCCGAGATGCTTGTGCCAATGTCAAACCTGTTCAAATCGACCAAATCGATCCTAAAGCAACTGTTTTTTATCCAATTATTTTGCGCGATCGCTTGGAAGTGATCGTCACCCTCCCCGGTAAAAAACTTAAGCACTACCAGGCACAAGTGGGAGCAGCGGAAGTGGAAGAAACACTCAAGCAAATGCGAGAGGCGTTAACGAGTCCCCAACTGCGAAGTTATATTAACACCTTTTTACAACCCTCCCAAAAAGTCTATAATTGGTTAATTCGCCCCATTGAAGCTGACTTAGTCGCGAGTGGCACTCAAACTTTAGTATTTGTCTTAGATGGGGCTTTGCGAAATATCCCGATGGCTTCCCTGCACAATGGTCAGCAATATTTAGCCCAGCAATATAATATTGCTATTGCCCCTGGTTTACAATTAATTGATGCCAATCCTTTCACCCAGCAAAAGGTAAAGGTGATTGCGGGTGGCCTCAGTGAAGCTCGCCAAGGCTTTGCTCCCCTCCCCGGTGTTGAGAAGGAATTGCAGCAAATTCAGGCAGAAGTTGCTAGCACCCAATTATTAAATCAATCTTTCACAGAAACTCGCTTAAAAACAGCCGTTAATTCCTTCCCTTTCCCCATTGTTCACTTAGCCACTCATGGTCAATTTAGTTCTCAGGCTGACAACACTTTTATTTTGACTTGGGACGGGCGCATTCGAGCCAGGGACCTTGATAATTTGCTACGGGGAAATCGGAGGAGCGATCGCCCGATTGAATTGCTGGTACTGAGTGCTTGTAGCACGGCTGTGGGCGATCGACGGGCTGCTTTGGGATTAGCAGGGGTTGCTGTGCGAGCGGGGGCTCGCAGTACCATTGCTTCCCTTTGGCGCATAGACGATCAAACCACAGCTTTATTCATGGCTAAATTTTATGAAGAATTAGCCAAAAATCAAGTCACCAAAGCTGAAGCCCTCCGCCTTACTCAAGAGGCAATTTTGGGAGATGCAAGATCCTCGCACCCCTATTTCTGGGCTGCTTTTGTGTTAGTCGGTAATTGGTTGTAAAATTGAGTTTTATCTGATACAATCAACCACCCTGTCCCATAGGGACGAGGGAGCTAGGGATGATAACCAATGAAAACTCAAAAAACATCTAAAATTTTAAAAATTTTAACTCTGGCACTTCTTGCAAATTTATGCAGTATTAAGTCGGTACTCGCGCAAATTATTCCTGACAGTACCCTAGGGCCGGAAAGCTCCACCCTGACCCCGAATATTACGGTTAAAGGAATTCCGAGTGACCAGATTAATGGGGGCGCGATTCGGGGTCAGAATTTATTTCACAGTTTTCAAGAATTTAATGTGGGAGAAGGCAGAGCTGTTTATTTTAATCAGCCAGCCTCGATCGAAAACATTTTAATGCGCGTCACTGGTAACAATCGCTCGAATATTTTGGGAACGCTGGGTGTTTTAGGCAATGCTAATTTATTTTTAATGAATCCGAATGGAATTTTTTTGGGTCCGAATTCCCGCTTAGATGTGGGTGGCTCGTTTTTCGCAACTACGGCCAACCGTTTTTTATGGAATCAGGGAATTGAGTTTAGCACGGTTAACCCGCAAGCGCCCCCCTTATTAGCAGTCAATATTCCCCTAGGGTTAGGATTTCGAGACCGTCCAGGGCCGATTATTAATCAATCGCGTGGCAACTATGACCCCCAAACTTTTACGTTCACTGATGGCCTGCAAGTTGGTTCTGGCAAAACTTTAGCGTTGATCGGTGGCAATGTACAGTTACAGGGGGGGATTTTATCGGCTCCAGATGGGCGGGTGGAGTTGGGGGGTCTCGCGGCGGCGGGGATCGTTGCGATCGCAGATAACCGCTTGATTTTCCCCGATGGCGTGCAGCGGGCCGACACCACCCTCAGCAATAACGCAAGTGTCATGGTGACAGGCAGTGGCAGGGGTAGCATCGCGATCGCTACTCAGAATTTAGACCTCTTGGCTAGTTCTCTCAATGCTGGTATTCTCCCTGGTTGGTACTTAAACGCAGGTCAACCCGGAACAATTGACATCAGCGCCACCGGTACCGTTTCCCTCAACAACAGCCGCGTCGAAACCGATGTCAAAAGTGGAGGCGTGGGCGATGCTGGAGCGGTCCGAGTCCAGGCAGGAGCTCTAGACTTAAGCAATGGCGCTGTCATCCTCAGCGGTGTCCGCAAAGGTGACAACTCCTACCCACCTGGTCAAGGCAATGGTGGCAACATTGCCATCGACGCCCGCGATCGCGTCACCCTCTCTGGCGAGAATACGGCGATCGTCGCCAGTCTGGGTAGCCGGGCGGTCGGTAACGGCGGCAAAATCAGAATTACTGTGAGCGAGGGTTCCCTATCTCTGACAGAGGGGGCGCAACTGGTGGCGAGCACATCGGGCCAGGGCAATGGGGGTAAAATTGCGATCGTGGCGAGGGACTCGGTGACTCTCAAGGATAACAGTAGCATCGCTGCGGAAGTCGATCCCGGTGGCTTGGGCAATAGTGGTAATATCGCCGTGACCGTTACCCAGGGTTCCCTCTCCTTCAGTAATGGCGCCGCGATCGTCACCCGCGTTCAAAAAGCTGACCCCAACGACCCCGATCGCTTTCCCGCTGGCCAGGGAAATGGTGGTAACGTCAGCATCTACGCCCGCGATGCTGTTACCCTCAACCAAGGAAGCAGCATTTTTACCACGGTGGGGCAAGGCGTTCAGGGAGGTAAAAGCGGGGATATTAGCATTGAAGCTGGTTCTCTTTCCTTATCCAGTGGCACCCAGATCACGAGTGCAACCTCTGGTAGTCGCAGACGGACGGATAATGCAGCTTCTCAGGCCGGGAATATTACCATCCAAGTGCGCGATCGCGTGGCCCTCACCAACCCAGGAACGAGCATCAATGCAGAAGTGGATCGGAGAGCTGAAGGCGGCCTCGGTGGTAACATCAACATGACCGCACGCTCGGTTTCCGTGACCACCGGTGCCAGGATCAGCGCGAGCAGCCAAACAGCCCAGCCCGATCGGAAGCCACAGGAGTTGCGGAATAATGCTGGTAGCATCACGATCCAGGCGGACCAGGGTGACGTTCGCCTCGCGGAAGGCCTTTTAGAAGCGAATACCCAAGCAGGGAAGCGAGCAAGCATTACCGTGCAAGCATTGTCCTTGCAGATGCGCCACCAAAGCAATATCGTCACCAACGCCAATGGCACCAATGGCGGTAATATCACGATCGCCACCGGTGCATTAGCTGGTTTGGAAAACAGTAATATCACCGCCAATGCGATCGGGGGGGCAGGGGGTGCGATCCAAATTGAGACTCAAGGCTTATTTCGGCTACAGCCGCGATCGCGGGCGGAAATTGAGAAACTCCTGGGCACCAGCGACCTGAGTCAGTTTGATGTTAGCCAACTACCAGGTAGCAACATCATTGCCATTTCCCAAACAGACCCCACCCTCAGCGGAGTCGTGACGATCGCCCCGCCTACCGTCGATCCCACCGCTGGGTTAGTAGAATTACCGCAGGAAGTCGTCGATCCCGCCGCCCTCATTGCTCAAAACCCCTGCGATCGCGGCCGTGACAGCGAATTTACCATCACCGGCAAAGGCGGTTTGCCTACCAACCCCAGCCAACCACTCAATCATAATGAGGTGAGAGTAGGGTTAGCAGCCCCCGCGTCCTCAGGTAATCTTTCCAGTCGGATTCAGCCAACCCATCAACCCTTAAACGAAGCAGTTTCCTCGGCGAATATAATTCCGACAAGGGGCTGGATTCGCAATCAAAAAGGGGAAGTGATTTTAGTGGAATATGACCCCACTGGCAGGGGAGCCAATCGTCAACGCATTAATTTAAATACTTGCCAGCCTTCCCAACGTTAAAAATTTTGCTACCCGCTTCGATTAATCTAGTTTTATTCCTCTTAAACCCATGATAATACCCAGAAGTAAAAAATACAGAAAATCAACCTACTTTTTCCTCTTTTTGTTGCTCATTTCTTTGGCAGTACCGCCCGTTTTATCTATTACCGTTCCCAATTTAACCCAACAGGAACCGAGTCAATTAAGCCAACAAGGAAAAACCCTCTACGAACAAAGGAACTATGAAAAAGCAGCCACACTTTGGCAACAAGCTGCTGCTGCTTATGCTGCCCAAGCAGACAGCTTGAATCAAGGAATGGCTTTGAGTAACCTCTCCCTTACCTATCAACAACTGGGACAGTGGGAACAGGCAAAATTAACGCTCAATCAAAGTATTAATCTGCTCAACTCCTTAGAAGATACTCCCGAAAAGCAGCGAATTTTTGCTCAAACCCTTGATATCCAAGGGCGACTGCAACGGGCGATCGGAGAATCAGAACTTGCGGCTGCTACCTGGCAAGCAGCCGCCGATCTTTATACAAGAATGGGCGATCGAAATGCCAGTCGGCAAAGCTCGATCAATCAATCCCAAGCTTGGCAAGATTTAGGGCTTTATCCCAGAGCTTGTAAAACCTTACTATCGGCTTTAGATTTAGGGGTAGAGGATTGTAAAAGCTTAACAGATTTACCCCGCGACCGCTTCAATCAGAAATTAGAAATTCTCAAAAATCAGCCAGATTCTCTGCTGAAGTTTGATGGCTTACAGAGCTTGGGTAATATTCTCCGAATAGTTGGAGATTTACAGCTTTCTCAAACCCTTTTAGAATCCAGTTTAGCAGTGGCAACTGCGTTGCAATCTCCGCAAGAGCAAAGTACAGCCTTGCTGAGTTTAGGCAATACCGCTAGAGCCTTAGTAGATAAACAGACCTTACTGCCATCACCGGATAGAAACCTTACCATCCTGGTCTTAAAAACTCAGGAAGCTTTAAAATTTTACCAAGAAGCAGCTCAGTTATCCCCAACTCTCACCGGCAAAGTTTTAGCTGAATCTAATCAACTGAGTTTATTACTAGAAAGTCAGCAGTGGTTAGGGGAAGAATCATTGACAAACGCTCAAAACTTGTGGCTTTCTCTCCAAATGAAATTGCCTCTCTTACCGACCACTCAAATGGCAATTTATGCTCAAATTAATTTAGCTCTAAATTTAATTAAATTCAAGCAGCAACAGGGGCAATTACCGTCACACTTTCCGACAGCAAATACCCTGCAAACAATCTTGATAAAAGCTACGGAACAAGCGAAAATATTAGGAGATAAAAAAGCCGAAGCTTACGCAGTGGGAAGCCAAGGTTTCCTATCGGAGCAAATGCAGCAGTGGGAACAAGCAGAACGTTTAACTCAGCAAGCTTTAAACTTAGCTCCAACCTACACCATGCCAGATATTGCTTATCAATATTTCTGGCAATTAGGACGCATCCGCAAAACCCAAGCAGATATCGAGAAACGTCTGGGAAATCTCCCCAAATCAGAAGCCGATCTAGAGAGTGCGACCGCAGCTTATACCACCGCCTTTGAAACCCTCCAATCCTTACGCAGCGACTTAGTCGCGATTAATCCAGAGGTGCAGTTTTCTTTTCGAGATAGCGTAGAACCAGTTTACCGAGAATTAGTTTCCTTGAGCTTGCAAGTCGCTCAATCTTTCAGGACTCAAGGTAGAATCGATGATAGCCAAAAAATGCTCAAGCAAGCGCGCAGAGTCATCGAATCGTTGCAATTAGCAGAACTCAATAACTTTTTTCAAGATGCTTGCGTCACTGTCAAAACTCAACAAATCGATGAAATCGATCGCACCGCCGCCATTATTTACCCCATCATTCTCAAAGAACAGCTAGAAGTAATTGTCAGCTTACCTGGCGGACGACTGTTTTTATTTACACCAGACGATCCCAATACCAATAGTCCAGTCGTCACACCCACAGAACTAGAAAACACTTTAAAAGAATTGCGAGTGGGTGAAAAAAATGCCTCAATTCAATCTACCGCTAGCGGCAACAACTTTTTACCGTTAAGTCAGCGAGTTTATCATTGGCTAATTCAACCGGCAGAAACAGTTCTCCAAGAAAGTCAAGCCAAAACCTTAGTTTTTGTCCTTGACGGCGAGTTACGAAATCTGCCGATGGCTGTGCTCCATGATGGGAATCAATATTTAGTTGAAAAGTATGCGATCGCCTTAACTCCTGGTTTGCAACTTCTAAGTCCCCAATCCCTATCTACCACTGAGTTCAGAGCCTTAATTGCTGGTGCGACTAATGCTCCTAGCTTTCAAAAAAATAATCTCAATCCCCTGCCGGCTGTCGAGAAAGAATTGGAGCAAATTGCAATAAAATTTCCCAGAAATGAAAAGCGTGAAAATCAGGAGTTTACCAAGGCAAACCTGCAAGCATTAATCAATCAAGTCCCCTTTCCAGTCGTGCATCTGGCTACTCACGGTCAGTTTAGTTCCAATGCAGAAAAAACATTTATTCTGGATTGGAATGGACAGATTAATGTCAGAGATTTCGACCAAATTCTACGGACAGCAGACCCCAAAAAACCAATCGAATTACTCGTACTCAGCGCTTGTGAAACGATGGAAGGAGACAGCAGAGCTGCTTTAGGGTTAGCAGGGGTAGCAGTACGGGCGGGGGCTCGCAGCACAGTGGCAACGCTGTGGCAAGTGAGTGATGCGAGTACAGCGATTTTTATGAGTGAATTTTACAGTCAATTGGCTCAAACTCAGGGAAAAATTAATAAAGCTGAAGCGCTCCGTCGCGCTCAATTGAAGCTCTTAAAAGAGAGTCAATATCAGCACCCATTTTTTTGGGCCCCCTATGTTTTAGTTGGTAACTGGCAATAGAATAGTGAAGGAGGAGAGGGGGAAAAGGGGGAAAAGGGAAAAGTGGTTCTGGTGATAGTCCTCTAGATTTGATTTCGTTGAAAACTGCTGTAAAATAACTCGACATTGAGTAAAGTTTCAGTCTCAAAGTCGCTGTTATCGAATTTTTCCCTGGGTTAGTGGCGTTGAGCTAGGAAACCGAACGGCCCACTTTTTTCCTCAAATTTAGGTTAAAAATTAGGAGGAATCAATAACTGATCGATCCGAACAATCACACCATTGCTCGTTTCAATCGAAGGTTGAATTGCCTTGGCTCGCTCGTTTACGAACACTCCATTGGGAGTGACACGAATCTTAAGGAAATTTCCTTCTAACGTTTGAATTTCCCCGCGATTAACATCCTCTGGCTTTACTTCACCTTTAACAAGATGATATCTTAAGAGTCGAATCAATTTGTCTCGATTTTGTGGCTGTAGTAACTTAGCGTAAGTAGTAGCATTTTTTTGAAAGGCTTGGTTGGTAGGAGCAAAAATTGTCAAAGCACCCTTTTCACCAACTGCTAAGGTGTCATTTAACTGAGCTATGGCTAAGGCAGAAGCTAGGGTCTGAAATTCAATTTCTTTCGCAAGTGTTTCTACAAGATTGCTACCGGAGCGTTTGGGAGAATCGAGAATAGAAGAAGGTTGAAAAACACTCTGAGATTCAGAATTGGATTGTTGAGCAAAAACAGGTAGAATCATCACAACTAATAGAGCAGTGATTCCAACTAAGGTCGCCCAGGCTTTAAAGTTTTGTTGGGACTTGTAAAATTTCATTTTTTTTCTTCACCTATTTCTAAGAAAAAGGATAAAACTAAAGAAAGCATAAACCAGAAGGTGTTTGCTGGTGGAAAATAATCGGACTGCTGTTCAAGCTCAAATGTTAATTTTGGGGACTGCACTGTTGCTGTTGGGGGTGCAGACAGTGCCGATCGCCTGTCTTTCTCAGCAAGCTTTAGCACAAACAGTTCGCGAAACCCAAAAAGCTGAAGCAGGGAAGCTTTACCAGCAAGCGACTCAGCAGTTAAATCAAGGTCAATCACGAGAAGCTTTGACCACTTTACAGCAGGTATTAGCGATCGTCAGGCAAATTAATGAACGCTTGGGAGAAGGGGCCACCCTTAACCAAATCGCCTTGGCTTATTACAATATGGGTCAGTATCCACAGGCGATGGATGCCTACCAGAAAGCTTTAACGATTTTTCGAGAACTCAGCGATCGCGCTGGGGAAGGGGTGACTCTGAATAACATAGCAGTGGTGTACCGTAATCTCGGTCAGTATCAAAAAGCACTCTCGTCTTATCAGCAGACGTTGGTCATTCGTCGTCAAGTTGGCGATCGCCAAGGGGAAGCAACGACTCTCAATAATTTAGCTGCCGTTTATGACAACCTCGGTCAGTACCAAAAAGCTTTAACTTTCTATCAACAAGCGTTGGTCATTTTTCAAGAAGTTAAAGACCGACGGGGCGAAGGAACCACCCTCAATAATATTGGCTTTGCCTATCAAAATCAAGGCCAAGCGCAAGAAGCCCTGACCTCCTATCAGCAGGCTCTCACCATTCTCCAAGAAACCGGCGATCGCATCGGTATTGGCAGAACGCTCAGCTATATTGGCTTAGCTTACAGCCATTTAGGTCTGGTTCAAAAAGCACAGGAATCCCTAGAGCAAGCCTTATTAATTCGCAGGGAAATCGGCGATAAGCCTGGGGAAGGAGTCACCCTCGACAGCCTAGGAACGCTGTACCGCGAGCAGGGTGAGTATCAAAAAGCCCTCAATTTCTATCAGCAAGCCTTAAAAATTACCAGAGAAGTTGGGGACCGACCCGGAGAAGGGCAAACTCTCAGTAATATTGGCAGCACTTTCTTAAAAAAAGGTTTATTTTCAGCAGCGATTGAGAAATTACAAGCAGCGATCGAAGTCTGGGAATCTCTGCGACCAGGGTTGACGGATGAAAATAAAGTTTCATTATTTGATAGGCAAGCAGATACTTACGGACTTTTGCAAGAAGCTTTGATTGCTCAACATCAAATTCAAGCTGCTTTAGAAATTTCTGAACGAGGGAGAGCGCGGGCTTTTGCTGAGTTATTATCTTCTCAATTAGGAGCGGTTCAATCAGAAACTCTTCAGTCAGTTAACCCCCCCACCTTTGCACAAATTCAACAAGTTGCTGCTGACTATAAAACAACGCTGGTTGAATATTCTATTGTGAGCAATAAGCTTTATATTTGGGTGATTTCTCCTCAGAAAACGCTGAATTTTCGCCAAGTAGATATTCGGAATTTAGAGAGTTCCTTGACCGAAGTCGTGCTGAGAACATTGGCAGCAGCAGCTACCGATAGAAATCGGGGGAATAGGTCTCAAGAGAATTTGAACTTAAATCTGTTCTCAAAACCAGCAGGGATTCCGCAGAAGGAGCAAAAAGAACCAATCGTTTCAGTTGCAAATTTACCCCGGTCTAAAAATAATCGATTGTATCAAAGTTATCAAATATTAATTGAACCCATCGCAGAGCTTTTACCGAAAAACCCTAATGACCGGGTAATTTTCATCCCTCACCGTTCGCTGTTCCTCGTTCCCTTTGTTGCTTTACAAGATCGAGCCGGAAATTATTTAATTGAAAAACATACAATTTTGATTGCACCTTCAGTCCAGGTATTAGATTTAACTCATCAGCGTCGCCAGCATAGGCAACAGCATCCAGCCTCAGAGGTGTTAGTGGTGGGTAATCCCACCATGCCTTCTATTCCCGTACAGCTTGGAGAACAGCCGATGCCATTAAGTCCGTTGTTAGGCGCTGAGGGGGAAGCACTGGCGATCGCCAGAATTCTGGGTACACAAGCAATCACCGGTCGTCAAGCCACAGAAACCGCTGTGGTAAAACGGATGCCAAAAGCAAGAATCATTCATTTGGCGACTCACGGGTTATTTAATGAACTCAAGCATTTAGGGTTGAGAGTACCCGGAGCGATCGCGCTCACTCCGAGCGATCGCGATGACGGTTTGCTCACCTCGGAGGAAATCTTACATTTAAAGCTCAACGCTGACTTAGTGGTTCTGAGCGCTTGCAACACCGGCCGAGGCAATATCACCAGTGACGGCGTGATTGGATTATCTCGTTCTTTGATGAGTGCCGGCGCTTCCAGCGTGGTTGTCTCCCTATGGGCCGTGCCAGATGTACCCACAGAACTATTAATGACTCAGTTTTATCGCTGGATGCAGCAAACTCCCGATAAAGCGCAAGCACTGCGCCAAGCCATGCTCACAACCATGAAACAGCACCCGAATCCTAGTAGCTGGGCCGCTTTTACACTGATCGGCGAAGCGGAGTAAGCTGATGGAAATAGTCCGAGAGCCTTACTTTCTCGGCCCTTAGTGACTGAAATCACGCTCGCTGCTGCTTTTCATCACTCGTTTGGTAGATTTAGATCGCTTCCTTTGCTGACTGGCATCATTCATAAACAGGATGATTATCACCTGATTTTCTAAAGTTTATCACAGTATCAAGGTTCCTACATCACACCAATTTAACGATTAAAAAGTTATCTTAAAAGTAGGGTCTTCAAAGATAAGCTACTGCCCAAGACCAGAGCAGCTCTGCCATCACCGTTAATTCTACTGAGTCTTTATTTCCAAATACTTAAAGTAGGAAACCAACAATGGAACTCCCCGATCTTCAAAAATTAGAAGCCATTATCCAGCAAGTTCAAGCCTCCCGTTCTCACCCGATTAATTACAATCAAGCAGATCGCATTTTTAAGAAATCAGCCCTCAAAGACAATATCGCCCTAACCTACAATCAATACAAATCTGAACAAGTCTGTGATGCCTTCTGTGAAGATACCCAAAAAATTCGTGAAATGATTTTTTCGGCTGTCATGACCGTTGGTTTTCTATCAAAATCTGCAAGCAGGAAACTTTGAGCGATTCAGAGAATTTACAGGAAAAATTTTAGGGGGTGGAATCGGACGATTTCCCCCCTCATTACTATTTTTGATTCCTCTTTGAATTTAACCACCTGCAACCATTTTTATCGGAAAAGTTTCCCATTGCAAAAATTAAGGCTTGGTTGTAGACTCTTGTAGGGGTTCCGGTCGTTGCTAGTCGCTTAAAACTAACCTTGTACTGGCAACAGAGAAACAATTATTGATAGAGTTAATGATTCAGTTTTTTAAGTTGCTTCTCCTAATAAAATTAAGGAAGCTGAAATTAAGGGTAATTTTGCTAAGCTCCATTGCCACGAAATCATCGCTCAAGCTATGGTACTCCCAGAGAGCTAAATTTTAAGAGTTGCGACCGCTCCCAAACCTTACTTAAGTTGTACCCAATCAGTGTTCATGGTTCTCCATCCGCTTTCAGAGTTTATTGACTGCAATTATGCTGTTAGTAACTTCTTGCCAACCTATTATTATCAAGGACGCTGCCCTCAAAGTGATGAGCTGCTGAAATTGCCCCGCACCCAAATTTCTGAGGCGATCGCGAGAGGTTTGATGCAACAGCTTGCCGCCAATGACGACTATTCCCACGAAGGCAAGATGTATGGCATTTTGCTGGTGGAACTGCCAGATGGCACTCAACGGGTGCTTAAAGCTTTTTCCGGCCTTCTCAAGGGTTGCAGTTGCGTTGCAGGTTGGGTCCCCCCTATTCCGGGACGAGACCAAGTTGCTCTAGCGGAAGCTCACACCTTAGCGGAGTTGGAGCGACTCAAACAAGAACTGATTGCCCTTCAACAATTACCCGAACGACAGCAATATGAAACGCTGGTCTGCGAATTTGAACAGCAACGACAACTGATGAGTTTACAGCATCGAGAGAGCAAGCAGCAACGCCTCGCCAAACGTCAGCTCTACAGCGAAACCCTGACAGGAGTTGCACTCGCCACTGCACTCGAACAACTGGACTCTGAAAGCCGCTGGCAAGGAATTGAGCGACGACAGCTTAAACGTCAGCAAACTATGAAGTTGCAGCCACTTCAGCAGTTAATTGCAGCAGCAGATGCCAAAATGAGAGCCTTGAAACAGCAACGCCAAGAGTTATCCCGACAACTGCAAACTCAAATGCACGCTGCTTACAGCCTGACTAATTTTTCTGGTGAGTCGCGATCGCTACAACAATTGTTACCCTCTGGTTTACCGACGGGAACCGGAGACTGCTGCGCTCCTAAACTGCTTCATTATGCAGCGATACAAGGTCTCAAACCGTTGGCAATGGCAGAATTTTGGTGGGGACCCCCTTCTGCCAATCAAGATAAAATTCCGGGAGAATTTTACGGTGCTTGTGTCGAGCGTTGCCAGCCATTAATGGGGTTTTTGCTTTCCGGGTTGCCTCAGAGAACAGAACACTCAAACAGCTACGATCCCCTCGCAACCCTTCCCATTCTCTACGAAGATCGATGGTTAATTGCTGTGAATAAACCAGCGGGACTGCTGTCTGTACCAGGTCGTTATCGCGATCGCCAAGACAGCGTTCTCAGTCGCTTGCGCCACGAGTTACCGGATGGCATGGCTTTAATGGCTGTACACAGATTAGATCAAGAAACCTCTGGGATTTTGTTATTGGCACGCGATCGCCAAACCTATCGCCAAGTCACCCAGCAATTTCAGCAGCGACAGGTTCGCAAAGTTTATGAGGCGGTGCTTTCCGGCTTGGTAGCGCCTGAGCAAGGTGAGATCAACTTACCTCTCTGGGGAGATCCAATGCTTCGCCCCTCTCAACAAGTTGATGAACAGCGGGGTAAACCCAGTGTAACTTACTTCTGGGTGATGGCGAGGGCAGAGGGTTATACTCGTGTTGAGTTGGTGCCACTCACCGGTCGCACTCACCAACTCCGGGTTCATGCGGCCGATCGCAGGGGGTTGGGGATACCGATTTTAGGCGATCGCCTGTATGGATGCCAAGCGGCTGCGACTCGGTTACATCTACACGCCAGGGAACTCCACTTTGAGCATCCGCAGTTCGGAGAAACCGTTCACCTACAAGCTGTCACTCCGTTTTAACTTCAGAACTCAGAGCAACCGACTGCTCAAAGACAACCCGATTCCGCAATGGGGAAGGTCAACGTAAAAGCCGTTTGACCCAACGGTGTCAAGTCCAACTTCAATTCTCCCCCATGAGCACGGGCAATTTCTCGCGATAAACTCAGTCCCAACCCTAACCCCTCTATATGGCGAGTATGAGCCGCATCGCCTCGGTAAAATCGGTCAAAAATGCGCTCCCGTTCCTTGACAGGAAGATGGCGAGAACAGTTGCTCACCGTCACTGCTATCACCATGCCTTGGCGTTTGGCTTTAATCTGTACCCAACCAGAGGGCAGATTATATTTGATCGCATTGCTAATCAAATTTTGCAACACCTGAACCAGTAAATCGCGATCGCCTGGAATCAATAACTTGGGTGCAATCTCTAGCTTAACGGCTAACTGAGGAGCCAGCATTTCAATATCTTCTGCCAGATCCGTCAACATCTCCGACAAATCGATCTCAACCCGGTGTAGTGGCATTTGACCAGCATCCGCCAGCGAGAGTAACAGCAGTTTGCGGACGATCGAACCCAGGCGACGCACTTCATCCAGCAAACTACTCAAATTCTGCTGAAGTTCAGAACCCGCATCGGCCTGTTGCAGCGTTCGCTCTAACTCCCCTTGCAAAATTGCCAAAGGGGTTTTCAGTTCGTGGGCCGCATCAGCACTGAAACGAGATGCTTGGTGAAAACTCCGTTCCAAGCGTTCCATCATCTGGTTAAACACTTGGATTAATTCCAAAAATTCCGCATCCACCACGGTGCTGGGAATACGTTGATCTAACCCTTTCGCTGTCACCTGTTGCAGAGTCGTAGTGACTTCGCGGAGGGGTTTTAAGGCACTCCCCGATAATAACCAAGCCCCGATCGCCACTAAAATCAAAATCAAGAACACCGAAATTAGAAAAATAGTGCGAATCGCGCTCATCTCGCGGTCAATCTGGTCACAACTAACTGCGATCGCAATCTGAACAAACGGAGACCTCACTTTTCCCACCCGCCAAGTTCGAGTCTCGGTGTGATAGGTCATAATCGGAGGTAGCTGAGGGCGCTCGCCTGGTTTTAGCGGCGGAGGTTCTGGGAACGGAGGATGCAGGGGTTCTCCCAACGGTCCTGGGGGTGGGAAGTCTTCTTCCTGTCCTGGGGGAGGGGGAGGCAAATCTCCTTCTGGGGGTAGCGGAGGAGGATGTCTGAAGTCAAATTGCGGTGGAAATAAAGTGTTTTGATCGAGTTCAGAGGGCCAGTTTTGAGATTGATACAAACGCTTGCCATCCCGATCCAGCACCCACAACGCGATCGGAGTCTGAGAATCGGTGCCGAAAAACGACGGTAAAGAAGTTTCATACAACGGCCAGTGCTCCACCGGACGCGGAGGGGAAGCTTCCCGCAGCAACTGACCTTCAATTTCGCTATCCAGGCGAGCGAGTTTAGTCTGATAAATAAAGAGCCAAGAAACCAATCCAAAACCAACCAAAGCGCTACCCGCAAGCGAAGCAGATAAAAGGGCAATTCGGAGTCGAAAGGAAGGGATTTTCATGAAGGAACTTCCGGCTTACGAAAACAGTAACCCACGCCCCGCACGCTTTCAATACAGCCAGTTCCACCCAGAGGTTCAATTTTTTTGCGAATCCGCTGAATGCAAACATCAACCACATTCGTACTTGGATTAAAATCATAGCCCCAAACGTGTTCTAGAATTTGCGTGCGGGTGAGCACCCGTCCGGGGGAACGCATCAGATACTCCAACAAATTAAACTCGCGAGTGGTGAGTTCTACCGACTGCTGATTACAAGTCATTTCGCGAGTAATTCGATCCAGTTTTAACGGCCCAGCGCTAACAATATTCTGGCGATCGCCAGAGACCCGTCGCACCACCGCATGAATGCGAGCAATTAATTCTTCAACAAAAAATGGTTTGGTAAGATAGTCATCAGCACCCAGATTAAGGCCCGTGAGGCGGTCATCTAATTCATTTCTGGCTGTTAACAAAATTACCGGTACATTACGACCTGCTTGGCGCAAACTTTTTAGAATTGCCAAACCATCTTTCCCCGGCACCATAATATCAAGGATGAGTGCATCATACTCGCACTCTAAAGCCCGTAGATACCCGTCATTGCCATTATCACAGTAATCGACCACAAAACCCTGCTCCTTCAAGCCAGCACAGACAAAATTAGCAATTTTTGCTTCATCTTCAACATATAAAACATTCATTGCTTGCCCTCACCATTGATTTTAATTCAAAATTATAATTGCCAAAATTACAAAATTGTCATGCAACTGCTGGTTGAATTGTCATTTTTAAATGATTTCATCAGAATTGAATCATTTTTAAGCAATCATAATCAGGAGCATACCCTCATGACGATTCGTTACTTCCTTCTCTTGGGTACAGCATCCCTGTTCCTCTCAATTGGGAGCACTATGACTGGGGACTCAGCGCCATCTACTCACGATCCTACACCTGCGATCGCTCAACTTCCCCCTTGTCCGCCTCCACCCCCTCCCCTAAATACCCTAGCACCAGGAAGCGATCCAGAACCTCCTTGGGCACAGGTACTCCAACTCAGCAGCGAACAGCAACAACAGATCCGCAACATTCACAAACAAGGGATTCAAAATATCCAGAAGCTGCAACAGCAACTGTTTGCCGCCGATCGCCAACTGCGATCGCTCCTCAAACGGGGTGCTGTCATCGCTCAATTACGGCAACAACATCAATATATTCAAACACTCCGCCAGCAACTGGATAACAATCACTTTGAAATGATGTTAGCGGAACGGCAAGTCTTGACGCCAGATCAACGCCTCCAGCTTGATGAAGGGATGCCACAACCTTGGTGACTCCCTGGGAAGGGAATGAGCATTGATTCCCTCTAACTCAGGATCGGTGCTCATTACCAATTTTTACCCCAATCCGGTCTCACTCAAAATTACAAATTTGTAATCCAGACCCAGGTTAAGTTGTCATTTTTGCTGAAGTTAATCGAGACAGGAACAGTTCTTACCCCCAATCAATCGGAGAAACAAATGTCAAGAATTAGCACCCTAACTATCACCCAAGATGGATTTGCATTTGACTCAATGACGGGTGAAACTTACACCCTCAACCGTTGCGGTCAATTAGTCCTCAACCGACTCCAACAGGGCGAAACTCGCAAACAAATTATTCAGTTTTTATCCGCTGAATTTGGCATAGCCCTGAGTGCAGCCGAGCGTGATGTCACAGATTTTTTCCAGCAACTCAATGGGCTGGGACTAACCGCGACTCCTCTGCTGGTTAACCGTTAAAAATCAAGCGTCAAAAGTCGTAAATTTTCCTTTGACCTTTTGACTTGTTAAGGAGTCCACTCATGAAAGAATTTACCATTGGCATCACAGGCATTAATGCCATCGATAATCCCGGACCAGGAACCGGAGTTGCCCGCAGTTTGCGCGAGGATTTAGAGTTAGAGCTTCCCCTGCGAACCGTTGGTCTCGCCTACGATGCGATGGAACCGGGGCTGTATATGGATTGGCTGTTTGACCGCCGTTACATTATGCCCTATCCCTCGGCGGAACCGGAGGTTTTGATTGAACGCTTGTGCCAAATTAAGCAGCAGTTTGGGCTAGATTGTATCATTCCCAATTTTGATGTTGAGTTACCGCTTTATATCCGCTGTGCCCCAGAATTAGAGGCCATTGGCATTCGGACTTATCTACCCACCAAAACACAATTTGCTTTGCGGAATAAAGCAAATCTGACCGAAGCAGCGACCAATTTTGGTGTGAGTACCCCCCGAACGGTGATTGTCACTTCGATGCAGCAATTGCAAGAAGCCACCACCGAATTAGGATTTCCTTTGATGATTAAGGGGCCCTATTACAAAGCCTACCGAGTCTCGACCAATGGAGAGGCGGTGCAGCGGTTTCACCAATTGGTTGCAGAATGGGGTTATCCGATTATTGTGCAGCAGATTGTCAGCGGCATCGAACTCAATTTAGTCGGAGTGGGAGATGGTGAAGGAAGTCATCTGGGTTTGGTTGCCATTAAGAAAATGGGAGTGACGGAACTCGGAAAAATTTGGAGTGGTTTAACCATTCACCATCCTGGTTTGCTGGAGGTAGCAGCACAGTTCCTCCAACAAACTCAATGGCAAGGCCCCTTTGAATTGGAATGTATTGCTGATAATCAGGGCAACATCTACCTCATTGAAATTAATCCGCGGTTTCCAGCCTGGACTTACTTTGCAACGGGAGTTGGAATTAATCTGCCATCGCGCCTAGTGCGGAAGATGCTGGGATTGCCTTTACCTCCCTTGCCCTCCTACGCAGCAGGCAAATTACTGATGCGTTACACCTATGAAATTGTGACCGATGCCACCCCTTTACAGACTTTAGTAACACAAGGAGAACGTTAGAAATGTTAACTCGCTATGAGAAACCCGCGATTCAAAAGTTACACAGCGGATTGATGAATAAGTTTGCTGGGGGGACACCGCCGCATCGCCAAGTGAAATCAGAAATTGCTGGAGTTGCCATTGAAGATTTGGTTGCCCAATTTGGTTCACCGTTATTTGTTTATTCTGAGCGATCGCTGCGTCGCAAGTTCCGCACCATTCGCAATGCTTTTGCAACTCGCTACCCCGATGTTACCTTTGGCTGGTCTTACAAAACCAACTATTTACAAGCAATTTGCGCCATTCTCCACCAAGAAGGGGCAGTCGCAGAATTAGTCTCGAAAATGGAGTATGACAAAGCCAAGGGCCTGGGAATTCCGGGACATCAAATTATTTTCAATGGCCCCCATAAACCCTTTGCTACCCTGGAAGCGGCGGTGCGTGATGGGGTGACGATTAATGTCGATCATTTAGATGAAATTGAAGATTTGGAGGCGATCGCCACTCGCCTCGGCCGGACTATTTCAGTCGGACTGCGACTCAACTTAGATGTCGGCATTCAACCAAAATGGTCGCGGTTTGGCTTTAATTTGGAATCAGGCCAGGCGATCGAAGCGATGCGACGGATCGCTAGCGGTGGCAAATTGCGAGTGAATGGACTCCACAGTCATATTGGCACCTTCATTCTGGAACCAGCGGCCTACAGTCGCCAAGTGGAGAAGATGGTGAAATTCGGCTATGAAATTGAAGCTGAATTGGGTTGGCGGATGGAATATTTAGACATTGGGGGTGGTTTCCCCTCCCGGAGTCGCCTCAAGGGAATGTATCACGCGGCAGAGGTGATGCTACCACCCATTGATGACTATGCCGATGCAGTCTGCGATGCTTTGTGGGCAAATCTGAAACCCGGCCATAGACCTAAATTGATTGTAGAATCGGGTCGGGCAATGGTGGATGAAGCGGGAACCCTGATCGCGACGATTTGTGGCAGCAAGCGCCTACCAGATGGAACCCGTGCCTATATTGCGGATGCAGGGGTGAATTTACTCTTTACCAGCTTTTGGTATCGCTTTGAGATCGCCCTCGATCGCTTGGTATCGGGCCCCTGCGAACCTTCGGTGATTTACGGCCCCTTATGTATGAATATTGATGCGATCGATGAAGGGATTTCCTTACCTCCCCTCTCTCGCGGCACGCGGTTGGTGATTTCGACGGTGGGGGCCTACAACAACACGCAATGGATGCAGTTTATTGAGTATCGCCCCAATGTGGTGTTAGTGACGGAAACGGGCAATGTGGAATTGATTCGTGAGGCAGAAGATTTAAGCGATTTAGAACGACGGGAACATCTACCCCCTCGCCTCGCCGTGACTCCGTTGCAGTCCCCTCGCCAAGGACGGAGTTAGAACCATGCTAGATTTGCGCGATCGCTTCCTGCTGGGCCGTTTTAAGCTGACCAATGGCTTTCCTCAGAACCCTATGACCGCAGTGCTACCGGAATGGCGGCTGCCGGGACTTCTCCTCGCACTCTGTGCTGCGACAGCGGAGATCCTGTTTTTGCGGGGTGTTAAAGCTGGGGCGTTATTACTGATCGTGATGCTACTACAACCTTCGGTGTTGATCATGGGGTTGGTGGGAGTGGCGGCGGCGGTTACTTTTGCCAGGATCGCGCAACTTGGGCAGGCGGATCTGGAACGGGGACCCTTCTTGTTTAATCCCCTATTAGCGGGGTTGAGTGTGGGTTACCTGTTCCGGCCGAGCCCGGCCTCGCTGTTTCTAGCGGCGGCGGCGGGGGTGTTTGCCTTGGTTGTGACTTGGGTGCTGGCCCATGTGTTGCGGACGTTTTTCTGGTTGCCGGTGTTGAGTTTGCCGTTTGTGGCGGTGAGTTGGACGGTGCATTTAGCGGCCTTCCGCTATGCGGGGTTGCAGCCGGCTATTGTCCCGTCCCATGCTTATACGATGGGTTGGCCACTCTGTTGGGAAGGGTTTCTGCGAACGCTGGGTTTAATCTTTTTTCTGCCCAATATTTGGGTGGGGATGGTGGTGGCGTTGTTGCTGCTGTTGAATTCCCGCATCCAATTTTTATTGGCAGTGTTTGGCTATTTGTTGGGCACTGGCATCCGGGGAATGCTAACGGGAACGTTTGCTTATGTGTATTATGACCCGGCGGCGCTCAATTTTATTTTGGTGGCTTTGGCGATCGGTGGGTTTTATTTGCTACCTTCTCCGAGAAGTTTTGTGTTAGCGGGTTTGGGGGTGGCGCTGGCGGCGTTGCTAAGCGAAGCGGTGGGGGTGTTCTGGGCTGCGGTGGCTTTGCCGGTCCATGCTTTGCCCTACAATTTGGTGACGCTGTCGCTGTTGTATGTATTGGGATTAGCGGGGCATCGGATGCTGGCGAAATTCCCTCAGTCGTCGCCTGAGAAGACGTTAGATTTGGAATTGACTGCGAGATTGCGCTATCAGGGGAGTGGACGGACAATTGGATTACCGTTTTCTGGGCGCTGGACGGTTTGGCAGGGGTGTGATGGGCAATGGACTCATCAGGGTTTGTGGCGGTATGCCTATGATTTTTTAATTCGGGATGAACAGGGGCGTACTCATCGGGGTAGTGGGTTACATTGGACGGATTATTACGCTTTTCAAAAGCCGGTGTTGTCGCCCATTCGCGGCTGGGTGGTGCGAGTGGTGCGGGATTTGCCAGATTGTGCGATCGCCACGGTGGATGCGGATGATAATTGGGGCAATCATGTGGTGCTTTACGATCCACGGGGTTTTTATGTGGAGCTTTCTCATTTTGCTGAGAATAGCATTGTGGTGAACCAGGGCGATCGCGTTGAGCGGGGTACGTTGCTGGGGCGTTGTGGCAATTCTGGCTATTCTCCGCAGCCACATATTCATATTCAGGTGCAACTGACTCCGGACATTGGGGGGGCAACGGTGCCGTTTAGTTTCGCGAATGTGAGGGTGAATGGGGAGTTTCGCGCTGAGGAGACACCCGCAGAGGGAATGGTTTTGGAATCGGTGAGTCCGGATGCTGCTTTATCTCAAGCGCTGACGTTTCCCCTGGATGCACAATTGGATTTTGGGGTGGTGCAAAAGGGGCGAGCGACCGGGGCATTGAGTGCGATCGTGCGGATGGCGGTGGATGGTTCGTTTTATTTGGATTCTGGTAAGGCGAAGTTGTTTTTTAGTCGAGATCAAGATGGGTTTATGTTCCATCGTTTGGAGGGGGAGGATGCGGCGCTGGCGTTGTTGTTGCTCGCGATGCCTCGATTTCCGTTGGTACGGGCCACGGGTGAGGAGTGGCGGGATTATTTGCCGGTGGGTTTAGTGACGACTGGGTTTCGCCGGATGCTGTATCAGTTGGGGAGTTCGCTGTATCCGCGACTCGCATCGGCGCGTTATACGGGACAGTGGCAAGCGGATGGAACGCTGGTGGGTGCGATCGCAATTCCAGGAGTGGCGAGTCAGATTCGGACTGCGGCTATTTTTGAACAAAATGGGCAGGTGGTGAGTGTGAGTGTGGGTTCGCGCACGCTGGTGCGACGCTAGGCAATGGCTGGATTGAGGAGCGATCGCTGAGCAAAAAGCTTTTTCATCTTCTCAAAAGCACATTGGCAATTTGCTCAGCTCTTCCTTTCGGCGCCTTTCTGGGGATTCATGTTCAGGAACGGTTTGCAACCAGATTTTACTGAGACTTGCCAGCAGTTTCTAGCAGCGATCGGGGACAGCATTCAAGCACTCCATTCACGGTTCCATTTCCCCCATTTCCCCCCTTTCCCCTTTTTTCCCCCTTCTTAAGACTCTAACTGAGCAAACCGCTGTAATAGTTCAGGCAGATTCGCTTCAGGAACAGGCGGGCTAAAGTAATAGCCTTGAATTTCATGGCAGCCCTGCGCTTTAATATATTCATATTGCTCTTGGGTTTCTACCCCCTCTGCCGTAATATTTAACTCTAGACTTTTTGCCAAGGCAATAATCGCGTTAATCACGGCAGCATCATGGGAATTTTCCCCGACTTCCCGCACAAAAGAACGGTCAATTTTTAGCGTGTTAATGGGAAAACGCCTTAAGTAATTTAAAGAAGAATAGCCGGTACCAAAATCATCGAGTGCTAGCTTAACCCCCAATTCTTGTATTTGTTGTAAAACGCTAATCGATTGCTCAAGATTTTCCATCATTAAGCTTTCTGTTACTTCTAATTCCAGATAAGCAGCATCGAGTTGAGTTTCTTCTAAAATTGAGGCGATACTTTCTACTAAATTGGGTTGTGCTAACTGTCGAGCCGATAAATTGACTGCGATCCGTAACGGTTTTAATCCAGATTTTTGCCAGAATCGAGCTTGAGTACAGGCGGTGCGGAGTACCCATTCACCAATGGGAATGATTAAACCATTGGCTTCAGCAATGGGGATAAATTTTACTGGGGAGACAAGTCCTAGCTCAGGATTGTTCCACCGAATGAGCGCTTCTACGCTCACAACTTCCCCTTTCTGAATGTCTACTCGTGGCTGATAATAAAGGAGTAATTCTTTCCGCTCTAAGGCGTAATGCAATCTACTTTCTAAGGCTAACCGCTCCTGCAATTGAGCGTTCAAATCCGCTGAATAAAACTGATAACTATTTAATCGGCATCGCTCCGCTTCATCAACGGCCATATAGGCATTTTGTAAAAGCTGTTCAGCTTGTTCGCCATCGAAGGGATAAACTGCGATGCCAAGGCAAACAATAATGTTGATTTGATGCCCATTCAGAAGCATCGGTGTTCCGAGGCGAGTGAGTAGTAATTGACAAACTTCTATGACTTCTTTAGATTCGCTCAGACCGCTGAGAACAAAGGCAAATTCATCGGTGCTAATGCGACAAAGAACACCGTGATTAGATAGATCGGCACTCAATTGTTGAGCAACTTTTCTGAGCAAGTAATCGCCTGCATTATTTCCAAACGCATTGTTAATTTCTCTGAAGTTAATAAGTTTGATAACTGTTACAGCTAATAATCGATTTTTATCCTGCATTCGCAACAAAGCTTGCTGGAGACGATCGATAAATAACATTCGATTCGGTAAACCAGTCGTCGCATCATAATTCGTAAGATTCTCGATAATTTCATCGAGTTTTTTAATCGTTTGTACGGTATCAGCCATCAAAATTCCGACTTCATCGGTGTAACTTGTTGGGAGGTCTGGCAGAATTTTTCTAGTAATATAAGCTCTTTGAGCTAAGTAAGTAAGAATTATGGGGGCTAAAAGTAGATGCAAAGCATATAAAGTAAGAACCGTACCTGCTAACGTTGCTATTAGTGAAATCACTAAGATACTCACCGTCAGGCTGACAGAAAGTGAGTGGCTTAATAAGAAATAAAACAAAAGAGCTAACAGTGGTACGTGGGTTCCGACAAAGGCTATGCTCATAATTTTGCCTTTGTAACCCAGAGGACGGGGCAATTTTGAAAGGAATAAGTAAAGCCTCAAATCTTGATTATTTAATTGCATAGAGAAAAATAAATTTAGCGATCGCAGTCAACCAGGCACATTGGTACTCTTTGCTGGACGTGCGAATTGATGCAGCTATTATACTTAATTTATAATGACCCTCATTCAAGCAGCTCTAGAACCATTCCTATCAAAAAAGCAGGCTCTACAGCTACTCCTATTGCTCCCTAAGGAATGAATGATAAAAGAGTTGAGAACATCACTAAAATCTTTACTAAATCTTTAAAAATATGCTTCAATCTGGAGAGTAGAGAAGAGCGTTCAGTCTCTCCTGGTTTGGGATGGCGAGGAGAACTCACCTCTTTACCTGTTGAGGGTGGAGTGTTTCCTCAAAGTTAATCCCTGATGGCTAATAATGTCTATAAATTTTTAGTTATATAACAACTTGGCAAGCTAGGCAGCTTGAATCTGATAGTCAGTCACGCAACGAGTAATGTAAGTGACAACCGATCCTTGAGCAAGATCCTGACTCCAAGGGCAAACTTCATGGGGATTTTGCTTCGCCCAAATTTGTTCGGTAAGGTCGAGATAAGCTACCAAGTTATGGGTGGCAGGGTCTTTCTCATATTTTTGCCAAGCTGCGATTACCCTTTCTCTATCAACTTGTGATTGAATCCATCTGGTCTGTGGCATAGGTCAATCCTTGTGGTTACTTCCTACTAAGAAAACTGTACAAAATTTGATTGCCGATCGCCTTACAACTGCTGCAAAGTTCCGAAAATGATCCAGCTTTGCTTAAGGCATAACTACATCGCCACAGACAGCGATCGCATTGAGCAGTCCTGCGTTCATCTCACTTCTCCTGCTACAACCCCAAGGGGCCACCTACTGAACAGTCCCCAATCCCTAAGCTGCTTACCTGAAGGAAGGGGAATCCTCAGCACGACCTGTTAAATTTTGCAACATTCTACCTTTGCTTCTATATGTACCTATATAGTAATTAAAGAATCTTACGAGGGGGACTCCCTAAAAGTCCCTGTTTTTAAAGTAAAAATAAAAGCGAAAGGAGAAATTACCATGCGGATTCTAATGATTCAACCGAACTATCATTCAGGAGGTGCTGAAATTGCAGGTAATTGGCCTCCGAGTTGGGTTCCTTATGTCGGTGGTGCTTTAAAGCAAGCGGGATTTGATACGATCCGCTTTATCGATGCCATGAGCTTTGATATTCCTGATGATGTCTTGGCAGAAAAGATTCAGCAATATCAGCCGGATGTAGTCTTGGCGACGGCGATTACTCCGATGATTTATCAGTCGCAAATAACGCTCAAAATCGTGAAAGCGGTTTGTCCGAATGCCGTCACGATTATGGGAGGCGTTCACCCCACTTATATGTATCATGAAGTTCTCACAGAAGCCCCTTGGGTTGACTACATTATTCGGGGTGAAGGAGAAGAAATAACTGTTAATTTATTACAAGCAATTGCCAGGGGAACCGATCGGCAAGAGCGGCACAATATTCTGGGAATTGCTTTCTTAGAAGACGGAGCTGTCGTAGCAACTCCTGCCCATCCCCCAATCAAAAATCTAGATGTTTTAAGCCCAGACTGGAGTTTACTCGACTGGGATCAATATATTTATACACCTCTGAATGTCCGGGTAGCAGTTCCCAACTATGCTAGAGGTTGCCCGTTCCGTTGTCGCTTCTGTTCTCAGTGGAGATTCTGGCGCAAATACCGTTCTCGCAGCCCCAAAAAATTTGTCGATGAAATTGAAGTTCTGGTCAAAGAACATAAAGTTGGATTTTTTATCTTAGCGGATGAGGAACCTACGATCAATAAACCTAGATTTGTCGCTTTATGCCGGGAACTAATCGATCGTAACTTAGGCGTACATTGGGGAATTAATACAAGAGTTACTGATATTCTCCGAGATGAAAAAGAGTTACCTCTTTATCGGAAAGCGGGCTTAGTTCATGTTTCTTTAGGAACAGAAGCAGCCGCTCAGTTGAATTTGAATGTGTTTCGCAAAGAAACAACCATTGAAGATAATAAACGAGCGGTACGCCTCCTGCGAGAAAATGGCATCCTAGCAGAAGTTCAGTTTATTATGGGCTTGCCAAATGAGACCTTAGAAACCATCGAAGAAACTTATCGAATGACTCGAGATTGGCAAGCAGACATGACAAACTGGAATATGTTTACCCCTTGGCCCTTTTCTGAGTTATTTGAAGATGTGGGCGATCAGGTAGAAGTTCGGGATTATGCTCAATATAATTTTGTCACGCCAATCATGAAGCCGGATGCGATTACTCGCGAACAATTACTGAAAGGCGTCCTTCGCAATTATGCTCGGTTTTACCTGAATAAAACCTGGGAATATTGGTTTGAAAAAGATGCGTTTAAACGCCGTTATTTATTAGGCTGTCTTTGGGCTTTTGCAAAGACAACTTTGAATAAGCGTTTCTATAACCTGAAACGAATCAAACAAAAGGGACTCCGCACGGAAATTGATTTTGGTTTCGATCGGTCTAAGGTTCTGACACCTGAACAACTGGCTTCGCTGAAACAACAGCATCCTGAGTTAGCAGCCGATGTAAGTTTTGTCGGACCCCTAGCAGCTTGTGGTGCTCCGAATGATTTACCAGAATATGTAGAACCGCAAGAAAAAGCTGCTCAACAATATGAAGTTCAAGTATTTCTAATTGAAGATGAGGAGGCTCTGCGAGTCGGATTGAGGAAAGGATTGCGGTCGCAAGAGGGGATTGAGATTTACAGCGAAGCGACGAATGCAGAAACAGGGTTGATTTTACTTAAATCCGTTGAGGGGGGTGATGTGGCCTTAGTGGATTTGAGCTTACCCGATCGAGATGGGGTGACGTTGACGGAAGAATTTCGGAAAATTCAAAAGACTTCTGATAATCCCGACTTAAAAATTTGTATTCTACTCGATTCCGAGCATGAAGCGGATCTGAGTCGAGTCTTGACTGTGAATACTGAATCTTTTTGCTTTAAAACGGCTCCGATCGAGCAAATTGCTGAGATGATTCGGTGGACTCACCTGGGTCAGTTTTATCTGGATAGTAAGATGGCTCGTTATCTGTTATCTGCTGTTGAAAATGGAACTGTCGAGGTATCGTTAACACCGGAAGAATCGAATCTTCTCGAGTTAATTAGCGCTGAAGAGGGTTATGAAGCGATCGCCTCTAAATGGGGAGTTTCGGTAGAAAGTCTCAGTCAGGTTCTCAGCAATATCCTTTCTCAATTCCGTGGCTACTACAATACTAGATGTCTAATTAATCATTAAGTGCGATCGATCGAGGCTGTGGACGTAGAGGCGGAGGAAAAAGGAATTTTTCTGTACCCTATTCTTTCGCCTCGCATTCAGTTGATGGCGGCCAAGAAACTTAGACCGGATTGGGTATCCTTCAGCATCAACAGAGGAGTCTGACTGGAGGCTCGCAATTCCGAGGGAGGGAAAAATAAATGATTCCTATGCGGTAGGGGACATGGGTCGTTGACCCCTACAGCTTTTCTTGGAGGTCATAAGTTGCGCTCAATTACTAGAAAAGAGTGCTATAATAATTTTGAAATTTAATGGGAGGGAAAAGTATTGCTACTTATTTAATTATTAATGATTTAGAGGCTCCTGAATCCCAGCAAAAAGGTATCGCGGTTCTGTGGGAAAAAGCTAGCTTTTCTCAGGTGAAGGAGCTAGTTGAGAAACTGTGGGAAAACGAAAAACTCCCCAAGCAATTTGATTTACCAAACGGGCTAAAAAAGGAGAATATTATCAACATGGCAAGAGGAAAGGCAGTAGATCTAGAAGACTTGAAAGACCTCAACCCCTTAGAACGGGGTGCTAAAGTATTAGTGCAACTCTATCAGTTAGCACAACAATTAAGAAAGCTCCAAGAAGAAATTGAACCTGCTTTACCCGCTTTACAAGCCGTGGCGGCTGGTAAAATTCCTGACTCAACGCTCCTAGAAAAAGGCGCAGAAAAACTGAAGTTAGTAGAAGAGATCGCGCGAGTAGCGACTAAACTCAAATCAACAAGAGAGCAGGCAGCCACCGGAGAGTTAGATCAAATTCTGGCCTTAATTGAAGGAGATAGCGAAAAGGTCATTGAGCGGGAGGCTGTAGTGCAAGCTGCTAACGGCAAAGAGAAAAAACCTCAAGCTCCTAGCACCCCGACTGCTGCTAAGTAAATCAGTTTTCTGTCACCCAAGGATGGATTAATTTCTCGCTAATCTCCTGTTTTTTGCGTCAATAAAGAGGGAAGGAACGGGTGTCTGGTCTGATAGCAATGGGGCGGGGAACCCGCACTATTCTCTGCGCTCTGTTTCGGGTTCCCTCCCAAAGGTTTCTTGGAGGTGAAGGGCGATGTCTTGTAATGCTTTCTTTCCCTCCTCAAGTACCGTCGCCATTCCGATAAACCCGTGAATCATGCCTTCATATCGTTGCAACTTCACTGGGACTCCCGCCGACTGTAATTTAACTGCATAGGTTTCACCTTCATCCCGCAAGACATCGTATTCTGCTGTAATTACTAAAGCGGGTGGTAAGTGGGTGAGGTTTTCAGCTAAAAGGGGTGAAATGTAGGGATGGTTTCTGTTAGTTTCAGCATTCAGGTAGTGATTCCAGAACCAAACCATTTCATCGGAACTGACCCCATACTCTCCTTGTCCATATTGCTGATAAGAGTCTGTATCAAGCCGATGACAAGTCACGGGATAAAGGAGGAGTTGATAGGCGAGGGGGGGTTGTCCGCGATCGCGAGCCATTAAAGCAACTGCTGCTGCTAAATTTCCGCCGGCACTGTCTCCTCCGACCCCAATCTTTGCCCGATCTCCTCCCAGCGCTCCCCCATTTTCAGCGACCCACTGAATCGCAGCATAGGCATCTTCTAAAGCTGCGGGAAACTTATTTTCTGGTGCGAGGCGATAGTCTACTGACACAACAATACACCTCCCATCGGCTGCGAGCGATCGGCAAATTGGATCGGCTATATCTAAATCGCCTAATACCCAGCCACCTCCATGAAAATAAACCAATATCGGTAATAAATGACTGCTTTCGGGGGTATAAATGCGAATGGGAATGTCTCCGCCTGGACCTGGAATCCTCTGATTTTCTACACGCTTAACGGCTTGAGGGCGGAGGGGTTTGCCATAAATTTGTGCCAGTTGTCCTCGCGCTTGCTCGGGAGAAAGGGAATGCAGGGGCGACGCTAGCACTTGCTGAAGTTGTTGCAAAATTTCCTTAGCTTTTGGATTGAGAGGCATAGGGATTGAGGGGATTTAATGGACAAGCTTTTATTCTAAACGATGAGAATGAAAGAATTACTATCAAATTCAGGGGATTTCAGGGAAAATTTAAGGGTTTTAAAATTAAGCTACCTCGTTGGGGAAATCCCCCAGACTTCGGTTGCTCAAATCGCCAATGTTGCTCAAAGGCACTTAAAAAATTTTGCCCTAAGATGCCATCAACCCCTAGCAGGGTCAAAACAGAACTATCTAAAATGATTGCTTCCAAGTTTGTCAGCGAGTGGTTGTGAAGTACGACGGAGGAGAGGAAGGTAGATTGAGCAGGTTCTATGCCACAAAATCCTTCAACCCTAATCGCTCGCATTTGAGTGGAAGGAATCGCTAATTCTTGAGCCACTCGTTTAGAAATAAAGGTGCTTTCTGCACCAGTATCTAACAAGAAGGTATAGGAGCGTTTTTGATTAATTTTGACTGGGGCAAGCATCACGCCTAATTTACCTTGGAGAGGAACGGCTTCAGCACGTTCTTGAGTCGGTAATTGCGAAGGAGGTAAGAGTTTAAGTTGTTGAGTTTTAGGATTGAATAAGAGATCGAAATTGCTCAAAAAATCCAGTCCTAAAACACCGGATAAATCACCCGGAATGACAGCACTGGATAGCTCTAGTGTCATTAAACCTTCGATCCGGAGCGATTGAGTGGCGATCGCAGGGAGGCGGTGTAAAATAGCGTTCATGTCCGCACAACCATTGCCCGCAACCGCATACTGCACGCGATCGCTTGCCACGGGAGTCCCCATTAACCCTAATTTTTGCACGAAAACAGGCGCTACCATCGAAGTCGCGGCCCCCGTGTCAATCAAGAACCGACCCAACTGTTGCCCAATGGTCAAGTCAACCGTCCAAACTTTGCCCTCAGGGAGCAAGTGCAGCGGCAGCGTCGCCTGTCCTGACACCTGGGGACGGGGGAGTTCCATATTTTTGAGTCGGACGATCGCGTGACTGCGGTGGGGAGGCGTTCCCCTCAAAGGCAGGGAGAGTGCGATCGGAGTCGGTGCGAACGTTAAAAGAGCCGCGATAGTCCAACAAAATTTCATCTAACACCTCAGTTGATTTTAATTGACATCTGGCACCAGTCTCAATAAGCTTTTAATCGGGCAAGCTAGCTGACTCACTCTACGAGGATATTATCTCTCCTAGAACAGGTCTCTGGCGTTTTTTTGAGGGAGGAACCAGGGTATTTAATTGCAAAATTAATCCGGTTGTCTACCCACTTTGGCAGAAAAAGAAACCACGCTGGTATTGTTTTGAGAAGATAAATTGATGAAAAACAAAATTGTTTGGGTGGCAAGTGTCAGCCTTTTTTTCGGATTTTCAACGGTTGTGACCGCCACTGAAACCGAACATCTAGCTTTAGGCGATCGCTCTCCGGTGGAGCAAGCAGAACCCAGCCAATGTTTGCAGATAGCAGGGACGAGAATTTCCCCAAATTTAGGTAAAACTGAAGCGGTTTCGATCTTAAATGACGGTCGCACTTATCAATATGAAGCCGGCGAAGGTATCTATAAAGTTCGATTCAATTACACGGGCAGCAATTGGACTCACGCCGATGTCGCTCCTATTCATATCGACACTGACAAACCGATTGCAATTTTACCCATGCAGTACACCTCCAATGGGTTCCAACCAGGAGCTAGCGTTAATCGAGTCCCAGTTGGAAAAATGTGGAATACTATTACCGTTCAAGAAATGAAAAGACGCTTAGAAGCCCTTGGCTTTTATGTCTTAACTCCCTCGATTGAAATGTATGGAGAAAACCTGGCAGGATTCCAAGGATTTGAACACTTTATCGCTGGGGTCCATAAAGGGAATCAGAATGTGCAAACAGTGGTTCTAACAGCCGATGCTAATGTAGCGAATGCAGCCAATCCCCATCCCGGAGCACAAATGCTAGTAACAGGACTTCATCGCCGAGATTTCGAGTGGGAAAATCGCATTCAATCCCATCTTGCGCCTTTTTATCAGCAGCAAGGAATTAGCAATATTGGCGCTCGAGTTCGCGGCGGCAAAAGCAACCGAGAAGGTCATTCTCTGGCTTGGCATCCCATGATTGAACGGGCGGCGGAATATAACCCCGATATTGCAATTATTGAAGTAGCTCAAGCAGTTGAAATCGTAGAATTAGCTGGCTCAATTGCAGCCGGTCGGGAGTGGGCGGCTCCCGTATTTGATGCGGTTGCTGTGGCGATGGCAGAACAGGCTTTTGCCAAAGGCGCTCACCTCTCGTGTCGTTGAATTCAGACAGCTTTTCCCAGAATTTTCAACGAGTTATAATTCTTTACTGAGAAGCGCTGAAAATTTCATCCTAATTTCATCTCTCCCGGTCATGCTGAATAATAAAGGCAGCAAGCACCTTGCTTGCATGAATTCTCAAATTCAAGGAGAGATGAACATGAGTATGACACATTATATGGAACTGTTAGCCACGAATCAGCCGTGGAACCTCCTGATATTCATGGTTGTGCCTGTGCTTTTAGCGGAAACCATCGCTGTGTCCGAACTCTACATTCTGTTTACCCGGAATTTAAAAGGCACAGTCAGGCTGATTAATAAACTAGCAGGTATCTTTGTCGGTGCTTACTTCCTGATCGTCTTTTTTTACCTCTTTTTTAAAGCGGTCATTCCCATTACTCTGGCCGGAGAGTGGCGGACAATTATAGATGTCATTGCCGTCGGCTTTTATTTATTAGGTGTTGTTCCTCTATTTGGTCTCACTCTCTTGGAGTTAGAGTTAATTGCCAGACACAAAAGTGAAGAAAAGAAACTGCAAATTCATGCAACTTTGGTTGCAGTTTTTCTGGTTGTGGCGCACGTCGCTATGATTTTTGGTATGATGAACCCGGAACTGCTCAGCGGAACTATGCCCATGCACCACCAGATGTAATTTTTTGACTCTCCCCCCTAGTAGCGTTTTGAGGGCAGTTTGTTGAGCCAGAACCTAAGCCATCACTTAGGTTCTAAAAATATCAAAAAAATTTAGGGTAATTCAACTACCGCTTCATTTAACTTGTTCCTCACCCAGTCTCCCACTACTTGCTGAACTTCTGGAGCTGCTTCATTCAAATTGTGAGTAGCACCTGGATAGAGAATTAGGTGTTTGGGTTGGTGAGCTAGTTGATAAATATATTCAGAACAAGAGGGTGAGAGCACTTCATCCCCCGTCCCATGCAGCAAGAGCAGAGAACAATTTGGCTGCAACAAAGACGCAGTTGCAGCTCCATAACTTTGCGTCGCAAGTGTGACGACTGTGCGAGCAATGGGTGAGTTAGCAGCCGCAGAAATGACCACAGCTCCACCAAACGAGTGACCAATGAGTGCAGCAACTTTAATCCCTTCATTTTGTAATAGTTCCAAACTTGCTAACACATCAAGAATCGATTCTTTGAGTAGGGTTGGGTAGCGGTAGCGTACCCGCATTGAGGCAATTCCTTCACTCACAAATTCCTCACAAAGCAGAGGATACAGTCCTTTCGCTGGAGTATCCCAGCCACCACCAACCCCACCCACCCAAAGCGCAGCCTGCTGAGCACCAGTAACCTGATAATAGCGACTCTCAATATTACCTCTGTTAGTCAGGAGTTTGACTGGATGGTAACCTTCTTTCATCGGGCTTACTTCCACATCGCGGACTAACATCCCCAGCAGCTCACGTTGCTCGCGATTCATAGGGTTCTCCTATCCTTACATTAAAGCCGTCAAGCTTTAACTTTAATTAAGGTTTCAGGACTTACGCACTCTTAAACCTGAAACCTAGAACCCCCCTCGAAAGGGTGTTTAGGGAAGCAATACGTAAGTCCTAGTTTTGATTCAGTTTGAACCTTGTTAGTAGGAATTAACCTCTCCCCTCAGAAAGGTTAAGTATTAAATAACTCTGTACTTTTCAACACAAATTACCGTCTTAACAGATGATAAGATAGAATTTTTAGCCCTGGGTTTAAATGCCACTTCAGTCAAACTCTCTTGCGGTTAAAAATCACCCGCAAAATTGCTCAAATTTTTCCAACTTCACCTAATATACTCTCTTCAACACCCAAGGGCAAACCATCTTCAAAAACCAATAATTGCCCAGGTTGGAGCGCGGTCCAAGCTTCATTATCAGTGAGGGGTAAGGTGGCGATGACAGCGACACGGTCCCTCGGCGAAGTCAACTCACTAAAGTCTACCGTAACATCTTGATCGATTAAGTGGGCACTCGCAAAGGGTGCTTGACGCACCACATAACTGAGTTGAGTTGAACAATGAGCAAATAACTGCTCTCCATCAGAAAGTAAATAGTTAAAAACTCCTTGCTCTGCCAGTTGGGTCGTAATTCCCTTCAGAACCGAGTACAATTCTTTTAAGGCTGGCTTCCCCTGGGGAAATTGTTGACGAAGCGTTTCTAAGATCAAACAGAACGCTTTTTCGCTGTCGGTTTCGCCCACTGCTCGATAGAATTCGGCACTTGCAGGTGCAAAATCCGGTAGATTACCATTGTGGGCAAACACCCAGTACCGCCCCCACATTTCCCGCATAAAGGGATGGCAATTTTCTAGAGAAATTTTACCTTGAGTCGCTTTGCGAATGTGAGCAATAACATTAGTAGAATGGATGGGATAACTCCGCACCAACTCCGCCACTGCTGAATTGACCGCAGGTTTGGCATCTAAAAAAACTCGGCATCCAGTCCCTTCAAAAAACGCAATGCCCCAGCCATCTTGATGAGCGTCAGTTTTCCCACCCCTTGCAGAAAAGCCTTCAAAAGAAAAGCAAACATCCGTCGGAACATTGCAATTCATTCCCAGTAGTTGGCACATGGCTCTTGGTTTGGTTCAGTTTAGACAACTGCTACAGCGACTTTCGGTTAAAACTTAGCTTACCATAGAGGTCAGGTTATTGTAAATAATGCTGAGCCTGATAATCGTGGGGCGGACAGCAAATCTTGGCGAGAATTTTTGTTGTTTTTAGAAGCTGTAGAAGTAAAGTCAAAGGAAAGGAAAGAAAAGATTTAAGGTTTGCTGAAGAAGGGGAAAATGGGGAAAATGGGAAAAAGGGGGAAAATGGGAAAAAGGGAAAGGGGGAAAAAGGGAAAAATGGCTGTACCTCATTAATCTGAGCAATGCTATAGCCGACTTCCTCCTCAGTTCTGTAGGGCGACCTTCCTCATTTCTGATCAAAGCTAGGCTAATTTCTTGGTGTCTTGAACCCGGTCTTTTTTGAAGACAAGTTGCCTGACTCTGCTACAACCAGGGATGAAGGCCAAGTTGTTACCCGATCCGGATATGCTTAAAAGTAGGGTAATCCGAATCAGCGTTTTAG
>JBLNEP010000205.1:0-9721 GCA_050262755.1 Actinomycetota bacterium | reverse complement strand
GGGCTTGCTGAAAAAAGCTAAAACCTGCATTCATGAAGGATTCGGAAGGCATTAAGAACCCTGCCAAGCGATCCCGAATCTGGTGCTAGACCTCAAAACGTTTGCACTTTTTGTCCGTCCTCTGCTTTCCCCCTTTCCCCTTTTTTCCCTTCTTCAGCAAGCCCTATTTGAGCTATTTGCTCGTAGTAAAAGACAGAGGATTAAAAATTTTAGTTGCGTTGCAGACAAGGGATTATTTCAGCAGCAAGTTGGGGTCTTGACCTTGTCGAAGCAAGTTGGCAGCCGTGTTGTGAATGCCGAATTGATCGCCCAGTTGTGCTCCTAGGGTGCCGTGTAAGTAGAGGATGCCGAGGAGGGCAATTCCTGCGGCCAAGTAGCTCCACTGTACTTCGCGAGGAGCATCTTTGCGCCACCGGTAGCGCTGGAAGCCTCGCCAGATCGTCATGGCTGCGATCGCAGCTAGCAGCAAGATGCCACCCAAACCATGTAATATCAAGGTGATACCAGCTCCTAACCCCCACTCGCTTCTCAAGTCTGTCGGTGGGTTTGCCAGGAAGAGTTCAAAAAAGCCTGCTGCTACTGTCAAAAATGTCACCAAGGCTGAGGCAACTAAATTGTACCAGCCGACATCATAGAAGCCTTTTCGGAGGGCAGTCAGACCTAAAAATTTGAAAATGGGTCGTTCTAAGGGAAAAAAACTGCCGACAATGTCGAAGGCGATCGCCAGGATGAATAAACCCAGGGTGAAATGCACTAAGTTCGGGTGAATTGGCATTTCATAGGGGAGTCCATTAGCTCCCAGTTTTAATCCTAATTGCTCAACGAGCTGCGAGTTCATTGGAAAACTCCCTGCTTCATGGCTTGGACAACAGGCTCAACATGGAGACCATACACCCACACCAAGCGAGTCCCCAGATAAGTTTGGAAGCATACCAGACAGCTTAAAAATGCTGCGAAGCCGAGGTAAGCGACGGGTATTCTCAGGGGATCGCGGTTGCGAATGACAAACCGCCATGCTGCGATCGCCACCAGAATGGCTGATAGGGACCAACCTGCGATCGTGTGCAAGTCCAGCACTCCTTTAGCCGCTCCGTAAACATTGGCTAAGCCAGCTTCAAATTCACCGAAGATGACAGCCAGGAAAATTGCGACCGCCGCCACCAATAGGTTCCAGAAACCGACCTCATACAAGCGGTGGTTCCGGGTAAAATAGCCCATCGCATCGCACAAGAAGGCAAAAAGCACCATCGCAATTACGAAGTGAACAATAATTGGATGGATCGGATCGGGGTAAGGTAAATTTTCGTGATTGATCGGCAAAGCAGCCATTGTTTTCTCCTTTGCCTTCAATTTTTCTATAGCTGAGTGGTTGTCTTATCTGCCATAGGATATATTTATCATTGCTTAGCTTGCTTGCTCCTCACCTCAAAAATTTTCCTGACCCAACCCAGGGGTTGGGTAAACTTGGGATGCAATTTTTAGAAGTCAGGAGCTTTGAAGCGTTTAAACAGCGTGATACCGGCATCATTGCTAATCTTACAGCACTTTTCAGGGAGGTGAGGTCATTCCTGCTACCGATTATTTAAAGCTTCCCGCTTCTTTCTATTGCGGTCAATAGCAATTTTCACCCTTCAGTCAGTGTTCAACAATAACAACACCACCTGGAACCAATCAAACAACAGCTCCGACCCCTAAGATAGAGCCTACAACCCTTAGCCTATGAAAGTAGACTTCACTCTCGTCGCAACCGTTTCAACCTGTCTATTGAGCTTGCCTCAAAAACAAAAAAATCAATCCGGTACAATTAATCCCTTCAGTTTACAGGCTTTCTCCTCCTCACTCAACCCTTTACTTTGTACCAATACCCCAAACCCCCCTAACCCAGTTGGATCGATTAATTGATGCAACGCCTCCCGCCGCTTCAAAAACGTCGCTAAATCTAACACCTGTGCATCCTTTGTAGACAAAGCTGCAATGCGATCGCCTAAACCCAAGGCCATTAAAAATAACCCCTGCTGAGTTAATCCTAGCGTCTGGACCCCCCATATTTCTCCCACTTTTTCCAGTGCGGTAAAATCGACATGAGCCGTTAAATCTTGCCGCCCTACAAATAGGTAAGGATTGTTATGATGGCGGTGGTGGTAATAGCATTGCAAGGTTCCCTCTCGCCTACAAGGATGATAATAGCGGTGAGCTGGATACCCATAATCAATTGTAAGGATATACCCCCGCTGCAACTTTTTAGCAACTGTTATCATCCAGTCTAAAGCTGCTAAATTAACCTCACTGCGATAGCCATCTGCATAAGCACTCGTCAATAAATCGATCCCAACCCAATCAAAATATTCAGCAATTTTAGGAGTCGATAATTTTCCACTCACTTCTGCTAACTTAATTTCCGATTCTCCCTTGGCAGTTAGCTGTTCCTCCGCAGTCACATAAATTTCTTTCAGTTGCCCTTCTTCAATCACAAATTGATGCACCGGTAACGCATCCACTAACTCATTAGAAAAGAAGCAACCCACAATTGAACCATTAGAAAGCTCATCCCAATCGCACCACCTAACCCATTGCTGATAATGGCTCAGCCTTTCCTGTTGTTCTGCTTTGAGAGTTGCAGACTTCTCAATAATCACATATTCAAGACCCTCAAAAAAATCAGGAGCTTGCCGTTGCAAATATTGCAGCACATCAGCCGCTAAAATCCCCTGTCCCGCTCCCATTTCCACTAAAGTAAACAGACGAGGCTTTCCCAGAATTTCCCACATCTGCACCAATTGCTCAGCCAATACTTCCCCGAAGTCCGCTCCCAAATGAGGCGAAGTAAAAAAGTCACCCTGCTTACCGATTTTGGCTTCAGTTGTTGTGTAATATCCGTATTGGGGATGATAGAGGACCAAGTCCATATATTCAGCAAAAGTAATTCGCTGTTGCGGACTTTCAGCAATTCGTTGCCTAATTACCTGGCAAAGTTCTACATTGCTGTCGTTAATAGTTAATGGCTGCACAGTCATAATTTTTAGGGAGAAAGTAGAAAAGTAGATGCGAGCGCCTCCTATCCTTTCCGGTAGCATCGGCATGAATAGGAAGAAAAATCAATCTACAGTTAACCGTTAACCGTCAACTGTCAACAATCATTCTATCTCTCGCTTCGTGTCACTGGCGATCGACCCTCTCCAAATTTAGCCATTAAAGACGACAAGCAGCAGCACGAGCGAATAAATACCCCCATAAAGACTTCCGCAGAGACACAACCGGGAGCTGTCCTTCAGGAGCATCTAGCGTAAATCTCAAATCGTCTAACGGCAACCAAGAATTTTTAACCCACCACCCTAAACGTTTTGCGAAGGGATACCAAATTTCAGTCCCTGCCTTTACACTTCCCCCCAGATTCTCCCAAATTCTTTTCTGAACACTAATCCCAAAACGACCTTGACTATATTTTGTCCAGAGTTGGTCAAGGGTGTATAAATCCACACAGGGTAACTGTTTGATTGCTTCTATGGTCAAAGAACCTTCTCGTTCGCGATTGCACAACTTCAGCAAAATCGCTCTTGTTTCCTCATCCGCCTCTCGCCAATTTCCAGCCGCCAATAAATCCCGTAACCTTGTATAGTCTACCCCCCGTTCGGAATTCAGTGGCTCGCTGGTACTTTTAACCTCAACTTTCGGCAAATTTAAGACTGGCTCATCCATTGTTCCCAAATCGGGACGTGACAAAAGCGCTCCCACCACCCACACTTCCCCTAAAACCCGGCGTCCTCCCATACCAAAAGCTTCTCTCGCCGGTAGGTGTGCAAGATTTGCATCCAGACTAAAACTCAATTGATTATAATTCAGCCATTGATTGTTCTCGCGCCAGCCCACGCGATCGCCAAAGATTCGCCAAACTTTGCGGTCATAAATCCGGCTACCTCCCAGACTTTCATAGAGCTGCTTTTGCAAACTAAATCCAAAGCGATTATGACTGTACTTGAGCCACAGTTGGTTAATGATACGGAGGTCAACGCTGGGAAAATTATCTATATCTTCCACCCTCAACCACCCTTCCGCTTGTCGCCCCATGACCTCGCACATTTTCTTCGCCGTTTCGCGATCGGCTTCTTGCCAGTTACCTGCTGTTAGTAAATCATGCAGCAGTCTATAGTCTATGCCTCGTTCGGAATCGAGATTTTCAATGATAATTTCCGGTTGTAGTTTCAGCATAGTATTAGTAGGTTCGTACAGTCTCCAAGTTTCTGCCCAAGATTGAAATCACAAACACCCCAATCGCGAACACTGTTCTGTCCCATCAGCCCTTTGATGCTCGAGCGATTGTCCTATAACTGAGAGGATCCCAAGGAGAGAAGAAAACCTAATTGCTTGTAGTGCAGGGGCCCGCCCGTTTGGGTGTGAGAACCCTCACTACAATTGTATCTTTGCTAAAGATGGGATGCTTCCTTATCGCTATAGTCCTGGTAGCCAAACCATCGCTCGACGCAGCGAAAGAGAGTATGTTTTATTTTTGCACAGACCGCACTCTACTGATGTTGATACCCGACTAGAAATTCCTCGATCTACCCCCTCGGATTCATCAAAAACATTTCCGACTGGCACTGATCTCACCCATTGCCATTTTCCAGGATTCACGAGCGTTATCCGTCAAAATTTACTAGCCTTGGTTTGACAGAAGTGATGATACCAATCTCCCCGCGTTTCAACGGCTACAGCACTTTTCCACGGTTGTAGGGGATGGAGTACAATCACCTGATTCGCTTTCCTTTTTTTCCCTGTTTTTCCCTTTCCCTCTCTACGGTTCATCCCCAAAAAAAGCGATCGCGTCCCTTAGTTACTAGCCAAGAAACGCGATCGACTCCCCATCAGGCGCGACCACAGCGATCGTTCCTCACTGCTATCGGTCAACCGACCCCATAATTACGTCGATACTGCCCAGAATCGCAACAATATCAGCCACCTTTACGCCACGGATGATGTGGGGCAAAATCTGCAAATTGTTGAAATCGGCTGCCCGAATCTTCCACCGCCAAGGAAAGACGCTATCATCACCAATGATGTAAATTCCGAGTTCGCCTTTGCCACTTTCCACGCGGACATAATGTTCGCCCTTCGGAATCTTAAAGGTTGGCGCCACTTTCTTGCCGATAAACTGGTAGTCAAACTCATTCCACTGAGATTTGGGCCCTCCTGCCAGTCGTTTCGCTTCCAAATTTTCGTAGGAGCCACCAGGAAGTCCTTTAAGCGCTTGGCGAATGATTTTAACAGACTCGCGCATTTCGCGAATCCGCACCAAATACCGCGCTAGACAGTCTCCCGCTGTTTCCCACTGCACTTCCCAATCAAAATCGTCGTAACATTCGTAGTGGTCAACTTTCCTTAAGTCCCACTTGACACCAGAACCCCGCAACATGGGGCCGGACAGTCCCCAGTTAATTGCTTCTGCGCGGGTGATGACGCCGAGCCCTTCAATGCGTCGCCGGAAAATGGGGTTATCGGTGATCAAGCGTTCGTACTCATCCACCTTGGGAGTGAAGTAGTCGCAGAAATCTTCGCACTTATCGACCCACCCGTAAGGTAAGTCAGCCGCCACCCCACCAATCCGGAAGTAGTTGTTATTCACCATGCGGTAGCCGGTTGCTGCTTCCCAGAGGTCGAGGATCGGTTCGCGATCGCGCATCGTATAGAAAAAGGGTGTCTGGGCACCCACGTCCGCCAAAAATGGCCCTAGCCAGAGTAGGTGGTTCGCGATCCGGTTGAGTTCTAGCATGATCACCCGGATGTAGCTAGCGCGTCTGGGAACTGAGATATTGGCTAGCTTTTCCGGCGCATTCACCGTCACCGCTTCATTGAACATCCCTTCGGCGTAGTCCCAACGGCTGACATAGGGGACAAACATGATATTGGTGCGGTTTTCGGCAATTTTTTCCATGCCACGGTGCAGGTAACCAATCACCGGTTCACAATCGATCACATCCTCCCCGTCCAAGGTGACAATTAACCGAAGGACCCCGTGCATGGAGGGGTGGTGTGGCCCCATGTTGAGTACCATCGGTTCGGTTCTGGTCTCAATTCTTGTCATAATTGGTAATTGGTGCTTGGCAATTGGCAATTGGCAATTGGTAATTGGTAATTGTTGGCTGTTAACTGTTAACCGCTAACGCTGAGCCTTTACCCGTTACTGCTTACCGATTGTTGACTTTTGTTTCGTCTGTTTAAATTATGAAGGAGATTGAGTTGTCTGAGAAGGAGGGCCCTCCACCAGAAGTGGATAGTGGGGTTTATCATGTTCCAGTTCTCAGTCAGGAATTAATTGAGGGGGTGGCGATTCGACCGGGTGGCAGCTATTTGGATGCTACATTGGGGGGAGGCGGCCACAGCACTTTGATTTTAAAGGCTCAGCCAGAGGCGACAGTCCTGGCGATCGACCAAGACTTAGAGGCGATTCTCTTCTGTCAGGAACGGTTCGCTCTTGCCTCAGACCGAGAGCCACTTTCATCCGGGGGCCTAGAGGGCAGCAGCCTCAGCCACCGCATCCACTTCTGGCATGGCAATTTCGCCGATTATCGAGCCGAATCTATGAGTTTTGATGGTATAATAGCAGACTTGGGAGTCAGCTCAGCTCAACTGGATACACCAGCGCGAGGCTTTAGCTTTCGCCACCAAGCTAACTTAGATATGCGTATGAACCAGCAGCAATCGCTGACAGCAGCAGAGATCATCAATGACTGGGAAGAAGCTAAACTTGCAGATATTTTTTATACCTACGGAGAGGAGCGACTCTCGCGGCGCATTGCCAAGCGCATTGTCAGCGATCGCCCCTTCCAAACAACCGACCAGTTAGCGGCAGCGATCGCCAAAAGTGTGCCCCCTAAATACCGCTACGGGAGAATTCATCCAGCGACTCGCGTCTTTCAAGCCTTGAGGATCGCCGTGAACTCCGAACTCACAGCTCTGGAAACCTTCCTCAAGAAAGCTCCCGACTGGTTAAAGCCCGGTGGCAGAATTGGTATTATCAGTTTTCATAGTTTAGAAGACCGGCTGGTGAAGCACGGATTGTTGGCTTCGCCAATTTTACGGGTGTTGACAAAAAAGCCGATCCAACCGCAAGCTGAGGAAATAGCGAGAAACCCCCGCGCTCGTTCTGCTAAGCTCAGGTTGGCAGAGCGGTTGAGCGCTTGAAACCTCGCTATCAGCCCAGTCGCATTGAATAGTCCTTTTAGCAGGAGTGCTGTAAGGTTCAGGTTAATGTAGATGAATGATACTTTAAGGGTCGGTAGCGAACCCGCAAAATCGCAGGATGCAGCGCACCATTTAAGTCGCACTCCTGAATTTAGAACTTACTGTTGGATGCATCTTAGCCATTTAAACCTGATAAATTCGCCTGAGGGTAGGGAATTCCATGAATCAGGGAGATAAGAGCAAGCTCAAACTGATGGTAGTCGATGACGAGCCTGACAACTTAGATTTGCTGTACCGGACGTTTCGACGAGACTTTCAAGTATATAAAGCAGATAGTGCCCTCAGTGCTCTTCAAATTCTCGACCGCGAAGGCGAGATGGCCGTGATCATTTCTGACCAACGGATGCCAGAAATGAACGGTACTGAGTTTTTGGGCAAAACAGTCGAGCGCTTTCCAGATACAATTCGGATTCTTCTGACTGGGTACACTGATGTAGAAGATTTGGTGGAAGCCATTAACGCGGGTCAAGTTTTCAAATACATCACCAAACCCTGGAACCCTGAAGAACTGAAATCAGTGATCCAGCAAGCCTCAGAAACTTACAAATACTATAAACAGCGCACCCTCGCGCTCCGTCGCGCCTTACGCAGAGAGTCCCTGTTCAATGACGTGATGAGAGTGATTCGGGAGTCCCTCGACTACTCAAGTATGCTGCAAACCATCGTCCAAACGGTGGGCGGTACCTTTGAAGCAAACTTTTGTATGCTACGGCCGGTCGATGGTGGGAGTTTGCTTCCCAGCGCCTTTTCCTACCAACCGAGTGCCTCAGAGGCCAGCAACTTCTCCTTTAAAGAAGACTTGCTAGTGCAGGCTGTGCAGACTCGGCAAACTCAACTGCACCAGACCCGGGAAAATGACCGCAACGGCGTAGAACTGGCAGTGCCATTAACCTACCAGCAGGAACTCCTGGCAGTGCTGGCCCTATGTCAAGAAGGCTCTGCGAGTCCTTGGTCATCTGAAGACATCGAGTTGATTGAAGGCGTTGCTGAGCAAGCAGCCCTCGCCCTCTCCCAAGCCAAACTTTACCAGCGCACTCTGGACTTAGCCCAGCAGATGCGGAATGAGTTAGAAGTCGCCCGCCAAATTCAAACCAACCTCCTACGGCAAAGTTGGCCAGACTTTGAAACCGTTAAGGTACAAGCTTGCTGTTATCCCGCTCGTGAAGTTGGGGGTGATTTCTTTGAAGTCTATGTCCACTCCCAAGGCGATATCTGGCTAGCGGTGGGCGATGTTTCCGGTAAGGGAGTTCCCGCGGCTCTGTTCATGGCCAGTGCCATTTCAGTGATGCGACGAGAATTATCCCAAGAAACCTCCCCAGAACCCGATCAGGTCATGCAGAACTTAAATAGCAGCCTGTCAGACGACCTGATCGGCAACAACCACTTCATTACAATGGTGGTGGCTCGCTATACGCCTTCAACCGGCAAGCTGGTCTATGCGAATGCCGGTCACATTTATCCCCTTGTTTGGTCTCATACAGCGGTGCTAGCTGGAGCCAACGGAGCCACCGAGGTGGAACCAAATTTTCTCAAGACGCGCGGTGTTCCCCTTGGAATTCTGCCTGTCTGGAAAGGGAAAGCCGGTGCGATCGATTTGCAGTCAGGGGATGTATTCTTGCTGACAAGCGATGGCATCACTGAAGCCACCGTCACCAATCAAGCAGTGGGAAGCGGTGAACAAACCCGTTCTATGTTGCAGCAGGACGGTCTCTGGAAGTTGCTAGTTCAGCAACATAGCTCCTTAAACTTGGACAGCTTATTAGCTCGCATCCGAGCAGACAACCCAGTTCAGGAAGACGACCAAACCATACTCTCTCTGGAGGTTCTCTGAATTTATGAAAACTGAGCTTCACGTACCAAGTGACTTGAGGTTTTTGACAATCGTCGAGAACTGGTTACTCAGCAGTTTGGAAGTTGAGCTAGGAGAGCACGTTGATTGGCCTCGTCAATCAAATCGCTTACGCTTGGTGCTTGCAGAAGCCTACTCAAACGTCATTCGCCACGCTCACAAAGACCAGCCAAACTTGCCTGTATTAGTTCGCCTGGAACTAAAAGAGCGGGATATTGCTTTAGAAATTTGGGATTACGGTAAAGGGTATGAGATGGATACTTACAGGCCACCGCAACCAGAAGCAAAACAAGAGAGTGGTTATGGCTGGCTGATTATGAGTAGGCTCATGGATCGGGTCGATTACTGTTTGCAAATCGATGGTCGTAACTGTTTGAAGTTACAAGCGAGCTTACCAGAAAAATCTTAAGAGCATCAAACTAAACGGTTGAGACTGGGGAACAGGGAACAGCTAGGGATTGAGCAGGTGAGGTGTCCTGCACTCAGTAAGAAAATCTGGGTTCAGGCCCTAAGTCGGGCTTGCTGAAAAAAGCTAAAACCTGCATTCATGAAGGATTCGGAAGGCATTAAGAACCCTGCCAAGCGATCCCGAATCTGGTGCTAGACCTCAAAACGTTTGCACTTTTTGTCCGTCCT
>JBLNEP010000204.1:0-16257 GCA_050262755.1 Actinomycetota bacterium | reverse complement strand
AACTATTGCCACTGACAGGTTATCCCTACTTTATCGAATTCCCAATTGTCGTAATTTTTCCATAATGACAGGCATGGGATAGGCAAAACCAAGGCCTCCCTCAACTTCGACTACAATGCCTAAAACCTGATTTTCTGAATTGATGACTGGACCGCCGGAGTTGCCCTGTTGGATGGCGGCCCCGGATATTTGCAGTTGTTGGCTGTTGTAGCTGCTGATAGTACCCGGTTCTATAGCCCAAGGGAGGCCCCGCTGTGGATGACCAATGGCCCGGACAGCCATCTGGCGCTGAATGGGGTTTGAGGAGATGGGCAAGGGTTTGATATCGTCGGGAAGGGGGTCAGTGATTTCTAAGACGGCGATATCAAGCTTGTCATCGGCAGAAGTCATGCCTAGAACTCTGGCATTTCGTCGCATCCTGAGTTTTTCAGAGGGGGGGTCACTGAAAAATTCGACTTGAATGTTTTGGCCTTGTTTTCCTGTTTTTTCGTCAAAGATGACGTGGCGGTTAGTGATAATTAAGGTGCGGTTGCCGTCTCGCTGGATCACTAAACCTGTGCCGTACTCGCTTCCCTGTCTCTCGCGGCCGGAAAATTCGGCGATGATGAGTACGACTGGGCGCAAAATGGGGAAGGATGGGTCGTTTTTGGGTAAGTATTGGCGATCGTCCATTGCTTCTACTTGAGGATTTCGCCGTAGCGTTAACAGCCGTTCTGCTTCTTGTAGGTTGTTGCTGAAAGATACATAAATGGGGTCGATTTGGATTGCTTTTTTATATTCTTCAATGGCTGCTTCTAGGTTCTCTTGCTGCTGAAGCACTCGGCCGATACCATTGTGAGATAAGGCATGAGTGCTGGCTGGAGGATTGAGATCATCTGGTAGCGCTAGAGCTTGGCGGTAGGAGGCGATCGCTTCTTCGAGTTTCCCCTGGTCTTTCAGCGCAATGCCCAAATTGTTGTAAGCATTGGCAGATTTGGGGTCAAGTTGAATGACTCTACGCCAGATCGATTCAGCCTGAGAGTAGTTACCAGTGCTTTGAGCTGCATTCCCCTGCTGAAATAGCTCCTCAATCGTTTGAGCCACTGCTAGCTGAGGCATCCCAGTCAGAGACAGAGTTAACACCAGAACTAATAACCGGAGGGGCGATTTCACAGACTACAACCTCACTCTCACACTTTAGATAGAAGCCATTACTCTTAGTCTAGCCAGTTTTGAGCCTGCTATTGATTTCCCCCTCACCCTCTCCACAGTCAAAAAAAAAGGGCAGGCAAAACGCCCACCCTCTCCCTTAAAAACCGTTTATTCCTAAGCCTTCACCGCGACCTTCTCACTCGGCGCATCCGCACTCGCCTCCGGTGCATTTGCCTCCGAAGGCGGCACTAACTGCCAGAATTTCGGCAAAGATTCCGACCAATTTGCTAGAATTTTCTTCGCCTTCTCACTACCCGTGCGCTCCGCATAAGCCGCGATTAACTCCTGCAATTGTTGCTCTCCAGCCGGCGAAATTACCCGCTGAATTTTCACAATTTCACGGTTAACATACTCTGGGAAATTGCCTTCTTCATCAAAGAAATAAGCCAAACCGCCAGTCATCCCAGCGCCGACATTGCGGCCGACTTTCCCTAGCACAACCACCACACCGCCAGTCATATACTCGCAACAGTGATCGCCGGTGCCCTCAACCACCGCCTTCGCCAAGGAATTCCGCACTGCAAAGCGTTCACCCGCTTGTCCCAACGCAAACAGCGTCCCGCCAGTCGCCCCATACAAACAGGTATTGCCAATAATCACATTCTCCGAAGGATTAAAGGGCGAATCTGCCGGCGGCTTAATAATAATCTCCCCGCCGTGCATTCCTTTCCCGACATAATCATTCGCCTCACCTTCCAGGTTTAGCGTCATTCCTGGCAAATTGAAAGCACCAAAACTTTGACCGGCACTCCCCTTAAACTTCAGGGTAATTTGCCCTTCAAAGCCATTGTTACCGTACTGAAGGGCGATCGCACCCGCGAGACGCGCCCCCACCGTGCGATCGGTATTCACGATTCGCAGTTCCTTGGTGACAGTGCCCTGAGTCCGGATCGCCGCTTGAATCTCCGCATCCGCCAGTAATTGGTCATCCAACACCGGCCCATTGGTGTGAACCGGGCCACGTACCAAGAACGAGCGATCGCTGCGCGTATCCGGTAGCTGAGTCAAACAATCCAAATTCAAGGATTCTACCTTGGTGAGTTGCACGCCTTCGCGCACTTTCAGCAGATCCGCGCGGCCAACGAGTTCATGCAGGGAACGATAGCCTAATTTTGCCAGCAAGCTGCGTACTTCCTCGGCCACAAAGTAGAAGAAGTTAACCACCTGTTCCGGCGTCCCAGGGAAGCGCTTGCGTAACTGTTCCTGCTGCGTCGCCACCCCTACGGGACAATTGTTGGTATGGCAGATGCGAGCCATGATACAGCCTTCTGCGATCATGGCCACCGAGCCAAATCCGTACTCTTGGGCACCCATCAAGGCGCCCATGACTACATCCCAGCCGGTTTTGAAGCCACCATCGACCCGCAACAACACGCGATCGCGCAACTTATTCTCCATCAATACCCGGTGAACTTCTGTCAAACCCAGCTCCCACGGCGAACCCGCGTGCTTGATCGACGACAGTGGCGAAGCACCAGTCCCGCCATCATGACCGGAAATTTGGATGATATCCGCATTCGCTTTGGCAACACCCGCTGCGATCGTCCCGATCCCAACTTCGGCCACCAACTTCACCGAAACCCCCGCCTGCGGGTTAATTTGGTGCAAGTCAAAAATCAACTGCGCCAAATCTTCAATCGAGTAAATATCATGGTGCGGCGGTGGTGAAATCAACGTCACTCCCGGTTTCGATCGCCGCAGAAAGGCGATATAAGGACTCACTTTCGTTCCGGGTAACTGGCCGCCTTCCCCTGGCTTCGCACCTTGTGCGATTTTAATTTCCACTTGCTGCGCGTGCATCAGGTACTCTGGCGTCACTCCAAAGCGACCGGAAGCTACCTGTTTAATCGCAGAAGAAGCGGTATCGCCATTCCGCAAGCCTTTCAGATGAGGAAGCGTCGGTGAAATTCCACCCTCACTCACATCATTCAGCACTTTGTAGCGCACCGGGTCTTCCCCACCTTCCCCGGAGTTCGACTTACCACCAAAGCGGTTCATGGCGATCGCCAGGGTTTCATGAGCCTCCGGCGACAGCGCCCCCAGCGACATCCCGCCGGTGCAGAACCGCTTGACAATTTCCACCACCGGTTCCACTTCCTCCACGGGAATCGGCGCGCGATCGCTCTGGAAGTCCAGCAAATCCCGCAAAGCCGTGACCGGTCGATGCTCCAACTGCTGCTTATAAACCTGATAATGGTCATAACCAGTCGGTTGAGCCACCGCTTTATGGAGCGCCTTCGCCATTTCCGGGCTATTCATGTGGTATTCACCACCCGGCCGATACTGCACAAAGCCAAAGTTTTCCAACTTCTTGACGCTCAACTCTGGGAACGCTTTGTGGTGGAAGGACAGCACCTCATTTGCCAAGTCCTTCACCGTCAAACCCCCGATCCGAGAAACCGTTCCCCGGAAACCCAACTCCAGCAAATCACCGCCAATGCCGATCGCCTCAAAAATCTGAGCGCCTTGGTAACTCGACAGTAGCGAGATCCCCATCTTCGAGAGAATCTTCAGCAAACCATCCTCAACCGCTTTCCGGTACTTCCCTTGGGCGGCTGCGATCGTTACCGCTGGCAATTTCCCGCGTTCCATCAACGCCTGAGTCCTTGAGTCCGACCACCAATGACGCACGGTTTCCAGTGCCAAATAAGGGCAAACCGCCGCTGCTCCATAGCCAATTAAACAAGCAAAGTGGTGAGTGCTCCAACATTGAGCGGTATCCACCACCAACGATGCTTGCATCCGTAAATCTTGACGAATTAAATGGTGGTGAACCGCTCCCACGGCCAGCATCGGCGGGATGTAGGTGTAGTCAGTGCCTATGGGTTGGGCGCGATCGCTTAGAATCAAAATTTTTGCCCCCGATCGCACGGCCTCTACCGCCTCTTGACAGAGTTGCTCCACCCTTGCTTGCAACCCCTGAGGACCCGCAGCAATGGCGTACAAAGTCGATAGCTTCCGCACGGGGAAAGAGCTTTGAGCTTCGATCGCAGCCAATTCCGCCTCATTCAACACTGGCGAATTCAGCTTGAGCCGCGCTGCATTTTCCGGTTGTGCTTGCAGTAAATTCCCCCGCTGACCCAACTGCACCGTCAGAGACATCACCATCCCTTCCCGCAACGGATCGATCGGGGGGTTTGTCACCTGCGCGAACCGCTGTTTAAAATAGTCATACAGTAAGTGAGGTCGCTGAGACAGCACCGCCAGTGGAATGTCATCTCCCATGCAGAACGTGGGTTCCTTGCCGGTGCTCGCCATATCCGCGATCACCATATCCAAATCTTCCGCAGTGTAGCCAAAGGCCGTTTGCTGTTGCAGCAATTTCTGGCTTTCTAACTGAGCGGTTTCTGTAAACGGTTGTGCCTCCAAGGTTTGCCGATGCTGCTTCAACCATTCTCCGTAGGGGAATTGGTGAGCAATGCGTTGCTTAATTTCCCAATTTTTCAGGGTTTCCTTGGTTTCCAAGTCCACGGCAATCATCTGGCCGGGGCCCAAGCGTCCTTTTTCCACAATGTCCGCTTCTGGAATGTCCACCACCCCTGCTTCGGAAGCGACAATTACTAAACCATCCTTGGTAATACAGTAGCGGGCCGGTCGCAAGCCGTTGCGATCGAGGGCCGCACCGATTTGTTTGCCATCGCTGAACACCAGCAAAGCTGGACCATCCCAAGGTTCTTGAATCCCGCTGTAATATTCGTAAAAATCCACAATTTCTGGGTAGTTGCCGAGGGCCGGTTGATTTTTGTAGGCTTCTGGCACCATGATCATTAGTGCTTCTAGCGGCGATCGCCCGGAATGCACTAATAATTCCATCACGTTATCGAAGTTGCCAGAATCGCTGTTTTCGGCATAGACGATCGTCCGAAACGTGTTGATATCGTCTTGAGTCCAAAAAGGGTGAGCGAGGTCTGCTTCCCGCGCCAGCATCCAGTTAAAGTTACCCAGCAATGTATTAATTTCGCCATTGTGACCGAGCAAACGCATCGGTTGAGCGAGTCGCCACTTGGGCATGGTATTGGTGCTAAAGCGACGGTGATAGACGGCGAAGCAGCTTTTGTAAGCAGGATTTTGCAGGTCTTGGTAAAATTCGCCGAGGACAGCGGAACGCACCATCCCTTTATAAACAATGGTGCGACCGGAGAAGGAGCAAATATAAAAGTCATCACGGGGAAAACCCGGGCGGTGGTGGGAAAGAATATACCCAATTGTGCGGCGAATCAGGAAGAGTTGCCGCTCCAAGGCATCTCCTTCCAGGTGGTCAGACGTGACAATGACTTGGGTAATTTCTGGTTGATTTTCCCTCGCTTGGACCCCCAAAACTTCTGGATTAACGGGGACTGCACGCCATCCCAGTAAGTTTAACTGAGCTTGAGCGAGAACCATTTCCACAACTTCACGGGCGATCGCAGCTTGCTCTCGATCGGGTGGCAAATAGATCATGCCGACGGCCCAAGTTTCTGGTGCTGGCATGGGGAGTCCCCGCTCTGCAAACCAAGGCTGTAGCAATTCTTCCGGAAGCGCCGTCATCAAGCCGGCTCCATCTCCCGAATCTTGATCGGCGCCACAACCTCCTCGATGCTCCAGACAAGTTAAGGCTGGCAAGGCTTTCACAATAATATCGTGGGTTGCTTCACCAGTTGGATTTGCAATAAAGCCAACCCCGCAGGCGTCTCTTTCTTCTACTAACCACCGTTGACCTGCAAAAGGAATTCCTACCCTGCCTTGGTGCAGATTTTGGTTGTGATTCTCGCTCGTGTTACCCATGTTAATTGAATCGTATTGCTGTGATTGTATGGTTGAGTTTTTTGGCTTGGGAGGGCGCTGCCGAGTGGCGGGAAAATGGTATCTCTTCAAACAGCAACGAGCTCAAAGACTTGATAAAAATTCACGGTGATTCTGCCAGTCCTTTGCCCAGAAACCCTGCTCGCAGATCCTAATTATCCTGATAGGATAGCCCAGGAAATGTTATACAGAATACGCTGCGATTCTTTGGCAGGCTTTTCAGGCTAGGGAGCGCTTTAGCTCGCTGGCAGAACTTTTGGATCGGCTTGCCAGTAAAAATTAGCCCGCCAGTCACTGGAGTCCCTCCTGTATGTTGCGCCCTGCCACCGCTGAGCAGCACCCTTAGACGCAAAAGCCACCTGCCCTAGGTTAGGGTAGGTGCAAGTGGATAAGAGGGGCGTGGCGCATGAAACCCTTCCTTATATTATTATGAAGCCATTCCTGTAGCCGTGAACATCGAATTTCTGAAGCAACTGGTCAAAGTTAAGGGGGGAATGGGTGGCGATCGAGCGCGACTCCTCTCAATCTTACCAGTCCCAATTGCGACCGCTCTTTGTTTAGCGGGACATCAGCCAGCAATGGGGGAAACAACCCGGACTCAATTCCTTGCCTGTGGTGAGGGGAGTTCTTGTCTCCCTGTCCTTGCCCAAGCCGATACGCCGACCTTAGAGCGCGATCGGAAGCCGACTGTGACTCCCACCCGGTCCTTATCACCGTCAATGGCTAGACAAGGGAACCAACTCTCGGTCAACGGTCACACTTTCCCTGTTGCCTGGAGTCAGCAGCCAGTTGACGCCACTTCTGGCATTGCCCGCACAGGAATTGCGGATGTTGGGTTGATTCAGGCGCTGGGAGTGGAACTGCTCAACAGTGGAGAGAGTACGAGACAACCGATCCAGTGGTTTTCCCCGTCTCCAACTGCTGCTCCAAGTTTAACCGCCTGGGTAACGGGTCAGTACCGCTACCTGGATATTACTGATTTTGCCAGACAAGCAGGCTGGCAACTTTCTATCGAGGGGAATATCTTAAGAATTGCCACGGAATCGGCAAAAGTAACGGGAATTCGGCAAGGACGGCAGGAGTGGGGCGATCGCGTGGTCGTGGAATTGGACCGCCCGACTCCTTGGCAAACCCTCTGGGTGTCACCGCCAAGTCCCACGCCCAAAGATACGCCCGATGACCCCACTAAACCTGTCACCCCCGCTTCCCGGACTCAACCCCGGCCCCGACCCACCGCTCAAGAATGGCTGATTTCCGTAGATGCTCAGCTTGCCGCCGCACTCCCGCCACAGTTCCCAGCGGGAAATCAGCTTAAATCCCTGAAGGTGGAAGCGGTTAGCAACCAAACTAACTTGCGACTCCGCATTCCCCTGGGTTGGCGTCCCCAGGTGTTCACCCTTGGCAACCCCAACCGTTTAGTGATTGACATTCGCCCGGACTCGTTGGTGGAAAAGGATATTGTTTGGGCGCCTGGGGTGCGGTGGCGTCAGCAGTATCAGACGTTAGCCGGCGATCGCTTCCCGGTTGTCTGGCTGGAAGTCAATCCCCGCCAACCAGGGATTCAGATGCGGCCGCTGTTGAGTCACCCACCCACCGACCAAGGAACGGCGCCTCTGTTGGAGACGGCTGAACTGTCCCAGGTGGCTGCGGCTATTAATGCTGGCTTTTTTAACCGCATTGAACGGCTACCCTTAGGAGCGGTCCGACGAGATAATCGCTGGCTATCGGGGCCGATTTTAAATCGGGGGGCGATCGCCTGGAACGATCGGGGAGAGATCGGGATAGGGCGTCTTAGCCTCCAAGAAACTTTAATCACCGATCGCGGTGTTCGGTTGGCGGTGACTCACCTTAATAGCGCCTATGTCCAAGCTGGGGTTGGTCGCTATACGCCGGAATGGGGTAAGACTTACACCCCGCTTTCCGACGGTGAAACGATCGTAACGGTGGCTGGCGATCGCGTCCTCAGTCAGTCAGTCAGGGGTAAAACTGCGGTTCCGATCCCCACCGATGGCTATGTACTGGCATTGCGTTCGGACCCAACCGCTGCCACTCAGCTTCCAGTTGGGGTGGGGGTGCAGGTGGAAAGTACGGCGATCCCTGCGGACTTTAACCGCTTTCCTTATATCCTCGGTGGTGGCCCTGTGCTGATCCAAAATAGCCAAATCGTTCTGGATGCGAAAGCTGAAGGATTCAGCGATGCCTATGTCAAGCAAACAGCCATTCGCAGTGCCATTGGTCGCAATGCAGCCGGCAACTTGCTGATCGCTGCGGTTCACAATCGGGCGGGAGGTGCGGGTCCTACCTTTGCTGAATTGGCTCAAATTATGCAAAAACTGGGGGCGATCGATGCTTTAAACCTTGATGGGGGCAGTTCAACGAGTCTATACTTGGGTGGCCAACTGCTCGATCGCCCTCCCCAAACCGCCGCCCGCGTTCATAATGCTCTCGGCATCTTTATTCGGCCTTAAAGAGTTAAAGATAGTTTAAAGAGCTAGCCTTTGTTGATGAAGAATTGATGTAATTTGCCTGCCTGGCTCCGGTTTCCGATGACAGTCGCTAGGATACATTTGCTAGGGTTAAGTTTAGTTGCCAAGTAGGGCAACCTCATCGCAGGTGACTGCCTTAACAAGACTTATTCTCAAGCCTTGCCGCATCTAGGTAAAAATCTAACCTAGGAAGTATTGCCAAGTCCTCAATGAGTTGATGTTGTCGATCCCGTATGTCCTCTACTGAATTGATGCAGCAAGCAGTGCTGAAGGAGAAATAATAATGGTTCAAACTCAAGAAATTTCTCAAATAGCGGTTTTACATCCCTCTGCTAGTTCCAATGGAGTTTCAGCTACAGAGTTACGGCCTTGGGGTTCTTTCACAACCCTAGAAGAAGGGTTAGGATATAAAATTAAGCGGATTGAAGTTAAGCCGGGCCACCGCCTCAGCCTGCAAATGCACCACCACCGCAGCGAACACTGGATTGTCGTCTCAGGCACCGCGAAAGTTTCTTGTGGTGAGAAAGAATTAGTTCTCTGTACCAATGAATCGACTTATGTGCCTCAGTGTATGTCTCACCGCCTGGAAAATCCCGGTGTGATTCCTCTGGTTCTGATTGAGGTACAGAATGGCGAATACCTGGGAGAAGATGACATTATCCGCTTCCAGGATGACTATGCCCGTACTGAGTCTAAGGCAAAGTAGAATCATCGACAGCAGTATTGTCCAGGTTCTGGGGTCAGTCTTCAAAATTCAGTGAGTCATGATTGGCTAAATATGTCACAATTTTTATCAAAGGCTAACAACAGTCTTTAATTCTGACTCCTGAATTCTGACTCCGAGTGTTGATGATTCACTTAAGCAAAGCAGCAGCCCGCGAGGTTATGCGTCTGAAGTCTAAGTATCCAAACCCTGATGCTGTGTTTCGGCTAGGGGTTCAACCGAGTGGCTGCTGTGGCTTATCTTATACGATGACGTTTGATTCAGTGCCTGGTCCAGAAGATGAGGTGTATGAAGCTGAAGGAATCAAAGTCGCGGTCGCGTCGCAACACCTTTGCTATCTTCAAAATTTAAACTTGGATTATTCAGAAGATTTGATGGGGGGTGGTTTCCGCTTCCACAATCCTAATGCAGTTCAAAATTGTAGTTGTGGCCATTCCTTTTCAATGCAATAAATCGCTGTCATCAGTTACAAGTCTAGGGTGGGGAAAGGTTTAGGGTTAGCGGCAACGGAATTGACTACGCCTGCGATCGCAGCAAGTAGTAACCATCCCAAGGTATTTACTCGGAAATCAAAGAGCGTCACATCCACTGTATTAAATAAAATACAAGCAATAAATGCGATTAGATAGCTGAAGAAAATGAGGGAGTCACGGGCTGATTTTGGGGATTGACTGCTAGGAAATTGAGAGCCTGATTCCAATTTTTTAACTAAATTCTGCGTTTTTGAGTTAGTGATTAATAACACAATTCCTTGAGCTAAAATCCACCCTACTAAACTACAAAAAAACAGGGTTGCTGGAATGCCGATCTCCGCAGTTAACATCAAAAATAAATTGTGGGGATGACCCAGCCAAATGTGCATTTGTGCTTCATAAAGAGGGGTAAAATTTCGCAGACCCCAACCAGTCCAAGGCCGTTCTTGCGTCATCTTCCAGGCAAATTGCCACTGAGTAGTTCGCAACGTTTCGAGGGGACGATTTGCGTACATTTGATCGGTGATGCGTCCCCAGATAAAATAGGGGATGACCCTTCGCAACCATCCCCGCACTGGTTCTGGACCAAAGGCAGACCAAAAGATGCTTCCTGTAATTGCTGCAACTCCCGCAATGAGCCCCCGCCAACCCAAATAAAGGGCAAAAGCTAAGCTAGCAAACATAGCTAATCCCCACGCATTGCGGGAATTGGTAAAAATTAGGCAGATGGCATTGCCAATGATGGCGAGAGTGAGAATTGGTAATTGGTAGTTAGTTAGGAGGAATGGAGAAGAATGGCTGTTTTTGACTGTTTCTAGAAAAGTCTTGAGACTCCCTTTTTGCTTGACTCGCTGCCATGCTTCAATCCATAATCCTAGTCCTAAGATTAAAACAATCGTCAAGTAAGCGGCGAGAATATTCGCATACATAAAGACAGAAGCCATCCTACCAGGAGGATTGCCATTCGGTTCGAGGACCCAACCCAAAATAGGATAGAACAACATCGGACCAGTCCACCCAAAAAATTGCTGTCCTAACCCGAAAATGATGACGGGGAATGAAGCTAAAACGATCGACCAAGACAGTTGCCGTAACTGCTTAGGAGTTTGGATTAAGGCGCTCAAACCAGCAAAGACTAGAAAATCGGGCAGTAAATTCCCTAATCCTAACAGTGCTTCTAGCGGTTCGCGGGCGAAAATAGTCGTGATGACTAAGCAAAGACTTAAGATTGCCAAACCTCGGTTCACAGGACGGCGAATGATTTGGCGAACTTTCTGTTTCCAAGTACCTACTACCGCGACCAATAAACCTACAGCTCCCAAAATGGGAATTGAGGGAAACAGGAGTAACCCTAGCTGAGCGAAGTTCCAAAATGGCTGTAAGCGAGGGTCATGATGAGGTTGGATTGAAGATTTGAAAGGTGGGATAATGCGGTTATGCACGAGTTTCCACAGACTTTTAATGCTCACCGCTCCTCTCAATCTCAAATCTACAATCTTACTTTAACCTGCTTAGGCTGGCTCCCAGGCCCACTCGGAACGGGTGAGACGAATTTGAGCTAATGCAAAGATGGTGGGAATGATCCGGCCGTAGTTGGTGGAGATCGCTCTCCAACCCAAGTCAGCAAGAAACCAAGTCCACAGCATCGGTCCTAGGAGCGTGAAAACACTCCGCATCGCTCCATATTGAGCGGCGCTCAAAGCCATACCCCGGCGAGCAGTCTGCATCGTGATATAGTTCTGAAATTGAGTGGCTGCGGTAACTCCGCCTCGAATTGCGACTTCTTTTGCCGTTTGGTAGGCGGCAAAGTGCAGCGCAAACTGACGGGCGAATTGTTGTAGCATGACTCGCTTGAGGATGGAACTGACTGCTAAGGCGCTACCCCCTTTCAGGAGTAAGCCCAGGGGGTCTTTCTGGACTGAGATGGGTAAGGGTTCTGAGAGTTGGGACTCTTGCAGCGATCGCTGCACCCGTGCGGTTAATGCTTCCTGTTCTGAGGAGGGTAAACGCTTCCAGGCGCGGCCCATCAAGAATAGAAAGACTTCTGCTTCTAACTCAGTGGTTGAAAGCTGTTTGGAGTAGGAAATTTTGAGATAGCGACAAACTTGAATTAAGGCTTGTCGATAAGTCACTTGCTGAGTACGTCCCCGCAATACGGTTAAGCCGTCGGCTGCTAGATAGCGAAATCGCTGTTCTAAAGCATCGATCCAAGCTTCGCGGTCTCGACTTTGAATGTCGATTGGTGTGGGGGTCTGTACATAATCTAAAGGATTAAACCTGCGGCTGAACAGCAGTTGTGTTAGCTGCTGCAATTCTTCTTCGGTTGCTAATTTTAGTGCGGCTCTCAATTCGTCCAACGTCGCTGCCCTCCGTTGCCCACAGATTCTTGCTGTCCCTTATTCTACTACTAGCGATCGGTGATTGGGGTCAGGACTTACAAATCAGCGATCGACTTATAGAATGGCAACTGTAAAGTCTAAAGCTGGATCGCTTGATGGTGTTTGATGTTGCGGTCATTGGTGCGGGGATGGCGGGGCTGACTTGTGCTCAGCAGTTACGCCAAGCGGGTTATGCTGTGGTCCTGTTGGAAAAGTCTCGCGGGGTTGGGGGGCGGGTGGCGACTCGGCGCTTGTATGGCACGGTTGCCGATCATGGAGCACGCTATTTAGAACCCCAAGGTGCGATGGTGCAGCAATTGATTCGGGTTTTGTGCGATCGCCACCTCGCTCAACTCTGGACTGAGGTTGTTTATGAGTGGGGAGAAGGAAAACAGCTAGATGCGGGCAGCGGACCCTGCTATGTTGCGCCGGCGGGAATGAACGCGGTGGGCAAATTTTTGGCAAATGGGTTAGAGATTTGGTTGAATCGGCGGGTGGCAGGGTTAGCACCGACCTCAGAGGCAACCTGGCATCTCACCCTCGAAACGGCTGAGGATTCTACTTCCGTGCCTGGGGAGTTGCAGGCGAAGGCGGTGGTGGTGGCAATTCCAGCGCCTCAAGCGTTGATGCTCTTGGCGGCGATCGCTCACCTCCTCCCCACCGAGTTAGTTGACAAATTGCAATCGATTGAGTACGCCCCTACCCTGACTGTGATGGCTGGCTATCCACCGGAACGCCAATTAGAGTTAGCCCAGCGAGGTCTAAAGTGGAAAGCGGTGAGTTTCCCCCATCATCCTGAGTTAGGTTGGATCGGTTTAGATAGCAGTAAGCGACTGAACTCTCAGCAACCTGTGATGGTGGTGCAAAGCAGTGCTGCCTTTGCCCAAAAGCATTTAGAAGCGCCGGATTTAGGAGTCCTTGGTCAGCAGTTGCTCGATCGCAGCGCTGAGTCTTTGATTCCCTGGCTGAATTCCCCAGAATGGTTACAGGTACACCGCTGGCGCTATGCCTTCTGCCACAATCCGTTGCCTGTATCCTGTTTAACCGCGACCAGTCTTTTCCCTTTGGTTTGTGCAGGGGATTGGTGCGGTGGCAATCAAATCGAGGGAGCCTTGCGATCGGGGATAGCGGCTGCGATTTGGGTGAATAGTCAGTTACAGCAACTGCCTCTCCCAGCGGAAAGTTTTTGGAGCAACTTAAGCTGCCCTGCTCCTCCTCCCCATTCTCCAGAAGATTGACAGAAATCTCTGCGAGGAGCCGTTTCTCAGCTCTGAATCCTAATTAAGCAATTCAAGGGGAAAAAATGAGACCGGGCGAGATAAAAGTAATCCCAGCGGTTCCTCGTTTGTTGGCAGAATTTCCCCTAGAAAAAGGAGAAAACACCTACTTCTTAAGTATTAGATAAACTTGCCGATCTGCTGTTAGTGAGAAAACGCCTGATTGGAGGGGGGATCGGCAAATATTCCCTTGGGAGGATTTAGGTGCTGGGTTTTTTGAGTTAGATATAGATCAGCCTGATCTAATAGGTTCAAACTAGGCTGTGCCACCAATCTTGCCAAGATTCTGCGAGAGGTTGTTCAGAGATTTGCTTAGTCTAAACCTAGGAAAGATCTCAATGATAAAAACTTGTAATGTGGGAGAATTTTGTATGCGATCGATCTCTTTCAACCTACCTTTTCAGCGTTTAATTCGCACCTTGGTAGTAGTTTGTGTTTGTGCTTTGCTGTTTGTTTCTAATGCTTTTCCTGCTTTTGCTGTTACTAGCAAGCCAACCAAAGGCGAGGATAAATTGTTAGGAATTGAAAAGGAATCTCAAGAAATTATTCAGAAGAAACCAATGGGTTTGAAAGAAACCCAAGAGAAAGCAAAAAAGGGCCCTAATGAAGTTCAAGGGGATGCTGACATCGATAAGATGAAAAACCCGACCAATACTGCGGCTACGTCCTTTGAGGAAAAAGTGAAGGAGTTTGTAGAAGACGTTAAGGGTGATAAATAGTCAGAAATTTAGGGCAGGGGTCGCAAAATATTTAGCTTAAGTTTGGCTTAAGTTCCGAGATTTTTGCTAAACCAAACTTGCAACTCCTCTCCTCACCTTCAGCATTATATACAGTCATAACCCTGCCCTGGTCATTGCCACGGGCAGGGTCATTTCTAAAAACGCTATCTCTAAAGATTAAATCGAGTAATACAGCGGAAAAGATTTGGCATCCTTTGGTTTGACATACACTCGCTGCTGGGGTTCTAACTGCAATTGATCGAAGCGATCGCGCGTCAAGTGTGCTGTCACTACTTGCCCATCCTCTAAATTTAACTCGACTTGAATCTCCCAACCGAGATGAATGATACGGTTAACTCTGGCAACGACACTCGCGTGATTTTCAGCCGTTTCAATCACCACATCATGGGGGCGGAGAAAGATCTCTGGATTTGCTGAGTCAAACCCACTGCTTTGGAAAATCCGAGAACTGCTGGGCAATACGTTGACTGGCCCGATGAAACTCATCACAAAGGCACTCGCTGGGCGGTCGTAAATTTCCGCTGGGGTCCCAAGTTGTTCCACTTTGCCTTTATTCATAACGGCAATTTGGTCGGCCACTTCCATTGCTTCTTCTTGGTCGTGGGTGACGAAGACTGTGGTTACGTGGACTTCATCATGGAGGCGACGTAACCAAGCACGCAAGTCTTTACGGACTTTGGCATCTAGGGCCCCGAAGGGTTCATCCAGCAGGAGGACCTTGGGTTCTACGGCCAAGGCCCTGGCCAAGGCGACTCGTTGCCTTTGACCACCGGAGAGTTGAGAGGGGTAGCGATCGCCTAATCCTTGCAACTGAATCAAATCTAATAATTGCTCCACCCGCGCTTTAACTTTCGCTGGTGGTGTTTTCTGAAGTTCCAGTCCGAAGGCAATATTCTTCCGCACGGTTAGGTGCTTGAATAGCGCGTAGTGCTGAAAGACAAACCCAATATGGCGGTCTTGGACGCTTTGATAGGTGGCATCCTGACCGGTTAACCAGATTTTGCCACTGTCGGGCATCTCTAAACCCGCGATCAGTCTCAACAATGTAGATTTACCAGACCCTGACGGCCCTAGCAGCGCCACCAAAGAGCCAGATTCAATCTGCAAGCTCACCTGGTCAACGGCATGGAAACTGCCAAACTGCTTTGATACGTTTTCAACAACTATGCCCATTTGGTAAGGATGGAGGGAGAAAGGAGGGTGGGAATGGGAAGGGAGGGGAAATTTTGGTCATCACCAACCGTTGCGCCGCTAGGTTCGCACTGCACGCGCTAGTGCGAGTGTTGTCCCTTTCTGGAATAGCCGACTGGCAGATGGACTTACTGTAGATTTATACCATAATCAGCGCTACCTGTTGTATTTTCGATCGCCTTACCAAGAACAACTGCCACAATCTGCACCGCTACAATCACATCCTGAACAATCCAGCCCGTGGCATCCAGAGCAATCTAAGCCACTACAGTCAGCTCCTGAGCAGTCTAGTCCGTGATGGCATCCATGCCCACAATCTGCACTGCTACAGTCGGCTCCTGAGCAGTCTAGCCCGTGATGGTTGCACCCCGATGGACATTCAGAAATCGCACAATCTAACCCATCACAACCTAAATCACAACCAGGGTCTGAAAGTGAATTCCCACAGTCATTAAACCATTGAGAATTTCTACGCCGAGGCTTTTTTGGGGAGCTGGGGTCTTCTGGAGCGTCGGGATCGTCCGGGCGGGGTTGGATGCTATACCGAGTTTTGAGGATGTGGCTGGCTTGCTTGCAAGCAGCAAAGCGTTGACGCGAGGCTTTGATCCCTGCGAGTAATCCTGCTTCAGCGATCGTGCGTTTCAGGTATTGCGAGCAAGAGTCGCCTTTGTAGAGCAGTCGGTGAGCGCAAGAAAAGCCTTTTTTTGGAGAAATGTACTTTTGGTATCCCGTGATGGAGGCGACCGCGATTTGCCGGAGCGCCACCTCGAAGATCGGTGGTTGCATTCGTTGCTAGTAATGGGAGTCGGAATGATGGCAAGCTGCTAGCATCTTCACGGGCGGTTTTCCCACCTGAGACGCTGAAAGGGTGCTGCCACTATAGCGCAGCTTAGTGGCAGGGGAATTGAAGTCAAAAAACAACTGAGCTTGCGAATCATTGCTCATATTCATAGCCATCAGCCTGATGAATCATTCTTAGATATTTCGGATTGACATCAAACTTCTTATCCTTAGT
>JBLNEP010000203.1:0-11117 GCA_050262755.1 Actinomycetota bacterium | reverse complement strand
CAGGGAGTGATTGTGGTTCGGTGTAACGAGTCTTATACTTCTAAGACTTGTACGAATTGCGGTCACATTCACAATAAGTTGGGTGGCTCTAAGGTTTTCAACTGTTCTAACTGTGGCGTCCAGCTCAAGCGGGATGTCAACGGCGCTCGCAATATTTTATTGCGGGCTTTGCAGGCAACTGCCTTCTCGGTCAGAGATGCTGTACTTACTCTGAATCCTCAGTTATGTGTGATTTAGTGAGGTTGAATGTTGCACGTTAAGCAATTAGACAAAAAGAGAGGACTCTTTAGAGCGATCGCAGCAGTTATCGCTTCCAATGGCGAACGGCCGATCGCTCCCGGTCGCAAACTGTAAGCAATGAGCCCTTTGCCAGAATTACAGAAGAGGGATACAGCCATCCGATCTCGGTTATGAACCTTGTAGAGGGTGAAGGAGTCAAGGCGATCTGACCTATGACTCCTGACTGATTCCTGACTGTTTCTCATCCATTTCGGGATGCTGCCAAGGTCAACAATTCCTCTGCTCAAAACCAAGTTTTGAGGAAGCGGAAGCAATGAGGCAGAGGTTGGAACTTCAAGCAGCGGTCTTAACCATCTTGATTAATTTGTGCGATCAGTTCCTGCAAAACTCGATCGGCCTTCTGATTATCAATCTGACAAGTTCCTGCGTTCTCATGACCACCGCCACCCTGTTTTAACATCAACTCACCAATATTTGTTTTAGAGGTTTTATTAAAAATAGATTTGCCGACGGCAAAAACAGTATTTTGTTTCTTTAATCCCCAAAGAACGTGAATCGAAATATTACAGTCAGGGAACAAAGCATAAATCATAAAGCGGTTCCCCGCATAAATTATTTCTTCATCCCGTAAATCCAACACCACTAAATTATTATAAACTTTTGAGCAGCGCTGAATTTGTTCTTTAAATTTTTCTTCCTGTTCAAAATATAAATCTACCCTTTCTTTAACATCAGGCAACTGCAAAATTTCATCAATACTGTGAGACTTACAGTAATCAATTAATTGCATCATTAACTGATAGTTAGAAATTCTAAAATCGCGAAATCTCCCTAGCCCAGTCCGCGCATCCATCAGAAAATTTAATAAAACCCACTTCTCAGGGTTTAAAACCTCGGCTTGTTCAAACTTAGCTGAGTCTGATTTATCAACCGCAGCCATCATTTCCTCAGAAATCTCTGGAAACTTTTCGGGACCGCCATAGTAGTTGTACAGCACCCTAGCAGCAGAAGGTGCGTGGGGATCGATCATATAGTTTGCTTCAATCTCTGTGTTTCTGATCGTCTCGCTGAAGTGGTGGTCAAAGGCTAAATGAACACCCTTTACATAGGGCAAATTTGTGGTAATATCATTGCTGGTTACCTCAACTTTTCCATCCTGCATATCTTTAGGATGAACAAACTTAATTTCGTCAATCATGTCCAGTTCTTTTAACAGGACAGCGCAGACCAACCCATCAAAATCGCTGCGGGTGACTAACCTGTATTTTGGAGTGGATGACATAGGTTTCTCAACTTAAACGAAAGTTGTCACCAGACACTATACCCTATTCCCAGATGAGTTTCCACCATGCCCCCTAATCCTTATGCTTGGATCGAAAAATCCCTAGCCACGATTCACCGTGCCGACTGGTATCGCTCGGTACAAACGATTTCAGCGCGTCCCGGTGCTGTCATCGAGTTAGAAGGATGTTCAGTTATTAATTTTGCCAGTAACGATTATTTAGGATTAGCAGGAGATGAAAGGCTTATTCAAGCTGCGATCGCAGCCACCCAAGAGTATGGGACCGGCGCCACCGGCTCTCGGCTGCTGAGCGGCCATCGAGAACTGCATCGAGCTTTAGAATTAGCGATCGCCACCCTCAAACAAACCGAAGATGCTATTGTTTTCAGTTCCGGCTATTTAGCCAACCTAGGTGCGATCGCCACCCTGGTCGGCAAACGTGATTTAATCTTATCCGACGAATACAATCACTCCAGCCTCAAAAACGGCGCAAAACTCAGCGGTGCAACCACCCTCGAATATCTTCACTGCAACGCCACCGATCTAACCGCCAAACTCGAACAGCACCGCGATCGCCATCGTCGCTGCTTGATCCTCACCGATAGCGTCTTCAGCATGGACGGCGACTTATGTCCCTTACCCACCTGGATCGCGATCGCCCAAACCTATGACTGTATGCTACTCATCGACGAAGCACACGCCACAGGCATCTTCGGTCCCCACGGCGCAGGTTGCGCTGAACACTTTGGCTGTAGCGGACAACCCCTGATTCAAGTCGGTACCCTCAGCAAAGCCTTAGGAAGCTTAGGAGGCTATATAGCCGGTGCCACTCCCCTGATCGACTTTCTCCGCAACCGAGCTTCCACTTGGATTTATACCACCGCCTTAACACCCGCCGATACCGCCGCCGCCTTAACCGCGGTCCAAATCCTTCAACAAGAACCACAGCGCCGCGCCCGTCTCTGGGAAAATGTTCACAACTTGCAAAGCTTGCTGGGAAACAACTCCCTGTTTAACTCTGCATCCAACCTCCCCACCCCCAGAGAAGCTTCTCCCATTTTTTGTTTTCCGGTGAAAGACGCCACCACCGCCTTAGAAATGTCCCGTCAACTCAAAAGCAAAGGCATCTTTGCACCTGCGATCCGTCCTCCTACCGTCACCACTAGCCGCCTGCGCGCCTCGCTGATGGCAACTCATGAACCCAGCCATCTACAACAACTCGCAGAGGCCCTAAACGCGATTCAAGACAAACCCCTTCTGAAAGATTAATAAAATTAGTCTAAGAATTTAGCAAGAAATCTCCGAGGAGATTTAATTTAGTGGCATAGTTCTCAATTCGTAGACAGAATTTTAGTGATTTGCAATACTCTCCGCTGCCCACAGTTAACAAGCTGACTCGCGATTGACCTTTCGATATTTAACAGAATGATGTCCATCTCTTCTACCGATCAAAGTCTTGATTGCCAACTACAACCGATGGGGAAACCAGCCACACCGTTGCGCCTATTGATGGTCGAAGACTCAAAGACCGATGCTGAGTTGATCCTGCAAGCACTCTGTCAAGCAGGGTTTGCTCCCACCTGGCAATGCGTGAAGACGGAAGCTGAATACATCACCTGCCTAGAAGCAATCAGCAGTTGCTCATACAATCATCAGTGCCTCTATGATGTCATCCTCTCCGACTACAATTTGTCTCAGTTTAATGTGCTACGAGGCTTGTACCTGCTGCGCCAAACCAAGCTAGACCTACCATTTATCATTGTTACCAATGCGATTAGCGAAGAGGTGGCCATTACTTGCATGAAGCAGGGTGCAACCGACTACCTGCTCAAAGACCGATTGGCGCGACTGGGGCCCGCAATTCGCTCGGCCCTGCAAGCAAAACAACTGCGGGGCGAGAAGCAACTCGCTCTAGAAGCATTGCGAGAAAGCGAAGCTCGCTTTCGGCGATTGGCTGAGAATGCCCCCGATATCATTTACCGCTATCGGGTTGCGGCTCCGTCTGGGTTTGAATATATCAGCTCCGCAGTTACGGCGCTGCTGGGTTATACTCCGGGCGAGTATTATGCCAATCCTGAGAGCGGTTTTCAGGTGGTTTGTCCTGAATTGCAGGGAACAGAAGTGGGGGAGGATCGTACAAGTGCGACAACCCCGGCAAAACCAGTGATTGTCAGCGCCTTGAGCAAAAACGGCACGATCGTCTGGATGGAACAGCGGAATGTCCCTGTCTACAACGAAAAGGGTCAACTGATGGCGATCGAGGGCATTGCCCGCGATGTAACGGAACGCAAGCTGGTGGAAGAACAGTTGCGGTATACAGCTTTTTTCGATCAGTTGACCGGTTTGCCGAACCGGACGTTATTTTTAGAGCGACTCAGAGGAGCGATCGAGCGTCGGAAAGGCAGGTGGGCGGATCGACAACGCAGTCAGGGGGGGGCGAGAGCACCTGCGAATCGGGGTGGGCCACCGGGAGTCAGCAGCAAATCGATTTTTGCGGTTCTGCTTCTGGACCTCAAACGCTTTCAGATGGTGAAGTACAGCTTAGGTCATCCGGTGGCGGATCAACTGCTGAGTGCAGCCGCCCACAAGTTGCAAAGGTGTCTGCGTTCCGGGGATTTGGTGGCGCGAGTGGGTACAGACGAGTTTGCAATTCTGCTAGCGGATGTGAAAGATATTTCGGAGGCCGTGGCGATCGCAGAACAACTTCACGACCGCTTGCAGGAACCTTTTGTCCTGAATGGTCGGGAAATTTTTACAACGGCGAGCATCGGCATTGCACCGGGTTCCCTGTGTTATGGTGAACCGGCTGATTATCTGCGAGCTGCGGATACTGCTATGCACCATGCAAAGTTATATGGCAGTCTGGCTGTGTTTGATCGCGCGATGCAGGCGAAAGCAATGGCCAAATTGCAGTTGGATGCTGACTTACGGCGGGCCTTGGAGCGTCAAGAGTTTTTGCTGCACTACCAACCGATCGTCTCGCTCTCGACGGGGAAAATCGCTGGATTTGAGGCGCTGCTGCGCTGGCAGCATCCAGAACGGGGGTTGGTGTCTCCGGGGGAGTTTATCCCTGTGGCGGAAGAAATTGGTTTGATCGGACAGATGGGGGAGTGGGTGATCTGGGAAGCTTGTCGTCAGATGCGTGGGTGGCAAGTGCAATTTCCCCATCAGCACTTGGCGATGGGGGTGAATTTGTCGGGGATTCAGTTCGCTCAAGCGGGTTTGAGCGATCGCATCGGTGAGATCTTGCGGGAGACGGGGTTAGATGGCAGTCGCTTGAAATTGGAGGTGACTGAGAGCGCGATCGTGGAGACAGCAGAATCAGCGAGCGCTATCTTGAAAAAGTTGAGAGCTTTGGGCATTCAAACTTGTATTGATGACTTTGGCACGGGTTATTCTTCATTGAGTCGTCTGCATGAGTTACCGATTGATACGCTGAAAATTGACCGCTCTTTTGTCAGTCGCATTGGTACTGAAGGGGAGGGTTGGGAGATTGTCCGCACGATTGGAATGCTTGCTTCTAAGTTGGGAATGGAGGTAGTTGCAGAAGGGGTGGAAACGGCTGAACAATTATCGGTGTTGCGGAATTTACAGTGTAGTTGTCACTACGGTCAGGGTTATTTTTTCTCGCGACCGGTGGGTTCGGAAGCGGCGACGATGTTACTGACGACTCAGTCGCAGTGGTAATCTGGTTTGATGGGGAGTCTGTGTTTGGTAGAAGAGAAGGTTATGGGTTGAATGGGTGAAAATTTTCGGGGTCCTGTTTCTAGCGAGTCAGAGAATTAAGGGAGTGTTTTTAGTTTAAATTCAGAACGATCGGGGTTGATTGATTTTGCTATTAGTGGTGGCATTTTTTTAGGACCAAGGAGCAATTTGACTGGAATTTGGGAAATAGACAAAAGCTTTTTGCTCAGGGGTTTTTCAGGGGATGAAAGATAAAGTCTGTTCGCTGGATTAACTTTTCTTTTCCCGGTCGATCGGGAGGATGCGAGCCAAACTCTCTTCAAATTTCCCTCAAATCCTAGAGTTTTACAAAGTTTTCGCTAACTCCGCCACCCATTTTAGTGCTTCTTCTCGGTTTGTAATTTTTCCTTCTATTCGCGCTAACTGAATTTCTAATAATAACTTGCCAATCAGGGGGCTTCTTGGTAAATTTAATGCGGTCATGACCTCATTTCCGCTGACTAACTGGGTGGGATGAGCCACGGGATCTTCTAGGTTAAAATACCGATTTACTAAGCGTGAAATTTCATCGGTTCCAACTCCCACTGCTACCGCTAGGACTGCCAAAGCTGGAAACATCGCTCCTAAGTCTTTAAACAGAAAATATTGCTCTCTGACCGAGGTCTGAGTAAGGGTTGTGACTTGCAATTTTGGCAAATATTTTAACAAGGCGAGTGTCGCTTTCATTTCTACATTGCTGTATTTCAACGCCATTAACTCCCCCTCGGCAATGGCCGGATCGGGATTGACTAAAATTGCTAATTTTGCGACCGCTAACAATGGGGTTTTAATCGTATCCCGCACCCAGCGCGATAATTCGCCCCCCAACGCGGGCCAAATCGTTGCTAAGGTTGTTGCTGATGCTTCTATCTTTGCCAACCGATCGAAGCGATCGCTTGCAGTTGGGAACCACCCGGAGAGTAACCCATCTTCAATCGCCCGACAAATCCAAGGAATCCCCAGCGGATTCTGCAATAAATACCCTAACTCTGTCCGCACTCGCTCCACGGCAATCGACCTCAACAAGGGAGCTAATTCCCGAATGGCAGACAAAGTATCCGGTGCGATCGCAAATCCTAACTGTGCTGCTTGTCGATACGCTCTCAATAACCTCAGCGGATCGTCCTCTAAATTTGACCGCGACACCATGCGGATAATTCTCTGTTGCAAATCCGTCGCACCGTCAAGGGGGTCGATCGTTTCTCCAGTCCGCGGATTATAAGCGATCGCATTCACCCGAAAATCCCGTCGCCACAAATCCACCTCCAGACTCCCCCCCTCTGCTTGAGCAAAATCAGCGGTAGCGCGCTCGAACACCACTCGTGCAATTTGCCGTTCCGCATCCAGCAACACAAACCCCGCGTGATACTGCTCAGCAACTTTTCGAGCTGTCTTCAGGGCCCCTGCTAGCACCACAAAATCTAAATCCAAATACTCCGAAACTCTCCCCAGCAGCGCATCCCGTACCGCACCTCCCACTAAGTAAGCAGGCTGAGGCAGGCACTCCAAGTCAAACGGCCAGTAATTAGGAGATAATGCAGATAGGGAATGGCTTAACATTGCAATAAAAATCAACCAAATACTCAGGCAAGCAGCGTCCTGCCTACGCTAGATTAGCAGAAAGCATCAGGAATCGGTTTCAGGAATGTTTTTGAGACGCAGAGAGGATTTTAACAATGTGTATTTGTATTAACTGCCACTATGTAGACCGCTGCATCACCTATCACGCCGTCGAAACTCAGCACGAACAGGTTCACCTGACTGAAACCCCTGATTTCGACCCCACAGAACCCAGCATTAATGTTAACATCCGGCCTCGTGGCGAGGTGATTGAGATGGAATGGGATGTGGTGGGTTGCCAAAGCTTTAAGCAGGAAATGGGCAAGTGGGCAAAGTTACGGCCTGGCGAACTCGTCCCCACCTGATTTTGGTCTGGGGAAAGATGGTTCAAGGTGCGATCGCATCGGGAGGAGAAAAACTGAGATAGCAAGGGCGGTTCTGAGTATCCGCCCTTAGCAGCAGCAACGACCGCAAATTTCTAATTCCTTCCTCTCAACTCTTAAATCTAAATTTAAACTCCAATGAGCTATTGCTTCCATCCTAGTTGTCAGAATCCTCAGAATCCGGCGGGTGCAGAAGTTTGCCACAATTGTGGCTCCCAACTATTACTTGTTCCGAGCGGGGGGACTCCGGAAGCGGCGCGTTATCGAGCGCTCAAACCTTTAGGGCAAGGGGGGTTTGGCAGAACTTTTCTAGCCGTTGATGAAAACCAACCCTCTAGTGGGTCGCATTGTGTAATTAAGCAATTTTTCCCCCAAAGTGCGAATCCCCACAAAGCAGCAGAGTTATTTCACCAAGAAGCCGCACAGTTAGAAACCTTAGGAAAGCATCCTCAAATTCCAGCTCTCCTCGCTCATTTTGAGGAGAATGGGCAACAGTATTTAGTGCAAGAATTTATAGATGGTAAAAATCTCGCTCAAGAACTAAGTCAGAAAGGAGCTTTTAAGGAAAGTCAAATTCGCCAACTCCTCAATGATTTATTGCCGGTGTTGCACTTTGTCCATAAATCGAAAGTGATTCACCGAGATATTAAACCCGAAAATATCATTCGTCGGACTTACCTTTCTCAACCTCTCTCCTTCAATGGAGACTTAGAAGGAATGGAAAAGGCCACGGGTTTTATTCCTTTTTTTGCTTCAGATTTGGGAAGAGGTTTTTCGGTCGCTTCTTCTCAAGAATGGCAAAAAAGAGGACAACTGGTTTTAGTGGATTTTGGGGCGGCAAAAAAAGTCACGAATCCTGGACTGCCACAGACGGGGACTATCATCGGTAGTGCTGCTTATACGGCGCCGGAACAATTGATGGGAAAGGCTATTTTTGCCAGTGATATTTACAGTTTAGGGGTGACTTGTATTCATTTACTGACTCAAGTTCCTCCCTTCGATTTATTCGATAGCAGGGAAGGGACTTGGGCCTGGCGAGATTATTTAAAAGCGCCAGTCAGTGATGAATTGGGTCGGATTCTGGATACCATGCTGCAAGCTGCAACCAACCGGCGCTATCATGGAGCGGCGGCTGTGATTCGGCATTTGAATCCTCAGCCAATTTATGCGAATACTTCGCCGACCACACCTGGGGTTGAAAGGTCGTCCAGTGGTGCTGCTGGGGCGCCAATGGCGACCCCTGAGACACCGGCAGTCATCCCATCGCCACCTCCCTCTGCGATCGTACCCGTTCAGTACAATCAGCAGGAGAAAGTTCAGGAAGCATTGCAAGAAGTCCTCGCTGATTATCAGGTCAAAATTCAGGTGAAGGAAGGCAAGCAACGGTTAACCATTGTGATTAATCGGGAGGAAGGGACCGTTATTTATTATCCGAAATTATCGCAATTGATTACTGCTAAGTTGACTGAATTACAGTTGAAGAGAATCACGATTGTTAAGCTTTTAGGAAGGGTTAATAATGCTCGCGTTCCTGAATGGCAGCAGGTGTTGAGAATCGATCCAAAAATTCAGATCAGAAATAAAATCGTTCGCCTGCAAAATAGCGGACTGATGCGGCAAGCTTCCCAAGTAAAAACCAGAAGTTTTTGGCTAGCTAAGATGAGGACTAAAGATTTCTGGGTGGATTTATTAATGTTTGCGGTGCTGTGGTTTATTTTTGGCACGAAAATTGTGATTTTTCACCCTGGGTTTTCTCTGTTGATTTCATCGGGGTTTATTGGGGTTAAAACAATTGTTGCCAAAAATCAAGAGTTTGATCTTAATAAGTTGTTTTTCACGGTTGCTACTCTGTTTATGATGGTGGGGTTATTTAATTTAAATACTTTGATGACGGGAGCTTTTGGTATCTTATTAGCTTGCTTAGTCGTGGCACTCCCGCTGTTTTATGTGAAGGAGCAAGTGGGAGAAGATTAAGGAGGTTTGTAGGGGGAGTTGAGGGAGAAAAGTTAATAGAAATAGGGGTGAAAGTGGGTGGGCTGAAATCTGCTAGGGATTGGGGGTGGGTTTCAGTCCCCTTGCGAGGATTTTGTTAGTTGAAAGTCATTCCTTGCCTTGATACTTAGAAATAACTGCGGTTTCAGTCCCCTTGCGGGGATTCTGTTAATTGAATGAAAGCCGAAGCTTCGGTGCAGGTCAATAAAGAATTTGAAAAGTTTCAGTCCCCTTGCGGGGATTCTGTTAATTGAAAGTGGCTACTAAGAATCCCGCTTGGGGGATTCTCAACTTGTTTCAGTCCCCTTGCGGGGATTCTGTTAATTGAAAGCACTTACCGCTAGCGCTGCAATGGCTGAGAATGAAGGTTTCAGTCCCCTTGCGGGGATTCTGTTAATTGAAAGACCCAACTACCGCAGCCACAACAGGTGCTAGTGGGGTGTTTCAGTCCCCTTGCGGGGATTCTGTTAATTGAAAGCTTATAGTCGCAAATGCACCTAGGGCAAGGCTTGAGTTTCAGTCCCCTTGCGGGGATTCTGTTAATTGAAAGAGTAATGGGAAAGGCGTCAACCTTCCTGGATTCCTGTTTCAGTCCCCTTGCGGGGATTCTGTTAATTGAAAGCCCATCGTATTAAGCGCTACTTAGCTACTCCTTATTATAGTTTCAGTCCCCTTGCGGGGATTCTGTTACTTGAAAGTGTGCATCTAATAAAAACCGTCATTTTCCCTCTTTTTGTTTCAGTCCCCTTGCGGGGATTCTGTTAATTGAAAGAAGGGAATATGGGTCTCCACTGGGCCATGGTCATAGGTTTTGTTTCAGTCCCCTTGCGGGGATTCTGTTAATTGAAAGTGTTGATGGCTGGTGGCATCCCGCTACGGGCGGTCGGGTTTCAGTCCCCTTGCGGGGATTCTGTTAATTGAAAGACTACAAGCAGGTAAAGGTGTCCCTGGGGGTAAGCCTGTTTCAGTCCCCTTGCGGGGATTCTGTTAATTGAAAGTATCCCCATAGGGGGTACCATCAGGCCAGTACCCAAAGTGTTTCAGTCCCCTTGCGGGGATTCTGTTAATTGAAAGTACCCCTTGTCACGTACTATCTGGGCCGTGCTAGGAGAGTTTCAGTCCCCTTGCGGGGATTCTGTTAATTGAAAGATTTCATTTTTGGGTTCGGGTTTTTTGAATTCTGGTGGAGTTTCAGTCCCCTTGCGGGGATTCTGTTAATTGAAAGGAAAATACCCCAAGTTGGTTTCTGTTTCTAAGCCTTGCGTGTTTCAGTCCCCTTGCGGGGATTCTGTTAATTGAAAGGGAAACCCTCCGTAGGACAGATTATCGTCCTGCCTGTTTCAGTCCCCTTGCGGGGATTCTGTTAATTGAAAGTTCAAGTTCAAGAAGAAGTTCAAACCGAAACTCAATCGTTTCAGTCCCCTTGCGGGGATTCTGTTAATTGAAAGTTTCTTTTTTTCCTGCTCCATCTCCCAGGCCTGACTTGGTTTCAGTCCCCTTGCGGGGATTCTGTTAATTGAAAGCTTCCTTGAATTAATCCATTGCTCGTCCAGAAGAAGTTGTTTCAGTCCCCTTGCGGGGATTCTGTTAATTGAAAGTTATATAGAGAAAAAAGGAATTACCAAAAAAATGAAGTTTCAGTCCCCTTGCGGGGATTCTGTTAATTGAAAGTTCTGGGAGAAGAAGCCCTAGAGGAATTGGCGCTATATGTGTTTCAGTCCCCTTGCGGGGATTCTGTTAATTGAAAGTTTTAGGTTTGTTTGCTTTGGGTGGTGGCTCTTTGTCAGTTTCAGTCCCCTTGCGGGGATTCTGTTAATTGAAAGATTTATGAGAAGTGCCGAAGTTACAGCAACACACCCTGTTTCAGTCCCCTTGCGGGGATTCTGTTAATTGAAAGTTCTTCAAGTGATTGCATTCTTTCCTCAAGGGAGGAAATG
>JBLNEP010000202.1:0-44191 GCA_050262755.1 Actinomycetota bacterium | reverse complement strand
GAGTAAAGGAAATAGCAAGGGTTAGGAAGTTTTGTGGTATAGAAATTTCTGGAGCTAACGTTAAGTTAACCTCATCATTGCCAGAGGCTGGTAGCAGAGGGCTAGCTGGGGTTACTTCCTCGCCAGTGAAAAGTTAACTGATGCAAAGCTGAGCAAGCTGAAATCTAGGACTGGCCAAGGTTTTATCACTGATGTCCCCCCAAACTTTTCGCTTTCCTGATGCAGACAGGTAGGCGATCGCCTGAAGCCAGCAACTTTAAAATCATGCCAACAAATTTAAAATAATGGGTGAAACCCTTACCCAATAAGATTTTTAACGGCTACGAACGCAGTTGGTAACTGCAATGGTTGGGCGAAAGCCAAGGAATAGACCTATCCTTACTTAAGAATCGGATGCCAAGGTAGGCGAATCACGACAGTGGTTCCCTGATTCAATTCGCTTTGTAACGAAATAGTGCCTTGATGGAGTGTGACTATTTGCTGGACGATCGCCAGTCCTAATCCCACCCCCGGAGTGCTGGGAACTTTATTGGCATTACTCGCGCGGTAGAATGGCTTAAATACCTCCACCTGTTCTGCCTCGGGAACTCCGAGTCCTTCATCCTCAACCTTCAAGATGAGCGAGTCGGGAAACCAATGGAGTTGTAGGCGAATCTCTCCACCAGCAGGCGAATAGCGCATCGCATTATTAATCAATTCGTCCAAGACTTGTTGGATTAACATTCTATCTAGGCTGATACGCTCCTGGGCTGACCCTTGTTGGCAAAAGACCAACGAATGTCGGAAAGTCAAGTGAGACTGCCAGTGAGCCACCACATTCTGACAAAGCTGAGTTAAATCAACGGGAGTGGGCTGAAACTCCTGTGCCCCTGAAGTCAGTTGATCGAAGGTCGTGAGTAGCTGTAACACATTAGTAATGGCATCAACGCTTGCCTCAATTTTCTGTAGATGTTTGGTTTGCCTGTCATCCATTTGAGGTGAAAATCGTTGCAGCAGATCTGAGGAAGTCTGAATCACGTTCAGCGGGTTGCGAATGTTGTGAGATAAATAAGTGATCAAGTTTGCCTTGAGTTGTTCAAATTCGTTAGTCTGTGCGACCGCTCCCTGTAATTTCTCTAAAACTTGTTCCAGTTGGGTCGTGCGTTGCTGTAGTTGTTGTTGTAGCGTGTGTTGAGCAACCTCAAGCTGGCGCTGGGTTTCTGCCTGTTGAATAAAGCGCCGAATCTGCTGCTGTAGAACGGCCGGACGAATCGGTTTGACTAGATAATTCGATGCCCCTGCGGCAACAGCCTCTTGGACTGCCTGTTCGTGATCGAGACTGGTGAGCATGATAATCTCAGCCTGGGGTGTCTCCGTTTGAGCTCTGAGGGCACGGCAACAGTCAAACCCATTGATACCCGGTAAGAGGGCATCCAGCAAAACCAGATCCGGCTGAAACTCTGGGTAGACACTCAGACAAGTTTCCCCATCCTCAACTGCAAGCACGTTATATCCTTGACTTTTCAAGATCAAGTGCAACACATCCCTTGCACCTGCTTCATCTTCTACAACTAGAATTTTGGTTGGAGGAGTAGGACAAGAATCCATTGCATTCGTATTAGTGGTTCTCATTGCTGTATTGAATGGCAGAGAGGAACTTGGTCAGAACAATCATAGGAGGATTTCGAGCAACAGTTGCTCATGCACAGAGGCGGCTGCAAGGAGATGAACCTTGATGGTATCGCTAGCTTGCAAGTATCCATCTTCACCAAAGGTAAAGTCCTGATTCTGCACCCATCCCTGTTCCTGTAGGAGTCTCAAGGCGAGTTGCTGAGCGATTGAAAGGAGATTGAGTTCAGGCAGCAAGAGAGAATGTTGAGCCAGTAGCCAACGTGCCAATTCTGGATCTTCCTCAATTATTACCTCAACTGTAGATAATAGGACATCTCTGATATCAGTGGGACTGCGGAGTACGGTGAGAAACTTTTTTAAAGTAGAGATAGAATTGGGGTGACGGGTCCTAATCACACCCAGCGCAATTTTTTGCATGAGTTCACGAGTCGCTTCCGATGGATACATTAAGACATCTCCGCTAGAGAAGAAAGAGGAGTTATTCATATCAAGACCTATGAGGAAGTACAGGAGAGAATTTTTTCAATTAGCTAGAAAGAAAATTGAGTGAGGGTGAAACCGCTATTCCAGACTGAATCATCCCCCTTCAAAAAAGAGCCAATAAAAGCAATCACCACTCCTGAATGATGAATCATCCCCATTCAGAAGGAAGCAAATAGACAGAATCCCGAGCCCAGAATTAATCGTTCCACTTCAAACAGGAACGAATAGAGGCAATTAAAGCAGGAATCTTAAAGGGTTTCGTAATAATGCCTGCTATCCCCAATTTTGTTAGAGGTTCATGTTCCATTGCGCTAGCTTTAGCCGTCAATAAAATCACAGGAATTGAGTGGGTTGCTGGATTCCGTTGCAAGTGTTGAAACGTTGTTGTTCCATCCATGCCGGGCATCATGACATCGAGTAGAATGGCATCGGGACGCTCGATCGTCGCTAGCTTCAAACCTTCTGCTCCTGAAGCTGCTGTCAACACCTGCCATCCCGCGGCTGCTTCTAGGCTAAACTGAATGATTTGTCTGGCACCATCTTCATCGTCAATTAATAAAAGCCGTTTTGACATAAGTTTGTCTGCTTTTCAAGTCTTAAAAGCAGTATCTTCTACAAATGTGAAAATTTTGTGAGTGTCCTCCATTAAGGTGACGGCGCAGTGAGGGGTAAGGTGAAGCGCAACTGACTTCCTTGCCCCAAGGTACTTTCTGCCCAGATTCGGCAGCCATGTTGTTGAACGATCGTGCGACAAATTGCCAGTCCTAAACCAGTTCCCCCTTTTTTGCGGGAATCAGACGCATCAACCTGCTGAAACCGATCGAAAATTGCTTCAAGTTTATCCGCCGGAATGCCTCGCCCCCGGTCTCGCACCGTGACGCAGGCGTAAGAACCGGCGGTTTCTGCATCAGTCATGATTTCAGCCGTCAGCCAAATGGTACTGTGGTCGTCAGAGAACTTGATGGCATTGTTGAGCAAATTAGTTAGGACTTGCAAAATTCGATCGCTATCCACATTGACTAGAACCGAGAGGGGAGTGAGAGAGAGGGTAATCTGATGGTGATCGGCCATCAGTTGCATAAACTCGATCGCCTGATACATGAGGTCCGCCAGATTGTAAGGACGAAGGTAAACTTGCACTTTGCCCGATTCTAAGCGCTCTAAATCTAAGATGTCGTTCACCAGGCGAATCAGACGATCTGCTTCATTGGCAGCAATTTCAATTGATTGTTTACCTCGCTCTGAATCGAAGGAGAGAAGTCCGCTTGCCAAGAGTTCCAGGGCACCACTGATGGAGGTGAGAGGGGTACGGAGTTCGTGACTGACGATGGAGAGGAACTCTGATTTCATTTTCTCAATCCTGCACCGTTCTGTGATGTCCTCGCCAATGCTGATACATCCAATGATGGCTCCCTCAGTATTCTGTAACTGGGTATTATTCCAACTGATGACTCGTTCTTCACCTGCTTTCGTGAGGATGGAATTCTGATAATGGCTATGAGAACTTTGAGTGAGAAATTCTGAGAAAGCTGTTTGAAGCCTTGGTTGTTGGGAAGGAGGGATACAAGTTTCCAACCAGTTTTTGCCCCAAATTTCTAAGTGAGTGTATCCCATCAGATGCAAGCAGAACGGGTTGATGTAATTGATATTGCCGAACCGATCTAGCCCCACAACAAGCAACTGCACATTGTCAAGGAGCGATCGCCAGCGTCGTTCAGCTTCTTGTAGCACGGCTTGCGCTTGCTTGCGTTCCTGCAATTCCACCTGAAGCTGGTTGTAAAGGTGAGATTGCTGAATGGCGATCGTCAGTTGACTGGCGACTTGTTGTAGTAACTCAATCTCCCAAGGTTCCCAGTTCCGAGAGCTAGTATTTTGATAGATGCCAAGGAGTCCCCAGAGAATTTTTCCCACAAAGATGGGGACAACCACATAAGCTTTGACTTGAAATTGTTCCAGCAGTTCAATATGGCAAGATTGTAACCCCGCCTGATAGATATCTGGAATGACAAACGTTTCATGATTTTGAAAACGACCCCCCTGGGTCTGTTGTAGATAAGTATCCTCCCAAACTTTGTGTATGTTGGAGTCTACAAGTTTCATCCAACCCTCATCCAGAGACTCAGCGATAAAATCACCAGTCCAATCAGGTTGAAAGTGATAAACAACGGCGCGATCGACCTGTAAAGTGAGGCGAATCTGCTCAACGGCTGTATTCAGGATTCCAGACAAGTCTAATGATTGCCGAATCGCTTGGGTAATCTGCCAGCGTAACTGTTCGAGTCTCGTCTGCTGCTGTAAGGCGAGTTCGGCTTGCTTGCGATCGGTAATATCTAATAAGACACCGAGGGAGCGTAGGGGTTTGCCCATTTCATTGTAAATTCCCCGTGCGCGTGCCATCATCCAGCGAATGACACCATCTGAGCGAATGATTCGATGTTCTGCTATGTAATCAGTCTGGTATTTAAGGGAGTCAGAAAATCGTTGCGCTACCCAGTCGCGATCGTCCGGATGAATACGACTATGCCAAAACTCACTAGTTGGTTCATAACTTCCTGGTCTTAATCCTAATAGCGTAAAGTGATTATCGTTCCAGATCAATTTTCCACTCGGTAGATGCCAATCCCAAGAGCCGATATGAGTGAACTCCAGCACTAATCGGCGACTTTCTTCACTCTGACGTAACAATTCTCGAGCTTGAACCTGTTCCTCTAAAGCAACAAGCAGGCGATTATTTAAGGTCGTTAATTCTGAGGTGCGTTCTGTAACCCGCTGCTCTAACTCACTATTTAATGTTTGTAAGGCAATCTCTGTCTGCTTTTGTTGGGTAATGTCGATGACGATGCCAATCACACGAATAGGGGCGCCTGATTCATCCCGGAAAACTTGCCCAATGCCAGCAAACCATCGGAGTTCCTCCGAACTGATGACTCGATACTCAATTCTTAACTCAGTATTGACTTCTTTTAATACCTGCAAAGTAGATTGATTGACTTTTTCTCGATCGTCCGGGTGGATACAGCGCAACCAATTCTCATAGGTTGATGGAGTTGATGGCTCAAGCCTATAGAGTTGGTAATACTCCGGTGACCAGAAAATCGTATTTGTCGGTATATCCCAATCCCAGACACCGGATTTGCTGACTGTTTGAGCCAGTCGAAGACGAGCTTCGCTTTGCCAGAGAGCTTCTTCTACTTGTTTACGAGCGGTGATGTCTTCTGAGAGAAGAATGATCCCACCAACCTCAGTTTCAGCGGTGTACCAGGGATGAATTTCCCATCGCAACCATTGCTTTAATCCATTCGCTCGGACCAATACATCTTCGTCACATTTCTCGGTTGCACCTGCCAAACAGCGTCGATGGATTTGCTTCCAGCGTTCCGGAATTTCTGGGAAAATATCATAATGAGATCGACCAATTATAGCGTCAATGGATGCGAGCTGGTAATCCTCTATCCACCGATTGCTCGCCATAATATAGCACATCTTTTGATCAAACATGGTAATACTGGCTGGAGCATATTTAATCAGGAGTCTGAGTTTTTGCTCATTTTCTTTGAGAGCTTTTTCTACTTGTTTCCGAGCTGTAATATCACGGTTAATTTCCAGAAAAGCAAGGGGCTGTCCCTGGGAATTACGAAGGAGCGAGTGGCGGCTTTCAGTGATGAGCTTTCGGCCGTCTCGGTGGGTATGAATCAGTTCACCTTCCCAGTACCCCTGTTCCCATAAAGTAGCGTGAGTGGCTTCATAGGAAATCGGAAATTGTGTTTGTAAGAGGGTATGGATTACCTGGTTTACAGCCTCTTTTTTTGTCCATCCATACAGGTTTTCTGCTCCCTGGTTCCAGAAAATAATTTTGCCAGAACTGTCACGGACAATTACCGCATCATAGGCTAAATTTAAGAGTTCGGATTGCTGCTTGATTAATAATTCTGTCTGCTTTATCTGTCGCAAATCCTGAACAACGGCAGCGATCGCCTCTGGTTGTTTGGTTTGGGAGTCTGCGATCCTAAAAATATTAGACCAAACGGGAATTAGCTCGCCTGTCTGGAAGTGGCGCATTTCAAATTCCCCCTGCCATTGTCCGGTTGCAAGCACAGTGGCAATAATTTCTGATTGAAACCGTTGATTGAGTTCAGGAATTTGATAGTCCCAAATCGTGGTCTGAGTTACCTGTTCTGGTTCTAAGCCAAAGAGTGCTTGTCCTGCTGCATTGACAAAGGTAACTTGCCCCTCCAGGGTCGCAATTCCTATGAAATTAGGGCTATTTTCAATGAGCTGGACTAATCGTTGTTGTTGTTGCTCTGCTGTGATGCGCTCAGTGATATCTCGGATCAGCAGAATCACTTCCAAAACTTGTCCTGTGGAGCTTTTGAGGGGATACATGACCATATCAACCCAACGAGCACGACCCAGACGATTCACTTGGGAGGGTTCGTGGTAAAAGGGTGGTAAGGTGACGGTTTCTCCTGCAAAAGCTTGCATGACTGCTGGTAAATGGCCGTCGGAGGCAACAACTGGGTCCTGCAAGATGTTGTAGCCTGCAAGGACTTCGGCGGGAGCCTGCCAAATTCCCTCCCAAGCTTGGTTAGCTGCAATGGCAAAACCATTGGGGTCAAAGCGAATTTTCCCTTCCGGAGATTGTTCAAATATCTTCTGGAAGCGAATTTCAGTTTCTTGTCGATTGATGAGTTCTCTTTGGAGATTTTCCTGTAGTTCTGCCTGCTGAATGGCGATTGACAGTTGTACGGATAATGCTTGGAGCAGTTCTATTTCTTGGTCTTGCCATTGTCGAGGACTGCTGCATTGGTGAGCAATTAACAACCCCCATAATTGCTTGTCTTGCAAAATGGGAACCACCAAATTTGCCTGCACCTGAAATGGCTGTAGCAGTTGGACGTAACAATCAGCTAACCCCTCTGCGGGAATATGAGTATGATAGGTAACGCTTCCTTGTCGATAGGGTTCTGCCCAATGATTCTCAAGACAGGGGTCATGAAAGACTTCACCTAAAATCGGTTTCCAACCTGCTCCAACCGATTCCACCACTACTTCACCCTCCCAGTCGGGAGAGAACCGATAAAGAACAACGCGATCGGTTGCCAGGAGCGATCGAACTTCCTCGACGGCTGTCTGGAGAATGTCGGGTAAGTTCAGAGATTGGCGAATCCGTAGAGCAGTGGTGGCCACGAGGTGTTGGCGCTCCTGCTGCCCCCTTAACCTTTGTTGTAATCGCGATCGCTCCAGAACCCCCTGAACGCGGATTTGTAAGTCTGTGGCGGTATAGTTGCTTTTATCTAAATAATCCTGTGCTCCTCGCTTAATGGCTTCGACCGTAAGTTCAAGGTTGCGATCGACCGTTAGCAAAAGTAAGGGAAACTGTGTTTCTCCCGTTTGTGTTTGGAGGGCATTGAGAAACTCTAATCCGTCCAAGTCTGGCAATTGCTCGTCCAGTAAAATCACATCTGGGGTATGACTTTGACACCACTCTAACGCTGCTTCTGCTCGTTCAAATTCAACGAAGCGATACCTCTCTGATTCCTCTGTATTGAGAAAGCGGCGATAGGTGGCCCGCTCGGTTTCAGAATCATCAATCAGCAGAATGGTTAAGGGGGTCATTTTTGGCTCCGGTGATACAATCGTTTCAGCAATCGAGCTTGTTCTAGACGACGCAGCACTCGTAATACCAATTCTACTGCTCTTACTGGCTTGCTAATATAATCATCAGCTCCAACCATAAAAATTTTTTGGAGGGTGGCGTCGTCTGTGTGGGCAGATAAAAACAAAACAGGTAACTCGCTCCATTGCCCATCCTGACGAATCACCTGACAAAGCTCAATTCCATTGACCTCTGGCATTTCTATATCCAAAATGACCAGATCCGGTTGAGTCTGCTCTAGCATTTCCCAAAATTGTTGAGAATCATTTGACAAGGTCAATTCAAACCCCCAAGGATGCAAGATCTGTTGCACCTTTTCCAGCATTGCTAAGTCATCATCCACCATTAAAATCTTAGCAGTAGTAGCAACAACCGCTTGAAATTCCTCTACAATTGTCTCAAGGATGGAACTTGGGTTAATCGGTGCTTGCCAAAAGCCTTTTCCTCCCAACTGAGCCATCTTAATGCGCTGTTGTAACTGCATAGTGGCGGGGATTCCGACTAGAGTTTCTATCACAAATAGAGGGATTGTTGGCTGATGGGTGGTCAAGGTATTGAGCCAAGTTAAATTTTCTACTTCGGTCGCACTTAAAATTAAGAGCATGGCATCGGGTCGCGACTGAAGGAATCGCTTCTCTACAGTGGTTGTCGCTACAACTTCAACCTGTAAAGGTTGGGCAGCGGCTGCTTGCCTGAATTGCTCCACCAGTGCTTTGTCTTCCCCAACAATCCACAGAGTTGCTGGCTGTTTTTGAGGGATAGAATCGACTTTTTCACGGGATGAGAAGGGGGACTCTGAGCTGAGAATTTGTTTTAATTCGCTGACCTGATGCTTTAGTTGCTCAATTTGTTTCCTGGTGGGGTCTTGTTTTAAGATCTGCTCAATTTTCCACGCTAACTGTGAAGCTTCATCCATCTCAAATAATCCCAACGATCCTTTCAAGGTATGGGCTTCTCGCCAAGCTTGTTCTCGCAACTCCTCAGATAATTCTTGCTGGTTTAAGGCGGCAATTGCTTGTTCAATGATGGCGAGTCGCTGACAGTACCCTTCTCGATGTTGAGCGAATAAGGTCTGAGCGGTGGCTCGCAATGAGTCGGAAAGGATCGAAGATTTTTCTAATTTTGGTGCGGTTAGTTTTGGGTGGATTTCTGGTGTTTCTAGACTCCAGCTTTCCGGGTTTTCTCGGAGTCGATACCCCAAACCATAGATGGTTTCAACGATTTCGGTTGCCCCCGCTTCTTTGAGTTTCTTTCGCAGTCCTTTAATGTGCGCTCGCACGGTATTTTCCGTGGGTATTTCTTCTAGGGTCCACAAATGCTCAATTAAGTAGTTGTGGCTAAAGATGCGTTTGGGACTGCGGAGAAATAGTTCTAGCAGGTTGTATTCTTTGGGTGAAAGGCGAATCGGTTGTCCTGCGATCGTTACTTCGCAGGTACTGGGGTCAAGCTGCACTGTACCCCACTGAAGCAGTGGCGCTTGGGAATGTCCTCCTCGACGTAGCAGTGCCCGCATTCGCGCCAGCAGTTCATTGAAATCAAAGGGTTTGACTAGGTAATCATCGGCTCCAGCATCTAAGGCAGCGACCTTATCTGTACTGGCAGATTGAGCCGTCATCAACATAATGGGGGTATGGCGATTGAGCGATCGCTGAGGATTGCTTTCCTCTGTCCGCAGTTTTTGACAGAAGCGAATCCCATCTAAATGTGGCAATATCAGGTCCAGCAAAATCAGGTCATAGGCAAAAACTTCTGCAAATTCCCACCCGATTCGACCATCTGCTGCAACATCAACCTGATAATGCTGGCTAACCAGTGCTTGCCACACCATTTCTGTCATTGCTGCATCATCCTCAACTAGCAACACCCGCATATCCAGTTTTCAATCCTCCTGAATCAATTTTGTTTCTAATTAGGTCTTTCTCATCACTATTTTAAGTCAGAAATTGCTGAAATATTCTAGCGATCGCCCGCAGGTTTGACTTAGCTCTAGGTTAGGATTGGATGCCTTGGCAAAACTGATGGTGAGACTATTTTAAACGATGGCTGCTTAAAAAATCAGTATATTTTTTATTATAAACGATGCCGTATTTCACCTTCTGTAATTTCCTAAAAATTTGGAAACTATTTATGTTTCTTTGCTTGAATTAATGAACGATTTAAATTTTACCAACACAATTTTTCTCACAATTCCAACTTTAAACGGTTGTGAATTCTTGTAGGGATGACTCCCGCTGACCGTTTGAACAGATACACAAAAGGGACAGACAAAAGTGAAAAAAACATCAACTATTACTCTATTTCTCTATTATATTGGGCGCTAACATCATTTTTAGTTTAAATTTACATATATTTATATATTTTTCTATAAAAGAGTCTTTTGCTCTCTGATACTTACGTGATTTGCGCTCTGGTACTTACGTAAGCTCTAGAGCAAGACCGGTATCTTCCCCTTGCAGAATCCTGAGAATGAATCGCTCTCTTATCTGATTTTTTCGATCCGATCGAGTTGCTGGATGATAATAGTTTTTATGGCATTTCTCCAATTAATGAAGTACAGCCATTTCCCCTTTTTCCCCTTTCCCCTTTCCCCAATGCAGACTGGCTATGCGAGAATTTATTCAGAATTGCAAGCAGAAAAACTTGACAGTTAGCAGCGATATACATTAGGTGGAGGTGTGTTGATGAGTCAAGGACGACCAGGATGGGAAATGGCGGCAAGTGTTCAAAAGGCTTTAGAGGAAGCAATCCTGCTTTCTGTTTCAGGCACAGCAGAATCATTAAGGCAAGCGCTGGCTAAGCTTGAAGAAGCCTTAAAACTGTCTCAGGCAGCAGATGATTATCGAGGGCAAACTGCCAGCTTGCTCCATCTTGCGAGCATCCACTCGCGGTTAAGAGAGCAGCAGAAAGCGATCGAGTATTATAACCAGTCCATTCTCCTCTTTCAGGCAAATGGCGAACCCCATTGGGCAGCTTTTACCCTCAATAATATCGGCAAAGCCTACTTAGAAATGGGAGAGCCAGAGAAAGCACTAGAGGTTTATAACCAATCTCTGACTATGAGTAGAGCAGGCGGTAACACTAGCGGGGAAACTTTCAGCCTCTACAACATCGGTAAAGTTTACTCGGAAATGGGAGAGCTAGAGAAAGCGCTGGAGTTTTTCAACCAGTCCCTTCTTCTCAGCCAGGGAGAGAGCGATCGCGTTTCAAAAGCTACCACTCTTTACGAGATTGCTCGGGTCAAACACAGTCAAGGCCATGTTACTGAAGCTCTCACGAATCTTGAAGATGCTCTCCAGGTTCTTGAAGAAAACAGCGTCAAAGAAACTCTACCAGAACTCCGCCTCAATTGCTTAGCATTACTGCAAGAATATTACCAGTTCTATATTGATTCGTTAACGCAGTTACATCAAACTCATCCTCAATCTGGTTATGCTAGCAAAGCATTACAAGCAAGGGAACGCCTAAGCGCTTTGACCCAAGGTAATTGAAGAAGGGGGAAAAGGGGGAAAGGGGGAAAAGGGGGAAAGGGGAAAAAAGTGCAAAGGTTTTGAGGTCAAGCACCAGATTTGGGAGCGCTTGAGAGGACTTTTCATACCTGACGGACCCTTGATGAATGCAGGTTTTAGCTTTGTTCAGCAAGCCCTAGGTAGGGAAGTCGATGATCTCCTGTCTCATCAATTTTCAGAAATCGTTCGCGTTTTAGCAAACTGGTCTACCATCTGTTGCAGTGCTAAATCGAGGTTGGCGATCGCTCCCAACTTCAGGCAAAAAACCTCCTCTAACACAGTGCGTAATTCTCCAGCCGTTGAAAGGATACGCCGTTCTGTTCGCCCTTCCAAATCATGTACTGTCAACTGATTATTGAGCAAGGTATAACGGCAATCTGAAGTGGGTCTAGCTACCATCAGAGAAGTGACAAAACGTGAAGTGGGGTGGGTTGAGACATACCAATTACTCACCTCATAATCAGCAATTTGTTGCTCTTGAAGATCGAAACTGTAAAGGGATTTCCACTCCTGACCGATGTAGGCCTGCATGATGTAGGCTTGGTCAGCCCCCATCAATCGAAACGGTTCGTGGGGCGTACTTTGCTCAAGATCCCGTGTCAAACGAAGTGGTGTAGTGAGCGTTAATCCTCCGAATCCAACATCTGCAATGTATGGCTCTGTGTCAATATCCACCAGAAGCAACATGTGGCTGCGAGGTGCGCTCTTTCCTTCTGGAAGGTTCCACAAGACGCGGGCTGCCAGGTTTGTCACCGGAAAGCCGAGGGAAATCAGCACTGACCGCAGTAACAAATTTTGCTCGAAACAATAGCCGCCTCGACCCTGACCGATCAGCTTTTGTTGTAGAGAAGCTAAATCGAGGTGAACAGGTAGTTTCAGGAATGAATTAAGATTTTCAAAGGCAATGGTTTGTGCGTGTTGCTGGTGAATCGCCTGTAAGGTATCGAGTGTAGCAGCGCGATCGCCACTATAGCCAATTCGTTGAAAATAGGCATTGAGGTCGATTGCATCTGATGTAACCTGTCTTGGCAGAGCATTGTGCATAGGGCTTGATGAAGCTGAACGAACTCAATCGATTGATGGTTGAAAGTCTGAGACTAGCACTCTTACAACATCGGTGTGGGCGAATACCCCATCCAGGTTGCGTTGCAAGGCTGGCTCATCAAACCCGTTCCCATTTTGCTAGCAACTTCCTACTGGTTCTAGGAAGTAATTAAAGGCTAATGCAAAAGCTGCCAATTTTCACCCCATCGCCCTAACGTTTTTCTGGATATTCGCACGATGGAGGGAGGCGAGGGGCTGAGGGTTTCGGCAACAACATTTGGGGAGAGCGATCGGTTAACGCCTCACAACGCTTTCGCGATCTGCTGAAAGCAGCAGCGCTTCGCTATCGCACAAATGTCGATCCTCCTCCTTCACCTCTACATTAGTCCGCAGATAATCTCGTACCCAATCGCAACCCGTCGCTACTACCTTATCCAACTCTACAGACTGCTCTAAATTCCACAAAATTACCGTTTTGTCTTCAGAAGCCGAAGCCAGAGTTTTGCCATCAGGAGCGAACGCTAATCCTTTAACCCCAGCACTATGTCCGATTAAATTTGTTAGCAATGTGCCATTACTCTTCCAGAGTTTAACAATCCCATCATTACTCCCTGTAGCAATTGTCTGACTGTCAGGGCTAAACGCGACACTCCAAATTCCAGAATCATGCCCCTTAAGAGTATGCAGTAACTTACCGTCACGACTCCACAGTTTAGCCATCCTGTCTTCACTGGTTGAAGCAATCAACTCCCCATTCGGGCTAAAAGCTACGCCAATGACTGTACTATTATGGCCTTGAAGAGTCTGGAATAAGCTATTCTCACGTTTGACCTGGGATCGAGAATTTAGTTCGCGCTTCTTATTCAAAACCTCAGCCAAACACCAAAGCTTTACGGTCTTGTCGCCACTGGTCGATGCCAGTGTCGAACCATTGGGACTAAAAGCAACCCCCCAAGTCCCCGCTGTGTGTCCTCTCAACGTAGCGATTTCGGTGCTGTCTAACCGCCAAAGTTTGATTGTGCGATCGCTACTCGAAGAAGCAACCATCTGACCGTCAGGGCTAAAAGCGAGTTGCTTAATATTACCCAGATGCCCTTTGAGACTATGAAGCAATGTACCGTCTTTCCTCCAAAGCTTGATTGATTGGTCTGCACCAACAGTAGCAATTGTTTGACTATCTGGACTAATCGCAACTGAGCCAAATCGAGGGCTTGGTTCTTCTAAGCGCCGATCGCTAATCCCATCCTTGCGCCAAAGGATGGTCTCCTTCGGACTCGATGAAGCGATGAACTGTCCGTCGGGACTAAAAGCGATTCCCCAAATTCCCGCCCTATGTCCCCGCAGAGTTTTCAGCAAAGAACTGCGTAATTTCCAGAGTTTTACAGTGCCATCCAAAGATGCAGAGTATAATGTGTCGCCACTGGGACTAAATGCAATATCTTGAATGTTACTGTCATGGCCTTTAATGGCATTCAATAAAGTACCGTCAAGGCTCCAAAACTTGAGCATCTTGTCGTCAGAGCCAGAGACGAGCATCTGCCCATTTGGGCTGAACGCTAGGGCGTTAGTTGCCGCATCATGTGCGGTGAAAGTCTTTAACAAACTGCCGTCACGCTGCCATAGTTGCAGCTTGCCGTCTCCATTGCCTGTTGCTAGAATTTTGCCGTCAGGACTAAAGGCAATTGAGAAAACAGGAGATTGAATATTTGAAAGTGTTTTCAGCAATGTGCCATCAGGCTGCCAGAGTTTGATAATGCCGTTGTCAGCAGCCGAAGCCATCAGCTTTCCATCGGGGCTAAAAACGACTGGTGTAACAACGATCGCGCCATGCCTCAAAGTCTTGAGTAATCTGCCATCGCTGCGCCAGAGTTTGATTGTCCCGTCCCCACTGGAGGCAACAATCAGTTTTCCGTCAGGACTAAACTTGACTTTGCCCGTTGCAGCTTTAAACCCTGTCAACGTTTTGACGAGAGTGCCGTCACGTCGCCAGAGTTTGACGGTTGTGTCTCCGTTTGATGAAGCGATAAGCTGACCGTTGGGGCTGATGGCTACGCCGATAACTGGGCCAAGATATCCTTTAAAGATACCCAGCAACCTACCATCGCGCTGCCAAATTTGGACACCATTTCCGATGGTTGCCACAGCAACGATCTCGCCATCAGAACTGACATCTAATGCGTTTTTGACAGAGGCATCACCCGAAAAGCGGTTAAATTCAGCAGCGCCATAAATTGACCGTCGCAAAGCTAACTCCACCATTGTTTCTGTTTGTGGGTCGCTTGGTGTCAAGTGTTTGAGCTCTCTCCTGGCCTTGAGCGCTTCAATGAAAGCATCTAACCTTTTATCTAAGGCGAAGAGGGCTTCCGAATATCTAGCCCTGCCTTGAATTTTTTCTATTTCCTCACGGCGTTGGCTGACAAGGGCTTTTTGGTACTGGGAAAAAGCGAAGATTCCGGCTGCGATCGCGATCGCTAAAGCGAACGAAAGTGTCGCAATCCAATATCTTTGGCGTTTAGTAATTGTTTTTTTAAGTGCCAGCCTAGCTTCTACTTCCTTAACCTGTTCTGCTTCTAAAACTAATTGGAATTCTTGTCTATCTACATCTTGGCTAGCTGCTAAAAACTGATAGTCCAAATCGCTTAAACTTTTGCCCTGCGCCCAGTCTGAAGCATCTTTTAAGGCTTGTCCACGCAACAGTCGCGATGTATCTTGTTGCCCTGAAGCTAACCAAGCATCAAAAACTTGGGAGTAAGGGCGCAGCTTTTTTAATTGTTTTTCTACCCATTCGAGATTAAATACTTCTTGATAAATCGGATTTTTAACCTGCAAATAAATTCGATTTTTGACCAATAAACCCGATAAAATGAGTTCGATTTGTTCGCTACTATCGTCAGTTGGTACTTGTACACCTTGTAATATCTGCTGGTAAATGCTGAGCAATCTACCTGCTCGTTGTTCGTTATAAAGAAGGCGATCGCGGATGGTTTTCAAATGCTCTGGTTCGTCTTGTGCTTCCCAGTTATCGATCATTTGAGTTTGAATCAGAAGATCTAGGGCGTCAATAGCCTGAACTTCTGATAACCGATCCCTATCCCCTACCTGCACTATCAATTGACATAATTTTTGGGTGAGAAATGGCTGTCCTCCACTCCAATACAAAATCCGTTCCAAAGTCTTCTGAGGATGGGAAATCATTTCTACTAATCCGCCAGAGAGCAGGGGCATTGCTTCCGACAGTTCAAACCCCCGCAATTCGATGGCCCGTCCAATATTAAAAGGAGTGCGACTGGTGTCAGAAATTAAATCGGCTGGTGTTGCTACCCCAAACAGGGCAAAGGTTAAACGGCAATATTCGGGCTGTTCCGCTCGTCGGTTATAACAGGCACGAATCAGCGCAAAAAAGTCATCTGTTGAGAAATTTAAACTTAAAACACTATCAATTTCATCGATAAAAATTACGATGGGTTCTACTACTTGCGGTAACAGAAGAGTCTTGAAAAAATCACTCAGCCGATTCACAAAAGAGAGATGTTCGCGTTCGCGCCACCAACTCAACAATTGCACTTTGAGCTGAAAGGTTGCGACGAGGAGTCCGATAATGGAAGCATACCATTGTTCTAGCACAACTTCCTGAGTGCCAATGGCGGTAAGGTCAATGACTCCACAGCGAATTCCCTCAGCTTGTAGGCGATGGGTCGTCTGTACGCGCAGGCTAGATTTGCCCATTTGTCTGGCATTAAAAACATAGCAAAATTCCCCTTTTAGTAATTTTTGAAATAACTCTTCATCTGCCTGTCTGCGAACATAAGTGGGAGCTTGAAATGGCAGGCTCCCACCCACTTGATAGCTAGGTTGAGAATTGGGTAAGGCAAGCATAGAAACTTAAGGGAACTTCAGGGAATAGGGTTTGAGCAATTTTTCCCATTTGTTGGATTTCTTCGCATTAATATACTTTGCTAACATCCTAAATAATTTTTTACATAAAAATAGGGGGTAATCGCTCGGGTTTTTACAATCTAAAAAGAGGCTTTTTACCAGACCAATAGGATAGTTATTCAGTAGAAAAAAATCTTAGCCCTTGCTTGAACTCTAGCTTAGCACAACAGAGGGCTTTCACAGACTCTAAAAAAACGCTTCAGTAAATTTTCAATTGTCCTTAGAAGACCTAGGAATATGACGAAGCTGATACCAGGGACACCTCTTGCCAGAGCAAGTTTTCAATGCTGTTTTCTCACTTGAACTATTCACATATCTTAACAATATGTCCCAACGTTCATGTATCTCGGCAGGTTTCTTCCTAAGCTGCATAGGAAAGAGGTCGCTGTAGCCATCCCCGTTGCAGCAGATGCACTGCCAACGCTCTTTCTCGTTGGGTGACAGTGGCTAAAGGGGGATTGGCGAGAACTTTATTGACCCGTGCGATTAATATCTCGTGCGATCGCTCACCAGAGTAAGTACCCTCTGCGATCGCTTCGCTTCAGCGACCTTACCAGTGAAATGCGTCAGAATCACCTTTTTCGCTCGCTGAGTACCCCTTAAATTTGAGCCGTAACAGCCAGGAAAGCTGCAAGGTAGCATCGCTTCACTCTGGGGACTTCTTGCTCCCTGGAGCGATCGCTCCCAGAAAGTGGACACAACTCACACTTCCAGTAAGGAGCTAAAGAGTTGAATACTATTGCCGCTTTTAATTTATGTAACAAACATTGAAATATGAAAAGAAGTGGCTGGTAATATATTGATGGCAGAACTTGCCCTGCGAGTCTGTGACGCAACTGTAAGACCCAAAGAAAGTAAATCTCGAAAGGCTAGTGGGTTGAAGCAGAGACCTAAATAGCGATATTTAGGAATCCCATACTAAATCGATACTCCGATTAGCGGTGAGAAGTAGTAACTAATTTGTAATTAGTTTGTTGCTGCTCTATTTTCTTTTGGCAATCTTAATAAATCCGATTTTTGTGGCACGAGCGGTCGCAAACTATCGTTGTTCCAGCCACTAAAAATCGAGACGTAAAGTAATGAATCGAGGTTCCCTTTACTCTATTTAATTCTTGTAGCTCAGCTCGATCGACCTTATTCCCCATCATCTCAGGGTATTAACTCTCATGACTATCCTCAACAACTTCGTCAAAACTTACACAGACAAAACTTATAAATATACCACGCAAATTAACCACAAAGGAACAGTCATCGCCTTTGCTATGGACGAATCAAGGCGAATTTACTATTCCGTTCTAGACCTAGAAAATACGAAAATTCAAGAAAAAAGTTCTCTTGATGTCAATTACTGGCTGGATAATCCCAAAGAAATTAACTTTCCCAATGAAATTGTCCAAGTAGGCTATGCAATCCTGCCGAATGTCAAAATGCCTTTAGTGAAAAAAGGCACAAGAGAAGAAGCTAAATTAGGAACATTACGCGCCGAAGAAGTAGACCCATTTTTATCAACCACTGCACGCTTTACAGCGCAAGCTCCTTTTCAAATATTATCAGACGGCAAATTTATTTATTTATTCCGTCAAGCGATTAGTAAAGACCACAGTGATATGCTTTATAAAAAAGACAAAGCAGGTAACTTTGTTTTAGATAAAGCACAGCAAAAAGTCCCCTTAGTCAATGAAACTTTACTGGTAGACCGCTACATTTTATCAGGGACAGAATTAAAACTGAAAATGGAAGTGCGGTATCAACGCAGTCGCCACAAATACAATCCCCAAACGAATAAAGATGGTTTAGGGGCCAAAGATTTAGAGAAAAAGCCCTTTTTTGAACCCACCCAAGAATTAGATTTTATTCGCAACTTAAAGGACGGAAGGTTTAGTGTCTTATTGCTACCCACCCAAATCGCTGAACTGCAACGGTGGCAACTGTTCACCTATAACAGTAAAACAGGATTGATTGACTCCTTTAATGTTGAACGGTCGAGCGATGGGTTATTTAATACCAAAGGCACCCAACTCTATACCAGTCCCGATCCACAGTATCAAAGCTCCGTCTTAGAGCGTCAACCAGGAACAGATAGCTTTACCGGAGAGCCATTAATTCCCATTGTGAGTCAGTCTGGCTATGCTGAATCGGCTCTTAATTTTGATGGACAAGATGACTATGTAGAATTGCCTGCAGACAGCATTCCCAAGGGCAACGAAATCACCATTAGTTTATGGGCATTTGGTGGGGAAAAACTGCCGAGTTATAACTCAGTTTTAGAAGCCTTAGATGCTAATGGCGTAAGGGTGTTCAATATCCACTTTCCTTGGGAAAACAGCAAAATCTTTTTTGACTGTGGCGGCAGTGGTGGCAATTATGACCGAATTGAAAAAGTTGCCCAAGCTTCTGATTTTAAAGGAGCTTGGGCTCATTGGGCCTTCACCAAAAATGCTGCTACCGGAGAGATGAAAATTTATCTCAATGGCAAATTATGGCACAGTGAAACAGGTAAAACCATCACCCTAACCAAAGCAACCAAAGTCCGTTTAGGCTCGGCGGCTTCAGGATCTAATTACTATAACGGTAGCCTGGATGAAGTTCGGATTTGGAATCGTTGCCGCAGCCAAAGCGAAATTCAGGCAGATATGAATCATCGTTTAGTGGGAGATGAGCCAGGATTGTGGGCTTACTACCGTTTTGATGAAGGATTTGGCGATCGCCTCTATGACCAAACCGAAAACGCTTTTCACGGTAGTATTAAAGGTGCAATTTGGGTTAAATCTGACGCTCCCATTGGCGATCATCCCGGACTCCAACGCACCAGCTTTACGTTAAAATCTGGTTCAGAACAACGGAATATTAGTTCAGGTTTATCAGCTCTGTTGTATCACCAGCAAGAAAAAACTGCCACTGGTTACGATCAGCAGGAAAAACCTGTCAAACGTAATGCCAGAGTTATGGTGGCTGTTGGCACTACTGCTTCAAATTCTTCCTCAACCGATAGTAATTTTATTGCTGCCCTAGATTTCGCCGTTTCACGGGAAGGCAAAATTGCCCAAGTTCCCGATCATCTCACTCTACCTAATGTCCAGGCGGGTAACGCAGCAAACCAAGATTTAGATGCAGTCAGCCGTTTACAGGAAGAAATTGCGACCTTAAAAGCCAGTATTAACCAGTTGGAAATTGAAATTGCTGCTTTGAAAACGGCAACTCAAAGAATTATTATCTTAGAGGCACAAAAGGCAAGGCTAGAAGCAGAAATCAAGTCATTGACAGACGACTTAAATAATAAAAGACAGAACATCTTTAATTATTTTTGTCGGATTCAGATTAATGGTAATGCAAATTACTACGAAGCTGATGGCAACGGTAATGTATCGCATCAACCGAGGAATGATAATGCGGGTCAATATTGGAGGTTTTTTTACCCTGGCTATTTAGATGGTTCTTATAAACTTTGTCCCTCTAATCATTTAACCACAAATTCTGGTCAATTTTACCGTGGTCAGGAGCGCGGCTTGATTTACGATGGTTCTTTCAAGGTTGATAATTGGTGGTATCAGGTAGCAGGGAGTTGGTTCCTCACTTACCAAAGCGGGAATCAATATAGTTTCCGTATTGAAAATAGGACAAGTGGAACATTGGTCATTACCAAAACCGATCGCGCCACTTCCGTCATTACTAATGCCGAAAATGAGTTACGGAACAAACAAACTGAATTAACAAACACCAAGAATGAGTTAGATAAACTCTACAGCGATCGGACAAAACTGCAAGAAAAAGAAAGTCAGTTAGCCCTGCAAAAAGTGCAACTGGAAAATAAAGAAACCGAGTTAGAACTAGCGCGCTCTGGCATTCAAGGAGAAATTGCTCTACCGATGTCCTGGCTGCATACAGACCCTTGTGGACTGACGGTAGCCGGAGGCTTACTCAACTTTGCTTATACCAAAGATACTCCCTTACTGGTTAATAGTGCGACCGGGAATGTGGCTTTGTATTTCCGAGGGGTGGACGATCAATTTTTTGTGACCTATTACGATACCAATACCACCAAAGCACGGTATTTATTAGACGTAGAAATCGGTAAACTGAGCGCAACAGCTCGCTCGGCAGAACCGGAGTGCGATCGCGCCACCTTCACCATTACCAACAGTACAACCCCCGGAACCTGTACCCTAACCATTACCAACCCAGCTACCGGACTCGAAGAAACTTGGTGTAATCTGCCACGAGCAGTCGAACAATTTTGCAATATCCTCAATGGAGGAGCCAGTCAACCGATCTTTATTGGTAAATTGGAACAACCCGTCTTTGGTGAAGCCATCAACAGTTTGACATTCAGCCAAAAAGCCAAACAAACACTTCCCCAAGGTTCAATTCTCGCCCTCGGAAACCAGAAAGTCGTAGTCAGTGCCGATACCAGTGCCACCGAAGACACCATTGCCATCAACCCTACTAAAGTGGGTGTTCCCGCCGACACTGCTGTGTATCTCATTCCCTATGACTACGAAGCTTGGACTACTAACAACCGCACCAGTAACTCCCTGGACAAAGGCTCATTACAATTTATCTTCCAACCCGGCAGTAGTAGCGGTAACGTCCAGAATTGCACCATCACTGACAGCGAAACCACTCGCTCCTGTCAATGGGTTGCAGAATCACCCGGTCGCGCCTTATCCTTTGATGGCAAAGATGACTATGTGGGGCTCGGAGATCCCACGAAACTCTCTCAATTGGATGCCAAAGGCGATTTAACCCTAGAAACCTGGGTTCGTCCCGCACAATTAGCAGAAAGCTGTCGCGTAATTCATCACAATTCTGCTCAGTCCCAATATACATTAGGGATTCAATCCAAGAGCATCAATTGCCTCTCCGCCCTCCAATTTGATGGCGTAGATGACTATATCGAACTTCCTGCCTTACCAGAAAACCTTTTTCAAACATTCACCATTGAAACTTGGGTTTGTTACCAGAGTTTTAATAGTTGGAGTCGCATCTTTGACTTTGGAAATGGTGCAGGTTCAGACAATATTCTTTTAACGAATATTGGTCAGACCAATAATGTGAGATTTGGGATTTATAAAGGGAGCGAAGAATATATTGAGCTTCCTAATACCTTAGAAACTGGCAAATGGACTCATCTTGCCGTTACAATGGATGCAACAGGCAATGTTATCCTGTATAAAGACGGCCTGTTAATTGGACAGAAAAAACTTCATCTCCCTCCAACTGTAACTCGTAATCAAAATTATCTGGGTAAGAGTAACTGGTCGTCAGATGGTTTCTTGAATGGCAAAATAGATGAATTTCGGATTTGGAGTGGAGTCCGCTCTCAAGCAGAGATTCAAAGCAATATGAATCGCCGACTTACAGGGAATGAAACCGGTTTAGTAGGCTATTGGCAATTTACAGATGGGAGCGCTAAGGATCGCTCTCCCAAAGGTTATCACGGCAAAATCTTTGGGCAACCCTCCGTTGTTACTTCCGTCATTCAGGATAACCAAATTTACGGTTTTGTCGGTGTAGGCAATCAGTTTTTGAAATCTAAAGAAGCGGCACCGATGGCGCAATGGCATCATCTCGCCGCCGTCTATAACCAATCTTACGCCTTGCAATTTAAGGGCAACGGTTTCTTAGAATGCGATCACAATCCCACCTTGGATTTAGACCGAGATTTAACGATAGAAACCTTCTTGCAAGTAGATACATTAAGTCAACGTCAAGGAATTTTGACCAAAGGCAAACTGGGAGATGGAACGGATCAAAATGTGCCTTATTCCCTTTATATTGACACCGATGGCAAAATAGCCTTTGCCTTTGAAGATAAACAGGGAAAAAGCTACATCTATAAATCTAGTGAAGTGTTGCGAGCGGGACAGTTCTATAAAATTGCTGTCACCCGCCAGCATCAAACGGAAGCCAAAAATCAAGGAACCACCGATCTCCCCAATGTCATTGTTAATCAATGGGCAGATATTCGCTTTTATGTCAACCAAAAAGCAGCGGGGTATGAAGTCTATAAAGGCGCAGATTTAGACCGCAATTCCCAAAAATTGCAAATCGGGAAAACCTATCAAGGCTCGCGCCCCAGTTACTTGCAAGGGGTGATTAGTGAGATTCGCCTCTGGAATAGTGTAGTGGATCTAGCCAATTTGGCAACCAAGATTAATGGCCAAGAAAAAGGGCTAGTAGCTTGGTGGCGTTTAGAAGAAAATGAAGGCAATATTGCCTCTGACTCGAAAGGAGAAAGCCATGCGGTGATTGTTGCCGCCCAATGGGTTAAAAATCCAGATTCTCAAGGCTCTAGTTTAACCCTTTATCAAAATGGCATTCCCGTACCAATGGAAACCTTTACGCCTCAAATCAGTTGGGGTGACAAACAGTTCACATTAGGGGGAATTGCTCAAAATAGCAGCAGTCCTGTGCCAACCAATGGCTTACTGGTGTATCTAACTGGCGATAGTTACAAGGGAGGCGATCGCTGGGATGATTTATCCAGTCGCGGCAACCACGCTAGCAAAGCCTCTAACAGCGCCATGCCCAGCGTTTTTGCCGTCAGCAACTATAACGGCAAGAACTTCAAAGTTATGCGCTTTGACAGCAGTTGTGGCATGACTTTCCCCGACTCCCTGAATCTGCAAAAGCCTTTCACCGCCATTATTGTAGACCGCTACTATGGCAATACCAAAGGTCGCACCCTCCAAAGCCGTAGTAATAACTGGTTGTTAGGGAAACACGGCGGTAACAATGGCTGTTATATGGAAGGTTGGATCGGAAGTCCCTATAGCTCAACCCTGAATACCTTTACCATTAGTACAGTCACCCTTGAAGGAACTAGCCCTAACTGGTATGTGGATGGAGTTTCTAAAGGCAACAGTGGGGGCAGTACGGCTCCTGGCAAGTTGGGCTTGTGCAAAGGTGGGTCATCGGGTGAAGTAAGTGATGCTGATATTGCTGCCATTCTGATTTGGGACCGCGTCCTCTCGGAAGCCGAACGGCAAAAGGTAGAAAAGTGGCTGGGCGAACAGTATGGAATTCCCGTCAATCATGCGGTAAAAATTAGCAGTTGTTTAGAACCCTTTGCGGGAACGATGGAAGAAGTTCGCATCTGGAAAGTCGCCCGCACCCAAGAACAAATCCAAGACAATTTGTTTAGCCGCATTAAAGGGGAAAAACAAGACCTCATCGCTAATTATACTTTTGACCTAGAAAGTCAGACTCAGCTCTGCGATCAATCCCTGATTGGCAATCATTTAACTCTGGGTGTGAACGATGCTAAACCGATGTCTGTTTTGTCTACAGCTCCCATTAGCGAAGATACAGCTATTATTCGTTCTGCCCTAGCAGGGGTGAAAACTCAGTTCCACGATACGATTCATTCTAGTCCAGGGGTACAAGAGTATTCTGACTTACAGTACGACATTGATGGCAATCTCATCGGTATTCAAAAACGCTGTTATAGCTATACCAAAAACGGTCAATGGCATTTGTTGACGGGCTATAAAGTGGGGAATTTAATCACCGAATGGATTGGACAAGTGCAAGCGGCTCCCCAAATTATTGGTTACATTGAGGGTGCACCCCCTGTACCTAGTGAAAACCTTACTGGAACGAGTATGGCACTCGACCCAGGGGTACTAAGTCACTACCAAACCAGTACCATTCAGTTGGTTGAATCTGATGCCGTCAACTACATCTACTCGTCTTCTAAAGAGAGTGGATTTGATATGTCCATTGAGATGAAATTCAGTAGCGGTGGATCTGAAAAAGTCAGTGTCGGTTTGGGAGTCCAGAAACAAGTTTTGGAACTAGAGGGAGAATACAGGTATAAAGCTGCATTTAACTCTTCCCAAGGTTCAACCAGTGAGGCTAGTGCTAGTTATGGCTATAACACCACCAAAGTCAGTTGCTTGGAAGCTCGGGGGAATTGGGAAAAAGTGGGGGCAGAAATCAACTCCTATGTCGGTCGTCGCTACCTTCCTACTAATGTGGGGTTAGCGTTAGTTCAGTCGGATACGATGGATGTGTTCGCTCTCCGGTTGGCTCACAATAATGCTTTAGTGTCCTATCGGTTTTTACCTAATCCTGATATTCCTAAAGATTGGAATATTATTACTTTCCCAATTAATCCTACTTATACTAAGCAGGGTACTCTTGATGGTAAGGTTGGGTTGAAAGAAGATGGCAGCATTCAACCAGATCCTCACTATCCCAGTGCGGGAACCTATGGACAATGGAGTTACTTTAAACCCATTGAAGCCTATAGTATGAAAAAACGTATTGAGCGACAACGACAAGAATTAGCAACCTATTACGATCAGTATTCGACTTTCCAGAATGTGAGCTATCAAGCAACAGGGTCTTTGGACGATTTGCGCCGCGAACAGATGGGGACTCGGAATTTGGTGAATACTTATGTTTGGACTGCTGATGGTGGGTTTTTCTCGGAATCTACGGATGTTCTGGAAGCCACTAGCGAAACAACTACAGGTTCCTATTCTTTTGAAGGTATGGCTGGGGTAGGGGGTGACTTGAAACTGAAGGCAGGTGTGGTATCTGTTGGCTTTGAACTCGATGCTATGTTTGGTGGTCATTTGGCAACTACTAAAACGAAAGGACGGGAAACGGAGAAATCTTTCACTTTGGAGGTTGAAGTAGGAGGGGAATGGGACCTGCAACTTTATGCCAAGACAGATGCGCTGAAAACTAAGTATAATGGACAGTTCAATCCTAAAGAACTTGGGGTCTATGATGCTCAGGGAAATCCGATTAAACAGCCGGGAAAAGTGGATGCTTACCGCTTTATGACGTTCTATTTGGAACCGACAGCGGAGAATTTTGAAGACTTTTTTGGGAAAGTGGTAGACCCGATTTGGTTGGAACAAAGTAGCGATCCGAATGCGACCGCGCTGCGTCAAGCGAATCAAGGGGATAAAAAGCCATCCTGTTGGCGGGTTTTCCACCGTGTCACTTTTGTCAGCCGCATCTTACCGGAGATTGAGGCTAAAAATGCGCCTCCCTTGGAAAAGGCAATTCGGGCGGCCAATATTGAGAGTAATTGGGAGCTGATCAAAAAGCTTGAACCCTTTGTACAGACCAAGACTCAGGACTTTGTAACTTTTGCGGATGCTGTGCGGAGTGCGATCGCCACCTATCTCCCTGAACTCCAAGGTTATGAAGAAGCGGTGCTTCAATACCTGGCGTTGTATTTTGGTTTAGACGCAGTGATTTAGCCCTTTGTGGCTTTACCTAACGGGGTAACAACCCCGTTAGGATCAGTAGGCGACGCCAGATCAGGGGGAAATGGGGAAAGGGGGAAATGGGGGAAATGGGGGAAATGGGGAAATGGGGAAAGGTTTCGAGGTCTAGTACCCAATTTGGGAGCGAGTGACAGGACTTTTAATGCCTGATAGACCCTTGATGAATGTAGATTTTTGCTGGTTTCAGCAAGCTCTAACTAGAGAGATCTGGTACAAACAAATATTTATTAAGTTCCTGTCCACACTTCGATCGGATTGTACAATTCAAATTGTATTACTATTTGCATTTATAAATCTATAGGCATCAAAATTTTTTAGTAGTTATAAACCTTAAGTGACAATAAGCTGTGACGCATTTAATTTACATATTTCCACACCCCACACCGTTCGGCTGAGGCTTCGACGGTGAGCTCAGCCGAACCGCGCTCACGGCGAAGCCCCACACCCATTACGACAATTTCGCTATGGCAATTTAGCTGCACATCAGCTTAGCCGTTTTTAAGAAAAAGTTGACCGCAGCGTGCCATCAGGCGATCGGGTCTGTATTGCTTCCGAGCGCCTCGTTTGAAGAAGGTGCGGTGATGCAATTGCTGAATCTCAGCAGTTAGTTGTACCTCGAAGCCAGAATCTAGTTACAAGGGGTAGTCAACTCAGTTTTGGCATTCAGAGGTTTTAAAAAATCCCATTTGTGTAGTTCGCTACAATGATCGAAAGGTCAATATTAAAGTTAGGAAAACCCCGATGACAGCCACCGGAGATTTAGCTCCCATCCTTGTCGGTTATCGTCTGATTGAAGAATTATATAGTGGTTCAAGAACCCGAGTTTATCGAGCTATCCGAGAAGTTGACGAGCAACCAGTGGCGATCAAGCTGCTCCACCGAGACTACCCTAGCTTCAGTGAACTGCTGCAATTCCGCAACCAATACACCATTGCCAAAAACCTTCCCCTGCCTGGTATCGTTGCCCCTTACACTCTAGAGTCTAGCCGCAACAGCTATGCCCTCATCATGGAGGATTTCGGCGGAGTTTCCCTGCAACAGTATCTTCAAGATCAACATACTATTGGGAACGCTAAGCACCCTCTTAGACTCACAGAAGTTTTGGAAATTGCCCTGCAACTGGCCGACATCCTTGACGGACTCTATCGCCATCGGGTGATTCACAAAGATATTAAACCAGCTAACATCTTAATTCACCCCAAAACTAAACAGATCAAACTGATTGACTTTAGTATTTCCTCTCTACTACCCAGAGAAACTCAAGAGATAAAAAATCCTAACATCTTAGAAGGTACCCTTGCCTATATTTCTCCGGAACAAACAGGTCGAATGAACCGAGGTATCGACTACCGGACAGACTTTTATTCTCTAGGAGTAACCCTTTACGAATTACTCACGGGACAACTTCCCTTTCAGTGTCACGATCCGATGGAGCTGATTCACTGTCATCTTGTCAAACAACCCGATTTTTCAAAAATTCAAAATTTAAATTTTAAAGAGGAGCCATCTGTTTCTCCAATCATTTCTATCGTGATGAAGCTGATGGCAAAGAATGCAGAAGACCGTTATCAGAGTGCTTTGGGATTAAAATATGATTTAGAACAATGTTTACAGCAGTGGCGAAAAAATGGCAAAATTGAAAATTTCCAATTAGGACAGCACGACATCTGCGATCGTTTCCTCATTCGAGAAAAACTATATGGCAGAGAAGCTGAAGTTCAAACCTTGCTCAGTGCTTTTGAGCGTGTCGCTAATGGCACATCTGAATTAATGCTAGTAGCAGGTTCTTCGGGAATTGGGAAAACTGCCATTGTTAATGAAATTCATAAGCCGATTGTGCGACAGCGTGGCTACTTCATCAAAGGTAAATTTGACCAGTTTAATCGTAATATTCCCTTTTCTGCTTTTGTGCAAGCTTTAGGCGATTTAATGGGACAAATCCTGAGTGAAGATGATGCCCAATTCCAGAAATGTAAAACTAAAATTCTTGAAGCGCTGGGTGATAATGGGCAAGTTATTATTGAGGTCATCCCCGAATTAGAGCAAATTATTGGACCGCAGCCACCGACCCCAGAATTATCCGGTACTGCTGCTCAAAATTGCTTCAATTTACTATTCCAGAAATTCATTTCGGTCTTTACAACCAAAGAGCATCCCCTTGCCATCTTTTTGGATGATTTACAGTGGGCAGATTCAGCTTCGCTGAAATTGATCCAGTTGCTGATGAGTCAGCCACAACATGGCTACTTGTTGCTCATTGGAGCCTATCGAAACAATGAAGTGTCATCAGGTCATCCCCTCCTATTAGCATTAGATGAGGTTTGCAAAGGAGGAGCTAATTTGAACAGGATTACGTTAAACCCTTTGACTCTTAACAGTTTAAATGATTTGGTAGCTGATACACTCTCCTGCCCACTTCATTTAGCTAAACCTCTCACTGAGTTAGTTTACCAAAAAACTAAAGGAAATCCATTTTTTGCAACCCAGTTTCTCAAAGTTTTATATCAGGATAAATTAATTACTTTTAATAACGAAGCGGGACATTGGCAGTGCGATCTGACTCAAGTAAGAAAGGCGGCACTGACTGATAATGTAGTGGAATTTATGGCACAACAGTTACAGAAACTGCCTGCAGAAACCCAAAGAGTTTTGAAACTAGCTGCTTGTATTGGAAATCAGTTTGATTTAGCAACATTGGTAATCATTTCACAAGAATCGGAGATTGAAACTGCAACATCTTTGTGGAAAGCTTTGCAGGAAGGGCTGATTATGCCTCAAAGTGAAGTGTATAAGTTTTATGTGGGTTTAGAGCCACTGATTTTTCCAAAAACTTCCGACTTTGTTGCTTATCGGTTCTTACACGATCGCGTCCAACAGGCTGCCTATTCTTTAATTCCAGAGGAGCAAAAGGAGATCACCCATCTCACGATCGGACGATTACTGCTGCACAATCAGTCCGAAGCAGAACATCTTTTTGAGATCGTCAATCATTTAAATAAAAGTATATCCTTAATTACGGATACCTGGGAGCGACAAATGCTAATGCGACTCAACCTCATGGGTTGCCATCGTGCTAAGGCTTCAACTGCCTATACAGCAGCGATACGTTATGCGATGCAAGCCATCGATTTGTTACCTCCCGAACCGTGGCAAACGGATTACGAGTTCGCGTTAAAGCTCTATGAATCTGCTGCGGAAGTAGCTTACTTGAATACAGAATTTGAAAAAGCAGAGGAAATCATTCAGCTTGTCTGGGCACAGTCCGATCACCCAATTGACTGTCTTAAATCTTATGAGTTACTCGTTCAAATTTACATTGCCAAAAATCGACAACTGAAGGCTATTGAAACGGGATTGGAGGCGCTTACTAAATTAGGTATCCCTCTTGTCGATCCAGCCAAGTTGCAGGAGAATTTGCCTCCAGTCCCCGATGAGAATACCCTACTGACGAGGGAGTCCATGAGCGATCGCGCTTATTTAGCAGCTTTGCAAATTCTCATTCAGATTACTCCACCCGTTCATCACGTCAAACCCGAATTGTATCCGGCAATAACACTGACCATGATAGAGTTGTGCGAACGTGCAGGCTATTCTGGTTTGGCAGCCTATGCCTATGGAAATTATGGGGTATTTTTGGGTCTAGGGCTTCAAGATCTAGAAAATGCTCATCGGTTCGGGAGAGGATCGCTAGCTTTATTAGAACGATATCAAGCCCGTGAACTCCAAGCAAAGGTGAATATGCTCTTCGCCGTGTTTGTTTGTGCAGGTAAAGAACCTGGAGACAGTACCCTACCCTTACTGAAACAAGGTATTCAAGCTGGTTTAGAGACTGGCGACATCGAGCATCTCAGTTATTGTATTATGGCTTATTTCAGCCATTTCTTCCTGCTCGGTCAGCCTTTAGAGGAAATCGAAAAAATTCAGCAAGATTATCTGCCCCTGTTAGAGCAATTTAAGCAAGAACACTGCATAGAATACTCCCAAATTTGGCTGCAACTGATTGGTAAACTTATGAGTTCAGTAGTCAGCAGCGATACGCAGCTTAGGGAAATTGAAATGCTGGTTCGCTTTGAGGCAACTCATAACCATCAATGTCTGTTTGCTTTTCACTTAGCAAAATTACTCTATTACTACACTTTTGGTAATTATCAATTAGCAATTAACCATGCTGAACAAGCATCGAACAGTGAGGGTGCAGCTTTCGGAATTCTTCTAACAGCAGCCTTCAATTTCTACTCCTCCTTGACCCTTTTGGCATCTGTGAATCCCAATGACAACGAAGTTCAAAGACAGAAAGTTTTTAATCAGGTTGCCCTCAATCAAGTAAAATTAAAACAATTTTCAGAGTCGGCACCGAGCAATTACTTGCATAAATTCGATTTGGTTGCAGCAGAATTATCTCGTTGTTTAGGAGAGAGAACTGAGGCAATTGACTACTACGACCGCGCTATTGCCGGAGCGAAGAAAAATAAATATCTGCACGAAGAAGCCCTGGCTAACGAACTCGCGGCTCAATTCTATCAAGACTGGGGAAAAGAAAAAATTGCACAAGTTTACATGACAGAAGCTTACTATTGCTATGCGCGTTGGGGAGCTAAGTCCAAGGTGCATGATTTGGAACAACGCTACCCTAAACTTTTAGCATCAATCCTACAAAACTATCAATTTCAACTCACACCAACGCAAATCATCCATACAATTAGTAGTATTACCTCTTCTTCTATCAAATCGAGTACATCAGCATCTTCTAGTAGTAGTAGTATATCCGCGACCTTAGACTTAGTAACGGTTCTTAAAGCCTATCAAGCACTCTCTAGTGAAATTCAACTGGAGCGATTAGTCTCGACGCTGCTCTCTATGGTAATGGAAAATTCAGGAGCTGATAAAGGTGTGCTGTTGTTGCTCCAAGAGAATGACTTAATTGTTAAGGCAATCACTGCCAACAGTCAGAGTTCAATCGTACAGCCCTCAATTGTGTTGGAGGAATACCAAGAACTTCCTATCTCAGTGATTAATAGCGTGAAACGCACTTTACAGCCTGTCGTGTTAGGCAATCCAACCCTCTATCCTTCTTTGATGGCAGATCCTTACACGCTCAACTACCATCCTAAGAGCCTGTTATGTACCCCTATTTTACACCAGGGCAAATTACTGGGCATCCTATATTTGGAGAATAATGTAGCTCATGAGGTATTTACCAGCGATCGCGTTGAACTTCTCAATCTGCTTTGCACTCAAGCCGCTATTTCCTTAGAGAATGCTCAACTCTATCAGCAAGCGCAAGATACCTTGGCACATTTAAAGCAGATGCAACTGCAACTTGTCCAGAGTGAGAAGATGTCAGCGTTGGGAAATTTAGTGGCAGGAGTCGCTCATGAAATTAATAATCCTCTGAGTTTCATTGCAGGAAATATAGAACCCGCCCAAGATTATATTCTGGATTTGCTCAATCTCATCGACCTCTATCAGCAAGAATCTGCGAATCCAAGTGCCGTTCTTCAAGAGGCAATTGACAACCTTGACTTAGATTATCTGCGACAAGATCTACCCAAATTAGTTGACTCGATGAAGCTAGGAGTTGAACGAATTCGTAGCATCAGCACTAGCCTGCGAACTTTCTCTAGAGCCGATCAAAATCATCAAATTTTATTTAATATCCATGAAGGAATTGATAGTACAATTTTGATTCTCAAACATCGGCTGAAAGCAAATAACGATCGTCCTGCAATAGAAGTTGTGAAAGAGTATGGAAATTTGCCTTTAGTGCCATGCTTTCCCGGTCCCCTCAATCAGGTGTTTATGAATATCCTTGCCAATGCCATTGATGCGTTAGAAGAAGCTAATCAGGGACGTAGCTTTAAAGAGATTCAAGCAAATCCAAATCGAATTACAATTCAGACCCGAATCAAGGATAACCAATGGGCAGTTATTAAAATTATTGATAACGGGATTGGGATGAGCGAAGATGTAAAATCGCACATTTTCGCTCATCTATTCACCACAAAAACAGTGGGTCGAGGTACTGGATTAGGATTAGCAATTGCTCATCAAATTGTCGTAGAAAAACATGGCGGAACGATTCAGGTCAATTCTACACCCGGTCAAGGAACTGAATTTAAGATTGAAATTGCAGTCTCAGACCCATTAAAACCTGCAACCTAACCCTAGTTCCCTCTCATTCAGAGCATCGCAATCCGATGGTCTTGCACCACCGACCTGGAGGGTCAATCCTATCCAGAGAACTAGCCTCAGGGTATGATAACAGTTTCGTAAGTCCTGACTGAATCAACAAAAAGGTAGAGAGAAGGTAGGGCTTATTTGCATAAAGTAAAAAATATTAAGTCTAATTTTAAATCAATGACCAATACAGCCTTCGATCAAACCTTCCGCGATCGCAATGGCGAAATAGTTATAGCTCAGATACCCAACCCACCTCTGATTCTCTGGATGGTAGCGACCTGCACTCATCCGAACTCTGCTAACATAGGTCAGCGAATCCCGCTCCTTTCTCTATCCGCTCGCCCTTGTTTAACGCAACAACACAACCAACAATTACTCGGTTAATCGGCTTCTTTTTTGCAACTGTAACTAAGCGACTGTGCTTGAGGGATTGCGGGCGATTGTGGCTTTTGGCAGGGAGATGTTGCGCTGCTGTAAATCAGCTCCTGTTTGCTCGATCAACCAGCGAGAACTGGTTAGGCGCGACTACCTACACAAATATTTTCTCTCTTACAAAACCCACAACCGCATGGGAATTGGTGGCGAATCGGGGTTGCATTGAATCACTAGTGATGTACAAATTTTGGCGAAAGCGAGTGCCTGCCTTAGACATCACAGTTCCGATGAGACTTACCAAACTTAACTATTGTCAGTAGGGATTAAGTAGTCACCTCAACGATACCAAACTTAGCTCACCATGTAGAAATAATCAGCCATTATAGAATCAATTGATATCCGAGGCGAGAAAATTTAACGCCTCAGTTATGATGGGATCATGTAGCGCCATCGAGGGAAGTTTACATAGACGGCTATTGAATTTTTGATGAGCCAGTTTTAGACAAAAGATCTAGGGAAGAGCTTGAATTCACTCGTTAGAAAAATAGATGAGTCAGTTGTATCTATGTGAATCTGGCAAACCAGTTGTTTTGGATCGTTGACGATCGAATTTATGACCCAGCTCATCCTTTTTGAGCTGGACGCTAACCGAGGTACAGTCGGGTAAACTGATTAAAATTTAAGGATTTCTCAGAGATAAAAAAGTGAAGAGTTTCCGAGTCATTGTTTCCACCAAGAAGATGGAATATGTCGCGACCAACGACTTAACTCAATCTAGCCTAGATGACACACAATAAATAGGTGGTTTTCGTTGGCAGGTTGGGGAATTTCACAGAGAGCTGAAGTAATTAACAGGAAGAGAATCTTGCCGAGACCCTCAAGGAATAGTTCCAAGAAATTATATTCCTTGCGCTCTCTTTGTGGGGATGAGGCTTAAAAGTCTAGCTTTCTAAACAGACCCAACCATCGATTAAATTAAACACAAATTGCTATCAAATTACTTAATTGAACAACTGCAACGTGTTGTTTGTTTGATTGGGAACACTGCGAACATAGGGAAGCGTGTGACAGTTGCGTAAGCTCTCTTAAAGAAGGAGTCGCCAATCCGGACTGCTTTACATAAAATTTATGTTAATATAGATACACTTCTCAGAAACAAAGGCTTGGAAATGGTACTGACTTTACATCGGTTTTTAGATAAATATTGTCTAAGTGAAGAAATTTATCAAGGCGAACGTACCCTCGTATATCGAGGAACACCAGTAGCTCAAAATACAGAGCATTCATCCGTAATACTGAAGGTTCTACGGCAAGAGTATCCTACCTTCAACGACTTACTTCAATTCCGGCATCAATATACAATCACCAAAAATCTTGATATAGCAGGAATTGTTCGTCCTCTCTCCCTAGAAACTTACCGAAACGGTTATGTTTTAGTCATGGAAGATTTCGGAGGGATTTCCTTACGGGATTATACTGAAAATCAAAGTTTGTCCCTGCAAGAAGTCCTGGAAATTGCCAAAAACCTAGCCTCTATATTACATAAACTTCACCAAAACCGTATCATTCACAAAGATATCAAACCTGCTAATGTTATTATTCGTCCAGATACAAAAGAAGTACAATTAATCGACTTTAGTATTGCGTCCTTATTACCCAAGGAAACGCAAGAGATCGAGAATCCCAACAATTTGGAAGGTACGTTAGCTTACTTAGCGCCTGAACAAACCGGACGAATGAATCGCGGTGTAGATTATCGCACAGATTTCTACGCTTTGGGGGTGACACTCTTTGAATTACTAACAGGCAGATTGCCTTTTGAAACTCAAGACATCATGGATTTGTTGCATTGTCATCTTGCCAAGCAACCGCCCAGCCTACACAGTATCAATCCTCACGTTCCAGCGCCCGTGTCGGCTATCATTAATAAATTGATGGCTAAAAATGCAGAAGAACGCTATCAGAGTGCTTGGGGATTACAACAGGATTTAGAAGCTTGTTTGAATCAATTAAAAGCCACTGGTAAAATTGCTGATTTTGCGATCGCCCAAGGAGATATAGCAGACAAATTTATCATTCCCGAAAAACTTTATGGACGGGAACAGGAAGTCAAAACCCTCTTAGAAGCCTTCGATCGCGTTGCTAATGGCAGTTCGGAAATGATGCTAGTAGCAGGATTTTCAGGAATTGGAAAAACCGCAGTCATTAACGAAGTTCATAAACCCATAACCCGTCAGAAAGGATATTTTATAAAAGGAAAGTTCGATCAATTTAATCGTAATATTCCTTTCTCTGCCTTCGTGAAAGCCTTGCGGGAATTAATGGGGCAACTCTTGTCAGAGTCAGATACCCAAATCGCACACTGGAAAAATAAGATTCTTGTTGCATTAGGAGATAAAGGACAAGTTTTAATCGAAGTGATTCCCGAACTAGAAAAAATTATTGGCAAACAACCACCAGTACCAGAACTATCGGGAACAGCAGCCCAGAACCAGTTTAACTTTTTATTCCAAAAATTCATTGCAGTCTTTACAGCTCAAGAACATCCATTAGTCATATTTCTGGACGATCTGCAATGGGCAGACTCCGCTTCTTTACAGTTAGTCAAATTACTAATGGAAGAACAACAACACTTACTGTTGTTAGGGGCTTATCGCGATAATGAAGTTTCGCCGATTCATCCTTTCATTTTAACAGTAGAAGAGCTAAAAAAAGCCAATAAAACAGTCAATACAATTACCTTAGCTCCCCTTGCTTTTAAAGACACCAACCAATTAGTAGCCGATACTTTACATTGTTTGATACAGCATGCACATCCCCTGTCCGAATTGATCGTTCGCCAAACCAAAGGGAATCCCTTTTTTACAACCCAGTTTCTCAAAGCATTACACGAAGATCGTTATATTACATTTAATAGAGAACTCGGTTACTGGAAATGCGACTTAGCTCAAATTAACGTTTTATCTCTCACCAATGATGTGGTGGAGTTTATGGCAATTCAATTACAGAAATTGCCTGCTGGTACTCAGGAAATACTCAAGTTGGCTGCTTGTATTGGCAATCAGTTTGATTTGAATACTTTAGCCATTGTTTGCGAACAAACACAAACAGAGGTATCAACTGCTTTATGGAAAGCATTACAAGAAGGCTTGGTTATACCCCACAGCCAATCCTATAAATTTTATTTGAGCCAGGATGAGACAGATGGAAATCTCGGCAAGATTGAGAATATTGATAACGTGCAATATCGTTTTCTGCACGATCGCGTTCAACAAGCTGCCTATTCTCTAATTCCTGAAAATTGCAAGCAAGTCACCCATTTGAAGATCGGTCAATTGTTATTGCAAGGGTTATCTCAGCAGCAACAAATTGAAGAGATATTCAATGTGGTTAACCAACTGAACTTAGGTAGAGGTGCGATTTCCAGTCAAGAGCAGAAACAACAACTGGCTCAACTAAACTTACAAGCCGGACAAAAAGCAAAGCTTTCAGCAGCCTATCAAGCGGCTCAAAATTATTGTGAAATAGGCATTGATTTGTTACCCTTCGATGCTTGGGAAACTGACTATCAATTAATTTATACTTTACACTGCCACGGTTCGGAGGCAGCTTATCTGTGCGGGAATTTCGAGCAAGCAGAAGCTTTTTATGCGACAGCACTTGCTCACGCTCAAACACCCTTAGATAAAGCAGTCATTTATCGAATCCAGATGACGCAATACCAACTTCAGGGCCGAAATACGGAAGCGATCGCCATTCAACGCCAGAGCCTAGAACTCCTAGGATGGAGGGTACCAGAAACCCAAGAGAGCATTCAAGCGAGCTTAGATGAACAAATTGAAATTGTCGATCGCTTTCTGGAGCGTCAGGCCATTGAGTCCATTCTGGAACTCCCCAAAATGGAAGATGCAAGCATTGCAGAAATGCTCCGAATTCTGCAAATTTTCTTCTATGCTGCATGGCTCGATGGTCAAGCAACTTTAGCATTATTATTACTAGCGAAGATGACAACCTTGTCTTTGGAGTATGGGAATAGTGATTTGTCTCCTTTTGGGTATGCAGGCTATGGTTTGCTTGTTAACGCTCTCTTCAAGAAGGCCAATCTTGCTTATCAGTTCGGGAATGTAGCGGTACAACTTTGCGAACAGTTTGATAATGCTGATGTCCGAGGAATGACAAATTTCCTCTTTGCTGCGGACGTGCAGAGCTGGAGCCGTCCTATACAAGAGGCAGATCAATACTACGAAAATGCTTTCCATTATGGTATGGAAGCAGGGAACTGGCTCACTGTCAGTTTCATGATGATGCAAAGTGGTTCCGATCGCCTCACCTCTGGCAAAAAACTGGACGAACTCTATGCGATCGCCAAAACTCATGCAGATTTTCTCCGTAAGATCAAAAGTTTAGAGAACCTCGATGCTTTAAGGGTTGGCGTGCTGCAACCTATTCGCAATCTATTAGGTCTAACGAAGACACCTTTTAGTTTTGATGATGATGATTTTAGCGAAACTGAATATTTGCAAAAATATCAGAATGCTCCCTATCATCTCGCTTGGTTTTATTCGGTCAAAATTCGCCATGCTTATTTATTCGACCAGCTTGCTACCTACTCCGATTTAATCCCCAAGTTAAGTATCATAGAAAATACCATTGCTAGCCATGCAAAAGTTCCTTCTAGCGTGTTTTACGTGGCACTGATGCACCTAGCTCTGAGCGATATTGCTGATGACGAACTCGATCGGCAATCTCATTGGGAAGCTCTCGCATCTCTAGAAGAAAAGTTAGATCGGTGGCAAAAAGATTGCCCCGCCAATATTCGTCATAAGTATCTCTTGCTGCAAGCTGAAAAAGCTCGGATCGAGGGACAACACGCAGAAGCGATAGAGCTTTACGACCGCGCGATCGCGCAAGCTAAAACCCACCTTTATATCTATGAAGAAGGTCTTGCCAACGAACTCGCTGCTAAATTCTACCTCCGCTGGGACAAAGAAAAAGTTGCTGCCGGCTATATGCAGTCAGCTTATTACTGTTATGCACAATGGGGAGCAAAAGCCAAGATCGATCGCTTAGAAAACGACTATCCCCAACTCCTCCAACCCATCCTTCAGCAAGAAAAAATCAATTCCAATCTGCTAGCAAACTTGGTAACGCTGAGCGGGATCTCGCTAGCAACGCTCACTCATTCATCTAGCAGTAGTAGCACGGCAATTTCTGATACTTTAGATTTGAGCGCTGTCCTCAAAGCTGCACAAAGCATTTCTAGCAGTATTCAATGGAATGAACTGCTAAAAATAATGACTAGTATTATGATCAAAAACTCTGGTGCAGACAAATGTATCTTGTTATTCAAAACAGAGAATCAATGGCAAGTCAGTGCGATTACTACCCCAAATACTACTGAAGTATTATCAGAACCCCTGGAAAATTCTCCGCTTCTACCTGTCAAAATCGTCCAATACGTTAAAAATACCCAAGAAGTTGTGGCGATCGACGGTCTGAAAACCGATCTACCTGTAATCGATGATTATTTAGAGGTCCATCAACCTAAAAGTGTTTTATGTTTTCCTATTATTTATCAAGGAGAACTAAGCGGAATTTTGTATTTACAGAATCAATCAACAGCAGGGGTATTTACACCCGATCGTCTTCTCGTCCTAAACTTCCTCTGTACTCAAGCTGCTATTTCTTTGAAAAATGCTCTTCTCTATCAACAAGCACAACAAGCTTTGCATGACCTAAAACAGGCTCAATTGCAAATGATACAAAGTGAAAAAATGTCAGTTTTGGGCAATCTAGTAGCTGGGGTAGCGCACGAAATTAACAACCCACTTGGGTTTATTTCTGGCAATCTAACGGAAGCTAAAATTAGCTTAACCGATTTAATGGAGCATCTGAATTTATATCGGCAGAAATTCCCAGTCACTCCGGAGATAGAAGAGCATGCAGAAGCAATCGATTTAGAGTACGTCTTGACCGATTTACCGAATATGCTCAAGGGGATGGAAACGGGGTGCGATCGGATCAAAAATATCAGTACCGGTCTTCGCATCTTTTCTCGTGCTGACACGGATCGTAAAGTTTCTTTCAATATTCACTCTGGAATTGAAAGTACCTTGATGATTCTCAAACATCGTTTGAAAGCAAACGAGCGCCGACCGGAAATTCAAGTTATTAAAGACTATGGAGCTCTGCCAGAGGTCCAATGTTTTCCAGGTCAGTTAAATCAGGTATTTATGAATATTTTAGCAAACGCGATCGACGTATTCGATGAATTAAGCCAGGAAAAAACCCCAGCAGAACTCCAATCTAACCCTAACCGAATTTTAGTTAAAACATCTCTAGAGAGTCATCAAGTAAGAATCTCCATTGTAGATAATGGTAAGGGAATCCCTGAAGAAATTAAAGACAAAATTTTTGACCATTTATTTACAACCAAAGCAGTGGGAAAAGGAACGGGTTTAGGATTAGCGATCGCCCAACAAATTGTCGTAGAAAAACATGGCGGAACGATTCAGGTCAATTCTACACCCGGTCAAGGAACTGAATTTAAGATTGAGATTGCGGTCTCAGACCCATCAAAACCTGCAACCTAACCCTAGTTCCCTCTCATTCAGAATCTGGCAATCCGATGGTCTTGCACCACCGACCTGGAGGGCCAATCCTACCCAGAGAACTAGCCTCAGGGTATTACAACAGTTTCGTAAGTCCTGACTGAATCAACAAAAAGGTAGAGGGAAGGTAGGGCTTATTTGCATAAAGTAAAAAACATCAACTCTCATCTTAAATCAATGACCAATACAGCCTTCGATCAAACCTTCCGCGATAGCAATGGCGAAATAGTTATAGCTCAAATACCCAACCCACCTCTGATTCTCTGGATGGTAGCGACTTTACTTAAATTTTTTCTGCCAACAGGTAACATTCAGACAGGGTTAGACTTCCTAGCTTTTGGCTCGTTGTTTACTTGGGCCTGGCTAGAATTGTTTCAAGGTGTTAATTATTTTCGGAGAGGGTTAGGTTTTTGTGTACTAATTGGCGTCATAGTCTTAAAATTTTTAGAGTAAAAAAGCATCAGTAGAGACGCAAGTTGACAGACGCTCTAGCGCTCAGATTCCTAGGGGGTAGAGGGTATCGTTACACTTCCTGCGACGGTTAGCAAGGATAACCGATGATTGAGAGCGATCGCCCCTTTCACTTGCTCTCGCTTCACCAGGAAGGACCCCTGAAGGTTCGAGAAGGTGGCTGAGAGTAGGGACTATGGGGAAAGAAGCGATCGCTAACTCCACTTGCTAAACCATCACCCTTGAGAGGGGTCAAGTTAGGGAAGAATTTAAGCTGAGGCAGGTCAACTGGCTCTAGCAGCAGGTGAAATAGTAACGAGTGGCTGCGTTTACAGTCTTGCATTTCTTGCATGAGTTATGGTGATTAGGAATAGCTCATGGGAACCAGTATGCTCAAACACATCCTATTGAGTTGGCATCTTAACCATCAGAAGGATGAAAGAAACCTATGCTCTCAGCTACGAAGGAAGACAATCAGGCCCTCGGTCTGTAAGAGATACCTCTGATGGAGTCCATGTCTTAAAAGGCAGTATCCAACCTGAAACCACTCAGGAGACTTTTTGAGGGCGACAGTGACCCCAAATCCAACAACCAACTCAACTCGCTCATACACCCATTTCCTCAACCAGATTCACTCCCCTATTCATCGACGGATCGTCAGATGTAAGTTGCTCTGAAGACAAGAGGGGATTTGATTGAACCGATTCATCTAACCATCACTCGCTTAAAGTAGAGGCATCATGAAAACTCGACAATTAGGCAAAAGTGACCTGACTGTTTCTGCCATCGGCTTAGGTTGTATGGGGATGTCAGACTTTTATGGCAATCGTGACGAGACAGAAGCCATTGCCACCATTCATCAAGCTCTGGATTTAGGAATTAATTTCCTTGACACTGCTGATATATATGGGCCCTACACCAATGAAGAACTTGTAGGGCGCGCGATCCGGGGTCGCCGCGAGCAACTTGTTCTCGCGACTAAATTCGGCATAGTCCGTAGTTCTGACCCAAACACTCGCGGGATCAATGGCAAACCCGAATATGTCCGTTCTGCCTGCGACGCCAGCCTGCAACGGTTGGGCGTGGAAACCATCGATCTCTATTATCAGCATCGAGTTGACCCCCAGACCCCCATTGAAGAAACGGTAGAAGCAATGGCGCAACTGGTGAAGGAAGGTAAAGTCCGACATATCGGACTCTCGGAAGCTGGACCGCAAACCTTACGTCGCGCTTATGCTGTCCATCCTATTACCGCCTTGCAAAGCGAGTATTCCCTGTGGAGTCGTGACCCAGAAGATGAAGTTCTGGCTACCTGCCGAGAACTGGGTATTGGCTTTGTCGCTTACAGCCCGTTAGGTCGCGGATTTTTAACTGGACAAATTAAACAATTTGAGGATTTGCCCGCAGATGATTATCGCCGCCAGTCACCGCGCTTTCAAGGTGAAAACTTTCAGAAAAATCGGGAATTAGTGTACAAAATTGAGGAAATCGCGACACAGAAAGGGTATAAGCCATCCCAGCTTGCTTTGGCTTGGGTATTAGCTCAAGGGGAAGATGTAGTGCCAATCCCTGGTACAAAGCGACGACAGTATTTACAGGAAAATGCCGCAGCGGTGGATATTGTTTTAACGCCAGAAGACCTAGAACAAATTAACGCGATCGCACCACAGGGGGTGGCGGCTGGCACGCGCTATCCAGAAACAATGATGAATTTAGTTGCACGCTAAAGCTAGCTTCATGCCTGCAAACAATCGCTTGAATGTGGCAAGTTTCTGGGTGAGGAGAGCGGGGTGAGGTGAACCCTTGGGGGAACAAAGCTTGCTGGAGAGTTAAGCTTTGCAGTTGGCTTAAGAGTTCTGCTTTCAGGGTCGTTCTAGTGCCGTCATCACGAACCATCGCTGTGGACTTCACCTTTCAACCTCGCGAACCCACAGGGCCAGTCCACCACCCCGACCCCGCGCTGCGATAAAATCCTCTGCGATCGAGAAAAAGGAAAAGAAAGGAAGTTTGGCGATCGGCTGCTCCTCAAACGTCTCGCTCATCACCTTTCCTCCTCGGAAGCGACCCGCATACAGAGAACGCGACCCCCACAAAACAAACACCTGCGTAAAATCAAACGCCAGCAGATTTTTCTTGTTCAGATACTTGGCAGGTCCCGTTAACTTCAGCTTTAACCCGCTGAACTGAATCTGGTTGCTAATCTGCGCTTTCTCCTGCCCTGATGCTACCACCCGCTCAAACCCAATATAAGCCGGAACCCATTTGGGGACATAAAAGCCAGTCCCCAGAGCAATTCCACCTCGTCGCAACTTGCGAGTTCCAGTGGTAAAACAGAGTCGCCACTGTCCCAACAAAGCTTCAAGGGAATAACTCAATCGCTGCTGCTTCGCTGCTTTTTCAGCTTGTAGCAGAGCTTCAACAACCTTGGCGGGTGCGGTGCGAGTAGTCTCCCCCGTCCGGTAAGCAAGAGCAGTTTGTATGAGCACTTCTCGGTAATCTGGAGTAGTGGTCGGGGTCAGGCTTGTCATATCAATCGTCTCCGATCGCGTAACTGTTAAGCTGATCTTGCCAACAATTTAAATTATAGGCTCACATTACCCTCTTGAGCTTGAAAGCACCCTGGCTTTCTCACTCTCGTTATCTCGTGATTTCAGATATTTTTGCCTCAATTGGCTTAAAGGTAAAATCAGAGAGTTTGCCCTAGACACTTAGCACTTGTCTCTTTCCTCAATTTTGACTCGCTTGAGTGAACCCAAAGTAGAATCAATTCAGAAAAGTGTCGCTACTAACCTTAGTACAGATACATCGCTCAAACGAAGGGATGAACCAAAGATGCTGACTCATGTTGCTGCTTTTTCACCTGATTACAAAACAGCACGTTCTCGCTTCTGCACGGCTGCTGCTGAGCGAGGTTGCCACCTAGAATCCTATGCCATCAACCAACAAGGACCTGATGGCGAAGAGTTAGCAATTGATGTTGCTGTTTGGGGAGCTAAACAGCCTCAGCGAGTTCTAATTCTCTCCAGTGGGTTACATGGCATAGAAGGGTTTGCCGGCTCGGCGGTACAGATAGCTTGGTTAGAAAATTGCCTGCCTCAGTTAAATTTACCATCCGATCTTGCCTGTGTATTAATTCATGCGTTGAATCCTTATGGCTTTGCATGGCTGCGTCGCTGCAATGAGGAAAATGTTGACCTCAACCGCAATTTCCTGCTACCTGGAGAAAGTTATCAAGGCTGTCCGAAAGATTATCCAAAAATCAACGAAATTTTGAACCCACCTCACGAACCTTCGCGCTGGGAACCTTTCTTGCTCAAAGCACTCGCCCTCATTCTCCGCTATGGCAATACAACTTTGAAAAACACGCTGCCGGTGGGGCAATACGACTTTCCAAAAGGGCTGTTTTTCGGCGGCAACTCTCCCTCAAAAACTCAGCAAATTTTGAAAGAAAATCTCCCCGGCTGGGTGAAGGGGACTCAACAAATACTACAGGTAGATTTTCATACAGGTTTGGGGCGAAAGTCTGATTATTTATTATTTCCTGTAGAACCGATCGGTTTAGAGTGTAACCAATGGCTCATTAATAGTTTTGGAGCGAATCATCTAGAAACTTGGAAGCCCCAAGGAATCAGTTATCCTATCAATGGAGATATGGGAAAGTGGTGCCAAGCAATGTTTCCCCAAAGCAATTATAATTTTTTAACGGTTGAATTTGGCACTTATCCTAGTATAAAAGTTGTGAAAGCGCTCCGAGCTGAAAACTGCGCTCACTGGTGGGGAAATACTGAGAGTGTATCCTATCAGTGGGCAAAACAGCTCATGCTTGAGGTGTTTGCTCCCAGTGATTACCAGTGGCGTTCTAGCGTGGTTGCTCAAGGCCTTCACATTGTGCAGCGAGCCTTAGAAGCAATGAGTGCCAGCAGTAATTAGCCGTTGAGGGTGTGAAGCTGAAACGTTATCCAATCTGCCTCAAATTGTTTGCTTTCTCTTCTAACTCCCAGTTTGAGGCGAATAGCAGTTGTGCTTGGTTAACCTCCCTCTAATCTAATCTGAAATCTCCAAATTTCTTCAACATTTGGTTAAAAGAATTAAAACAGCCGTATAAAAATATCTGTAGCAAATTCTTAAGGATTTTCTATAAGCACGTCCCAAAAATGAGCGCTCAAGAGTCTGTTGACAGCAAAGACAATGGGTTAGATAGGAGTCGGATCGTTCTGAACACTCTGGAATTCTCGTTGTAGTGCTTGTAGTATAGTATTAAGTCTCTTTGAGTTCCTGCGTACTCTAAGCTGTGGAGCTTACATATAAGTACGAGAGGAAAAGTACCACTGCAAGCAGTGGGTGCGTGTGAACGGGAGTGCGAATAGGGTGGTCGGCTTAACAGTTGCCATCCTTCAAAGAGTGTGTCATCACTCACGACTCGGAGCGTCCCAAGTAGCTGAGAAAGCGTAATGCTCTCAAAACTTGCACGCAGGAGATTCAGGGGAACAACGAAGAACTCAAGGAGCAATTATGACCATTTACTTCTACGTTGAACGAGAAAAGCCCTACGGTTGCTTCTCTAACTTCTCGGCACATGGCTTTATCCTAGATGAATTGTACTGGGCAACGAGCGAACATTATTTTCAGGCACAGAAGTTTGTTGATACTCCCTACTTGGAAAAGATACGACAAGCAAAAACTCCAAAGGATGCAGCAAATATGGGGCGCGATCGCTCTCTGCCGCTTCGTTCTGATTGGGACCAGGTGAAAGATAATGTCATGCGAAAAGGGGTACTGCAAAAGTTCAAAACCCATGTTCAGATCCGAGAAATTTTACTGGCAACTGGGGATGAACAACTGGTGGAGAACTCTCCCATCGATTACTACTGGGGCTGTGGTAAAGACGGCAGTGGAAAGAACAAATTAGGGCAAATTTTGATGGACGTGCGTGAAGTTTTACGCAGTGAAAATTTATAGATGGATGTGAGGGTAAAATAATGAATTAGCTCAATCCGATCGCGAGCTGGTATTCGATCGAGAAGTGACCTGTTGTAACCGGAAAAAAATTAAACGATATGGAAATCATGGCAATTGGAATGGTTTAAGCAC
>JBLNEP010000201.1:0-5686 GCA_050262755.1 Actinomycetota bacterium | reverse complement strand
GCTGCGTACTTTTCCCAAAGCGCCTGAACCGAGATGCGCTCAATAGAATTTTCCGTTTGAATCAGGATGCTTTTGAGAATATCAATCTGGGTAGTTGTTAGCTGCATCACCCCTCTCCATCGTTGCTTTTTAAACAAAGTTCGCGAAAAAGAGGGTTAGTAATAGCACGAGCCTTTTTTAGCTCTCGTTCAACCTCTCCCAAATGTAGAATCATGGCTTCTTGGAAATCATCCAGTAGGAATTCCAGCTCGTCAATCATTTGAGATACGTCTTCTGGTGAAGGCTTGCCATTGGACCCAACGCGATACCAGTTGTCCCAGTCTTTGAGGATCAGTAAAGCAGCTTTTAGAGAGATTTTTTTGCGTCCAAATGCCCAGCCAGTCAAAGCATCTTCAGCCTTGAACAAATGGTTGTTTAATTTGATAAATTCGCCACGCCCAATCATTCTTCATCCTCCATCTGAGAAATCAATTCCTCATACTCAGATTCGGCAGCTTTGTATTTGGCGCTGCCTCCTTTAGATACACCCCAAATGTGCTGGATGATTTTCGCTTTGCTCCATCCCATTTCAAGAAGTTCTTGAATGCGTTCCAAGCGTTCTGATAGTGGAACGCCACCGTTCTGGTTGGAACGTTCGCCCGTTCTAGTTAGTGCCAATGAGCGTTCCAGCCGTTCTACGTCATCAGAATTGGAACGGGCGCTATTTGTCAGTGACTCTAAATAATGCTGATTCTGAATTTTGCGCTCTTGCTCGCTCAAGTAAGCAGATTGTGCAAGTTCATCCTGAATATCTGAGATTAAAAGCGCCTCTTTCGCATGGCTGAGTGCTTCCTCTTTCGTTAGCTTTTGGGCTACTCGCGAGGCTTCAATCGCACAAGCGAAAGCCCCAATCAGTGACACACCCTGGATAGCACGATGCCAAGCTATTTTCTTATCCAATGAGTGCAAGGGCGCCACCCACAAAATTACTGCTGCGCCAGAGAGCGCGAATAATTTCAGGCGCATAGTATCACCCCCATTCCGATGAGAAGCATTGCCAAGCTTCCAATCAGAAAAGCTTGCAACTGTAAATGGTTTACGCCTAGCCGAGTAACTAAGGTGTCATCTAGAATCCAAGCCAATCCCCAGATGACCAGACCTGAGCAGAGGATGGCTGAAACAATCTTGAGGGCGATCGGATGAAGCATCGCAATCCAACCAAGGAAGCTGGAGGCGATGCACCCCGCCACAAATAAATTGAGTAAGTGCATCGCTTTCATTGCTACTTCCAAGCCTCCATCACTTTGGATTTCAGTTCTGAGATGCGTCGATCGGCATTGGCTTCTGCCCGTTCCAGCCCATTAGCAAGGCGAGCATAATCCGGTCTAAGGGCGTGAAGATGTCGCCCTAACCGAGCGTCAGCTTGCTTTTTGGTCAGCTCTGCATCAGCCACCTTGCCCTCATATTTTCTGTGGGCTTTTTGGACTTGGGCATCGCAGTCCTCAATCCGCGCTAATTTCCGGTATGCCTTTTTTGCTGCTTTCGCTCCCACACTTTTCTCTTTAGCCAATTGAGAAAGAGCGGTCGCTTCCTCAGGTGAAAAATATCTTGGGGCGCTCACTACAGGCACGCTGCGGATACTGGCGAAGCTTCCGGGGTTGGTTGGACTGATGGCGGTTGTGTCTGTGGGCGAGAGGATTTTCTCTTTATCCAGCCCGTGACCGGAGCCAGCACCTTCGGATTCAGCCAGCCCTCCACCGCCACCGCCAAGTAGAAATTGTTGAAGTCCCATTAGTTGCCTCCGATTTGAATGTGGATTTTTAGGGGCTGGCTTACAGAGATTTTGATAGCTGGCAGGATGAGAGCCAGCATCACCGCTGCCACAATCACCCACATCGGAATTCCCAGCCAGCCGATTAGGGAGGTCGATCGCAATTTCATGCCACCCCCTTAGGTAATCTGGCTGTCCCAGAATACCCAGCGCGGATTTTTACGAGGTTGAAAATTTTGCCTGTGCCTTCGCAGCGGTAGCAAATGGCGGCGTGGCGAGCTAAGCAAGTTGGGCAGATGATTCTTGCTGGCTGCAACTGTAACTGTTTACAGTCACTCAGAAGTTTTTGGGGCTGAGGCTCTGATGGGATGTGACACTCAATCACCTTTTCCCAAGTCGAGGTCTTAGAAAGTGAGCCAAAAGTTTTGGCGGTTTCATTGGAGATTCCCAAATCAGCAGCTTGCCGTTTGAGAATATCAATTCGGCGCATAATGAGATTGCTCCTTAATAAGGATGTAGGTGCTTAGGGTGGGGTAGTTGGTAGCTCGCCACCCTAGGCATACCTTAAGAATATCACGGTACTGTACCGCGCTGCACTAAGATAGAGAGAGTTGTTTAGTGCAAGAATGGAATATGACCGCTACGTCCACACCAGTGCCAGTAAAAAATCTAAAAGGCGTGATGACCTATCTAAAACCTGAGCTTTATGAGGTTTTAGCTAAGGAAGCTGAGGCTGAGGGGAGGAGTATCTCAAACCTAATCGGCAGAATCCTGGCTGATTGGGTGCAACAAAAGAAGGGAAAGGACTCCTGAGGGGCATCACCCCTCGAGGGGGTGATACGATCGTCCTTGAGCTTTCTTGGGCTTTACTGAATCCTATTGAATTGGTTTACTCGAGTGCTACCGACCGCCTTGGCTAGAGGCGGTCTTTTTGCTGTCAAGGGTCTAACAATTCCAGAATTGCCTCAACATCCGCGAGCGACGCTTTGGAACCCTTCCTCATAGCTTTGAGCCGGTTGAGTAAGTCGCTGGCTTCTGGGAATTCCGCTGGGGAGGGTGAGGGCTGCGATCGCAAATTTTCTAGTTCTGCCTGAAGCCGTTCGTTTTCAGTTTCTAGATTGGAGTTTTTGGTTTTGAGTTTTTTTACTGCCACATCCAAATCGGCTGTCTGAACTTCACTATCGAATAATTTTGCCTGCCAGTCTTTAACCTCCTTCTGGAGTTGCTCTCTCTCCTGCCTGAGGACTGTTAACTCTGTTAACTGGGTTGCCAACTGGTCTGTCAACTCACTGTTAACACTGTCAACAGGCTTCAGGCTCTCAACTTTTTTAGGCGCTCATCCAACTCTTGAAGCTTGGCGAGAATGTCAGCGGACGGCTGTTTACCGCCTGCTAACTGGGTTGTTAACTCTGGAGAAAGTGCCATTTTTAGGAGCCTTTGGGCGGTGAGGCTGAGAGTCTCTCCCTCTTGCTGTTGCGATTGCAGGATTGCCAGAAATTCGTCGCTGAGGCGAAAACTGATAAGTTGACTAGCCATGTTGTTTACACCTGTTAACTGGATTGTTAACAGTATAGCCCCGCTCTGTTAACTCTGTCAACAGGCTGTTAACAAGATAGGCGACACAGCTCAGCAACCTTGGTTCGACTTACGCCAGAGAGCTTGGCAATCTCGCTGTAGCTTTTCCCCTCAGCCCTTAATTGATGTACTTGAGCAATGGCTTCTGCGGTGAGGGGAGGGCGGCCAAACTTTTGTCCTTTGCTTCTGGCTGTCGCCATTCCACTTTTCACCCGCTCCCGGATTAGGTCTCTCTCGAATTCTGAAATGGCGGCTAATACTGAAGCCATTAGTTTTCCGGTCGGGGTGTTCAAGTCCAGTCCGATGCCTGACATAGTAACCAGGCTCACTCCCCAGGCGTTGAGAGATTGGAGGGTGGTGAGCAGGTCAACCGTGCTACGACTCCATCGGCTTGCTTCAGTCACTAACACCGCTGCTATTTTTCTGGATTGAGCTAGAGACATTACTTTCTTGCGCTCAGCCCTATCAGTTTTTGCGCCGCTAGCTGTTTCCCGGTGGATGCTGATAATTTGATAGCCAGCCCTACCAGCAAAATCTGTAAGGTCAGCGATTTGTCGATCGCAATTCTGATCGTCGGTACTGACCCTGGCGTAAATGGCGGCGCGTATCATTTAACCCCCTCGAACAAGTGAAGCTCAACCCCTGATTCTGCGGTGAGGGGCTGAGGTCATTTTACTGTGTCGTTTAGGTAGTCTTTTTTGGTACGGGCTGGAGGCTGCACAGGGAAATAGGAGTTACCCGGTGTACTCAACTGTAAACCCTTTACAGAGAGCGCCACTGTAAATGGTTTACAGTCAATGCTGTCTGCAAGGCTTATAAATCAGAAAAGTTTTTAAAAACTTCTCGTGCAATATGAAAGTTTTCACATTGCTGAGGAAGGGCAAGCTATCTCTCCCGCTGCCGCTGATTTTGTGCAGAATCGTCCCTCAACTAAAAGTTGGTTTCGTCGTTGTATGAGGGGAGTTTCTGGAGGTAAATCAGTTCACAGTGCTTCGGTTCCCCTTCTTTCGGAATTTTTATGTCCGCTTGCTTTGAGTAGAGAGCCACGATCGTTCCGATTTTGCCTGCATAAACCATCCCACTGTCCGACCGGACTAGAACCTTATCCCCAACCTTGAATTTTTCGGGTTTGGGTTCAGGTTTTGGGAGTTCTGACTTTTCCTCAGGCAACTGCCTGAGATTCTCAGCCACTTTCTCAGGCTGGAACCCTTGATTTTCTGGCATCCCCAGGCAGTCACCCCTATTTTCGGACTCTATTTGATTTTTTGGTTGTTGCATCTCCGGAGATGATGCTTCAGAAATTTCGCGCAGATCGTCAAAACTGGGGTGACTGCCTGGGGATGTGACAACCATGCGGGTTTCAGCTTGGGCAACTGCCTGAGAACTGCCTGGGGTGGCTGAGAAACTGCCTGAGAAACCAAGGCCGTAAAGAGCCGGCTTATTTTGTTTCTCGCCACTCATTCCCCGCTTGGTTTTGGGGAAAAGTTCTTGGAATCGGGCTAAGACCTGGTTGGCTCCTTTCACGTTTGAGTCAAATCTGTTTGCTTGGTCAAACCAGATAGCTTTCCTTTTCCCGGTTTTCTCGTTCTCCTCATATTCGAGGGTGCCATTGGCTTGATACCAAGTTTCCAATTTTTCCCAAATTTCGCCAGCGGTCACAGAAGCACCAGGCTGATAATCCAACCCGACATCCTGGCAGAATTCCCAGAGGTGACAATTCGAGCGGCGGATTTCTGCAAGGGCTTCATCGCAAGGTTGATAATCAATGCCCTCTTGCATCAGAGCAACGAGTGCCGCTAATACCTGATTGAGGAAAGCTGGCATCACTTCATTCCGCATAAAGTCAGGGTCGTATTTGAAGCGAGGGTCAGCCTCAATCTCGCCCTTCTCTGGGTCAGCACCTGTTTTGTAGGTTTTGCTAAAAGTCAGCACTGCATACCGAGACGCGATTGCCTCCATCACGCCGCTTAATCGCGGGGCATCGTTGCAATTGAAGATTCCTACAGCTACAGGTTCGATTGCGAAATCGTCAACCCCTTTTTTTTCGATATCGATAGGGTCGCCAGTAATCCAGGCTTTCAAACTTTGGATGCCATCCAATTTTGAAAAGCTAGCGTTTTCGCTAGCCCAGTTGACACGAGAGTGAACTAGCTTGGACAGCGGGAATTTCCGTCCTTGGTCGTATTGGGCGAAATCGTTAATAGTTGCGCCCGTCAAACCTTGACGACCGTACATTAAACTGACTGCTTCTCGGAGGGTGTCCTTGCCGTTCGCTCCTTGCCCTCTGGCTAGGATTGCTCGCACTGACCGCCCCCAATGTTTGCGGATTGTGGCTAAGTCAAGAGAAGCTGCGATCGTCCG
>JBLNEP010000200.1:0-16673 GCA_050262755.1 Actinomycetota bacterium | reverse complement strand
AGTGGGATTAAAACCTGTTGCCATCGCTCGGACTCAAAAACGACAACCCCTCACTTATGCGAGTTGGTTAATTTTTAATTATATCATATTTGGGGTAACGCTTAAGATGCGTTTACCCTGCTTAGTTGATAGCAGTTAACTGGCTGGATTTGGGAGATTTTAGAAAGGCTGTAGCTGAGAGTAGCCTTCGCAAGTTGTTTCTAATAAGCGTTCGGCAATGTCTCCATCTTGCTGGTTCAAAAAGTTGCTATGGCTGTATCCAAGCAGAGAGGCTATTCCCGCACAAATAACTTTTTGTTCGGGTTCTGTTAGGCAGGAAAAGATAGCTGGATATCGCAATACTTCTTGAGAAGTGGCTATTACCATTCGCTGCAAGGAGGGTGTTTGCAAGCTATGAGAGATGGCTTTTGTCAAGTGGAATAGTGCTGAATAGTGTTCTCGAAGAGAAGCAACAAGCTGTGGGCAATTTGCTGTGGTGGAGGTTGCGTTTGCCTTTTCAAAAGCTTGTTGGCTTTGATTGAGAACTGTTTGAGCGACTTGCATTAAAGCGGCAAAGGTTGCCATTTGTTCTTGTGCTTCATTCATGCAAGCAATGGCTGGATTTAGGGGAGGGTGGTTCATGTTAGGTTTCCTTTGAGAAAGTAGGAAAATGCTGAAGCAAGGGTGAAAAGTTTCCGAACTTTACTGAGATACTTTTTTGGGCGATTTTTTCTCAGAGTGGTTGGGGATTTAAGTGGTGCTGGTGTTGATATTCCTGGGACAAATCGTTCGAGTTTTTTCAATTCTAATGCCAGGCTTCTGGGACTAAGGTGCTGGAATTGAGTTTTGACGGTGCGGGCAAATTTATGGGCAGCTTTAGCGGTTTTAAAACATCGCTTGTAAAAGAGTTTATGTTTAGCTTGTGCTGCTGCTTTAAAGAAATGAACCCAAAATTTAATCGGGGTGCTGGCTGAGCGAGTGACTCGGCTAATCCAACTTGGGCGTGGTTGTTGGTGTTTCTTTTTGTTCATTACTTTTGGAAGCGAATTGGTCACTTCCACTGGCGGCGATAGCCGCTGTTTCTCTCTTTCAGTAGGTGGGTATAATTAAACGAACAATCTTGGTAAATGAGGTCAATTAATTCCAGTTAATTTCTCTACAAGTTGCTGGCTAAACTGCAATTATGCCTTCTTCTCTCTGCGTTCTACTACCAACCAGAACTTCCCCAACTATCTAACTTGTCTGCTGTGAATTTTTGTCGCTGAGAAGGCGTAATGACAATCAGGCTTCCCGTATATTGGCTGCTCGTATCGCATTGATAACTACCTTCTGGCTGCTTGTTGGTAGAATCGTTTTTAATGAGCCGAGCATTCCCTAATAAGTCTTCGGATAGCAGCAGGTCAAGGATGGCATTGAGTCTGTTAGATGGGTCTCCTCTATGTCCTCCTACAAAGAGAATTTCGACGCAGGCGCACTCGATTGGGCAGAGGTTGACATTGCCTCTCACTGCACAAATATTTGGGTTAAAATCTAAGCTGAGGGATGCTTTTTTCGCTTCCCAAAAGGCTCGATAGATGGCAAATGCTGCTTCTGATTTCCATCTCTTGTAGTGCGCGGGGTTGTAAACTCCTCTCCCACTCGGCTGCGAGCGAGTTCTCAATTTTGATTTGGCTTGGCCGGGTAGCCAAATTCTAATTTGATTGTCTGCATTCCAAAGAATTTTGTGAGACAGGGGTGTTGACAGTTTGGGCAGGGTTAGGGTGGGCATGGTAACAGTTGTATTGCGAGTTTACAAAGCGCTATTGCTGCTTGCAGCCAGTGCAGCAATCTTCAGGATTGTTTCGCTGTCCGGACTCTAGGGTGATGCCTTTGGCGGGTGGTTACCGATCGCCCCGATTTCCGGCATCTGAGTCGGCGTGGGACGCTGGCAATGAGGGGTCACCTCGCCAGTCCAGCTCTTCAATCGCTGCAAATTTGAGATTTTATTAAGATTTACGTCAGCTCAGCTAGTGGCAGTGCTAGAAGGCGGGTTCGGCTATCAGTTCTCGCAGGTAGCGGCCGATCGCGTTCAGGCCGTGAGTACCTGCTGCGATCAGTTCTTGGACTTTTTGGCTGCCGATCGCGGGTGCGAGTGCTTTGCCTAAGTCGGTGGCGATCGCTTCGCTGGAATAAGCTTGGGTTAATGTTTCGAGTTCTTGGACTCGTTGGCTTAATTGTTTGGCTTCTTGGATGAGTTGGTTGTTTTCGAGTAAGGTGTACCGAGCGGCAATGGTACGGCGGTGTTCTTCTGGGGTGATGTTGATAATTTCTAAGTGGGTGGTCCAGTTGGATACAGTAATTGTTCTTTCGTATTTGCTGCCTTCTTCGATCAGGACTTTGCCAACGGGATAGGAGTCTCCGAGGTTGTTGGTGGCGGTTCCTTCTCCGAGAAATCGCCCTAATCGACCGATTAAGCTGCCGTCGCCACTTTGGAGGATGCGGACGATGGAATTGGGTTGTAGTTGGGTTTTGGGTGGGGTGAGTGCGTTTTCTAGGTCGGTAATGCGTTGTTGTAGGACTGATTTTTCGATTTCCCAGCTTGGGGGTGTTTCTGGGAGGGCGTTGGTTTCTCTGTCTTGAAAGAGCTGCTTTAATTGGGTATTTTCTTGCTGGTACTGTTGGAGTTGAGTTTGCAGGGTATTAATTTGGGCTTGGTAGTGGGTGCTGTCGGCTTCGGTTTCTGTTTGGGGAAGTAGTTGGGAGAGTTGTTTTGCCAGTTGGTTGTTTTCTTGTCGCAGTTGCTCGTTGATGCGGTTGGCTCGTTCTAGCTGGGTTTGCACTTCGTCCGGCAAGTTTGGTTGCTGGTTGCTGGTAGCATCAGCTAGGGCTTTCTCTAACGCGGCGATTTTCGCTTCGTATTCCTGTTTGAGCAAACTGGCAGCAGCATTGTCCGAATGGGTGATGCCTACAGCAGGCTGCGCCAACGCTGCATCGGATTGCTCTGTTGAGGAACTGGAAGCAATCGCATCCAGGTTGGGGTCGAAGTGGGTACACAGTTCTTGAATTTCTCGGTCGGTTTTTTTGATCCAATCGAGTAGTCTTTCTTGACTTTCTCCTGTGACTGCTTTCTTGAGCTGACTTTCTAGGTTGACCTTAGCTGCTGTGAGTTTAGCTAGACGGATAGCGATTTCTGAGGGCTGGGGCGGGGCTGGGGTCTTTTTGTAGCCGAATTCTTCCAGAACTTGCAACAGATGCCGGGTTCTGACGATGGGTTCTGACTTTCCACCTTCTTCTTGTGCCAGCTTCAGGGCTTTTGCTTTTAGGGGAGGGCGATCGCTGTGACTGACTTTGTATCGGTGAAATGCTTTTTCCCAGTCAGCCTCAGTGGCAGTACGGTGCTGGTTTCTCCAGCTAGTGCTGCTACTGCTGCGGCTTCGCTTGATATCTGAGGCAGTTTTCTTGCCAGTTTTTACTAAAGCTTCTACGAGTGCGTCTGTGGCGTAGGTTAGCTGTTGCAGAGCCGATATGCTCCAGTTTTGGACTTTCTCGACGACTAGCTTTTGCAGGCGGGGTTTGAGGGAGTCGAACCACTCTGAGATTTTGATCAGGGATTGTGCTAGCCAACGGGATGCACCCCAGTCGTTACTAGCCAGCCAGTTTCGGAAGGTTGTTTCTCCTTGCGAGAGTCCGAGGGTGCAGCAGAGTTCGTGTAGCAGTTTCCGCAAGCAACGACCCCACTCAACCCCTTCTGTAAAGCTTTTCTGGACGTAGCTGTGGAACCCTTTGAGGGTTTCTTTTGCCCAGAGTTGTAGGTCGGTACTGCCGAAGCTGGAGTAGTCGTAGCGGTAGTTGATGGGTAGGGTGGTAATGGCAATCGGGACCGGAACAGGGATTCCCTCTTGCGTATTCTGCCTGTTATCTGTCAGCATGGTAGTTGTCTATGAATATGACACCTATCCCACCCTTCCAAGATTCCCGTCGAGGGGGTGGGCTTTGGTTTGTTTGAGCTTATGAGCTTAGTATAACCTATCTACATCAAGTTGCATCAGTTTTAATCAACTTTAATCAGTTCTTTTCTGATTGATGCAGTGGGATAAACTGTGATTTATGACTAAACCCGACAGAACAACGGTAGACATAAGGGGATTGCGTGACAGGATTAAGGCTATTTCAACATTGCCTGAGCTTGCCGATCGCCCAATGTCTGCTATTCTGCGAATCCTCGTGATGAAGGGGTTAGAGTTCTACGAGGTGCGATTAGAGCAACAGGAAAAACCAGTATCCTCGCAAGTAACGATCGCCCAATTGGTTCAAAATTGGGGAAGTTTAGAACAGCTAGCAAAGCAAGTTTCGCTCCCGATTGAGAATGTAAAAGCGATCGCTACAGGAGAGCCACCAACGGATGAGGAGTTGATGAAGTTGGGTCGGGTGTTGTCGGAATACGATCTTGAAGTTTTGTTGAAGTTACGCGATCGCACCTTTCCCCATCTCAAAGAAGGGAGGAGCAACTAATGAGATGGGATGAACATACCAGTTGGTTGGCATTCCCAGCCGTCCATGCGTGGGAATTCTTTGTTCACAAACCCAACTTGCTGTAAATTCAGTTCTGGGTGCAAGATGCCCTTGATGGTATTGATTTGGATTGTCTCTCGGCTATGCTGGGAATATGCCGAGCAGAAATAAACGCGACCGATTTACAGTTACCTTCGATATTGGAGGCTTGAGAGAAAGGCTCTTGAGACAAGCACGGGAGCCCAACCAAACTCTTGCATCAATCGTTCGGATGGTATTGATGGCAGGATTAGAACATTTGGAGAGCCAAACAAATAAGGACTTTAGTGAGAAAGTGCGTAAGTACCAGACCTTATTGCTACAGTCTTCTGATATCCAGGCAACTCGGTTACAACAGCTAGCAAATGGTGAAACTCCTACTCTACAAGAAGCGGAGGCAGTCTCTCGCCTGCTAGAAAGGAATAGCAAGGGTAATGAATGGAATGCTGTGGATTGGTAGGTAGGTTGCTGCGGGGTTCTCCATCCTTTCATTTTTTCGATGAGTTGGTATTCGTCTTCCCACAGTTGTCTCCAGATGCGGGCGATCGCCATTGCGTCGGATACTTGTTTGTCCATGTCGGGGAAGTGGTGTTTTGCCCACTTTGACCATTTTTCCCCTGCTTGTTTGACTGTTTCTTTAAGGCTGAGCAGTTTGTCGCCGAATTCAAATAAGGCTTCGCTGACACTGCGGTAGCTGGTGCGGAGGTCGGTCGCTTGTTTTTCTAGTTCGGCTATTGTTTCGGTGCTGGTCGAGCTGGAGTAGGGGAACTGCTGGAAGCCTTTGCTTGAGGCTGTTGCTGAGTGAGGATTAACAATAGGGCTACCCATCGTATCCTGCATAGAGGCTTGTGTTTTTGCCAAGATTTCAGTCATAGTAGAATCAAATCCTTTATAAATGTGGGTTTCCTAGACCCGTGCCGTCTCTGATTGCCATTCCGAAGCGGTGCGGGTTTGATTTTGAGCCATCTGTTACTGTAACTTGCTATAGATGACAGTAACAAATGGCTTAACACTATGCAAGGGGTAAGATGACGGAAGTAGTCCAAATAATTTCAGAAGTGCCGAGCCGAAGAAAATCAGAAGTTGTTACTAGCTACCTAGACAAGGATGTCAAACAAGTCCTTGAAGACTGGGCCGAACAAGAGCAACGGTCTGTTAGTTCCCTGATTGCCTATATCCTGACTAAAGCTGCTAGAGAATTCCAGCAGCAGACTGGAACACAACGGGATGAGTAGAAATGACCCAAGAGCCAGTAGGCCTTCATATTGCAACACTTGGTATTCGGTGCTGGTCGAGCTGGAGTAGGGGAATTGCTGGAAGGAAGCCTTTGCTTGAGGCTAGGGCAGTGGTGGCTTGTGCGTCCGTATCAATTTGCGTCATAGTAAAAGAACTCCAATTAAATGAGTTCCAGCCCCACCCCGTATGATTGGTCGTCTGAGGGAGTGGGGTTTGGTCTGTTGTCTTACTTCTATTAAGACGCAAATATAGCAAAACTAGCAAGTGCTACTTCATTGTTTTTTGTATCAAATTTATCAACGGCCTGATAATGGTGGTAAAGGCAAGCTCTATGGATAAACGTAAAAGGTTAAACTTAACGATCCCTGAGTGGGTACATCGCGGTCTAAAGCAGTTGGTCGCCGCCTATGGAACTACAATCCAAGATTGGATGGAGGAGATGGTAGCCAATGCTGTTGTTGAGGGTGGTTTTGCCAAACGCCCTCATAACTACAGCTCCATTGCTGAGCTGGTTAAAGCTAATTACTCCATCATTTCAGAAACCCGAATCCCCGCTCAGAAATTGGTAGCGATTCGAGATGGAGCAAAGCCCTCTGAGCTAGATTTGGTCAGGATAGCAGCAGCACTAGGTCTAGACGAAAACTATCTAATCGAGCTTTGTCATCAATCATTTCCTAATGACTGTAAACAAGAGGTACAGACCAATAGAACTACATAAAAGCTGTCTGAAAATATGATTGGCACAGTTATGTCAACTAGCTAAGGAACGGAATTAAATTGAATATGTGGATAATGGAGATCTGCAATTATGAGCTATCCATGCCTGATAACAGCCGTGTAAGACTGACAGTGTTTATGCCTCGGTGGGTGGTACGAACTGGGTTAAAACAACTCGTTGCACCCTTGGGGGTTAGTATGAGCCAATGGGTTGCAAATATGATTGAACGAGAAATTTTAGCGGCTGGTTATGGACCCAAACGCAGCGATTACAAATCAATAGCTGAAATCGTCAAAGAAAACTTTGAAACTCTATCTGAGGAAACGCGGATTCCACCTAAGCAACTTCAGGCTTTACAAGAAGGTGCTAAGCCTTCAGAGCTAGATTTAGTAAGGATAGCTGCCGCTCTCGACCTTTCTGAAGACTATATGGTGGAATTGTGCCATAAGTCATTCCCATGTAGTGATAAGGAGAAACAGCCAAATGGAGCTTAAAGACTATTTACCTGACGGATGGGAATGCCGGGTGACACAAACGGGTCCTGAAATTTTTGCCCCTACAAGAACAGCCGCTGAAACCTGGATCGAACAGACAGTGGGAGAGCTAATCAGCAGCGCCAGCAATTTAAAAGGCATAGTCCAAGTTGGCTGGAAAGGTTGTAGACGCCCTTACCGCTTCTCACCAGCACTCGCATCAGTTGGAGGGGAAGAGAGTAACCAGGTATCGACCTTTACGAGCGCACTCAATAACCCGTCTGCACCCAGCAATCCAGGCATTCAGCTCCCGGAAGTCCCCGAACTCGACATTATTAGCGAAGTGCTAGGGTTTGATGGTTCATCAGCACTACTACGAATGTCCGACGACGATCTAGGGTTGCTGAGCAACACTCGGACAGAGGTCAGTAGCGGTCTGCGAGTAAACGACTGGATGAAGGTCAAAGATCATTCCCAGTGGTGGCCTGACGACGAACTCAGAAACTACAAGCGACGGTTGCTCTCGGACGGACAGGTTACAGATTAAGTTTATCACGCACGCTTAATTACCACTGGGCAACTGTGCAAGTACACGGTAACAACTCGGTTGGTGCAGTACCGTGGCGATTTGTGCAGGTTGGTAAAAAATCAGTCAGTCGTCCCAGTCGAACAGGTTTGAGGTAGATACCGAAAGCTGCATAAGTCAAAGCGAGCGGTATCACAGAGATTCCACACCCATTGCTGAATTTCCACAATGAGTACAATTAGCCCATTCAGGATTTATTAAGACAGGCTTGGGTTTGAATGAACTACGATATAAAGTGTTACGACTCATCAGCATTTAAGGGTAGACCTCCCAGCTTTCCAACGGTAACTCCTGTGACTTCCAGCATAAACCCTCTTCTAAGAAACCAGATTTTCTGAGGACTGAGGAATTAACTCAAAACCAAAAGCCTGGGCTTTTTTGTGGAGATTATTAACCATACGCTCACGATAACGTTGCTCATAATAATCCATACCAGGATCGGTATAATCTCCTCCAGTTGTCCAAAGTTTGTAAAAAAGCCGCGCCATCTTATGAGCAGTAGCAGTGATAGCTTTAGGAGAGCCAAGGCGAGAACGTAAACGACGATAAAAAGCACCCAAAGCCGAATGACTTTTTCCAGCAGTTTGTGCTGCCATACGGAAAGCGTTGGCGGCGCGGTTGACAACTGGGCGAGTTTGAGAACTTTTAATCTTGCCACCAGTAATGCGACTACCAGGGCAAAGACCAAGCCAGGAGGTAAAGTGCTTAACTGTGGGGAATCGGCTGGGGTCTAAACCAACCTCAGAAAGAATAATTTGCACAGTGAGTACACCAAGACCATCAACACGAGTAAAATCTACTCCACTCATGCGGTAAAGGTGAGTACGCAAATCAAAGTTAGGTTCATTACCTTGAGGTTTGTGGCGAATATGCTTGGGTGGAGAAAGGGGCGACTGGGAAATATCAATTTTGTCGTTAAATTGACTTAAGCATTCCTCAATCTGACGGTCACATTCGGCAATTTGGGATTGGTAGACATCATAGAGATGTAACTCTTGTTGCAAAACGAACAAATGTTCTTTTCGGTAGTCACCCTCAAGCGCGGCAGCTATTTCGGCTTCGCTACGTTTGACACGGTGATGTTTTTTGGCTGCAAGTACTTGTGGCTCATGTTCCCCAGCAACAATTGCTCGTATGATTGCCATACCTGTAGTGCCTGTAATATCACTGACTGCTTGATGCAGTTGTATGTTCATTTGAGTTAAAGCTTTCTGCATCCGTTGAATGTGAACACTGGCACTTCTGATGAGACGATCACGTTGACGGATCTAGCTTCGTAGAACACAGATTTCGTCTTCTGGGCGAAATGAACCTGATCACAACCCATAGCTGTGCAATTGTTGCAGCCATTGACAGTCTAAAACATCTGTTTTGCGTCCAGGTAAAGTTTTTACAGGGTGAGCATTCACCAGCTTAACTTCAAAGCCACGAGTCTCTAAAATTTGAAATAATGGAATCCAATAAACACCTGTTGATTCCATTGCCACTGTCTCCACTCCACAAAGAGCTAACCAATCAGCAATGGCCTATAGGTCAGCAGTATAGCAACCGAAACGCCGAACGCATTCGTTAGCAGTTCCTGAAGGTACACACACCCAATGATGTTGGGCACCAATATCAATACCCGCCGCATTTGGATGAATCGGATTGAGTTTAGATGCCTTGGCTACAGATTGACGATTTGGAACTGAAGACTTCTGTTTTTTCTTCATTTTAGTTCCCCTAGTCTCAAGCAGTATCAAAGTTAAAAGTGTGCCTTGACCCAGGTTGACGGAATTATACAGTCTTCTAAACGGGATAACCTGTACACGCTTCACCAATGTCATCGCCGTCACAACCCAGAACCACGCTTTTGTACGGGCGAAGATGCACCATTGAGGGAACGGTCTTAACTGTCAAGACACAATGTGAGTATAAACTTTTTCCCTACTTTTTATTCCGTTTCTTTCATCCATCGCGGACATATCGTCCATCAACCGCTTTTGTCACTCTGGCGGTAAAATAATAGAGCAGCAAGCTCTCAAAGCTAGAATCTGTATATGGTAGAGCCCAGAGAACCCAAGCCGACCATCCGATTGATTGATGAGTACTGCCAGTGGTACCAATCTCTGTTCGCGGATGTGAGAAGTTTTGAAGCTTTTAAACACTTACAGGTAGGGATGTTATTGAGGTCAAGCGGAAAACACTGCCTGCCATTGCCAAAGTTTGTGGGCTAAATAATGAGCAATCGTTGCACCACTTTTTGACGGAGGCGACTGTGTCAGTGCCTGAACTGAGAGAACGACGATTAAGCTTAATTTTAAAAACGTTAGCAGGGCGTTCAATCAGCTTGATCATAGACGAGACAGGCGATCGTAAAAAGGGAGAGAGTACCGATTATGTCAAGCGACAATACATAGGCAATTTAGGGAAGATAGAGAATGGGATTGTGGCAGTGACCGCTTATGGAGTTATTGAGCGTATCACGTTTCCACTGCTGTTTGAAGTCTACAAGCCCAGAGAACGTCTCAAAGCCGGAGAGCAATATCAAAGCAAGCCGGAAATAGCAGCCAGACTCATCCGAGATTTGCAGAAAAGGGGATTTAAGATAGAGCGAGTCTTGGCAGACAGTCTCTATGGGGAAAGCGGAGTTCCTTTTGTGGATGTCCTGTATGAACTCAAACTACCCTTTGTGTTGGCTATTCGTAGCAATCATGCGGTTCTGTTGCCGAAAGGGCAACGGGTACGGATGAATCGATGGCGTAAGTTTAAGCGAGTTTTTAGTAATGGGAAGAGCGAGACCCGTTGGATTAGAGAGATGATCTACGGCAAGAAGCGGGCGACCCAATGCAAGGCTGTTGACAACAGACCCCGAGACATTACCGAGTAATAGCACCTGGTATGTAATGAGCCATATTGACTCAGTGAAATATAGTGAGATCGGGAATCTATATGGACTCAGAAATTGGGTAGAATACGGATTGAAACAGAGTAAGAATGAACTAGGATGGGCAGATTTCCGGGTGACTGACTATCAACAAATAGAGAAGTGGTGGGAAGTGGTAATGAGTGCCTACTTGTTAGTCAGTTTGCACACCTCGCCTTTACACCCGAGTCGGAAAAAAGAAGAGTCTTCTCCTGACTCCAATGTGAATCAACAATTGACAACTCATCGCTACTGGAAACAAGGGGAAGGATGGAAAACTTGGTTGAATAACCTCCGATTAATTCTACAGCCTTTTGTCTTTCTGAATTTGTTGAAGCCTTGGTTGGAAGTGTTCTCTATTCCTTCGCTTCTAACAGGTTTTAGCCATTTACTTGAGTTAATGAATGGTTTCCCAGGAGCCATTCCATCTTCTCCCAGGGATGCTCCCTGGGTTATTTTATCTGGCTAGAGTGACAGAAGAGCGTTAGGATAGAGTAGTTTGTAAACTTGCTGGGGCGAGGGTTGTAGGATTTGTTTGAGGAAGTTATCAACCAAATTAATGTCGCGCACACAGTCCTGTAAGCTTTTGTACCAGGGATTTGGCTTGTAGTTGTCAATTTCGATGAGCAAAGCGTGGAAGTTGGAGGCAGAAGCGGTAGATGCTGGCATGACGATCTTTTTCTCTTTTGGCGTTGTTGAGCGTAGGGATGAATTCGATCGCAAGCAAGATGCCCACACTATACATCAGCCCATTTTCTTTGAAGTCACTCATCTGAGCTACGACCAAAGTTATAGAAGTATTTATTTATACTTCAATGAAAGTCTGAGCAGCACTCCTCAATTCGTTGTAATGCAACTCAAGACGTTCTTCAGACGAAAATAACGAATCAAATTTTTAGGTTAGAGATATAGCAATTCTCAATCGAGCTGTTACTTGTTAAAAATGAAACCCTGTTCAGTGCAGGTTCCACTCCTGAAAAACAGCAAGTTTCAATACAGTCATAGAGACATAAGTGATGGAGTAATGCAATGCAAACTCAAAAGATGGGCTTTTTATACAAGCTCTACTGCTTGGGCTGGAGGAATGGTTCGCTAAAGTGTTTTTCTCCACTTCAACATGGCTTGCTCAGTATCTTTCTTTACTACCGTCGAAGGTTCGCAGAAAGAGCGAAATGGAGACGCAATCAGATGGAGTGGGCGATGGGAAAAGCTATGCCTTGAGGTAGAACTTTCATGTATGAAGATACTTTAAGCTGTACGAGGTAATCTCTGCTGGAGTAGCTTGGCATCCGTTGTATTTGCTCCTATCAAGGGAATTGCAATTAGCGATTCATTAGTTTCTTGAGAAGCTTGTTAATACTGTGACTGGTGTTAAACCAGCAAGCATCTGAGCGATCGCTTCCATAGACCGAACCAAAATTCATGTTGCGATCGCTATTCACCTGAACGTAAGCCATCAGAGCCAATTTTTCTTTAATTGCTCCATCAAAGCTTTAACTCATCCAAACCCATTAGTGACGGCATTCGTCACATCATCATCCTAGCAATCAAATTTCTCTAAGGTGATGCACGTTCATAGCCATTTAGCGAGGTCTGTAACGTTATGAATCTTCAGTCTCTCTTGTTTTTATTCAAAGCAAACTTGCCTGTCGTGGCGATCGATAGCCCTGCACCTGAAGAACTCTCAACCGTTGAAACGATCCTGCGTGAAGTGGCTCAACCGCTTGGTTTGCCTGCATTTATTTGGGACTTAGGGCGAGGATTTCAGCGTGCCAAAATTGACGAAACCCTTGGCATTGAAACAGAACCAACCGACTTTCGCCCAGGCACTGATCCAGTGCTGGCAATGTTGGATTATATCGAGCAATATGATGATCGAGGGCTATTTATCTTGTTGGATCTACATTCTTTTCTCTGCTGGAATCCGCTGCTGTGCGGTGAACGGAGAGATTTGCTAGCCATTACCCGTCGGATCAAAAACCTTGCGTTCACGTTGAAACAGACCCGAAAACGGATCATCCTCCTGGGTCAAAATATGAAATTGCCAGAGGATTTCACCGGACTAATCTACGAAATCAATCTGTCGCTGCCTAATGCTCATACCATTTCAGACCTCATTCAATCCTATCTCACTGACCTTCAGCAGTTATTTCAGGACAAGAATAAGACTCTGCATATTGAGTTGGATGCAACCGGAAAAGCACGTCTAATCCGTGCGGTGCAAGGGTTAACGGAGGGCGAAATTCGAGATGCGCTTAGGCTCGCGGCGGTGCAAGATGAACGAACTGATACGACCACAGCCGATTTGTTGAATGATTTCAAAATCCGTAAACTCAGGAAGTACCAGGTCGAATTTAGCGCCCCGCCTGATGTGGAAGTAGGTGGGTTAGACCAGGTGAAGCAATGGTTTAGGGAGCGTACCCAACTGTTCGATGATGAGGCAAGTCAGGCAAATTTACAGCCACCGAAAGGAATTTTGCTGTTTGGTATTCCTGGCACTGGAAAAAGTTTGATTGCAAAAACGATCGGGCATTTGTGGAATGTGCCCGTATTAAGTGTTGACATGGGTTCAGTCTATTCCAGCTTGGTCGGTGAAAGTGAATCGAATCTGAGTAATATTCTGCAAACCGCAGAAGCGGTTGCTCCGTGTGTTCTTTTCATTGATGAGTTAGAGAAAGCATTGGCAGGAACAGGAACGACAAGCGGAGATTCTGGTGTCGGTCAGCGACTGTTGGGTAAATTACTCACTTGGATGGCAGAAAAGACAACTCTTGTGTTTGTGATTGCCACAGCCAACTTCATTGACGGGCTGCCACCAGAGTTTAGCCGCAAAGGACGATTCGATGAAGTATTTTTTGTAGATTTGCCGCAGAAATCAGAACGTGCTCAGATTCTCAACATTCACCTGGCAAAATACCATACCCAGTTGAGTCAAGAAGATTTGGGGGCGATCGCTCACGCCACCAAAGACTTCAGTGGAGCAGAATTGGCAGCACTGGCACAAGAAGCAGCGATCAGAGCCTTCAATCAAGGTAGAGCAGGGCAAATTACATTAGCGGACTTGCAAGAATTAGCAGCGCTTACGATTCCACTGGCTCAACGAGAGCAAGCGAAAATTCAAGCATTGCGAGATGCGACTAAACACGCCCGTCTCGCGGCATCCCCTGACGTTGAAGAAACTGTTTCAAAACGGAGTCGGCAAGAAGTATTGCTGTAGCACTTTACCATCTTGCTCTACCTCAAATTGTCGCAAAACTCCTTCAAAAGATGGTCGAAATTTATTGAATCGGTTGTCAATGTGAAAGGGGCATAAGGGCTGGAGAGAATTATGCTTCTAAAGACTTAGCGCTTTATTAACATTTACTACCAATGGCAGAAGCAGTTTATCAAATGGGTGAGTTAAATGCTGGAAACAAAACCTGTGACAGGGAATCTTGTTAGCCCAACCCTCGAACTCGACCAACGGATACGTAGAACTCTAGTGTCATCCAGTCAGCCACTGGACTGGACTGGCATTTTGGTTGAGCAGTATCAATATTTTCCCAATCCTCGAAATCCGAATGAATTTGACCGTCCTGCTACCTCAGACCATTGGTTGAATTTACTTTTAGAAAATCGCGTTCGCTTATCTCAAAAGCGAGACAATCGCTTACATGAATCAATTTTTCAGAAAGGTGATAGCGCCTTTGTTCCTGCTGGACAGCCGAGCTACTGGCTTTGCCACGAGAGTGATACCTACCGTTCAACGCTGAATATCCACTTGAAGCCAGAGTTGATCGAACAAGTTGCTGAAGGCTCTGAAATTGATCCACAACGGTTCACCCTGCTCAACGGTATCGGTCAGCAAAATTTACAGCTACATCAGGTGGCAATGCTGCTTCTAGCTGAATTGCAGTCAGGTGGCATCATGGGGCGATTGTATGTCGAATCCTTGACTCAAGCCTTAGTCATTCATCTCTTACGAGACTATTCGACCGTCACGCAAACCATTACATTTGAAAATAGAAACTTAACGCACGTTCAGTTGCAGGAAGCGATCGAGTATATTCACACTCACCTCGACCAAGATTTATCGCTGGTGGAAATCGCAGACGTAATCAATATTAGCCCGACTTACTTTGCGAGTTTGTTTAAACGGGAGATCGGGACTTCTCCACATCAATATGTGATTCAACAGCGAGTGGAAAAGGCAAAGGAGATGCTGTCGAAAACGGATTTGGCGATCGCAGATATTGCTTTACAGGTGGGCTTCTCCAGCCAAAGTCACTTGACGCAACAGTTCAAACGAATCACCGGAATGACTCCAAAGCAGATTCGCTAACAGATTCATAAGAATCTGATAAATCATTGTAAGAATCTGAAAGAAATGGAGCGTTTTGAATTCCTATAGTAAAGATACTTCAGCGCACAAATGTTCAATCAAATAAGTTAAGGAGATCAACATGGCTACATTTAGGGTCGGTTTCGACCATCAATTTAAATTTATAAATCACTCAAACAGTCCAATACAATATGACCTTGGACCAGCGACTGGTGGTAAGCACAAGGAAATAAACGGAAACGTCAATCCAGGGCAACAAGCCGTTACAGCAAGTTTTGATTTCGGAGGAACTTTAGAACAAGGCAATGTCCGTGTAGTTACAATTCCCAACGCTCCTGTTCCCGGCTTCCGATTTTGGTCAGGTTCGGATGGACAATACATAAATGTACTTGCAGGAGAAGGATATACAGTTACAAAAGATACTTCTGAAATGAGCGAAGTAACTGGCAATGGTTTCAGAGTAACTGTAGACGGAGGAGGAGAATCCAATCCTACAGTTGGAGATATCTTCATTCAAGTATATAACGCTTGATGTATAACGATGCTATTTGGTTTATGAGGAAGGATTCCGCTGGGATCCTTCCTCATAACGGCATCAGCTATCTCAAGATTGGCTTGTGCTGGCTGCAAGGGGTGTTTCACAGAGGACGACAATTGCTCACCCTCGTGCCATTTTTGCCCAAAGATCCGCAGCTTGTTTTTGCCTCCAAACGGGCGCAACGGGATTTTTATGATCGCATTTGGTTCTCCCGCATTCGTTCACTCATCTGTCATCCTTGGTCTGCCTGCATTCACAAAGATCTGTCAGGTAGTCAGGTCGTAGCCCCGAACTGCGAGTACATGGTGTTCAAGGGTTGCGTGTGGTTGATGCTTCGATTATGCCAACTATCATTACAGGGAACACGAACGCACCCACGATGATGATTGGCGAGAAAGCAGCGGATTTAATTAAAGCCGCACGTTGAGTACCTTCGCGAATAGGATAAGAATCTGACAAACCAGGATAAGAATCTGCAAGAAATCAAACATTGGAACTCATTACACTTTTAGCAGCTACCTGGTCTTTTCAATTCAGAGCATCAGTTTTAGATTGAGCCACTGGAAAAGAATCAAATTCGACCTGAGAGAACGAGGAGAGTTCAATGCTGCAAAAGGTTGCGATCATTGGAGCAGGACCGGCTGGACTGTTACTGGCTCATCGTTTATTGCGTCGAGGAAAGTATGGCGTTGAGCTTTATGAGCAGCGTCCAGACCCGCGTTTGGTCGATGTTTCGCAAGACCGCACGTTCCCAATTTCGCTTCAGGAACGAGGCAGAAAAGCACTCCGCCGGATTGCAGGGTTAGAGGAGGCGATTATTGCGGCTGGGGTGTTCTGCAATGGTTCAAAACTCTACCTTCGGCAGGGCAAAATTCGTCAGATTCCACGAACCGTTCCAATTCTCACAATCGATCGCAATTGTCTGGTCAGAATTCTTTTACAGCACTTAACTCAAGCTTACACCTCAGAGCAACTCACCGTTAAGTTTAGCTGCCGGTGTGTGGCAACGGACAGGAGCGCGAAGATTGTAACGTTGAAGCCAGAACAAGGTGAAGCTTTCACGCTCACGTATGATTACTTGATTGCAGCAGACGGAGCGAGATCGCTCATTCGTGACGATTTAGTCCAGGATACAGAGGTGCAGTGCGAACAAATTTATGTACCGGATGCCTATAAAACAGTATTTCTTAACCGTCTGAATTCGACTCTAGGGTTATCCCTCTTTTATCACTACGGGAGTAGTAAAATAAAGCAGAATTCCCAAACGCTTTGAAATCAATGGTTACACCCCCTCGGACTGCATTTCCTACTGTCAAGTTCATCGATGATTATTGCCAAAATTATCAACATCTGTTTTCTGATGTCAGAAATTATGAAGCCTTTAAGT
>JBLNEP010000199.1:0-64816 GCA_050262755.1 Actinomycetota bacterium | reverse complement strand
AATGAGTTGAGACCCGCGCATAACAAACAGTGACAACTGGTTTGGGTTGTTCGGCAGCTTTTTCGACTTCCTTGAGGTTGTAGCGCCTCTGCCCGCCAGGGGTCCTGATGGCTTGCAGTTTGCCTTCTGACTCCCATCTCCTGAGACTGGAGACATGGACTCCGAGTATTTCGGCGGCTTTCTTGGGTGTGACATAGCTCATGGTTAACCGCTTAACTCTACTTATCTGAGGGTAATTGAGATAGGTAGACTTGGGCGGTTTAATGAATTATTTCTTTATCGACTGTCACGTCTTGGCACAGGTTGCGATCGCTCTGGATCGCTTCCTTCACTTCGACATTCGTCCTCAGATAGTCTTTGACCCAATCACAGCCATACTTTAGCAAGTTAAGATGCAAAATCTGCGGCAAGTCCCACAGAATCACAGTGCGATCGAAACTGCCACTGGCTAGCATTCGACCCTCTGGGCTGAAAACCACACTCCAAACTGTACCGCTATGTCCATTGAGCGTTGCGAGTTCTTTGCCGTCTATCTGCCACAGTTTCACTGTTTTATCCACAGAGGCTGAAGCCAGCATTTTGCTGTCTGGGCTAAAAGCAACTCCTACCACTGGTTGGCTATGCCCCACCAGAGTCCTCAACTCTCTACCTGCTTTCGTCCACAGTTTCAACGTTTTGTCCGCAGAAGCTGAGGCGAGAAATTGACCGTCGGGACTAAATGCCACTGCGACCACCACTTCCTGATGCCCCGCTAAAATCTTGTACAAGCTGCCATCTCTGTGCCAAAGTTTCACGGTTTTGTCCCCACTGGCTGAGGCGAGGAATTGGCCATCGGGGCTAAATGCCACGCTATACACTTGATCGGTGTGAGCTTGAATGGTTTTTTCTAGTTGAATGTCTGTCCCTCTTCGCTGCCAGAGTTGGATGGTTCGGTCAAAATTTCCAACCGCCATAGTCTGACTGTCAGGACTAAAGGCAATGGTGGGGATGCCATCCCGAAAGTTCCTCAGGGTTTTCAGGAGTTTGCCGTTCCGGTTCCAAATTTTGACAGTTCTATCCAAACTCCCAGAGGCGAGGAGTTCACCGTCTGGGCTGAATTGAACGGCGATCGCCACGTTACTATGACCCAATAAAGTTTTTAACTCTGTGCCAGTTCGGTCCCAAAGTTTCACGGTTTTGTCGTCGCTGCCAGAGGCGATGGTTCTACCATCGGGACTGAATGCTAAAGCTTGGATGCGATCGCCATGACCTCTGAGGCTAGTCAGTAATAAATTGCTAACTTTCCACAGTCGCACTGTTTTTTCAATACTGGCAGAAGCGAGGGTTTGTCCGTCTGGACTGAAGGCGAGTCCTAGCACCTCATCGGTATGCCCTGTTAAGGTGGTGAGTAAAGTACCGTCTGCTCGCCATAACTTTACGGTTTTGTCATTACTGGCGGAGGCGAGGGTTTTGCCATCGGGACTCCAAGCAAGATCCCACACTTGCTGGTTATGCCCGACCAGGGTTTTTAGGAAGATACCATCTGCTGTCCAAAGTTTAATGGTGTTGTCTCGACTCCCAGATGCCAAAATTTTGCTATCGGGACTCCAAGCCACTGCTATGGCTTCATTGCTATGACCTGAGAGGGTTTTATACAGGCTAAAGGTGCCGGTGTCGTTGAGCTTCCAGAGTTTGATGGTTTTGTCCCAACTCGCTGAGGCGATGATTTTGCCATCAGGACTCCAAGCTACGCTGTTAATGGCATCGCGATGACCCTGGAGAGTGGCGATCGAAGTGCCGTCTGGCCTCCACAACTTCACGGTTTTGTCATCACTCCCGGAAGCGATGGTTTTGCTGTCTGGGCTCCAAGCTACTGTCCACACGCGACTGCGGTGTCCGGTGAGGGTTCTCAGCAAGGTGCCATCCCGCTTCCAGAGTTTAATGGTTGTGTCCAAACTGGTAGAGGCGAGGGTGTCTCCGTCGGGACTCCAGGCCACTCTATAAATGCGATCGCGATGACCGGTGAGGGTTTTTAGTAAAGTACCATCGGGTTTCCAGAGTTTAACGGTGGTGTCCAAGTCGGCAGTGGCAATAATTTTGCCGTCGGGACTGAAAGCAACTCCGAATACTCCTTTGCTGGGTCCTGAGAGACGGTTGTATTCTCTGGCGCCATAGACTGCTTGTCCGAGTACCTCTGCAACTCTTGTTTGGATGTTGGCATCAACGGCACCCAGGCGGTGAAGTTTTTGCTGAGCTTCGATCGCTTTGAGGAGGGCCTCTAGCCGTTTATCCAAGGCAAAGAGTGCTTCGGAGGAAGTGGCGAGCGCTTTAATTTCGTTGAGGGCGGCTTTTTGGTACTGTTGGAATGCGGTAATTCCTAACCCGCAGGCGATTGTAAAGGCCGTACTGACGGTGATTAAAAAGAATCGTTGCAATCTGGCATTTTTTTGTTCTTGGGCGAGTCTTGCTTCTACTTCTTGGGCTCGTTGAGCCTCTAGGGTTCTCTGCATTTCTTGTCGGTCTAATTCTTCGCTCTTTGCTAAAAATTGATAGTCTAAGTCACTCAAACTTTTTCCCTGAGACCAACTTTGAGCCTCTCTTAAAGCTTGTCCCCTCAGTAATCGTGACTCATCTGCTTGATTAGACGCATTCCAGACCTCGAAAGCTTGAGAGTACGGTCGTAGTTTCGCTAATTGCTTTTCAACCCAATCTTGATTAAAAATTTCTCGATAAATTGCGTTTTTTATTTTTAGTTTTCCTTTGTTTTTGATCGCTAAACCTGATAAAATTAATTCGATTTGTTCCCGACTATCATCACCAAAAATTTCTTGATTTTGCAAGATTTTTTGGTAGATTCCGAGCAGCCGACTGGCCCGCTGTCCGTTGCCTTCTATTCGGTCTCGGATGGTTCTTAAGTGTTCTGGTTCATCCTGAGATTCCCACTGATTGATAATCCGCTCGCGGACTAAGTTTTCTACCCAGAAAGCTTCTGTACCCGGAGGGAGCTTCAGCTTTTCTCCGTCCAGTTTTTTACTTGAATTTAAAGCGAGTTCGCAGAGCTTTTGAGTGAGGAAGGGCTGACCCCCTGTCCAATTTAAAATTTCTCTTAATACAGATTTACTACAATCGAGCTGTGCTTCTAATCCTTGCGCTAAAGACTGAGCTTCTTCTAATTTAAAACCCTGGACTTCTATCGCTTTTCCAATGTTAAAAGGAGTTCTTTTGCGGTCTTGAATTAAATCGGTTGGGGTTGCGACTCCAAAAATAGCAAAAGTCAGACGACGATAACTGGGGTCATTGGCTCGTTGGTTATAGCAATATCTAATGAAGGCGAAAAAGTCATCAATGGCAAAATTAAGACTAAGAATTGTATCAATTTCATCAATAAAGATAATCAAATTATTTTCGGGGAAATTGGCGAGTATAATTTCTGAAATAAAGTAATTTAATCTCTGAATCAGAGACAAACCATCCTGTTCTTGCCACCAATTTTTTAAATTAAATTTTCCGAGGAGTTTGAACCCCCGCCATAACTCAGCAGCGACTCCTTTATACCACTGTTCAAGAGTAATATTTTCGCTACCAATGCAGGTCATATCAACGGTTGCACATTTATATCCTTCTTGTTGAAGTTGATGTCGTGTCTTGACCAATAAAGAAGATTTTCCCATCTGGCGAGCGTTGAGGACATAAGCAAATTCACCTGCTTTCAAGGCTTGATAAAGTTCTATGTCTGCTTGTCGCTTTACATAGCAAAGAGCTTCAGTTGTTAGGCTTCCACCGACTTGGTATTGATAAATAGTCATAGTCTGATTGGATCTAGCATTGCTTCTCGGTAATGTGAATGATTGAGCGAGATAACTTGCCCTAAACCCGCTGAAAAAAATAGGGAGTTTCTATACCAATTTTACGAATCATTTAGCTTGCGTTTCGCAGCCTTGATACTCGCAAGTTAAAAAAAAATGACAAATAAAGGGTGATTATTTTTATGAAATTAGTCATTTCTTCCTCCCATCTAAAAATATTAAATTATGATATTTTTTTGAAACTTAAAATTAAAGAACTGGCTCAAAGTTACCCGGTCGCGACCCTGTTTTTTAGATTCATAAAGAGCATCATCAGCGGCTAAGAGAAGAGCACCTACATCATTTTTTGAGTTAGGAAGGGTAGAAGCCACTCCTAGGCTAAGAGTTAGGTAACGGCTAGGAAGACCTGCAATTTCCTCAGACCTTAGCATAATTGCCAAGGCTCTCACCCTCGCTCTAATTTCTTCAGCTACTTGCAAAGCTCCTTTCGCATCAGTTTTGGGTAAAATAATCGCAAATTCTTCTCCTCCATAGCGAGCGGCCAAATCCATAGGGCGTTTGATGGCTTGACGAAGAGTTTGAGCGACTTCTCGTAAACACTGATCTCCTGCTTGATGACCATAAGTATCGTTATAAATTTTAAAATGGTCAAGGTCACACAAAATTAAAGACAAGGGACATCCCTCGCGACTCATTAACTTCCATTGCATTCGTAAGCAACTGTCAAAATGGCGACGGTTGGCAATTTGAGTGAGTTCGTCTATATTGACTAACAGTTGTAACCTTTGATTCTCTTGCTCCAACTGCTCTAGACGAAGAGTGTCTAACTTCTCTTCTCCTAAATGTTGCTCTTGGAAATAGAGGGAGTACAAGTCACAAAAAAGGACACATTCATTGCCCTCTATTTTCACAAGACCCATACTATCTAACTGATAGGCAAAGGCAGGGTCTACATAAACCTTGCCTTGAGCTTTGACAATCTTTTTAAAGGCTGCTGCCAATTCTGGTTGCTTTTGAAGAGCGAGCCAATGCCTGCGTAGATGATCGCTATAAATGCCTGCTTGAGTGGGTGCTTCTTGTAACAGTTGTTCTAAGCTAATCTCTTGAAGACAGAGGTGATAGAGCGCTAAATGTACCAAGTAGGGATGACCTCCGACCATGTTCATGAGTTGCTGGACTGGCTGGCGATCGCTCCAATTGAATCCGTATCGCTGTGCTAACTCCTGTACTTGTTCGGGAGTAAATTCTGTCAACTTAATGGGCAAGCCAACATTGAAGGGTGAGTGATGGATGCTGAGGGGAATATAAATTTCAGTGGAGTGAACCACAACAATGCGGAGTTTTGTCCAGATATCTTCTTGTTTGGCTTGTTCGTGCCAAAATCGCAGCAGTGGCAGGAAGTCTTGGGCAATTTGGGGATGTTCAAACACCCGGTTAACTTCGTTGAGTACCAACAAAATTGGAGTTTCTATCTGTTCTAGCAAATACCCCTCAAAATAAATCGTGCAGCTAACATTGCTGCCGATGTCTTCGTCCCAGTAATCATCTAAACAGGCTGCTAGTTTGAGTTGTCGAGCGAGATTGGCACAGAACCAACGTAAAAATTTGTTGATGTTCGCAAAAACTCCTCGATCGGCTTGCTGAAAATCTAGGGTGACAATGCGATACCCCTGAGCTACAGCGCGATCGGCAATCCGCAACAGTAGGGAACTTTTCCCCATTTTCTTGGGAGCTTTGATCCGAAGGAGGCTCCCTGGCTTCATAATTTCCGCAAGGGAACGTGCTTCCCAAGGAGAGCGCTCGATGTAAAACTTAGAACCAAGTGGCACGGGGTCGCCGGGAAAGTCAAGGGATGTGAGGATTTCGCTGGCGTCTGGCGATTGGATTCCGGTCATAGCTTCTCCAGTAGGGCTTGTTATTTTATAGATGTTTCACCCTTGCAGAGCTACTCACATTTTGCCTGATTTGTTCGTAGAAGTATAGGGTAGAGGTTGAAAAGTTTTTATTGATACAATTTAGCAATTCTTGCTAGTCAGTGAGGGTGAACCAATGCAGGGGACAGAGGCGGGTTTTGAAACAAAAAACTAGCTCTGAGCATGCAATCGACTCTGCTCTCAATTTGCTATTCTTTTATACCGACCTACTGAGTGGCAATTCGACGCCCCACAATGACTAAATCTCGTTCTATACAATCGAGTGCAGCTACTTTTGGCAAATAGCCCCAGCGTTGAAAGCCGAGTGTTTCAAATAAACTTAAACTTGCTTGATTGTGGGCAAAAATGAAACCCAGTAAGGTTTGAATTTCAAATTCATGACTCCGCTGAATCGCGGCTTGCAGCAGTTGTCGCCCCACTCCTCGGCGGTGGTGAGTGGGGGCAATATAAATGCTGATTTCTGCGGTCGCTTGGTAGGCAGCTCGACCGTAATAGAAGGATTGAAAACTCAGCCAACCAACAATCTGGTGGTCAGATTCCACAACCCAAATGGGACGGGAAGTGGGGGAGTGTTGTCTATACCAGGTGAGGCGACTGGCTACGGTAATGGGTTCGAGGTCGCCGGTCGCAATCCGCCCTGGTATGGAAGCATTGTAAATATCGATCATGACTGGCAAGTCTGCTTCAGTGGCATCCCGGATGGTGGCTGGTTCAGGCATACAGTTGCATCACCTCTGTAAGACTCATGCGCGACTGTACTCCTAAGGTTAGGGATGAGGTATGTCCGCGTTCCAAGTGTTCAGCAGCAGCACAGCCAATCATGGCAGCATTGTCGGTGCAAAATTTTAAGGGGGGAAAGAGGACGCGCAGGTGGCGATCGCGGGCGGCTTCCTGCAAATGTGTTCGTAATCTACTGTTAGCGGCAACACCGCCACCGATGGCGATGGTATGGAAGCCACAGTCCAGGGCACAGGTGATCGCTCGTTTGGTCAGGGTTTTAGCGACAGTTTCTTGAAAACTCGCAGCTATATCAGCTACGGGTAGGTCTTCACCTTGCTTTTGTAGCTTTTGCACCAAGTGCAGCACGGCTGTTTTCAAGCCACTAAAACTGGTGTCGTAGGGGTGATAGCCTCCCTCTGGTAGGGAAATTTTGCCTTCTGGTAGCGAAAAGGCTCGCGGGTTTCCAGTTTTGGCTAACTTGTCTACGATCGGGCCGCCTGGATAACCGAGTTGCAACAGTCTCGCGACTTTATCGAAGGCTTCTCCGGCTGCGTCATCGCGGGTTTGGCCTAGGATTTGATACTGTCCGCACTCTCTGACGGCTATTAAGCTGGTGTGACCACCGGAAACGAGCAAGCATAAAAAGGGTGGTTGCAAGTCTGGTTCGCTGAGATAACTGGCGTAGAGATGACCTTCCAGGTGGTGAACGCCGATGAAAGGTTTTTGATGGACGATCGCGAGCGTTTTGGCTGCGGTGAGTCCGACTAATAAAGCACCGACTAAACCAGGAGCACAAGTTGCTGCAATCCCATCTATTTGGGCCCAACTTAGGTTTGCCTCTGAAACAGCTTGTGCGATCGCTTGATTCAGTGCCTCTACATGACTGCGCGAAGCAACTTCTGGCACAACCCCCCCATAGTGCTGGTGAATTGTAATTTGTGATGCGACCACATTGCTCAAAATTTGACGATTCTTAACAATTGCGGCGGCTGTTTCATCACAACTTGTTTCAAGTGCTAAAACGGTTGCCATTAGCTGGTAATTTTGTTGCATGGGTTGGCTATTGTCAGCTTAACTTGACTGTAACCAGCTCACAACAGTGTGATGAAATCGCTCTGTTCTTGGCTATGATTACCCTATAGTTCGCTAAAATCAGCGAAAAAGCTGAGATTAAGCTAACTATCTTGGCGTTGATTCTAAAATCTTCGCGAGCTTCCGTAAGATTCGCCTCGATCTGAAGTGACGCCTGTGGACTAGCAGCAGCCACCTGCCTAGGTTGAAACAGGAAGTAGACACCACAGATTCCTGTGGATTTCAGTCTACAGAGCAACAGCAGCAGCAGTAAGATGGCTTCCAGACAAGCAATCTTGAGACACTTGTAAAAAAAACTTAGTGTTTTGTAACAAAAGGAAACAATTCCATGCGACGATTGTTGGCTGCAATTTTAGCCCTAAGCCTTTGGATCAGTTTTGTACCTACCGCCAAAGCCTATGATTTAGTTCCTTGCAAAGACTCACCTGAGTTCAAAGCATTGGCTAAATCTGCTCGTTCTACCAATGGCGATCCCAGCTCAGCCAAAGCTCGGTTTGAGCGTTATTCTCAAGAGTTGTGCGGACCCGAAGGCTATCCTCACTTAATTGTCGATGGTAGCTTGGCTCATGCCGGTGACTTTTTGATTCCCAGCGTCCTGTTTTTATACATTGCTGGTTGGATTGGTTGGGTCGGCCGTTCTTATTTGCAAGCAGCCAAGAAAACCGACAGCCCAGAGGAACAAGAGATCATTATCAACGTCCCTACAGCGATTGGTCTGATGCTAACTGGCTTCTTGTGGCCTTTAGCCGCTCTCAAGGAACTGACGACCGGTGAATTGTTCGCCAAAGATGACGAAATCACCGTTTCGCCCCGGTAAAACTTGAGCAGTCACTAACAGCGAATGGTGAATTGTTAATCTAATAATTAACTGTTACCACTTCGCAAGATTCCCGACATTGATTTAACTTTTTGGGAGAACTATTCATGCAATACTTTGTCAAGTTTCTTTCTACCGCGCCAGTTTTGACAGCACTTTGGCTATCAATTCAAGCAGCGGCTTTGATTGAATTTAACCGCTTCTTCCCCGACCTGTTGTTCCACCCTCTTCCTTAATCACTTTTTGTGGTTAGGTCATAGGGCAAAGGGCAAAAAAAGTTCAGTTCGGCAATTGGAACTTCCCCTGCCCTTGACCCTATGACCAAGGCTATGGTATGTTAGAAAATAGAGAGGGAAAATTGGTGAGAAACGAAGTAAACAATAAATCTTACCAATCCAAACTCGTAAGTTTATAAAAATTCTGAATTCAGTTAAAAATGACTCTCCAAGAGTAGTGAGAGTTCATCTATTTCAGAGCAGTTAAGAGTAAACAGCTAACTGAAAACCATTAACCATTAGTAATGACTTAGATTTTGGATATCGATGAAATCTTATCTAGCAGCAGCCATTCAGATGACAAGCTTGCCTGACCTGCAAAAAAACTTGGTTCAGGCAGAAGAACTAATCGATCTGGCCGTGCGTCGGGGTGCAGAATTAGTAAGCTTGCCGGAAAATTTTCCGTTCATGGGAGACGAGGCCGAGAAGATCGTCCAAGCAGAAGCGATCGCACAGCAAAGTGAGAAATTTCTCAAAACAATGGCCCAGCGCTTCCAGATCACCATCTTAGGAGGTGGGTTTCCAGTCCCCACGGGTAACGGCCAAGTTTACAACACTTGTTTGCTGGTCGATCCCAGCGGTGCGGAAGTAGCACGCTACGAAAAAGTCCACCTGTTTGATGTTAATGTCCCAGACGGTAACACCTATCGAGAATCAAACACCGTAAAAGCCGGCACGCTTTTGCCATCGGTCTACCCCTCGAAAGAGCTGGGAGTCTTAGGAATTTCGGTGTGTTACGATGTCCGCTTCCCGGAATTGTACCGACACTTGTCCAATATGGGGGCAGAAGTGTTGTTTGTGCCGGCTGCGTTTACCGCCTACACAGGAAAAGACCACTGGAAAGTGCTGTTGCAAGCAAGGGCGATCGAAAATACTGCCTATGTGATCGCACCCGCACAAACCGGTCGTCACTATGGTTTGCGCCAAAGCCACGGTCATGCGATGATCGTTGACCCTTGGGGCGTGATTTTAGCCGATGCAGGAGATACTCCTGGGGCCGCGATCGCGGAAATTGACCCTTCCCGTTTAGAACAAGTGCGTCGCCAGATGCCTTCTCTGCAACACCGAGTCTTTATTTAAGCGCAAGGGGGGAAAAGGGGGAAAAGGGAGAAAGGGGAAAAAGTGCAAACGTTTTAAGGTCTAGCACCAGAGTTGGGAGTGCTTGAGAGCACTTTTAATACCCTAAGCACCCTTGATGAATGCAGCTTTTAGCTTTTTTCAGCAAGCCCGATTTAAGCGCAAGGGGGAACAGGGGATGAAGAAGGGATACCTTCCTCATCCCCTATTCTCTATCAAGTTCCATAACTCCGGCCGCGCCACTGAGTGGGTTTACTCATCGCAGACAACCAAATTCGCAGAAAGGCCAACGGATCGGCCAGCGGAGACAGCCAGAACATCAAGCGAGTGGTGGCTTGAGTACGGTCATAAGAAGGTGCGATCGCAGCGCACAACGCCACTCGGATCGCCACTAAACATCCATTCAATCCCAATAAGAAAACAGCAGGACTGGGAGACAAGGAAAGAGGAAACGCCCAAAACCAAGCACTCAATAAAATCGGGAGGGGTAACCCTTGAACTGCGAACAAGAACCACAAATCTCCCCAAATTTGGGCCGATGACGCAGCATCTTTGAGATCCAGCGATCGCCCCCATTCCTGCCACGTTTCGGCCATTCCCTCATACATCCGGACTTTCAATACCTTTGCCCCGTCTAAAAACCCCACCTTAAACCCTTGGGAAGCTGCATAGCGGGCCAACGTCACATCATCACAAAAGGAACTGCGGGCGGAAGTATAACCTTCTAGCTGGGTTAAAACCGATCGCTTGCACAGAAAACACTGACCATTGGCCATCACCCGTTCTGAAGACTCGCCCTCTGTTCCCGTGGGTCCGAAGCGATAAACCAATGTCATCAGCAAAGCAGGTTGTAGCCACAATTCCCCTGGATACTTGAGGATAAACTGGGGGGAAAGGGAAACTAAATCATATCCTTGGGCGATCGCAGTTTTTAATAAGCTGGCGACTAAACCAGGGTGCGGCTGCGTATCTGCATCAATCCCTAAAATCCACTCACTCGCCTCTGAACTATTCAGAAAACCTGTGTGCAAGGCCCAGGGACGACCCACCCAATCCGGTGGCAAAGGGTCATCATGAATTACCCTAAACCGAGGGTCTGTTTCTGCTGCCGCTTTCACTAATTCTGCCGTCCCATCTGTGGAATGGCTATCTACTACGATCGCTTCTCGGACTTCGTAGCTTTGGCGAGTTAACCCTGCTAAACAGGGACCAATGCGATCGGCTTCATTTAACGTTGGCACTACCACACTACAACAACCCAATAAATCTGGAGTGGGTGACTGGGGTGTCAACGGTGGCTGTCGAGAGGGTCCTTTTGCTAAACGTGACAGTAAAATTGCCACTGCGGGCAATTGCAGCAGCAATAACCCCGTCAATACACTGTTTGTTAGCGAAGAGAATGCAAGTTGAGCAGTAACAGATAAAATCAATGGTCGGATGCTGAAACAACTGAATTTTTCTTTTTTAAATTTATCTTAAAGGGAGTCTCACTGTAAATGTTGTTCCCACTCCTTCTTGACTGTGGAGATCCATCTCACCTCGGTGCACTTCCACACACTTTTTCACAATGGATAACCCTAATCCCGTTCCTGGAATCGACCCCACATTGCTAGCACGGTGAAAGGTTTCAAATAGCTTGACTTGGTCTTTTAAGGGAATGCCAATTCCTGAATCTTTCACTAGAAAAGTAACCATATCGTCCTGACAGATACAGTCGAAACAAACTAAGCTGCTCATCGGCGAATATTTAATTGCATTCCCCAGTAAATTTGTCAAGATATGGCGAAGCAGGCTTATATCCATTTTTGCCTCGCAGTGTACCCCTTGAAAGGTAAACTTAATTCGAGACTGATTGCCCGTATTAACCTGCATCGTTTCGAGCAAATCACGGCAGAACTTTTCTAAATTTAGGGAAGTAGCGTTGAAGAGAAGTTTTCCTGATTCTGATTTACTAATCAATAAGACTTCATCGAGCAATTGCAGCATCTGAGTAACAGCTTCTTTAATTCGCACAAAATGACGTTTTTTTCTGTCATCCATGCTATCTTGAAGGTATTTTTCCAGCAGCTCAGATGACATTTGAATTGTAGTAATGGGTGTGCGGAAATCATGGGAAACCATTGACAAAAAACTAGTTTTAATCAAATTCAGTTCCCGTTCTTTTTCTAAAGCTTTGAAAATTTCAGCTTCAGCACGTTTGCGTTCTGTAATATCAACGCCTACCATTACTGCGGCCTTTCCTTGCTGGTATTTCTGAGCAACAATCAAGTGATTTTGGATAGTGCCATTCGTCGTTTCTAGGTCCAGCACTTGATTCGTTGTTAAATCAGAACTCGCCATAAAATCGCTCATAATTCTTAAGCAATTTTGGCTATGATTGATCGCCCCCAATTTCCGACCCACAAAAGCATCCGGTGTTAAATTAAAAAACTCGGCCATCGTTCGGTTGACGCCGAGGTATCGCAAATCCTCACTAATCCAAGCAACAAATCCAGGTACAGCATTTAAAACAGCTTGTAGTTGCTCATTGGCATTTTGCAGCGCTGCTTCGGCACGTTTGCGGTCGCTAATATCCCTTCCTTCTACAATCAAAAAGGCAACTTTGCCTGTTTCATCCTTGACAGATTTTAAGGAAAAGTCAAGAAAAATTTTGCGGTCGCAAATACCAGAAAGTTCGACTTCATCACGAATCAATTCACCCTCAAGCGCCTGAGCAAGGCTGGTTTGCAACCACCTCTGAGTTGCTTCTGAGGACTCCCAAAAATTGAGTTCCCAAATTAGCTTGCCAATAAAATCCTCCGGTTTAGCATTAAAGAAATCAAGGGAGGTTTGGTTAATTTCTATAACGCGGCCTTCAGGTGTTAACAACCCCATTAATTGAAAAGCTTGATTAAAAATTCCCCAAAATCGCTGCTGATTCGCCCGTAATTGCTTAAAAATTTGCCCCCGTTCAATCGCATAACGAATGACGCGGACTAAGATTGGATAGGTAATGGTCCCCTTCACCAGATAATCATGTGCTCCATGAGCCAGTGCTTGCATGGCAATCTCTTCATCATCAGATGCAGTGAAGACCACAATGGGAATATCGGGTGCTGCGGCATGAAAATTTGCCACTGTTTCCCACCCCTCAGAATCGGGTAAAGATAAATCTAATAGCGCTACATCAAACAGAGTGTGGCTGCAAGCATGGATTGCATCGCTCAACCGCTCAGCACAAAATAGCGACCCTAGTTTTTTGCTGGCAGAAGCTAAAATTTTTTGAAACAGCTTGGCATCACTGGGGCTATCTTCTACTAACAGGATACTAAGTAAGTTTTTATTCATCAGTTTGCTAAAACCTTGGGGCATTCATAAACTTGTTATCTGGAGGGTAATCTGACAGCAGCCAACCAAAAATCTGTCATTAAATTAATAACCTCCATAAACTGCTGAATGTCAACTGGTTTTGTTACATAGCAGTTAGCATTGAGGTTATAAGATTTTAAGACATCTGCTTCATCAGCCGAGGTCGTGAGAATGACCACCGGAATGCGTTTTAAGTCAGGATCGGATTTAACAATGGATAGCACTTCCCGACCATCCAACCCCGGCAAATTCAGATCGAGTAAAATTAGATCGGGTCGCTTGGAATTGGTATAGGGTTCTTTTCTTCGGAGAAATGCCATTGCTGTTTCTCCATCCTCAACCCAATGGATATGATTGATAACTTTGGCAGCTTTTAGCTGTTTAATGGTGAGTTTAGCATCGCTAGGGGAGTCTTCAACGAGTAGAATTTCAATCGGTCGATATAAAAAAATGTTATTCATGAATTTTATCTCTGCTAACTGGGAGAGTGAAGAAAAAAGTCGTCCCTACTCCCATTTCAGATTCTAACCAAATACGACCACCGTGGCGCTCAACAATTTTCTGGCAGAGTGCTAAACCAATGCCAGTTCCTTCAAATTCTGTACGTGTGTGCAGGCGCTTAAAAATGATGAAAATACGCTCAAAATACTCTGGCTTGATGCCAATGCCATTATCGCGGATGGAGAAAAGCCATTCGGTGTTATGTAACTCAGCCCAGATATGCACTTCAGGCGCCTGATTTCGGCAAAATTTAAGCGCATTGCCAATTAAATTTTGCCATAACTGCATCAGTTGAGTCGCGTCAGCGATCACAATAGGAAGGTGATCTACGTCAATTTTAGCCATTTTTTCTGCGATCGCCACCTGTAAATTCTTTAAAACTTCTTGCAGGATAGCATTGCAGTCCGTAGCACTAAATTCTTGAGTACGAGTACCTACCCGAGAATAAATTAATAAGTCTTGGATGAGTCGTTGCATACGCTTGGCTCCGTCTACAATAAACTCCAGATACTCTAAGGCTTCTTCCTCTAAGGCATCTTTATACTCCTGCTCTAACAGTTGTGTATATCCAATAACGGCACGGAGAGGTTCTTGCAAATCATGAGAGGCTATGTAAGCAAATTGTTCTAATTCTTGATTTGAGCGCTTCAGATCCAAGGTTATTTTTCCTAATTGTTGTTCAGCTTCGATTCGCTCAGCAATTTCTGCTTGTAATAAGGCATTGGCTTGCAATAGTTCCTGCGTTCGCTTTTGAACTTGCTTTTCCAAAGCATCATGCGATTGCTTCAGAGCTTGCTCAGCTTGTTTTTGCAGGGTAACATCTTGGCTCATGATCATACCTGCAAAAATTTTACCCGACTCGTCTTTAATGGGTAGTAAGTGCAGCTTATGAACTCGATCGAGGAAGGGAACTTCGACGCTGTTACTTTCTCCTGCCAATGCTGCACGGTAGAGCGGTTCTAAAAGACTGCAAAACTCGGCTGGTAATATTTCCCAAATTGTCTTACCTTCTATTTGTTCTTTGGTAAATATACTATGAGCTAAACCTCCTCCTTCTACTACCAAATAACGCAAGTCTTGATCGAATAAAAGTACCACTCCATTAGGAAAATTGTAAATTAAGGTGCGATACAATTCATCAGTCCGCCTCTGTGCAGCTTCTGCTTGTTTACGAGAGCTGATATCTTGAATCACTGCTATGAAATATTCACACTTATTCTCTGTATTCAGGACCATTGAGAGATTTACATCCGCCCAAACCACCGAACCATTTTTGTGAAGATAGCGCTTTTCAAGCGAACCAAATAGCTTTCCACTGTTCAAGACTCTCTGGACAAATTCTAGGCTCGCTTCTAAATCTTCAGGATAAGTAAATATTTGCCAATATTGATTAATGATATCTTCCGGAGGATACCCTAAAATTTCTGAAAATGTCTCATTAATTAAGAGAATTTTTCCCTCTGGCGAGATTTGAGCAATCCCAACAAATGCTTGATTAAAAATTGCACTTAAGCGACCTTCACTACGTTGCAGTAAATATTCTGCCTGCTGGCGTTCGACAACTTCTCGCTCTAATTTAGCTAAAGCTGTGCTTAACTCCAAGGTGCGCTCATCAATACGTTTTTCCAATGATTGATTAACTTCTTCGAGTTTCCTCTCTACCTGCTTTTGTTCTGTAATGTCGTTATTAATTTCCAGGATGGTTGTCAGACTATCAAGTTCGTTTCGATGTAAAGTCCAGCGACTCGCTACAATCATTTGAGTTCCATCTCGTTTGGTGTGAGTCAGTTCTCCTTGCCAATATCCCCGACGCAAAAACTCCTTTTGAATCTCTTCTAGCGGTTGAGGAAATACTGTTTGTAATAAGCAATGGACGGTTTTACCTAATACTTCTGCTTGGGTCCATCCATAGAGATGTACGGCTCCTTGATTCCAATAGATAATTTCATCATCAAGGGTGCGAATCATGATGGTATCATTCGCTAAGTCAAGAAGTTGCAAATGTTTTTGCTTCTCTGCTTCAGCTCGTAGCAACTTTTGATTACTATTAGACAACCAAAAAAAGACTCGACTGAGTAAAATCAAACTAAATCCGTAACCAAATACAATCGTAAAAACTGTATTATAAAAAGTTTTTAGGGTACTAGATAAACGATTTCTTAATAAAACAGTTTCTTCGCTTTTAAGAGCAGCTAGAATTTGCTGAAAGGTTGTATCTTTTGGTTTTAGCTCAGTTATCAGATTTTTATTGGTAAGGGGAAACTGCTCCTTTTGAACCTGAGCGATTATTTTTGTAAGTTGGTCAAATTTTCTAGCAAGTAGTGGTTCAAGCTCTGCGATGCGACGTTGTTGATTAGGATTATCGAGCGTTAATTTTCGTAAGAGTTTGAGTTCAGAACTTGCCAGATCTCTTTCTTTTTGATAAGCTTCTAAAGCAAAACTCTGACGGGTTAAAATATAATTGTCTTGCCATGCTTCAGCATCTTTATAGTGATCGTCTAGATGCTCAATCGTCAACATCACTTGATAGGTATGTTCCACCCAATTTGCATCCTCTAGCAGCCTTTTACTGCTGAGATAACTAGCTATCCCCACACCGCACAAGAGTAGTAAGGCAAAGCTAAAGCCACCTGCCATGAGGTGTTGATTCATCAGCTTCTTCATAACAAACAGTTTCTGGACTTAGCTTGGGTTTAGCTAGGGTCAGACCTCTCTAACGAAAGAAGTGACCGGGAAGGAAACAACTTATTTCAAGTAAAACCTATCTTACTGATAAAATTACAAAACAAGCTTTAAAGGTCAACTAATTATATAAAAACTTAATAAATGAAGTGCTAGAGAAAAATAGTTTCTGAGAAAGTTGGATTTTATCAAGAAATGGACCTCTCCAAAGTTCCAAATGGCGGACTGGGGAAAGGGGCAAACTGCTAACTTTAGCAGCGCCAGAGCCCCTCTCCCGGCTTCAGTCCACAAACTTACTTAGAGGTAACTGCCACCGGCTGAGCTGGAACTTCTGCTTTCAGAGCAGAAGCACTCAAAGAGGGGATGACTTCTGTTGTGTTTGCTGCTACAGACTGAGCCATTCGTGACAAAATCAGCGCAGGAATTACACCCAAAAGTACCGCAAGAGATGTAGGGAACCAGAATCGAGAATCCAAAGCCATAACAGTAATCACGGCTCCGAAGGCAAAATTAACTAAATAAACAATGATGGGTAAACCCAACTGCGACCGCTGTACCAAAACAGGTGCTTTTCTCCACAAAAAAGCAGCCACTGCCATAAATAATGCACCGGTCCCCAACCATCCTGCTAAGTTACGGTAGGGCATTCCGAAGAAAACACCCACTTCCTCAAATTCCCAGAAAGGAAAGGCTGTCTGGCTCATCGCTGGATCGAGTACGAAATCCCAGGCGGTTAAGAGTACAGCACCCAATGCGATCGCACCAACTTGAGGCTTCCAGCCTCTCTCTCCCAAACCAGCACGGGCCAATAGATAGCAAACAAACCCCATGTAAAACCACGAAAGCGGAATCGTGAAGGGTACTAAGCCAGCAATCTTATAACCTAAACCGCTGAGGTAATGGTAGTGACCGAAGGGAAAACCGGTACTGGTTCCTAACAACTCACTACTTAGCGATAAACATACCGAGGGCAACAGAAAAGCTAAAGTAGCTTGCAGCCCCAGCGTCCGATAAGCATAGAGGGCAACTGCCGCTGCACCAAACACAATATAAGCAACCCCGCCTCCAGCCATGCTCCACTGAAAGAACGCCTTACCAATAGGTGGCAAGCTTAAGATTAAATCGGGGTTCGGTAGGATCAGCAACAGCCCTGCCAGTCCAAACACCATTGACACGACATGGGCAATTAGGCAGAAGCGCTCGAGTATCACAAGTTGCTTCATTGGACTCCTTAAGAAATCTAAACGCACGAAGGGCTTCTTAACAGTTTACAAATCTTTAAGAAAAATCCATCCCCAAAGTCAGGCTTTGTCGAAAAATCTTTGGGGCAGCCATCGCTCAAGCTAACAGAACATTAAGGGTTACACTCCCTGTCCGCCCTTTTAATATAAATTTTATTAATTTGATTAAATTTAAATTATTAGTTTTACAAATTATTTGGTGACAACTGAGTTAATTGATTGAGTTAAGAAGCGTAATCAAAAATGAATAAATTTTGTTTATTCTAACATAAAATCAAACAACATGGTAAAATGAACAACTATTTTTTAAGTCAAATAGGAACCGACAGAAATACAACTATTTTCGACAGTTGTATGGTACAGAGTTCCATCACCCGATTCAGTGTCCCCGCGCCCCTCTTCCCCTTCCCCTTTTCCCCTTACCGGATCTGCGCTTAAGGTGCAGGAGATCAACTACAGTAGACAGAAATTCTTATGATTGGTGAACCAGAGTGATTGGCAGTTTAGCAGTAGGAGTCACAGCAGCCGCTTCAGTGCTGGCATTAGGCGGCTTAGGCCTAGAATTCAAATACCGCCAGAGTCCCGGCAATGACTTGGAACTGACACCGGGAGAGTGGCACTTGACCCCCTCAGAACCCAACCGCTTCCTCTTAGTCGGCGAAATGGAGTTCCGCAACCGGACACCGCGCTTTGAGATCATGTTGCCAGAAGTGCAAGCGCGAGTGAAACTGCTGTCAGATGCCAGCTTAGAAGGCGTGAGTTGCAAGGCAAAAGTCATCCCCTGTCATAAAGATGCAACCGCTAGAGAAGATGGTTACTGGTTCGGCTATATCGTCAAGCTGCGCCAGACCACTAAAATTAAAGTCTCCATCGAGATTCAAGGCAGAGACCTCAGCAAATTGCAGTCAGCTTGGATTCAAATTCAGTATGTCACCTACGGTCCCGGTGGTCGCATTCCCAAACTCAAACACTTGATCGTACCCCTGCAATTCCCCGAGCCGTCTGTAACTCCAAAAGGGCGTGATGTTGGCGTTGCCGAAGTCTTTCCCATCCGCACCCACCTCCTAGGCGTCACAGACGATCCAGTTGCAATTGTCAAGCGCTACGCCCTCCCCCACGCCCAAAAAGGCGATATCATAGCAATAGGAGAGACACCGATCGCCGTCATCCAAGGTCGGTTCCGTCATCCCACAGAAATCAAACCCGGCTGGGTAGCCAAGCGAGTCTGCTTGTTCTTCCTGCCCACCTCCAGTTTAGCCACGGCCTGCGGGATGCAAGCATTAGTCGATCTAGTCGGACCCGTGCGAGTGTTAGCAGCATTTGCAATCGGTGCAGTCGCAAAAGTATTCGGGAAACCGGGCGTCTTTTACCAACTCGCAGGGGAACAAGCACGACTGATCGACGACGTGACCGGCACCTTGCCCCCCTATGACCAATTTATCGTCCTCGGTCCAGACAACCCCCAGCAAGTCGTCGATCGCATCCAACAAGAAACAGGGTTAGCCGCTGCGATCGTAGATGCCAACGACTTGAAAGCAGTTAAGATCTTGGCAGCAACCCCCGGTCTACCGGAAGCCTTCCTAGAACAAGCATTAATCAGCAACCCAGCCGGTAACGCCGACGAGCGGACGCCCCTCGTTCTGATCCGACCTGCACAACCCCTCCTGAAAAGCTAGAGTAGGAGGGGGGAAGGTTCTCAGGCAGAAGGCAAAAAACTCCAAGGCAGTAGGAAAATCCTTTCTTCCCCTCACCTTATTTCGATAGTCCCCGTCTCTTTCCCCTCCCCCCTCCCCTGATATGAATCCATTTTTGTCCCAAAACCCCAATCAGGTTGTCATTCGCCCGCTGCAATATCGGGACCTCGACGCGATCGCCCAACTGAACGTCCAAGAACCCGAACCCGAAGAACTCAGCGACGCCAATTACCACCTCGATCTCAGCAAACAGTGGCAACACATTCGCCGCTGGTACGGGTTGTTAAAATTTTTAAGCTTATTTCCCAACCCCTGCCAATACCTACTCCGCGCCTATGTCGCCGACGAAGCAGGCACCGTGCGGGGAGCCATTCAAATCTCACCCTTTAACCGTACCCGCAGCACTTGGCGCATTAACCGAGTCGCCGTAGACGCCCTCGCCCGCAGTAAAGGCACCGGCTCTCAACTGCTGCGCCATTGCTTTGAAGCCATCTGGGAAGCTCGCACCTGGGTTCTCGAAGTCAACGTGAACGACAAAAGTACCCTCGCCCTCTATCGCCAGAACGGGTTTCAACCCTTAGCCCAAATGACATACTGGGCGATCGCCCCCGAACTCCTCCAGGAATTAGCCGGGGCCACCCCAGACTTGCCCAACCTACTCCCCGTCAGCAACGCCGATGCTCAGTTGCTCTACCAACTCGATACCGTCTCCATGCCCCCCTTAGTCCGGCAAGTCTTCGATCGCCACATCTCCGACTTCAAAACCAGCTTCGCCAGCGCCCTCGTAGAAGGCATTAAACAATGGCTCGGCCACACCGAAGTCGTCAGTGGTTACGTCTTTGAACCGCAACGCAAAGCTGCGATCGGCTACTTCCAAGTGCAGTTGTCTCGCAACGGCTCCCAGCCGCACGCCGCCCAACTCACCGTCCACCCCGCCTATACCTGGCTCTACCCAGAGTTGCTATCCCAGATGGCCCGCCTTGCCCAAGACTTCCCGCCCCAAACCCTGCACCTCGCCTCCGCTGACTACCAGCCAGAGCGAGAAGCTTACTTAGAACAAGTCGGAGCTCAGCGCATCGATCACACCTTGCTGATGTCCCGCTCCGTCTGGCACAAGCTACGGGAGTCCAAGTCCGTCTCCCTCGAAGGCCTACAACTCTCAGAAGTGCTACAAAGCTTTCAACCAGCCCGCAAACCCGTACCAGGCCGGATGTCTTGGCTCGGGCCGATGGAGCCAGCTTCGCCAGCAGAAGGCAACTCCAAGTTACCCGATGCTAGCAACAACAGCCACCGCGTCGAGTCCGACCTCTCCACTCTAGATGCCAAAAGCCTTTTACCGCTAAAATCGCAAGAGTTGGCGAAAGACGACCCATTGGAAGGATAAAGGGTGCAAGATGAAGGTAGAAGGCTCCAAGGCAGAAGACAGAGGGCAACAGGGAGAAGCAGAAATTCTGCCCTCCCCATCCCTCTCCGTTCCCTCCGCAGCAGCATCCGCTGCCCCCTCTTCCCGTGCCTTTATCTCAGCGCTGGGCTTAGATATCGGCAGCAAGCGCATTGGCATCGCTGGGTGTGATGGTACAGGTTTAATTGCCAGTGGGATCGCCACCATGGAACGTTCTGCCTTTGACCGAGATGTCGCTCAGTTCCGTGCTCTCGTGCAAGAGCGGAAAGTGCAAGTCCTCGTGGTTGGCTTGCCCTATTCCATGAATGGCACCCTAGGTTTCCAAGCAAAACAAATAAAGAAATATACTCAGCGGCTGTCAGCAGCCTTGGGTTTACCCGTTGAGTATATCGACGAGCGGCTGACTTCCTTTCAGGCAGAGGAATTACTCAAGGACGCCAAGATCTCACCTTCGAGAAATAAAGCTTTGATTGACCGAAAAGCAGCATCCTTAATTTTGCAGCAATGGTTGGATCAACGGCGGCAGGAAAAAAGGTGAGGGAAAGACCAGGAAATCAACCCTCCTGTTTCCCAGCTTCTCTCCAGCCATCTCAGGATAACTCAGCCGTGATATTCTGATGGGGCAACATCTTTGTGAGGGTTCCTTCACACAGTTGCCAGAGGATTCTCAAGCAGATTGCGAGGGTTGTGAAGGAGAGGAAGCAGTCACTTTCTTAGCGATAGTTCTTGGAACCAAGCTAAGCTAGCTAGGTGAAGAAGATTTCATTTTCTTCCCTGACTGAGGTAAGAGCAGCTCGCTCTGAAGTTACGCCTGTGGACTAGAAGCAACTTTCTGTCTAGGTTGAAGCAGGAAGTAGAAGCCCTAGGTAACTAGGGAATTCTTCTATAGAGCAGCAGATCAATCCCCAGTACCTGATGGTACTGCTGAGTGCAAGTAAAAAATATACGATGTTCCCATCCCAATACCCCAAAGAAAATGGACATTCCGATGAAGTTTGCGTCACCGTCACTGACGAAACAGGGCGATCGCTGACTTGCAGCGTTGAATACTCGATGGAAGTAGAAGGTCAAGAATATGTCCTGTTACTTCCTATTGATGCGCCTGTAGAAATTTTTACTTGGAATGGAGACGATGCAGACGAAGCAGCCATTCCCGTCGAGGATGAAGCTGAGATCGAGCAGATCTTTGACACGGCTAAAGTTGTTCTGCAAGAGCAAAACCTGACGCTCCAACGTACAGGGGTGACACTGACGGTGGCCGGAGAGCTACCGGAATTTCCTGATGAGGAGCCACCAGAAGAGCGTAGCGGAGAGCTAGAGTCGGAGTATGAAGAACTGCTATGGCTGGCGAGTTTTTACCATCAAGAGCAGGAGTATGCCATCTATACACCGCTAGATCCCTTCTTCATCTTGGCTCGGATGAATGCTGAAGGTGAGCCAGAATTGCTCTCAGAAGAAGAATTCCGCAAGTTGGAGCCAATGCTGCCGATGCTGGAAGACCAGTTCTTTGATGACATGGAGTAGTCTCAACCTTTACAGAGATTCTGGGTGTTTGCCAACAGGCAAGTCGGGGGTTATTGCCAACCAGACAACAAGGACTTGTGAGTAACAACCAAGCGCTTATTTTTAAACGCTGGTCTGTAAAACAGAAAGTGTTTGACGTTCAACCAGTTGGAGGGCGACGCTCCTCTCCTCCCTAGTAAGCTAGGTAGGGGTATTTGCGCCGATAGTTTGAGATGACAAAAGGACAACCGACAAAAAGCCAAAGGCAGACTGCGGAGCGCAGAGGCAGTCAGCGAATTTCCAAAGCTCTATTTTATTTAGGTCTATTGCCACTGGTTTGGGGGGTTTGTGCTTGGCAGGGCTGGGCCTGGTGGAGCTGGGTCAGTGCCCCGCCGCTGGCTGCTGCGTCCCAAAACTCAGCAGAGGCAAAGGCAATTTCTTTCCAAATTCCGCCCGGTACTTCCAGTCAGCAAATTGGGAGAGATTTGGAAGCGGCTGGGTTAATTCGCTCAGCAACGGCTTGGAATTTGTGGGCTCGCTGGCTGACTCTGCAAGACCGTCAAGGCGGGTTTAAAGCCGGAACTTATGTGTTGGCGCCGACAGAGCAATTGAGTGGCATTGCTTCAAAAATTTGGCGGGGAGATGTGGTGCAGTTGAGCTATACCATCCCAGAAGGGTGGTCGCTGCAACAGATGGCTGCTTACTTTGAAGCTCAAGGTTTTTTCCCTGCGAAGGATTTCTTGGCATTAGCAACCCAAGTTCCTTACGATCAGTATCCCTGGCTACCCAGTGGCTTACCTCATTTGGAGGGGTTTTTATACCCGGATACCTACAAAGTGGCAGGCGATCGCTTATCAGCCGAAGCAGTGATTAAGCAAATGCTCAGCCGCTTTGAACAAGTGGCCTTGCCAGTGTATCAAAAAGATCAGAAACAAGCGAAGCTTAACCTCAAAGACTGGGTAACACTGGCGAGTATTGTGGAAAAAGAAGCGGTGGTTGCTGCTGAGCGCAAGGTGATTGCTGGGGTGTTTGCCAAGCGACTGCAACAGGGAATGAATTTGGCTTCCGATCCAACGGTTGAATATGCCCTCGGAATTCGGCAAACTCCCGATAAGCCGCTGACCTTTCAACAGGTGAAAACTGCTTCTCCCTACAATACTTATGTGAATCCAGGACTCCCACCCACGCCGATCGCAGCTCCTGGGTTAGCGAGTTTAGAAGCGGCCCTCTACCCGGAAAAAACCGATTATCTCTATTTTGTGGCGCGGTACGATGGCACTCACATTTTCAGTCGCACAGCGGCGGAACATGAAGCGGCTATCTCCCAAGTAGACAAGCAGCAGCGATCGGCAAAACCTTAATCAGGTGCAGGAACATCGCGCATTGTTCATGGCGTTGCCAACAGCTCAATCATGGCTACCAATCGGGTCTCTCACTAAAAACCAGCCATTCACTAGCACGAATGAACCTTTGCCCACCTCTTAATACCCAATCTCAACTCTAAACTTTAAAATCCTTATGTCTTGGGGGAAATTACTAGAGCCTGACTTAGTTCTCGGTGATTCAATTGTCCATCTGACACCTGAGATCCTCGATAAACACCACCTGAAGGGATTGGTGTTAGATGTGGATGAAACCTTGGTGCCAATTCGCTCCGCACAAGCTTCTAAGGAACTTGGAGAATGGGTGGCACAGATTAAACCCGCTGTCGCGCTGTGGTTGGTGAGTAATAATATCAGCGAGACACGGATTGGCAGAATTGCTGAATCTTTGGATTTGCCTTATATCTCTGGGGCCGCTAAACCCTCGCGGCGCAAATTGAGGCGAGCGGTGGAGGCGATGAATTTACCGGTAGAACAGGTGGCAATGGTGGGCGATCGCTTGTTTACCGATGTCTTGGCCGGCAATCGTTTAGGGATGTTTACAATCTTGGTAGAACCGATGGTGGATGCTGGAGAAGCAGTGCGTCAACATCCTATGCGTTCTTTTGAAGTCTGGATTTCTCAAATTTTGGGGGCATCTTTACCCAGTAAACATGATTGAAAAGTCCAAGATAAGACTGTTTAATATCTGATGCTTTAAATGGGTCATTTTTAAATTTTAGAAGATTTAGGCTTTAGTTTTTCTCTGGTTGTTATGTCTCAAACGATTGTTGTCAAAATTGGCACTTCCAGCTTAACTCGACCCGAAACAGGACACTTGGCGCTGTCAACACTGGCAACTCTGGTGGAAACGATCGTGGGTTTGCGACAGCAGGGTCATCGGGTGGTGTTGGTGTCCTCCGGTGCGGTGGGAGTCGGTTGCGCTCGCTTGGGGTTGAGCGATCGGCCCCGCAATATGGCGTTGAAACAAGCAGTCGCTGCTGTAGGTCAAGGACGACTGATGCGGGTTTATGACGACTTATTTACGTCTTTGGGACAAGCAATGGCTCAAGTTTTGCTAACGCGAGCAGATTTAGTAGACCGTAACAGCTATGTAAATGCGTACAATACCTTTCAACAACTGTTACGGTTAGGGGTGGTTCCCATTGTCAATGAAAATGACACGGTGGCGATCGACGAACTGAAATTTGGAGATAATGATACTCTATCTGCTTTAGTAGCAAGTTTAGTTGAGGCAGACTGGCTGTTTTTACTCACAGATGTCGATCGACTGTATTCCGCCGATCCTCGCAGCCATCCAGAAGCTCAACCGATTGTTTTAGTGGAACGGATGGAACAGCTTACCGAACTGCAAGTACAAACGGGCGACTCAAAAAGTGGTTGGGGAACGGGTGGGATGGTTACAAAAATTGAAGCCGCCAGAATTGCTACAGCCTCCGGTGTTCGGACTGTCATTACCCAAGGAAGTTTTCCGGGAAATATTGAAAAAATCATCCAAGGAGAAGCCATTGGCACTCAATTTGCAGCACAACCCCGGCCTGTGAATGCTCGCAAACACTGGATCGCTCATGTCTTGGTTCCGGCTGGTAAACTTTATCTAGATGCTGGTGCTGTTAAAGCAATTACTCAGGCGGGAAAATCACTATTGGCCGCAGGAATTACTCAAATTACTGGAGAGTTTCACTCAACAGAAGCGGTGCAGTTATGTGATACAGAAGGTCGCGAAATCGCCAGAGGTCTGGTGAATTATAGTAGTGTTGAATTACAAAAAATTAGAGGCTGCCAATCCGATGAAATCCCGAAATTTTTAGGATATATCGGTGCAGAAACTGTGGTCCATCGCGATAATTTAGTGATGGTTAATTAGGGTTTGCTGAAGAAGGGGAAAAAAGGGGGAAAGGGGGAAAAAGGGGAAAAGTGCAAAGGTTTTGAGGTCAAGCACCAGATTTGGGAGCGGTTGACAGGACTTTTCATGCCTGGAGCCTTGATGAATGCAGGTTTTAGCTTTGTTCAGCAAGCCCTAACTAGCGCAGTTTTCTTTGACGTTTCTGTAACCTGCTACGGCATTAATTTTCTGTCTCATCGCAAAATTCGGTTGCAGAAAACAAGTGATTTTTAATCGATTTTACTGAACTTTTGCGACCGGGAACTTCCTCGACCAAATTATCTCAGATCCGGTCAATCAACTCTAATATTTTGAGACCTTATCGGCGGTCTTTGTTGAGGTAGCAATCGGTTGCAACCTGTCGTCAGGTTCCCCTTCTCTTCACCACCCCTCAACCAATCCCTTACACCCGCCCAACCAAAGACACGATCGCTTCCACTAACTCCCCAGGTTCAGCAGGTTTCGCTAAATGTTGCTGAAATCCAGCCGCTAACACTTTTTGCCGATCCATCGCTCCCGCATAGGCAGTCAGCGCGATCGCCGGAATTGTCCCTCCTCGTTCCGGTGGTAGCGCTCGAATCGCCTGCATCAACATATACCCATCCATCTGAGCCATACCAATATCACTTAAAAGAATATCAGCAGACCATCCAGCTAAAATCTCTAAGGCCTCAACGGCCGAGGTCGCAGCACGCACCACGGCGCCAGACTCAGACAAGGTAAACACCAGCAAATTAAGCGTATCAATCTCATCATCCACCACTAACACCCGTAAACCAGCCAGGGGACTGGGGACTGAGGATAGAGGACGACTGACAGACAACTCCGGGTTGACTTCCACCGCTTCTTGGAGGGGTAGCGCTACCGTAAACATTGCCCCCCGTCCCAAACCCAGACTTTCTGCCTGGACTGTTCCGCCGTGCAATTCCACCAAATGACGGACGATCGCCAGTCCTAACCCTAACCCACCAAAGGCCCTTGTGGTGGTACTATCTTCTTGACGGAAGTAATCAAAAGCATGGGGGAGAAACTCCGGGTCAATTCCCCGGCCGGTATCGCTGACTCGGACCAGCGCTTGTGTTCCCGATTGCTCTAACCGCACCTCAACTCGGCCCCCCGTCTCTGTAAACTTAACCGCATTCGAGAGCAAATTCCACATCACCTGCTGCAAGCGGTTTGCATCCCCTAAAACCAGTCCTACACTGGGTGTCAAAACCGCTTCAATCTGAATCGACTTCGCTGCCGCTGCTAAGTGCACCGTCTCCAAGGCCGCTTCAATGACTCCCACTAAATTCACAGGACTAACATTCAGACTTAACTTCCCGCGCAGGATGCGAGAAACATCCAGCAAATCTTCAATCAATTGTGAAAGTAGCTTTGCATTACGCTCCACTGTTTCCAAAGCATAGGTGGTTTTGGCCGCATCCAAATTTCGATGACGCAGCAATTTTACCCAACCGAGAATCGGGTTCAGGGGGGTGCGGAGTTCGTGGGACAGAACGGCTAAAAATTCATCTTTAATGCGGTTGGCCGCTTCCGCTTGGGCACGGGCATTCTGTTCCGCTTCATAGAGGCGGGCACGGGCGATCGCTTGACCACACTGTTGACCCAAAGCCAACACAAAGGCGCGATCGGCTGGCTCAAAGGTTTGAGGCAGGGCAAAACTCAATCCCAACGCACCGATCGTCCGCCCTTCCACGGTCAAGGGGATGGCAGCAAAAGCCTTACTATTCGTCATTCCAGGCCAATTCGTGAGATGAGGATACTCAAGAGCAAAGATTTCGGCACTTTCCAGAAAAATCGGCTTCTCAGTCCAGACTGTATCCGCGAGGGGAGCGGTCGTAGTTCCAGGTTTACAAACCCAGCGATCGAATAACTCCGGTGGATAGCCCACAGTCGCCAGCAGCTTCAAAAAACCTTCCTGATCCAACAGGACCACGGAGCCAGCCATTGCCCCCAAAGCAGCAATTCCTTGATTAACCACCACCTCTGCCACTTGAGCTGGGGTGAGCGCTTCCGAAAACGCTGCGGTCACTGCTTGGAGTCGCGTGGTTCGTTCTTTCGCCAGTTCTGCACTTTGGCGCTGCGACCGCGCTTCTTGATACAACCTAGCATTGTCAATCGCCAAGGCTGCACGACGGGCGAGATCGACCGCCAAAGCCAAATCAGCATTGCTGTAGCGACGCTGGGATTCAGCACTCACAAAAGCGATCGCACCCAGGACCCGTTCATGGGCCGCTAGGGGCACAATCATTGCAGAGGTCATACCAATTGCCTGGATTATGGACAAGAGTTCAGGATTGTGGGCAACCGCCGTCATGACCAGTTCCTCAGAAATTTCTGAAAAGAGTTCTGGAACCCCCGATCGCAGGACTCTGGCCAGGATCGAAGCACTGCGAAGATCAGAAGCAGATTGCTCTAGTTGCCTTGCCCACTCCCGTTTCCCAGGATCGGCACAAGCGATGCAAAGCCGATCGCTGATGCCATCTGCTTGCACAAGGTCAACGGCACACCAGTCGGCTAGGTAAGGTACCGACAACTGCGCCACTCGTTGCACCGTCGCTTCATAATCTAGGGAAGTTGAGAGGAAACTGCTGGTTTCAGCGAGATAGCGCAGCATTGCCTCGGCCTGCTTGCGTTCTGTGATCTCGCGCTGAGTCCCCCAAGCTCGCACTAAATAGCCATTTTCAATAATCCCCACTAAGTTATTAGAAAAATACTTAGGATTCCCGTCTTTATCGACTTCATAGGATTCACCATCATTCAGTCGATAGCCCATCCGGATAAAGCGTTGCAGGTAAATCAGGTTATTGGGGTCTGACTGGACGAGCAAGTCTCCTAAGCGTACTCCGATCAGCTCTTCTGCAACCGCAAAGCCGTACATTTGAGCAAAAACATCATTGCACTCCGCTAAGTAGGCAGATCGATAAAAGTGTTCGATCTGGTCCGGTTCCGGAAGCTGGATCGAGAGTGGCTGTTCCAGTTCAAAGCGCCAGATTCCTTCTGTACTCTGCTTGATAAATGCTCGATAACGCTCTTCACTACGCTGTTGCGCTAACTCTGCTCGCTTGCGATCGGTAATATCTGCGATCAGCGTACCCACTCCTAGGATTTGCCCATTCACACCGCGTACAGGATAACGGCTTAAGAGCCAATAGCCTAGTTGTCCTGGTTGACCGGGAACTTCACCACTAAATTCAAAGTTCAGCAGGGGTTCTCCTGTGTCTAACACCTGTTGCAAGTGTGGCTCAAATTGAGAGGCCATTTCTGGCAGCAAGTCTCGGAAGTGTTGACCCAAGTGCTGTTCGATGGAAAAGCCATTGATGTCTGCTAGCTTTTGATTGACACGGATATAGCGCAGTTCTCGGTCCAGAAAGCCGATGGCAACGGGTGCGGCTGCGAAGAGTGCATCAATTAAAGCTAGGGATTCTGCTTGTTGTTGCAAGGCTTGCTGTGCTTGTTGGTAGAGCCTAGCATTATCAACGGCTAAGGCGATGCGTTCCGCTAAGTCTTCGGCAAAGGAGAGGTCATCCGGGGAATAAGACCGCTCCGATGCGACGGTTGCTAAGCTGAGGATACCGAGGATCTGCCCTCGTGCTTGTAGCGGGACGCATAAGTGAGAGCGGGTGTTGGCTGGGGGGACTGTTTCTGTACGGTCGCGATCGGGGGAAATAGTTGCTGGCAGAGACTCTGGGTGTTCTGATAATTGCTTGGGTTTGCCTGTCTCGATCGCACTGAGGTAGAGTTGTAATGCCTCTAGATTTTCTGGGTAGTGGTCTAAACGGTCTTGCATCCAGCTTTGCATTTCTGGCTTGGCGGGAACGGCTACTGCTTGTCGCAAGGAGCCATCTGCCTCAACTAAATGGATCGCACACCAATCCGCGAAAGTAGGGACTGCGAGATGGGCGACATTGGTTAAGGTGGTTTCGCTATCCAGGGAAGTCGCTAGCAATTGACTGGTTTGAGCCAGGAAACTAAAGCGCCTTTGGGTTGCTTCTGCGACCGCTCGGGCTGCTTGTTCGTGGATGAGTTGGGTGCGGTCCCTCTCTGCTTGCTTGCGATCGGTGATATCTCGATTAATTCCAATTAAAAATAGGGGTTTTCCGGTTGGATCAAAAACTGTTTTTGCAGTTGTTTCAATGGGGATGTCAGAGCCGTCTTTTTTGAGGCAAGAAATTTCGCCGAAAAATGCGCCTGTTTCTTGAATTGATTTCACAATTTTCGCCGTCATTTTTTCTTTGACTTCGGGGTGGTGCAGAAAATTAACGGGTTTACCAATCGCTTCGGCGGCTGAGTAACCAAAAATTTGTTCGGCTTTCCCCATCCATCTTAAAATCGTTCCTTGCAAGTCAGTTAGAAGAATAGCATCTGGCATTTGTTGGAGAGCAGCGTCAGAAATTAGCAGCGTTTCTTCGGTTTGTTTGCGAGTTGTAATATCTCGAATGACCGCTAGATAACCGATGGGAGTTTTTTCTGCATCTTTTAACGCACTGATCCTTGCTTCTACCCATTTTTCTTGACCGCTTTTGAGCGTCTGAATCACTTCTCCAGACCAGTAGCCGGTGGTGTTTAACGTGTCCAACATAACTTGCTCTGTTTCTGGAGTCAGCCACTGGGATTGATAAAGTTCTGATTGCAGCCGACCCATTGCTGCTTCTGCTTTAACCTGATAAAAATTCTCGGCCGCTTGATTCCAGTAAATAATCCGAGAATTGCTATCAACTGCTAAGACAACATCACTGACTTGAGATAAGACAGTGGCTTGAAATTTTAATTTTTCTTCTGCTAATTCACGTTCGATAATTTCTGCTTGTAAGGCTGCATTGATTCTGGTTAAGTCTGCGGTTCTTTCTGCGACTCGTTTTTCTAATTGAGCGTGATTTTCTTGTAAAATTTGTTCTGCTTGTTTGTGTTTGGTAATGTCCGTCACGAGCACGACAAACCCTTTCACGTCTCCTTGAGGAGTCACATCGGGAATGTAGGTCGCCTCTAGGTAGCGGGCCGAACCGTCTTGGAATGTTAAACTTCTTTCAAAGCTAACTTTATGACCTGTTAATACTGCAATTAATTGATGTTCAATTTTTAGATAATCTGAGGGTTCTAGCACCTCTCTTAGGTGCTTTCCTGTAATGGTTTTCCGAGAAATTCCCAGCCAATTTTCGTAGGCTTGATTATTAAAACGGTAGCGGAGAAACCGATCCACATAGGAGACGGGAGTTGGGAGAGAATCGGTAATTAAACGCAACAATTGTTCTTGTTTATGAAGTTCAGCTTCTTTTCGCCGTTGGTTTCCGATCAGGGAGTGACAAATCAGGATGCCTAGGGTAAATGCACCAGCTCGCAGAAAGTCACCTAAATGAAGAGTCAGGCTATAAAAAGGAGGAATAAAAAAGTAATGAATTGCTAGGATTGATAGCATGACCGCTAAAACTCCAGCTCCTAGTCCCCCATACCAGACGCTCAGAATTGAGGCCGTAAAAAACAGCGTGGTTGGAGTTGGTTTGAGTAACGATCCGGATAGAAGCGTCAGGATCAGCGCGATCGCTACAGCTAAGACAGCAGCACCATAGCGCTGAAGTTGAGAGCGATTCCCTATTAGCATTGTGTGATTAGATAAGCCTATGAAGCCAGTATAAAGCTGAAATTAAGTCCAGATTGCTGACAATCCTCCCAGGAGGCGATTTGCTCGGCTTTTTTTCTCAATAGTTAAGTAAAAGAGCGGTCCCTCAATAAATTTCTTCCTTAAGATAGATGGCAGGTAAGGATTAGAGAGAAAAGTGCCTGAAACTCTGTTGCTCCTAACCCCTCAACTTCCGGTAAATCTCATTAAGAAGGGGTCGCATACCTTGACAAACAAGAGTAAAAATGGTAAGAGTTACAAAAAAACAAAAATGACTGAGACTGCTCACCTCTACTTGATTCGTCACGGCATCGCTGCTGATGCTACCGATTATCCAACCGATGAACAGCGACCACTGACGGTCGAGGGCGGTCGCAAAACACGAAAAGTTGCCCAGCGGCTGCTTGAGCTGAACCTACATTTCGACTTAATCTTAACCAGTCCCTTGGTGCGAGCGAGGCAGACAGCCCAGATTCTGCACACAGTGGGCTTGGCTTCCCACATTGAAGAGTCAACCGCCCTCGTCCCTAGTGGCGATCTCAAGACCTGGCTGGTTTGGCTGGAAGCTTGGCGACAAAAGGGGGGTCAGGAGCTTGCGATCGTCGGCCACCAACCAGATTTATCGAACTGGGCAGAAATTTTGCTGTGGGGAGAAGTCAGGAAAGTCCTGACCCTCAAAAAAGCAGGCATCATTGGGTTAACCATTCCCGCTACCGAGTCACCCATTGGTCACAGTCAAATGTTCTGGCTGACACCGCCTAAATTTCTGCTTAATTAAAGGATTGATGACATCCGCAAAGGTTATTAAATGATCATTTTTAAAGCAGCGGCACAGCAACCGTTTCTGGTAATGTAGCTGGAGAAGTATTTGAATCATCAAAGTAAAGGGGCGTAGCCATGTCAGTCGTTGGCGAATTTAAACCAGGTTTAGAAGGTGTCCCCGCTACCTTGTCCAGCATTAGCTACGTCGATGGACAAAAAGGGGTGCTCGAATATCGCGGCATTCGGATTGAGGAACTGGCAGCGAAAAGTTCGTTTCTGGAAACATCCTATTTATTAATCTGGGGTCATCTCCCAACTAAAGAAGAGCTGGAGGCTTTTGAACACGATATCCGCTATCACAGGCGGATCAAATATCGCATCCGGGACATGATGAAGTGCTTTCCAGAAACCGGCCACCCGATGGATGCTCTGCAAGCATCTGCTGCTGCTTTGGGATTATTCTACTCTCGTCGTGCTCTGCCGAACCCTGGATATATTCGGGAAGCAAGTGTGCGACTGCTCGCTAAAATTCCGACTATGGTGGCGGCATTCCAACTGATGCGGAAAGGAAACGATCCTGTACAACCGCGAGATGACTTGGACTACTCTGCCAACTTTCTCTATATGCTCAACGAGCGGGAACCCGATCCGCTATCCGCTCTTGTGTTTGACGTTTGCCTCACCCTCCACGCTGAGCATACCATCAATGCTTCGACTTTCTCAGCAATGGTAACAGCATCCACCTTAACCGATCCTTATGCAGTCATCGCTTCCGCGGTGGGAACCTTGGCAGGGCCCCTACATGGTGGGGCGAATGAAGAAGTGATCGACCTCCTAGAAGATATTGGCTCTGTCGAGAATGTGCGGCCTTATTTAGACAAACTGATCGAGAGCAAAACGAAGATCATGGGATTCGGTCACCGGGTGTATAAGGTGAAAGACCCGCGAGCAACAATTTTGCAGGAGTTGGCTGAAAAGCTATTTGACAAGTTTGGCGGCGATAAATACTATGAGATTGCCGTCGAGCTGGAGCGGGCTGTTGAGGATAGACTCGGTCATAAGGGAATCTATCCAAACGTCGATTTCTATTCAGGTTTGGTTTACCGGAAACTAGGCATTCCCACAGATTTGTTCACGCCAGTATTTGCCATCTCTCGGGTTGCAGGATGGCTGGCTCACTGGAAAGAACAACTCGAGCAAAACCGCATCTTCCGACCTACCCAAATTTATACGGGCGTTCACAACGCTCCCTATATCTCGATCGCGGAACGCTTTCCTGATTAAGAGGAAGGGGAAACCTAGAAGCAAGAAAGCAAACGCTCGCACTTCAGTGCCTTCCCCAGTGCAGGGTCACACCCCTCTTGTCCCCTAGCACAGTTCGTGTTCAGAATTTTAATTAAGTGACGATTTTCAGGAACTCCGGTCCTCAGGCCTCGCGTCTGAGGTTTTTTTTATCCAGTCGCAACCCCAACGAATTAGTAATGCTGAGCGGTCGCATTAGCAGAAGATTACAGCTTCCCTAGATAGGTAGAGGCTACCGAGCGCTATACTGATATGCGGTAAAGTTTTAAAAATTCTTTACAAAGGTGACAAGCCAATAAAAACTCTGTCTCTTACTACAGAGATCGATGCCGAAGCATATCAGAATGAATAAGTGATGGCTCTGAAGCTGGACACATGAACACAGGAATAGACTTACAAGCAAGTTTTGTTCAAGCCCTAACTGATTTGGGCTTACCGGCAGAAGTCGCCAAAGTGATTTGGATGCCACTGCCCATGCTGTTGATGATTATCGGCGCAACGGTCGGGGTACTCATCGCCGTCTGGCTAGAGCGGAAAATTTCCGCCGCGGCCCAACAGCGGATTGGTCCTGAATTTATCGGACCTTTAGGAGTGCTTGCCCCCGTTGCGGATGGTCTGAAGCTGGTTTTCAAAGAGGATATTGTTCCTGCGAAGGCAGACGCGCTGCTATTTACGCTGGGACCTGTGATTGTTGCCATTCCCGTGTTTCTGTCCTACCTCATCGTACCGTTCGGACAGAATTTAGTCATTACCAATTTGGGGACAGCGGTTTTTCTGTGGATTGCCCTGTCTAGCATTCAGCCGATTGGCTTGCTGATGTCCGGCTATGCTTCCAACAACAAATATTCTCTCCTCGGCGGACTCCGGGCGGCCGCCCAGTCGCTCAGCTATGAAATTCCCTTGGCCCTAGCTGTCTTAGCAGTCGTGATGATGTCTAACAGCCTCAGTACGATTGACATCGTACAACAGCAAGCTGGCTATGGCATTCTCGGCTGGAATATCTGGCGGCAGCCGGCCGGATTCCTCATTTTCTGGATAGCAGCACTGGCAGAATGCGAACGCTTACCCTTTGACTTGCCGGAAGCAGAGGAAGAACTGGTCGCTGGATACCAGACTGAGTACACAGGGATGAAGTTTGCACTGTATTACCTCGCTTCCTATGTCAACCTCGTCCTCTCTTGCCTGTTGGTAGCCGTACTGTACCTCGGCGGCTGGGAACTCCCGATTTCTGTGGATCTACTGGCTAACTGGTTGGGAATGAGCGAGACAACTCCTTGGTTGCAGGTGATTACAGCCACACTCGGCATCGTGATGACGGTGCTGAAAGCTTACTTGTTGCTGTTTCTAGCAATTCTTCTGCGCTGGACTCTCCCGCGCGTCCGCATTGACCAGTTACTAAACCTGGGTTGGAAGTTTTTACTACCCGTTGGTTTAGCGAATTTATTGTTAACCGCAGCTTTAAAGCTGGCTTTTCCCTTCGCTTTCGGTGGGTAATTAGGTCACGGGCAAGGGTTTGTGGTTAGTGGTTGGGAGTCATGGGTGAGAGGGGGTTAGTAACTCGCCCAGAACGATTAACCACTAGCAATGAACCACTAACAATTGCCAACTCCCAAAAACCGATTACACAGAGAGAACACAATGCTAAAATTCCTCAACCAAGTAGGCGATTACGCCAAAGAGACTTTACAAGCGGCGAAGTACATCGGTCAGGGTCTCTCTGTTACCTTTGACCACATGCGCCGTCGGCCGATCACCGTGCAGTATCCTTACGAAAAACTCATTCCTTCTGAGCGCTTCCGGGGCAGGATTCACTTTGAGTTTGACAAGTGCATTGCTTGTGAAGTTTGTGTTCGAGTTTGCCCGATTAACCTGCCTGTAGTGGATTGGGAATTTAACAAAGAAACGAAGAAGAAACAACTCAAGCACTACAGCATTGATTTCGGAGTTTGTATCTTCTGTGGCAACTGCGTAGAATACTGTCCCACCAATTGCCTGTCCATGACAGAAGAATATGAGCTGGCTTCTTATGACCGCCACGAATTAAATTTTGATAATGTGGCGCTGGGACGGTTGCCGTACAAAGTCAGTGACGATCCGATGGTTTCCCCTCAGCGAGAATTTGCTTACCTGCCGAAAGGAGTCGTTGATTCTCATGAGGTAGCACACACCGCTCGTCGCGCTGGTTTACGTCCAGAGGAAATTCTGGAAAAGGCAGAGAAATAGCAGTTAGTAGGTAATGGGTTATCGTTGTTAACCATCACCCATTACCAATTACCAATTAGCAAAGGATGAGGTAAGAGTGAATCTAGCAGAAGGGGTTCAGATCGTTTCATTTGGCATCCTAGCCGTGATGATGATTGCGTCAGCGTTAGGGGTGGTGCTATTCTCCAATATCGTCTACTCAGCTTTTTTGCTGGGGGGTGTATTTATTAGCATTGCAGGGATTTATCTACTGCTCAATGCTGATTTTGTAGCAGCCGCCCAAGTTTTGATTTATGTGGGAGCCATTAATGTTCTGATTTTGTTTGCCATTATGTTGGTAAACAAGCGAGAGGATTTTAAAAATATCCCTAGAGCTTGGGTGCGAAAAGCTGCAACAGCACTGGTTTGTGTTGGTTTGTTTGTGTTGTTAGGATCGATGGTGCTTTCAACTCCTTGGTCGATCGCAACAAGCGTAACACCAGCGGCAGAAAGTTCCATTGTGAAGATTGGGCAGCATTTCTTCACTGACTTTTTACTGCCATTTGAGCTAGCTTCAGTGTTTTTATTGATGGCAATGGTAGGAGCCATTATCTTAGCCCGTCGTGATTATCTACCGGATGAAGTGTCGCCACAAATCAATGCAACTCCTGTGTTAACGTTGCCGGAGCGTCCTCGCGAATTAGTTTCAACGGGGGACCGCTCTGCATCAGAGTAACTGCGCTCATTTACATGAGTGGGGTAGGCAAAGCTTACCCTACTTGGCACTGAAGAGAGTCCTTTTAAAATTGTTTTGCTTGGGAGAAAATCGAGGATTTTATGCACTTGCAACTCCAGTATTTCCTGCTATTGGCGGCTGCGCTTTTCTGCATTGGGATTTATGGCTTAATTACCAGTCGAAATGCAGTACGGGTACTGATGTCGATTGAGTTACTGCTGAATGCAGTGAATCTCAATTTGATGGGTTTTTCTAACTACCTTGATCCACAAAATATTAAGGGTCAAGTATTTACAGTGTTTGTGATTACGGTGGCGGCGGCTGAAGCGGCAGTGGGTTTGGCAATTGTATTGGCTATCTATCGCAACCGCAATACAGTAGACATGGAAGAGTTTAATCTCTTGAAGTGGTAACAAATCGGGGTCAATGGATCGTTGCTAAGGGTTATTTAGGGAGCTTTTAACAACGATCCATTCCCGATTACCCTTTGCGACTCACTCCCTCTTAACTATTTGCTTTATTTCGAGTAATTTCGATCGTAATAGTGCCACCAAAATCAGGAATAGGAGCAGTAAGTTTTGATAAATTAACTTTGACTTGCTGAACGAGGGATTCCTGTAGCAACGCTTGAGCAATGGCATCAGCTAGGCGTTCGACTAAAGCAAATTTAGAGGTCTTCACTAACTGCTTAACCGTCGCAATTGCAGAGGCGTAGTTCAGAGTATCTTCTAAATTGTCAGTTTTTCCAGCTTGGGATAAATCAAGCCAAAGAGTCACGTTAACTTCAAACCATTGTCCTAAGACTTGTTCTTCAGGGAAGTAACCAACGTAGCCGTAGCAACGAATTCCATTCAGGTGAATTGCATCCATTTTTAGAATTTTTTAATTCTGCATCCGCGATCGAGAGGAATCACGAGAGTCAATCGCATTCTCATTCTATCGGATCTAACAGAAGTAGTTGCGAACATTCCTTTCACTCCTCAATGAATCACCTTAACCTTTTAAACTTCATTCAGCTACTCCTAAGCTAGAGGTTGCTAAAATTTTTTATGTCTCGACCTGTTCTTTATATTGCCATTACCAATCACGGATTCGGTCACGCTGTCCGCGTCTCATCCGTTGCAGCCGCCATTCAAACTTTATATCCAGAACTTTTATTGATTCTGGTGACAACCGCACCACGTTGGCTGATCGAATCTTATATCACTGGTGATTTTATTCACCGACCCCGCGCCTTTGATGTTGGCGTAGTGCAAGCAGATAGCTTGAATATGAATAAAGATGCTACCTTAGCAAAATTACAGGAAATTCGTGCTAATCGCCATTCTATTATCGCTAGCGAAGTTAATTTTATTCGACAAAATCGTGTGGGTTTGGTGCTGGCAGATATTCCTCCTTTAGCAGCTCCGATTGCTAAGGCGGCTGGTATTCCTTGTTGGATGATGAGTAATTTTGGATGGGATTTTATCTATCGAGATTGGGGGGGAGAGTTTGTAAAAATCGCTGATTGGATTAGCGAGTGTTTTGGGATGTGCGACCGCTTGTTTCGTCTCCCCCTCCACGAACCAATGAGTGCTTTTCCTCAGATTACAGAGGTGGGTTTAACGGGTGGTACTCCCCGGTACAATTTAGATGAGTTACGACAGCATTTTGGGATCAATTCCACGCCAGAAAAAACAGTCTTACTCACCTTTGGTGGTCTAGGATTAGAGCAAATTCCCTACAACAATTTGCAACGATTCCCTGATTGGCAATTCATCACCTTTGATCGAACGGCACCTGCTTTACCCAATTTGGTTAATATCAACAATCAATATTTAACGACTGCGTTTCCTTTCCGTCTACGACCGGTCGATCTGATGCCATTATGCGGACGAATTGTTTCTAAACCCGGATATAGCACATTTGCTGAAGCTTTATGTTTAGATATTCCCATTGTTTCTTTGCTGCGCGAAGGGTTTGCCGAAGCTGCGGTGTTGCTTGAAGGGGTACAAAATTATGCCAATCATCAAGTCATTACGGCTCAAGATTTTTTTGAGGGTGATTGGGAATTCCTGGGAAAACCTCTGCACTCACCTCGTCTTTCACAGAAATTAGATAAACAGGGAACGGAAACGATCGCGCAAGCGGTAGTTAATTATTTTCAACAGGCAAAATGAATGAGATTAGGAGAAAAAGCTCATGAATCACTACCAACAGTTACTCAGAATTAAAAGCACCGGCAAATCTCTCTCGAAAATTACCACTCAAGTAGAAGAAGTGGTGGCAAGATCGGGGATTAAAACAGGAATTTGTAACTTGTTTTTGCGTCATACTTCTGCTAGCCTGATTATTCAAGAAAATGCCGATCCTGATGTCTTGCGAGATTTAGCCAATTTCTTAGCCAAATTAGTGCCAGAAGGGCCTTACTATATTCATGATACTGAAGGTCCCGATGATATGCCTGCCCATATCCGCACTGTTTTAACTCACACTTCCGAACAAATTCCGATTAGTCAAGGGAGGTTAATGTTGGGGACTTGGCAGGGGATTTATTTATGGGAACATCGGCAGTATGGACACATTCGGGAATTGGTGGTTCATGTGAGTGGGATTTCCTGAAGAAGGGGGAAAGGGGGAAAAGGGGAAAAGGGGAAAAGGGGAAAAGTGCAAAGGTTTTGAGGTCTCGCACCAGATTTGGGAGCGCTTGATAGGACTTTTCATGCCTAATGGACCTTTGGTTTTAGCTTGGTTCAGCAAGCTCTAAGTGGGAATTAAGGGAAATTCAATCGTCATTGGGATGCCAATCCAGGGAGGATCTTGTCGTGGCAACCAATGAGTTAAGACCTATTGATTGACCTCTAAGACTCGGTCATAAAGTTTCACTCCCTCGGTACAACGTCCATCAAATTGATCCAGTTTTACTGGGGATAATCTCCCTGTTTAAGAGAGACTAATCGGAATCTGAACTTCACTCATTTTCAGTGCTTCCGGTGTCATCGGTCCATGATAAAATAGGCGACGGGGTGTCCCAACCATTTGATATTTAGGATGCTCAACCAGCCAATCTTTTAATTTTTTTAGGTTGCTTTCATAACTTTCCCAAGTATAAGGGCCTTGGATACCAATACTGACAACCGCCATCGGTTCACGAGTGGTGACTCGGACACTAGGACCGATCCGGTCAGGATTAATTGTAGGATTACCATATAAAAATGAAACTTCCGCTTGATTTTCAGCAGCATTCGGCGTTTCAGAAATAACCGTATAACGTGCCTCGACAGGCGTTGTCATCGCAATTTGATTGCTGCTAATATGTTCAAATAAAGGGTTAAAAGCAACTCGATTGGCCACTCGCAAGTCGCCCTGATGGAGGTAGGTGACAGCGCGGTATTGGGGATAATGTTTAAGTTCGATAATTCCAGCGGGGGTGGGTTCAGGAAATCCCTGAGGTAACGGCGTTGGCATAGTCGCTCAGTTTGGTTTCACATCTTACCATCAGTGTAGCAAGGCTGAGCAATTACAGATAAACACAGAGAGAGAATATCTCCTCTGTGTTTATCTGCATAAATCAGCGATTAAATCTCTTTACGCACCCCCGCGCAACTTATCTAAAACGCTGCGGTCTTCTAAGGTGGAAGTATCGCCAGAAACCTCTTGACCCGCCGCTAAAGAACGTAACAAGCGCCGCATAATTTTGCCCGATCGCGTCTTCGGCATAGCATCCGTAAACCGAATTTCGCCCGGTCGTGCGATCGCCCCAATTTCCTGAACGACGTGTTTCTTCAATTCCTTTTCCAATTCAGGACTGGGATGGAAATTGCTATCCAGCGTCACAAACGCCACAATGTCCTCTCCCTTAATCTCATCGGGCCGACCTACAACGGCAGCTTCCGCCACGGCAGGGTGAGACACTAAGGCTGATTCCACTTCCATTGTACCGAGGCGATGACCTGCGACATTAATCACATCATCCACACGACCCATCACCCAGAAATAGCCGTCCCGGTCCTGGTGAGCACCATCACCCGCGAAGTACACATATTCACCATTTTTCGGCTGAATGTACTCCCAATAGGTACGACGGAAGCGGTCAGGATCGTTGTATAGCGTCCGCATCATGCCAGGCCAGGGATACTTCACCACCAAATAGCCACCGCCATCATTGGTGACAGGTTCGCCATCTTGGTCTACGACATCAGCAATAATGCCAGGGAACGGTAAGGTTGCAGAACCAGGTTTAGCTGCGATCGCACCCGGTAACGGCGTGATCATAATGCCACCCGTTTCCGTTTGCCACCAGGTATCGACGATCGGACATTTCGAGTCACCGATCACGCGGTAGTACCACATCCACGCTTCCGGGTTAATGGGTTCGCCAACGGTTCCCAACAAGCGCAGAGAAGATAAATTCCGTGCTTTCGGGAAGTGTTCGCCCATTTTCATAAAGGTACGGATGGCAGTGGGTGCGGTATAGAACACGGTGACGCCGTATTTTTCGATCACATCCCAGAAACAACCGGGGTTCGAGGCGCGGGGGGCCCCTTCATACATAACGGTCGTGGCGCCGTTGGAGAGGGGACCATACACAATATAACTGTGTCCTGTGATCCAACCCACATCAGCGGTACACCAGTAGACATCCGTGTCTTGGAGGTCGAAGATCCACTTCGTCGTCATGTGAGAGTAGAGGTTGTAGCCACCCGTGGTGTGGACAACACCTTTGGGTTTACCGGTACTCCCGGAGGTGTAGAGGATGAAGAGTAAATCTTCGCTATCCATCGGTTCGGCGGGACAGTCGGCGGAGATGCCTTGTCGCAAGTCATGCCACCAGTGGTCCCGGCCGGGTTCCATGTGAATTTGCTGTTTGGTGCGTTCAACAACGAGCACATCGGTCACGCTGGGAACGGCATCGTTGGCTAAAGCTTTGTCTACTTGTTCTTTGAGACCAACGGCGGCATCTTTACGGAACCCGCCATCAGCGGTGATCACGACTTTAGCTTGACCATCTACTAAGCGATCGCGGAGTGCTTCCGCACTAAAACCACCAAATACGACAGTATGGGCTGCACCAATTCTCACACAAGCTAACATGGCGATGGCGGCTTCTGGGATCATGGGCATATAGATGCCGACGCGATCGCCTTTTTGAACGCCTAACTGTTTGAGGACGTTTGCCATTTGGCAAACTTCCCGGTGGAGTTGGGCGTAGGTGAGGGTACGGGAGTCTCCAGGTTCGCCTTCCCAAATCAAGGCCGCTTTATTTTTCCTCCAGGTAGTTAAATGGCGATCGAGGCAGTTATAGGAGAGGTTAATTTTGCCATTGACGAACCACTTCGCAAAGGGAGGTTGCCAGTCAAGAACTTGATCCCATTTCTGGAACCAATGGAGTTCTTTTTCTGCAAGTTCCGCCCAGAAGCTTTGGGGGTCAGCTTTAGCACGGTCGTATAGGGCGCGGTACTCTTCTAAGCTTTTGATATGGGCATTCTGGGAGAATTCAGCGGGTGGCTGGAATAGGCGTTTTTCTTGCAGGATTGATTCGATAGTAGCTTCTGACATCGCTGTTTCTGTAACTGCGGATACTCTTTGAAACTATTTTCTCCACAATTTGGTGCAAAAGTTTCTTGAGTTTCATTAAGAGTTTTAGTTATTTTGTTAACGGCTGGGCTAGCTAGGTTTTGAAAGCTGTTTTTTTATTGAGAGTAATTAGCAATTGATCCCCGGTCCTCCTCCTCCCCTTGATTTATTTTTTTATCATCAAACTAGCAATACTCCCATCAACAAAAAAGAGCAGTTGAAGTTTCTAGCCTTTGGATCGAGCCTCAATTTCCTCAGTTTAGAGGTGAGTGTTCCCCACACTCCCTAGTAGCAAATTCCCCGCTGCATCCTACCACCGTCACCCCTGTCTCGTTGCACTCCATCCAAGCTTCGACCCAATTTTCAATTAGAGATTGATTTCTCATTTCAATTGGTTAAACCTATTGACTAGCTGCTCAGCTTTATTCTTTTTAATCGAGTTTATTTTTGTTCAAGGCTTGCGAATAAAACCAGTAAAATATTCTTCTTATTCTCACAATTTACTAGAAAAATTTTTGGCGTAAATTATCTAGATTTTAGCATCAATTTTGAGCATGATTCCCTCACAATTGCTACTGGATCGCCTCCTCAAAAGCTGAGAGCTGGGCGCTAAATCACTTCTGGAGCGATACAAGGCTGTTTCATTTTTCTGAAGTCTGCCCGAACCTGAATCGACTCACTCCCCGTGAAACTCCCTGGAAATGGGGTTAAAAGCACTCGCTCTCTAGCAGTCAATTGCCACCCACTTTGGCGACTCGGTGTCAGAATTGATTCCCTGTGGTTTTGGAAAGATGGAACGCACTAGGCTTAGGAAGAAATATCAGAAACTCCTGGCGGTTACTCTCCCTCTAGATAGACGTTGATGAGTGGGAAACTGAGCGATCGCCATTCACCTCCTGAAGCTGACAGACACTGACACTTCATCGTTTCTAACTCCAGAATTCTTCCTCGTTTCTCCAACCAACCAGCGATCGCCTTGCCCAGCTTTTCTTCCCAATTTCATAAATGCTAGCATTTGTCAAGACTCAGCAACGGTTCTAATCAACCAGTCGCTCAATTTGCTTAAATCCGAGGAGGATATCTCCTCCTTGGAACCTCTGGCAAATCTTAGGAGACAATGAAAGGGAGGTTATACCCGAAATCCATGCAAGGTCAACCCTGAATCATGAGACTCGACGAAGCCGTAGAATTTGCTGAAAACCCGGAGCCACGCTGTCCGTGCGTCCTCCTGCTGGACACCTCAGGTTCCATGCAAGGCGCACCCATTGAAGCCCTCAACGAAGGGCTCCAAACCTTTAGGGATGACCTAGTTCGAGACGAACTCGCCAAAAAGCGCGTCGAAGTCGCGATTATTTCCTTCGATAACCAAATCAAAGTAGTCCAAGACTTCGTCACCGCCGATCAATTTGAGTCCCCACTCTTAACAGCCCAAGGACAAACCCACATGGGTGCGGCCATTAACTACGCCCTCGATCTGATCGCCGCCCGCAAATCGGAATACCGTAATAATGGCATTACCTATTACCGCCCTTGGGTGTTTATGATCACCGACGGCGAACCTCAAGGAGAGTCGAATGAATTGGTCGATCGAGCCAGCCAGCGCATCCAAGAAGAAGAAGTTAATAAGCGCGTCGCCTTTTTTGCTGTGGGTGTCGAAGGTGCGAATATGCAGCGCCTTACCGAAATTGTCGAGCGCACCCCCGTAAAACTTCGAGGACTAGACTTTAGAGAGATGTTCATCTGGCTCTCAGCGAGTATGCAGAGAGTGTCGCACTCCAAAATTGACGAACAGGTGGCACTGCCACCACCTGGGTGGGGAACAGTTTAGAGTCATAGGTCATTGACAAGGTTAGGGGTAAGGTTTCCTTGCCCCAACTTACTACCAACCACCAACCACAAACGACAAACCATTAACTAATGACAACGGACAACGGACATAAGATGAATTGGCGGGTGGTGTCAGCTTCCGTAACGGGGACGAGTCACGAAAAACGGTCGCAACCCTGCCAAGATGCCCATCGCTGGAAACTCCTAGCCAATGGTGTTTTAGTTGCAGCAGTCGCTGACGGGGCTGGTTCAGCGACCCTGGCAGAAGTCGGCGCTAAAATGGCGGTAGAGGCGGCCGTGGCAACAGTTTGCCAATATCAGTGGTCGCTTCCTGACGAGGAGAAGGGGTGGCAACAACTCCTGAGTGAGGCGGTACAAACGGCAAGGGCGGCTGTGGAAGCAGAAGCAACCATCCGAGAAACCAACCCTCGCGACTTAGCGAGTACCTTAATTTTAGTGGTGGCAACTCCGGAACTGGTGGCTGTTGCCCAGGTGGGAGATGGTGCGACGGTGGTGGCCGATGGAGAAGGAAACATTGCTGCACTCACGGTTCCCCCCTGCGGTGAATATATTAACGAAACCATCTTTCTAGTTTCCCCGGATGCGATCGCAACGGCCCAATGGCAAGTCTGGCGGGGTAAACTGGCGCAATTAGCAATGTTTTCGGATGGGTTGCAACTGTTGGCTTTGAAGATGCCAGAAGCAACTCCCCACACCCCTTTCTTTTCGCCACTCTTCCGGTTTGCCGCCCAAATTCAGGATGAGGCGGAGGCACAACAGCAGCTTGAGTCGTTTTTGCGATCGCCACGGGTGACTGAACGCACGGACGATGATTTAACGCTATTGTTAGCGAGTTTTTCTGATTAGGAGAGGGAGTCATGTCTAAGCAACGATACTTTTTGAAACTGGCAAGGGAACCGTTGCTACAACCCTTGTGGCAAGCGTCTAAATCTCAATCAATTGTGCTGAAATTTACCAGTTTCGCTCGATTAATCATTTCCATTTTAGCTCAGTTTCAGCAGACGGTTGCTCGGAGTTGGCGGAAATTATACTTACCATTCAGGAAAAGTAACTTAGAGGGATTGATTCTGGCGAATTTGCTGTGAATAATCCTGAATAGAGGCTTGACGGAAGCAGTAGGCAATCAGAGTTTGCGATGGCGTAAAAACTGTTCCCAACTCAGACTTAACTCACAGCCAACAGCTTCCCCGCTATCCTCAAAAAAATCACTGGATTTTAAAGAAATTAGAAAATCAATCGAAGTTTTTACGAAATCGTTGCGTTTAAATGCTTCCCCATTTAGTGCTAAAAAAGAACAAAATTTCCCCGCCCGTGTAGTCAAAACCCCTGATTAAAAATCTTACGTTCCCCTCAAGATATGATGCAGCTACAGCGCCAATTCAGCGGACAACTGATTACCATCGACCCCACCAGTGCGATCGCGTCCGGTGGCGAAGGCCGCATCTATCCGGTTCAGCAACAGCCCTCGCTGGTTGCCAAAATTTACCACAAACCCACCGACGAAGACGCCGACAAACTGACTGTCATGTTCAGTATGCCGCCCGATGCGCCGATCGCAGCCCCCGGTCACGCCTCGATCGCTTGGCCAGTCGATTTATTACGCACCGTCGGCCGTAAAGAACAAATTGTCGGCTTCCTAATGCCGCGCGTTACCAAAGTCCTGCCCATCCATACCTACTACACCCCCAAAACTCGCCGCGAACAAAAACCCCTCTTCAACTACCTCTACTTACACCGCACGGCCCGTAACTTAGCCGCCGCCGTCAATGCCCTCCATATCCGTGGTTACGTGATTGGCGACGTGAACGAGTCCAACATCCTCGTAACCGACACGGCCCTCGTCACCCTCGTCGATACCGACTCCTTCCAAGTCCGCGACCCCTACACCGGTTACGTCTTTCGCTGTCCCGTCGGCAAACCAGAATTTACACCACCCGAATTGCAGGGTCAAGCATTCCGCGACATCGATCGCACTCCTGAAAACGATTTATTTGGCCTCGCTATCCTGATCTTCCAGTTACTCATGGAAGGCACTCACCCCTTCGCTGGCGTTTACCAAGGCAGCGATGACCCTCCCCCCCTGGAACTAAGAATCAAAGCGGGTCACTTCCCCTACAGTAGCAAGTCAGTTCCCTACCGCCCCATGCCAGCGGCCCCTGCCTTTGACCTGCTAAACCCCACCCTGCGCGAAATGTTCCTTCAGTGTTTTGAGGCCGGACACAGTAACCCCTCAGCACGACCTGATGCCACCCGTTGGGTGAATGCGATTCGAGAAGCAGAAGACGCGCTGGTCACTTGTGCGAAAAATAGCCAGCACAAGTATGGCAATCACCTCCGCACTTGTCCCTGGTGCGACCGCACCAAATTACTGAAAGGTCGAGATCCGTTTCCGTCCCGGCAAGGAGTCCACAGCGGACAGCACTTGCAACCCTTGGCCCCGAAGCGCAAGCGACAGATGCCCTCCCGATCGCCTGCTTCCCAGCAACCCGCGCGATCGCCAAAAACGGCCCCTGCCAGAATGACTCGCCAATTCGGTCAATACCAACCGCCCTTAATTCCTGTGGGGGTCTCTCGTACCCCTGCTTTTGCACTCTCCCCCTCTCCGGGTGGGTTCCAGGGGTTGATTCAAGATGTGGGATGGGGCGGCGCTTGGGGGGGGTTATGCTTAGCTGCGGTTGCAGGCTTGATTTTCGCGACCCTCAAGGGGGCCGGTCCGATTTTAGGGGCGATTATGGTGGGCATTCTCTGGGGGGCTTTTTTTGGCATGATGTGGGGGGTTTTGAGTTTGCCCGCCAATGAAACTTGGCGCAAATGGGGCAGCGTGTTGTTAGGGGCGCTGTGTGGTGGGTTTTTGCTGGCCGCGGTCGGGGGGGCGGTGTTTGGGGCAATTAATGCCGAACTCGCGATCGGGAAAGCGATCGCGGCTGGTATCTGCGGTGGCTTCTTTTGGGGTGGGGTGTGGAATGCCTTTAAACCCCCCTTAGCGATCCCGTTGATTGGGCGGGTTTGGGGGCGTCAGGGTGCCTTTTTGGGGGCAGTCTGGGGGGCGTTTTTAGGAACGATCGCTGGGGTAGTGTTGGGTTCGGGATTAACCCTGTGGCCAGAATTCAACGGCAAAAATACCGCCCCCGATGAATTAGTTCCTTTATTGATTGCAGTTGGGTTTGTGGCGGCGGGAGTGGGGGCCCTTGGTGGTATTCTGTCTGGTGCCGTTTTAGGGGCCTGTGGGGTTGCCCCGAAGTTACCTGTCTCTTTTCAACCAACGGGACTCAAAGGCGCAACCTTAGGGGCCATTTGGGGGACATTTTTAGGGACCGTTGCTGGTGCAATTTTAGGGGCCGTCTTGTCTGCTATTTTTCCTCAACTCAGTGGTACAACCAGCGCCTCTGGTATATTTGCACCGTTATTAGGGGCTGTGATCGTGGTTGCTGGTGTTGGTGCGATCTGGGGAATTATCTCTGGGACTGTCTGGGGAGGATTGGGGAAATGGTAAGGGGTAAGAGTGAGGTTTAATTGAGGTTGACTCAAGCAATCTAAGGGTTTAACGTGGATGGCTTAATCCTTCTGGAGTGGCGCGATTGAAATGAATAGTGTTGATGGGTTCACAACTGATTGAAGGATAGTAGGACTCCATTACTCCGATCGAATTTGGAAGTATTGAAATTGTCGAAAAAAGGGATTTTCAGAGATTTGTTCACACCCATCTCTTGAGAAAATCATCGTTTCTTTTTGTTTTCTCTTTCCGGTGTAACCAGAATAAATTTAATTCTTTACCTTCCCATTTTGCGTTTCAATTGCTCAATTTCTTCATCAGTCTCCCAACGCCGGAATTGTTCCTCTAGCGCATCTGCTGCATTGAAACTACTGTAATTTCCACTCTTGTTCCAACCCTGGGTATCCCAGCGTTGTTCTGCTTGAGTGCTGCGTGCTTGAGCTTGGGCTTGAGCCTGAGCTTGAGTCGCTTTGACTCGCACTTCCTGCCGTCGCGTTTGAATCTGACGGTACAATTCTTTAGCTTTGGCAATGCGCTCTTTACACCCCTGCATTTGCCCCCAGCGTTGATTGCCTTGTCGCAGGAGAGCTGCTTCTCGCTCTTGAGCGGCTTGGGCGAGGTCGAGGCGATTGGCAACTCTGGCTTTATCAATGCGACTGTGCCAGCGCTGAATTTCTTGGGCGGTGTTGAGGATCTCTTCCTGCAATTTCTTTTCTTGCCGTTGTAGGTCGGCAATGAGTCGCAAGGTATCTTCTTCTTGTTCCCGCAATTGTTCTTCTAGTGCCTGCAATTCTAAGTGGGGATTATTCCGCAGGAATTCTTCTAAGCGCGTTTCTAGGAAGCGGTTGAAATCGTCAAATAAGCCCATGTTAGTAGTTAGTTGTTAGTTGTTTACCACTGAGAGTTAGTCGGTAGGTGATGACTCAGGTTATGACGCTTGCTAACCACTAACCACTAACTACTACTCCTGATTTTAGAACTTCTGGCCGACGAATACGGAGCGGACTTCTCCTCCTCTGCGAATCACGGCTTCTTGGTTCTTCACTTCCGCTAATGTCCAACCACTGGCGCCGATGCTTTCGCCGACATAGATGCGACGGGCAACTCCGTCAATTTCAAAGAGGGCGGCTGAGCGATCGCCTAACTCTAAAATCCCCACCAGGGTGTGAGCTGAGCCACTCACCTCACTGCTGGCTGCGCCGACAGAGGGTGTTGCTGGTGCTGGCTGGGCGGCGGCTGAGGGTGCGGGTGCGGCTGAGGACGGTGCAAGTTCAGCGGGAGAGGCTGGGGCGGGTAAGGCCGTCGCCGGGGACGCTGGGGTTGTGGCGGTTGGGGAAGTGGGAGTGCTGGATGGTGTCTGGGTGGTGGGAGAGACTGGAGTGGTTGGCGCTTTTGCAACCGGAGAAGCAGCAGAAACTCCCGCTCTCACTGCCGGCGGTACAATGACCACTTGAGTTTGTGGTAGGGTTGGGGCTGGTTGTGTGCCTTGCTGTTCGAGGGCGTCGGCGACGCGGTTAATCGCTTGGGCAATCCCAGCGTTCGGGGCTGGCGCACCGGAAACTGGAATGGTCGGTAGGGCGGCGGTGGCGATGACGGCACTGGGAGTTGCTTGCTTGGCCAGGGCTGCTTTCTTTTGATCGAGGGTGTCGATGGATTGCTGCATATAGTCAGCAAATTTGGCATCTGCTTCGACTCTGGCATCTGTGGATGCTTGAGTTTCAGAAGCGCCTAGCCGAGAGGGTTCGGTACGACCTAAGCCACCTCTGCTTGCTAGCCACAAGCCGAGGGTGATCACGAGGGAGGCAAAGGCGGCTCCCAGGAGAATTCTGTCAAAGGTGCGGTTGGATTCTAATTTCTTGGCCGCGAGGGCAACTTGGCGGGCGATCGCTTCTTCATCGGTTTTCTGGCCCTGGCTGGGCAGCATGGTTGCTGGGAGAACGATGTGGGGCACGGCGATCGGCTTGAGGGATACGACTTCTGGCTGCACCGGTTCGGTCGGCAGCGTTGAGTTTTCGTCGAGTACCCGGTCAACATCTTCAAACAGATCGTCCATTAACCGATCTGCGTAGGATTCTACTGACGCTGATTCTTTGGCGATCGCGTCTGGCTGTGGTTTGAAGGCTATCTGTTTGGTGATTACGTTCTGAGGCATAACTTTTGCTCCCGCTCCTCACTAAACCCCTAGGCTCTAATCGTGGGTCATTCTATGAGATATTTTTTGAATCGATCAACAGTATCGCCTACATTTCGTTGATTTTATCCAAATCTGATGGCTCAAACTTGATTTTGGTTAGACCTTTGCTTGGGGGCGGTCCTACAGGGAGTGCTTGGGGCCGTTTGCTTCCGGTCACTGATGCTTCCCTTTCCCTTGCATACCATATCTTTGTTTTTGGGTCAATAACCAGTTGAGGTTGCTAATGCCACTGAGCTAAAAATTTAAGGTTGACTTTAGAATTTTTTCTCGATTCAGTAGCAACTTTTGACCCAACAATTAACCAATTTAAGAGGGTTTCAGGCTCTGGCTGGGAAGTTGCTTAATTTTGCACAAACCTATCACCCATACCCGGTAAATGTCATTTTATACTCTGTGAGCCAATGAGTCAACAGGCGCAATCTCGTTGACAGTTAACAATTATTCTCAAATGGCTCTTCATAAAATTTAACAATGAGGAGGCTTTGAATACAAATTTTAAAATAAGTATCCTTTAAAAATAAAGCCTCTTTATCAATGAGAGGGCTAAAGGGACAAGCAAAATAGAACCCTCCAGTTTGGTTAGAATTACAAAGGTAGCGTATCAAGTCACTCTTTTATTCTCCAGAAGCGACTAGATTCCTACCAACCTTCGTGACTTTCCTTATTCCAGAGAAATCTTTCCTGTTTGCCGCAATTCAGCATCAGCCGCATAAACTGCCTGCACGTTATACCAATTCAGAAAAATTCTCGTAATTTCTAACGCTAACTGAGATTTACCTTGGTCAATCAATGCCTGCAATAGAGGTTTCAGGGTTCGTTCATTAAGCCGACCTCCTAGCGAGAGAATTCCCCAGAGGAGGCGATGCAACCCCGTCATTTGAATCATCATCCGCACTTGCCAAGTTGGATGCTTTTGATAAAACAAAACTCCCATTTTTGCCCGCTGAATTTCTCGGTCTACCATCCGGGGAAGCTGGTCTAACTGAAAAGGTGGATGCCAGTGATACCCCGCCGCAGCCGGACATTTAATCAGTTTCAATCCTAATTGTTTCAGTCGTACCCCCAGTTCTAAATCTTCCCAACCATACTGCTGGAACCGAGTGTCAAATAGTCCTGCTTCCAGCAGCCAATGACGTGCGATCGCAACATTTCCGGTGGCAAAATAAGCCGCTGAAAAATCAGTCAGCTTGTAAGGTTCCGAGGTGGGATTCTCAAAATTACAAGTATTGATCACATGACCGTAAGTAAAGACGCGATCGCTCTGCTCATACCCTTTGACCAAAGCATCCGCATGGGCTTGGAGGAAATGCTCGGTCACGACTAAATCGCTATCAATAAAAATAATCGTGTCACCCTTCGCATTCTCAACCCCCAAATTCCGAGCTGCCGCCGGTCCACAATGAGTTTGGGAGAGTAAGCGCAGATGAGGCAACTGGTCAGAGTTTGCCTGTAACCACTCCTGCGTTCCGTCTGTTGAGCCATCGTCCACCACGATCGCCTCATAGCCCTCGATCGGACGGCCCAACTGCTGAGTCTCTAGGGCTCGCAGGCACTTTTCCAGAATTGGTTTACGATTGTAGGTTGGAATCACAACGCTGAAAAACACGGCACTCCCCTATCGCCACATCTCCAGTATCCGAGTTTAGCAAAAAGAAACAAGTTATAAATATCTAAGATTCCTAACAATAACTGGGAGCAATTGGGTGGATAATAAAAAGTCTGTGATTTTCAGGACGTAACTACCAATATGGGTCGTGCTACCAAAGTTGTACTCGCGTATTCTGGCGGAGTCGATACCTCTGTCTGCATTCCTTACCTCAAACAGGAATGGGGAGTGGCAGAAGTCATTACTCTCGCAGCGGATTTGGGACAAGGAGATGAATTAGAGCCAATCCGTAAAAAAGCCTTAGCATCAGGGGCATCAGAATCGCTGGTGATCGACGCGACAGAAAGTTTTGTTAAAAACTATGCGTTCCCGGCGATTCAAGCCAATGCTCTCTATGAAAATCGCTACCCCCTCTCTACCGCTTTAGCCCGCCCTTTGATTGCAAAGCTGTTGGTAGAAGCAGCAGAAAAATATGGAGCTGACGCGATCGCCCACGGCTGCACGGGGAAAGGTAACGACCAAGTGCGATTCGATGTCTCTGTAGCTGCTCTCAACCCCCACATCAAGATTTTAGCCCCAGCCAGGGAGTGGGGGATGAGTCGGGAGGAGACGATCGCTTATGGGGAACGCTACGGCATTCCTGCACCAGTCAAGAAGTCTTCACCCTACAGCTTGGATCGCAATTTGTTGGGGATGGCGATCGAGGCGGGAGTGTTGGAAGATCCGTGGCAGGAACCACCGGAAGAAATTTATGCCTTGACCAAAGCGATCGCAGATACCCCCAATGAACCTGAGTATGTAGAAATTGGGTTTGAACGGGGAATTCCGGTTAGTCTTAACGGAGAAGGTTTTTCGCCAGTCGAGTTAATTCGTCGCCTCAATCAAATTGTGGGAAACCACGGTTATGGCCGAATTGACATGATTGAAAACCGCCTTGTGGGAATTAAATCACGGGAAATTTACGAAACACCCGCGTTGTTAGTTTTAATTTTAGCGCACCGAGATCTAGAGAGTTTAACCTTAACGGCTGATGTCACCCACTACAAGCGTGGCATTGAAGAAACTTACAGCCAAATGATTTATAATGGCTTGTGGTACAGTCCTCTCAAAGGCGCCTTAGATGCCTTTATTCAGCAGACGCAAGAGCGAGTAACCGGTACGGTTCGAGTAAAACTCTTCAAAGGAAATGCTGCCGTTGTTGGTCGCAAGTCTGAGAATTCTCTCTATAGTTTTGACTTAGCAACGTATGGTGCGGAAGATCAATTTGACCATAAGGCGGCAGAAGGTTTTATCTATGTGTGGGGGTTACCGACTCGCGTTTGGTCCCAGAAAGCAAGAGGTTAAACAATAGCCAGTGCACAGATTAGCCGGGGGTGAAAACTCCTGGCTAAGAGTCCAGTAGCGTTGTAAATGCTAGGTCTAACTTAATCTCTCTAAAAACTCCTGCACAACGAGATCTGGTTGTTCGCTGCACCGCTTGAAATCGTAATACTTGACAAGATGGATGCCAGAAGCGACAAAGGAAATATTGCGGACTTCATCTGGGGAGCTATTTTGAGGCAATGTCTCACCACCAACCTCAAGAATTCCTAATTTGCCTTGGTAAAGGATGAGAAAGTTAGCTGGTTGATTTTGTCTGCCTTCGGGGGTTGTCAGTCGCACTTGAGAGTTGGGGATGAAGAGGACGCCTAGGCGATCGAGTGCTTCGGCAATTCTTACTTGTGCCTGTGAGTGAAGGTGTAAACCCTTCCAGTCAATTCCCTGTTCTAAGTTAGACTGAATTCCCTGGTTATCATTTTCAGGAATATCTGTGAGATTTTCATTGGATTCTGTATGATCAGGAGGGGTAATTACTTCATGGTAACTAGCTTTCGACAAATCTGTTTCAATGAAATTAGCAACGACTCTCGCTCCATTTAAGTTTGCTCCACTAAGATTTGCTCCGCTGAGGTTAACTTCAATGACCAAATTTCGCTGTATGTTCACTTGAGTCCGCCACAAGTATCGCTTTAGGACTGACTGGAGATTATCTCTTTTGACTTTTTCCCCTAATGCCTGTGATAGGAGTTTCCATAATTCATAACCAGCAGCTTTAATATAATCATACTGATATCCAGTGCTTTTAGCGATCTCTCCATAAGACTGTCCTTCCCAAGATTGACGAAACACTAGCTCTTGAACTTTGTTGAGGCGTCGATAGTCGAGGACTATTTCGACGATGGCGAGAGCTTCGTCAACGGTCATTGTTCAAAGTTCCTCAGCGTTAGAGTAGTAAGACCTGGCGGGCAAAAGGCAACCCCTTGTAGTTAATATCTCCCTTAGACATAGATTGTACCGCAATTGGTGGTAAATCTTACTTTTTCATTACTTTTTTATTACTTTTTCTCACTTTTGAAGCTGATAATATACTTAGTGTTTCTAGCACATAGAACCCAAGGGCGATCCCACTGAGTAGGACTCTCAAGGATACCAGGTAAACAGGGATAAAATTAGTATTTTTAATTGATTGCTTAATTTTTTATCTTTCAAGGATGTGAACTATGGCTGTCAATAATAGTTTGCCGACAACTAATAATGATATCCCTATAGAGGATGCCACCGTATACATCACTAAAAAAACAGTGAAGTTCGGTTCTGATGTTTATCAGTTTCGCAATATTACTGGTTTTGGCATATCTACCGTTAAAGCTGCAAATATATATCCTATGCAATTTATTTTGGGAATGTTTGTAATTGGACTGTTGATCGCCAATATTCCAGATGTTAATGCTAGAGTTTTGGGAATTCTACTAATAATTTTTGCAATTATATCATTGATAGCCAATTATTTACAACCTAAAAAGTATGGTCTTAAATTATATCTAAATTCTGGTTCTCCCTCACCAATTTTTATTACAACTAATAGAGAAGGACTAGAAGAAATTGTTTTAGAATTATACAAATTTATGGAAAGCAATGAAGAAGGAACTTACAAAATTAATGTAGTCCACGGAAATATGGAAGGTATTTTTATCGGGGGTGATGCTGGCGGAACAGTCACAAACAGAATCAGAAGAAGAAACTTACAAAATTAATGTAGTCCACGGAAATATGGAAGGTATTTTTATCGGAGGTGATGCTGGCGGAACAGTCACAAGCAAAATTAGAAGATGATAGTCTGTGAAGTAATAAAAATTAAATGTTTGGTTCAACAAAAAGGAGGAATGAGATGGAAAATCAATCAATTACCAATTCAATAGGTAAAGGTGTTAAGGGTATTTTTATCGGAGGTAATCCTGAAGGAGATGTGTCATATATCATCAACGAATTACCTTCCTCTACCGATCCCGATCAACCTGGAATCAAAGAGTCATTAGCAAAACTCACAACAGCAATTAAAGATGATACTAACTTGAATCAAGAAGAAAAGGAGAGAGCTTTAGAGCAAGTAAAAGCTCTAGCGGAGGCCAGTACACATTCCAATGAGGGAGAAATGAAGAAGCTAGCCAAAAATGCAACAACCATGCTCAAGGGAATCATTTCCGATGTACCAGCCGCCGCCAAACTTGTCCAAGAGTGGCATCAGCTACTACCCTTGATTACTAAAATACTCGGTTTAGGATAGAGAAATGGGTAATAGCTAACGACAAATAACAATTACCCATTCCCCATTACCACCGATCACATTTCTTCACTCTGCCGCGACTCCCACCAAATCGGAATCAAAATCCAAGCGACCACAATAATTAAAGCCAGTACCGCAAATTGTGCCACCCAGGCCACTAATTGTTCTAACGGCACAATTCGTCCCGCAAAAAACGCTAAAGTGACCATCACAGCACCCCAAGCCGTCGCCCCAGCGATGTTATAAAGCATAAACTTGAGGTAAGGCATCTGTGCAATTCCAGCCAAAGGACTGGCCAAAATCCGCAACAAAGCTAAGAAACGACCGACAAAGACAGTCTTGCCAGCATTCTCGCTGAATTTCTGCTTCAGTTCATACAACTTCTCTTCCCGGAACCGGAAAACTTTTCCAACCCTCAGCAATAACGGCCAACCGCCATATCGACCAATCCAATAGCCAAAGTTTCCACCCAAGCTAGCACCACCGATCGCACTCAAAAGTACCAACCAGTAATCCAGTTCACCACTTCCCGCCAGAAACCCACCGGCGATCGTAATCGTTTCCCCAGGTAAGGGAACACCCAAATTCTCTAGCAAAATGCCCACAAACACGGCCCAATAACCGTAGTCATGGGCAAACTTCTGGATTGTCTCCAACGAAACAAGCTCTAAAGACATCCCGCACAGCCTTCGTAAATTTTTGCAATTCTTGATACTTCTTTATATCTTGACTTGATTCCAGCAATTCTGCAATCAGTCTCCTCAGAGCGTGCGACCGCCCGTTCCTGCCGGAAGCAGCGGCATGAGGAAAGTGAATCTGGTGATGAGACTCTATCTGTCTCTCTCTGCGATCGCCACAGGCGAGGCAATGTTTATATCATAAATCGGTAAATTTGTCAAGCAATACCAGTGGCAAGCAAACAAATCAGGGACTTGCACACCCACGGAAGCAATCGCAGGAGCCGCCGGAAACGGCCATAGCCTGTCAAAGCAAATCTCCTGCTCATTCCATCCGAACTGCATCAAATAAGTCGCTGGTTCAGCCCCTACCCACTCCAGCAGGTGGTACGCTAACTCATAAAGTCGCTGACGTTCCGCATCGGATAAATGCACAGGCTGAGAATAAACCCTCGTCTCCGGCAAACCTGCTTCCCATCCTTGAACGCCGATCGCCTCACCATAAAGGGGCCCTTTCCCAGTCCAAACCACCGGTAGCCAGAAACACCCCTCACCCGCCGAGATGCCAAATTCCTGCTGTACCCAATCCCGAAGCCTTACCACATCCCGACAAGCTTGATAAACCTTCTGAGCAGGAAACCACAACCTGGCCGGTACATTCAGCGTCAAAGGGCAAACCATCACCTCAGAATGAGCGATCGCCTCCTCATCAAGCTCAGAAACCAGACAGACATCCACCTGAGTTCCGGGACTCGTTTCAGCGATCGCCCGTTGCAGAGCCTCCACCCTGCCAGTCATCGCGGAAGCTGTAGCAACCTCCGCCTCTACCACAATCAAAACGTTAGGCATTCCCAAACGAAGGCATCTGGACATTGCGAGACTCATCCGAGAAACTCGGCAGATCCAGTCCCTTCGCTTTGCGATTTCTCACCGCCAGTCGGTAGCTAACACTCTGTAACTCAGTATGCAGTTGGCGATTTTCCTTTTGCAGCATCTCCACCTTCTCCTTAATCGGTTCAATGCGCTCAGCAAACTTCTGGCGGTACACCCCCGGAAGCTCCTGCACCACCTGTTCCAGCATCCGAGAGCGATCGGTTAACTCCTGCACCGACTGCCGCAATTGATAAATCTCCGCATCTCGATCTGAGATCTGCTCCTGATAAAAACTCACCTGTTGCTCAACGGCTTGTAACTGTTCTCGCATCGCCTGCAACTGAGCTTGGTGACGTTCCGACACCTCTGGAGTCGGTACAAACGTCGTATTTCCTTTAACCAACCGGAAGAGTTCCTGAGACAACTGCTGAACCAGTTGGTCGCGCATTTGCAACTCTTCATTCAGGCGAGATACTTCCGTTTGAAGCTCTGGTACTGTGAAAGTCTTACTTTGGCTCACGATGAATGCTCGCTCCCCTAAATATACGTGTTTTTACGATAATCTCCCCAGTACCAGACAGGCAAGAGGCATTGAGCAGGGAAAGAGAAGGAGCAACACCAAATACCCTCCCTGTCCCTCTCAGCTTCTTACCTAGGCTGCTTCTTCTTCCTCAGCAGCAGCAGCAGCTGTCACCGTCACAATCTGCTTAATCGTCAGATAACGAATGACTTCTTCGCTCAAACGCATCGCCCGCTCTAAAATGGCGATCGCACTGCCTTTGACTTGGTAGTTCATTTGAATATAGATGCCATCGCGCTGCTTCTGGATCTCATAGGCAAGGCGACGCTTACCACGGTGCTGAGTTTCCAAGTTCTCCGCTCCCTGGTCCCGGAGGATGGTTTGATATTTGGTAATCGCCTGATCGACCTGCTCATCCGTCAGATCGGGGCGCAGGATATACATCGTTTCGTAAATAAAGGACTTCATGCCAATTTTCTCCTTATGGACTCGGCGGCTTCTTCATCAGCAAACTTGAGAGCAATTACAGAGTCATCTCCAGGGTGCGATCGCAGCGAGTTAGACACTGAGAGCAGCGATTAGCAACAGTTGCTGAGTCACCCCTACAGCTTTTCACTGTCCCTCGTGATGAACTTTGCGTTCCCAACTTGATTACCGCTGAAAAAGCAAGGAATTACAATCTTATCAGAAAGTTGAGCCATTCTGAGCCAACTTTAAAATTCAGATTTGAAAGTGAGCCCACCTTCAACCCACTTCATCTTAAATTGACCTGTCCCTAGTTCTGTGAGGATGGGAGACTAGGCATCCCAGCCATCCAATATCCGGAACGATCCCCTCCTAACCCATTTCCCCTGTTTCCCCTGGAGATTCTCACCCTAGATCTCACCGCAGTAAAAACCGCTATATAATGCTGTTGACCACAGGTTGACAAGCCACTAGGTCTTGCCCCAACCTTAGGGTCGCAACTACCACACGACAACCTAGAAAGCATTCATTCCCGCCCCTACCCACTGACAACTGACCCCAGGCGGGGCGTCCTGGGCTACTCATTGACAGCGAATCAAGACTTATGGCCCACCGCTACGTCCGAGTTCAAACCCTACAAGGACAGATTCATTATGGTTTACTACAACTGAGCCGCAGCGTTCAGGTGCTCGATGCACCTCCTTGGTTGAAAGGACAGCCAACCGATCTGGAGCTGAAGCCAGATACTTACTATATCCTCGCTCCTTGCGCTCCCTCAAAAATTGTTGCGGTTGGCAAAAATTATTCTGACCATGCCGCCGAAATGGGAACGCCAGTGCCAAAGGAACCCCTGCTCTTTCTCAAGCCACCCACCACGATTATTCCCACTGAGGGACAGATTCGGTATCCCAAACAATCGCAACGAGTAGACTACGAAGGGGAATTAGCTTTAGTGATTGGCGAACCTTGCGCCGACTGCACCCCAGAGCAAGCTCATAATAAAATCTGGGGTTATACCATTGCCAATGACGTAACAGCCAGAGATTTACAGCAGCGAGATGGACAGTGGACAAGAGCGAAAGGCTTTGATACATTCTGTCCCCTAGGGCCTTGGATCGTGCGGGAACTGAGTCCCGGAGCCAGGTTGCAGACATTTGTCAATGATGCTGCTACGCCTGCTCAGTCCGCCTCGATCAATCAGATGGTATTTTCGCCAGACGTATTAGTGTCTTATATCTCTCAAGTGATGACCCTACTTCCCGGTGATGTGGTCCTCACGGGGACCCCTCAGGGAATTGGACCCCTGCAAATCGGCGATCGCGTCCGAGTTGAAATTGAAGGCATTGGTTCCCTCGACAGCATCGTCACTGCCAGATAGTCCTTAACAGCTAGAAAAAACCAAAAATAAAGAGGCAAATTTTTTAATTTTTGCCTCTTTATTGTTCTAATTCAACTGCTTGCTTACCAGCTTAACGGACCTGCATATACACCGCATCAGAAATCGGAGGAATTTCTGCATACCGTCCTAACAGAGACTGAGCAACTGCATAAATAAAAGCAGCCAAGCTCCCCAAAAACACTACGTTAAAAATAGTTTCAGCAACAAATCTGATGGCAAGACCGTTTGCTAACAACGGAACGACCATACTGCAAAGAATCAAAATAATGTCTAAAAGAATCGCCTGCATCGCATTAAAGCGAATGAAATGGCTAATATTTTCATTTCTAACAACAGCTAAATACAGAGCAAAAAAGATAATCAAGCCAGCAAAGGGAACACCTTGATAAATCTGTAGCAAAGGAACCAGCGGAATAAACAGTAGCCTAAAGGCAGGAAACTGTTCAAAGAGGAACCTACCAAATGCCAGCGCATCAATGAGGGGCAGCAGATAAGGCAAACAAGCAAAGATCCGGTCCGGAACAGTTGTAGAGCCACGCCAAGTCATAGTCAGTTCTCCTGTAGTCATTCACTATTGCCAATAAACTCAGGATAACGCAGCAATTAGCAACATCGGCTCCCTCGGCATACGGAATGCCTAAATTCCCACCCTCCATCCTGCCGTAGCAACAGCACTTCTTAACGACCCGCTCCTCCCAGAGTCAGCAGATTTGAGCGCAGGTCCCACTGGTCAGGACAAGCCAGAGCCAAGCAGTAACCAACCTTTATTCAATATGAGCAATGCGGAAACCCATCTGACACTCATACTGATCGGGTTGGTTTTCAGCAAGTTTCCGCACTGGATGACCACAACGGAGTTGACCGCTACTCCAGCGTGGTTGACCACTCTGATCGGCAAGCAAACAAGTTTGGCAAACGCACTGGGGAGCAAGCATCTGATTTTCCATTACAATGACTAGCATTTGGCACCTCCGACAGATCCCAGGCCTTTGACTTTATTGTATGGCAAGAGTTTGGGAGGATCGAGTCAAGTTGAACACAATGTAATATTTAGGGAAGTGGGGCGAAATCCAGACTATTATGCAAACGGCGTGTGCCCGTTGACATAGGATAGAGGAACTGGAGACTAAGGACTGGAGGCGAGGAAAATGGCAAGCTCAGGGGATGGCAAAAATTTCAACTGCTTCCAGATTCTTGACCGGCTAAATGCCCAATCCCCCACCTCCAATCTCCAATCCCCAATCAACAAGAGGTTTGCTTTGTGAGTGATACTAATTTAGAATTCCTGGCTAAGACTGATCCGTTGGTAGCTGATTTGATCGGGCAAGAACTTCAGCGCCAGAGAGAACACCTAGAACTGATCGCCAGCGAAAACTTTACTTCCGCGGCAGTATTAGCAGCTCAAGGATCGGTGTTGACCAACAAGTACGCAGAAGGGCTACCCACCAAACGTTACTATGGCGGCTGCGAGTTTATCGATGGCATCGAGCAATTGGCAATCGACCGCGCCAAGCAGCTATTCGGAGCCGCCCATGCCAATGTTCAGCCCCACTCTGGAGCTCAGGCAAATTTTGCCGTGTTCCTCGCTTTGCTACAGCCAGGGGACGCCATTATGGGGATGGATTTATCCCACGGTGGTCACTTAACTCATGGTTCCCCTGTGAATGTGTCGGGTAAATGGTTTCAGGTGTTTCACTACGGCGTTAGCCAGGAAACAGAACAGCTCGACTACGACCACATTTTAGAACTTGCCAAACAGCACCGACCCAAACTCATCATTTGTGGCTATTCCGCTTATCCCCGCATCATTGACTTTCCGAAGTTCCGGGCGATCGCAGATGAAGTTGGTGCTTATCTGCTTGCCGACATCGCCCACATCGCTGGATTAGTGGCAACTGGGCATCACCCCAGTCCCCTTCCCCACTGCCATGTCGTCACCACCACCACCCACAAAACCCTACGGGGTCCGAGAGGGGGTTTAATTCTGACCAATGACCCCGAATTAGGCAAAAAGCTCGATAAAGCGGTTTTTCCAGGCACCCAAGGAGGCCCCTTAGAACACGTGATTGCCGGTAAAGCCGTCGCTTTCGGCGAAGCCTTAAAGCCAGAATTCAAAGCTTATTCCGCTCAAGTCATTGAAAATGCCCAAGCAATGGCAACACAATTACAAAAGCGGGGATTGAAGATTGTTTCCGGCGGTACCGATAACCACCTCATGCTGGTCGATCTGCGGTCAATAGGCATGACCGGCAAACAAGCCGACCAACTGATGAGTGGCATTAACATTACCGCCAACAAAAACACAGTGCCTTTCGATCCAGAATCACCCTTCGTAACCAGTGGTCTGCGACTGGGTTCCCCAGCCTTAACCACCAGGGGGATGGGAACCGCTGAATTTACAGAGATCAGTAACATTATTGCCGATCGCCTGTTGTCCCCAGAAGACGAAGCCGTCGCTCAAAACTGTCGAACCCGAGTGGCGTCTCTGTGCGACCGCTTCCCTCTTTACCCCCACCTGAAAGAGCGAGTCCCAGCTCTGGCATGATGGTAAGAATTCAGAATTCCGCTCAAGAAATCTCAGAATCTCATTCTTGATTCAGAATTCTGGATTGTGAATTCTGAATTCTGAAATATAGTAGACTCTGCCTGACACTCTAATTTCCCCCTCTCTACTTATTTCAGATGCCCCACCATCTGTATCACCTGATTGCCTTTGGCGTTTCTGCGTTCGTTGTCCTCTGGAGTACGCCAGTCGTCAAAACACTCGGCCTCAAGAGCGGGTACCTCGATCGCCCAGGAGAACGCAAAGTCCACCAGCGCCCTATGGTGCGCTTAGGAGGCGTGTCGATTTTTCTCGGCACTCTCATCGCCCTGCTCATTGTTTGGTGGTCAGGCGGCTTTATCGATGCCAGCGGCCAAAGCCTCAACCGCCACGACGAGTATGAAATCTGGGGCGTCACCCTTGGCGGTCTGGCGTTTTTCCTGATTGGCTTGGCTGATGACTTGTTTTCCCTCTCACCCTTGATGCGGCTGCTGATGCAAATCAGCGTTGCCAGCTTAGTTTGGATCGCAGGCGTGCGGATTGAATTCCTCACCATTCCCACTCAAGGACTCGTATCCATTGACATTCTCAGCCTGCCGGTGACAGTAATCTGGCTCGTCGGTATGGCCAATGCCATTAACTGGATTGATGGGCTAGATGGCTTAGCGGCTGGGGTTTCAGGAATTTCAGCCGTCGTGATGCTAATAGTCAGCTTATTCATGCACCAGCCCGCAGCCGCGTTAATTGCTGCCGCTTTAGCTGGCGGGGCGCTAGGATTTCTCCGCTACAACTTCAATCCAGCGCAAATCTTTATGGGAGATGGGGGAGCTTATTTTATGGGCTTTACCCTAGCGGGAGTGGGAGTGATCGGTTTAGTGAAAACTACGGCGATTACCTCTGTGCTGCTGCCTTACCTGATCCTGGCAGTACCGATTTTGGATATGTCGGCTGTGATTGTCGATCGGTTGCGGCGCGGCAAGTCCCCGTTCTTGGGGGATAAGTGCCACCTCCACCACCGCTTGCTGGATGCGGGGTTGTCACAGCGGTTAACAGTGTTGTTTATTTACTCGCTGACGCTGTGGATGGGAAGTTTAGCTTTAGTGTTTTCAGGAATCCCCAGCGGTGTGATTTATATTTCAGGCGCAACCGCTTTACTGGTCTACACCAGTTGGAAAGTCTGGAAGCATGCTGCTAGATAGTGTTTTTACTGGGGGTTAGTGGTTAATGGCTGCTGAAATTATTTGTGTGGGCACCGAGTTGCTCCTGGGTGACATTCTGAATACGAATGCCCGCTATCTGGCTAAACAGTTGGCTGAGTTGGGCATAGCTCACTACTATCAAACGGTGGTTGGGGACAATCCGGGGCGTCTAAAACAATTGCTAGCGGTCGCGGTGGAGCGTTCTCAACTCCTAATTTTTACAGGGGGACTCGGTCCGACTCCCGATGATTTGACCATTGAAACAATCGCGGACTTTTTTGGGGTTCCCCTGGTTGAGCGGCCCGAAATTATTGCAGATATTACCCAAAAATTTGCCCAGCGCGGGCGCACCATGACGCCCAGCAACCGCAAACAAGCCTTGATTCCTGAAGGTGCGGAGATTTTAACCAATCGGACTGGCAGCGCACCGGGAATCATTTGGCAACCGCGCCCCCCTCTCACGATTCTCACCTTTCCGGGTGTGCCTGCGGAACTCTATGTGATGTGGCAAGAAGTGGCAGTTCCTTACCTGCGAAGTCAGGGGTGGGGTCAGGAAACTATCTATAGCCAAACGTTAAAGTTTTGGGGCATTGCTGAGTCAGCGCTGGCTGAAAAAGTCGCGACTTTCCTCGCCCTCACGAACCCAACGGTTGCTCCTTACGCCAATCATGGCGAAGTGAAGTTACGCATTAGCGCCCGCGCCGAGTCGAAAATCGCCGCGGAAGCTTTGATTGCGCCAGTGGCAGCCCAACTGCGGGACATTGCGGGGTTAGACTGTTACGGCGCTGATGCAGACACCCTCGCCTCTGTGACGGGGCAGTTGTTGTTGGAAGCAGGCGAAACCCTAGCGGTGGCGGAGTCTTGTACCGGTGGCGGTTTGGGGCGAATGATTACTGAAGTCCCTGGCAGTTCTCGCTACTTCCTAGGGGGGATTATTTCCTATGACAACCAAGTTAAGGTTGACCTCTTGAGTGTCAAGGCAGAGGATCTAGCGGAATTGGGCGCAGTCAGTGACTCAGTCGCTGAGCAAATGGCGGCTGGGGTGCGATCGCGCCTCAAAACAACTTGGGGACTCAGCATTACAGGAATTGCCGGACCCGGTGGCGGGACAGAAGCGAAACCGGTCGGGCTGGTTTATATCGGGATAGCCGGACCCAATGGTAAAGTTGAGAGTTATGGCTATCGTTTTGGTTCCCTGCGCGACCGCGATTGGATTCGCAACCTGAGTGCTTGTACAGCCCTTGACCTACTGCGACGACAATTATTAGCGAGAGGTTAGAGGCAGGCAGAAGCTAGAGGGAAATCTTTCCTTTTCCTCTTCCCCCTTCCCCAATCTTCCAGCGTGTAAAAACTCCTCTGTCTGTTAAAATCTACTAGGCTGTTTATTAAAGTTCATAGAGTCTTTGAGTCAATCAATTGATCTACCTAAGGTAGACGACTTTTTACAAGAACTTGTGGCGATCCAGCAAACTGGCTCCAAGCGGATTGCTCTCTTGGGTTCTCGCCACGTTCCCATTACCCATCAGCAACTCATTGAGATGCTGAGCTATGCTCTAGCTCTCGGAGGTAATCAACTGATTACTTCTGGTGCTACTGGTACCAATTCAGCGGCTATTCGGGGTGCAATGCGGGCCGATCCTAACCTGCTGACGGTGATTTTGCCCCAAAGTCTGAGTCGCCAGCCGCGAGAGTCTCGCGAACAACTAGAACAGGTGATCCATTTAGTGGAAAATCCCAAAAATGATAATTTGTCTCTAGCTGAAGCAAGCGCGCTGTGCAATCAGGAGATTGTGTCTCGATGTCAGCAACTTATTTGCTTTGCGTTTCATGAAAGCCACACCCTACTACAAACTTGTCGGGATGCGGAAGATCAGCGCAAAGTGGTGACTCTGTTCTATTTTGATTAAAAGGGAAGGCGGATGGCGATCGTGCAATTACCTGCACCAGCAATTTTGCTCGATTGCATAGCAACAGCGACGACGCTGGTGGATAGGCTCTGGATTTCGTAGTCTGTCGGCATTGGCAGGTAGACTACGATTTAAGGAGACTCCGATTGAGGGTCGATCGGTTGTCTGCCGATCTTCAGCAATTAACTGCTGTTAGTCGTGACTGGACTCGCGATCGCTTTCCAAGTACGCTGTTCCATTCAGGTTACTGTATCCTAAAAAAGTCGCAGGCAGGTTTGTTAACGGCTTAGTTTGCTAACAGTCCAGTTGGCAAACAGCGAGAAGTGTCTGCCATTCCCAATGACCAACGATCTATTCCCTAATTTATGGCTGCTACTTATTCATTTGATATTGTCAGCGATTTTGAGCGCCAAGAATTGGTTAATGCGGTTGACCAAACAGTACGGGAAATTCAAAGTCGCTATGATTTGAAAGATACTAAAACAACCGTAGAATTAGGCGATGAAGCGATTGTTGTGAATACAGATAGTGAATTTACCTTGGATGCAATTCACACGGTTTTGCAGACGAAAGCAGCCAAGCGCAACTTGTCGCTAAAAATTTTTGACTACGGGAAAGTGGAGTCTGCGAGTGGCAATCGCGTGCGCCAAGAAATTAAACTCAAGAAGGGAATTAGCCAGGAAATTTCCAAACAAATTACCAAGTTAATTCGCGACGAATTTAAGAAGGCGCAAGCTTCAATCCAAGGAGATGCCGTGAGGGTTTCTGCCAAATCTAAGGATGATTTACAAGCAGTCATTCAACGGTTGAAGCAAGAAGAATTTCCGGTGGCGCTGCAATTTACCAATTATCGCTAGTGGAATTCTTTGACCACTCGCCTCTAGGAAAACGGCTCGCTAGACTCCAAGCTGACTCTGATTGAACTGTTGGTAACAAACCCTCGATAGCTGATGATAGCTTGCGTGTAAAGTGCAACTAAATTTGTGTGAGGATT
>JBLNEP010000198.1:0-19730 GCA_050262755.1 Actinomycetota bacterium | reverse complement strand
GCAGTTGAGCCGTAACCCAGATTCGGTTAATCGGGCGTTGGCTCTCTAAAGCAGATAGGACAGTGTGGCGACCATAAATCAGGTCAATGTCTTCCTCTTGAATCTCAGCAGAGGGAGGATTAAAGGTCGAAGATTCAGAGTGTGGTATAGGGAAGACAGACCGAGGAGTTGAGAAATTCCCCTTATGCTCATGCTGTGGAGCGGAGAAAGAGCTGTTCTCCCGGTGTCCGCGTCGTTGTGAAGGAGAGAAAGAGCTGTTCTCCCGGTGTCCGCGTCGCTCTGAGGGAGCGAAAGAGTCGCTATCCCGAGATCCGCGCCGTTCTGAGGGAGAGAAAGAGTCGCTATCCCGAGATCCGCGTCGTTCTGAAGGAGAGAAAGAGTCGCTGTACCGGTGTCCGCGCCGTTCTGAGAAGGAGAAAGAACTACTGTCCCGGTTACCACGCTGTTCAGAGGAGGAGAAAGAACTACTGTCCCGGTTTCCTCTCTCCTTTTCTCCCCTACCTTTTTTAGCTGGGGAGGCAAAGGCATCTTTTCGCTGGCGTCTCAGCTTGAGGGGTTTAGCTTGTGGACGCTGGCGCTGAGAATTGGGTCTGGGAGCTTTAGGGGCCATAGTGCTATTACTGGGTAAATTCTAGGGAGGAAGATCCAAATGCCCCAACAGCTCAGTTAAGCGTTGGGGATCGGTGAGGTATAAGTATCCCACCAGCATTTCGAGGCTGGTAGCTTGTCGATAGATATCGGAATTGACGCGCTTGAGACGGTTTCCGGGGGCGGCATTGCGCCCACGCTTCAAAATTTCTAATTCTGCACTGGTGAGGTGAGGGTAGAGCGATCGCAAATGGCTAGCTTGAGCCTCTGCTCGCACCTGTGCCACCACCATCTCGTGATAAGTTTGCGACCGCTTGGGCGGAACTAAGTACGAAGCCCGAATATACAGCTCGTACACTGCGTCTCCCAAATAAGCCCAAGCCGCTGGGGAAATCCGTTGCAAGTCCGCAGGGGTAACAGTTACGGATAGCCGTCGCGTCAGTGTGATGTCAGCCAAACTCAGCTCTGGCTGGTCATCGGGGATCGTTGACATCCTTGCTTGTACAGAAAAGTATGGAAAGCCTGAAAGCCCTATGCTTTTAGGGGTGGGGCAAGTCTCAGGAGGAGGGCAGCCCCCTTCAAATTGCTTTGCCTGGGGAGATTTAACCTTTGTATAGACTACTGAGAAGTGTCAGAGAAAAGGTGGAGCGCTCAACCAAGAATCCTATAGGCTTTTGGCGTTGGAATGTCCAGATGATTAGACAACCTCAGCAATTTTTATCTGTTCGATTTTTACTGGAGCCTCCATTCTATTCTAGGCCCAATCATAAAAATTTGCTATCCAGCCTTAAAAACCGGATAGCTTAGTCAATCCCCTGAATTGTCAAGTTTCCTTGACGTTGTTTAAAGCATCATCTACCGAAGGCTGCAAAGACAAAAACTTCTCTAAGCGAACCAGCTTGACAGTCTGGGTCACACGGGGATTAGACACAATTTGTAAGGTGCCGTCAAAGCCTTGGGCTTTCTTGACTAGCTGCACAAGTGCACCCAGGCCTGAGCTGTCCACAAAGTCTATCTGCGACAAATCCAAAATCACCTGCTTTGGCCCGTCTTCGATACACTTGCTCAGCACCTTCCTAAAGGTCGCCTCAGAGAAGGCGTCTAACAAGCCTGTAAGGCGGAATAGCTGACAATTATTCCTGACTTCGCGAGTGCCTCTTAGGCTAACGGTCAGGGTCAATGGCTCAGGAATGGCACCCTCCTACCTAGATAGTGCTTAAGTCGAGGCTCCATTATACGTGTTTTTAATCAGCTTGTCCACTCTGTTTTGAGAATCCGGCTCAAGAACTACCTTCAAGGAGCGAAGTCTAAAGGCAAAAGAACTCGAATTTTAACCTTTTGCCTTTGAAAAACTGATTTGATTCTAAGAGGCTTTGCGGTGTTCTCGCATCGCTTCGACAAAGCGCTCAAACAAATAGTCGGCGTCATGAGGACCCGGGCTCGCTTCTGGGTGATACTGCACCGAGAACAACGGTAGCTTCTTGTGCCGTAACCCAGCCACGGTGCGATCGTTGAGGTTGAGATGAGTAATTTCTACCTCGCTGTCGAGGCTGTCTGGATCGATCGCAAAGCCATGATTTTGGCTGGTGATCTCCACTCGCTGCTTTAACCCGGCCGGCTGATTTAAACCTCGATGACCGAATTTTAGCTTAAAGGTGTCCGCACCCAAGGAAAGACCGAGGATTTGATGACCCATACAGATGCCAAACACAGGTTTCTCGGCCTGTAACAATGCTTTCGTCGTCTCGATGCCTTCCGTCACCGCCGCCGGATCGCCAGGGCCGTTAGACAGAAAAATGCCATCCGGGTTGTACTTAAGAATTTCTTCCGGCGGTGTGTGAGCCGGTACCACCACCACCCGACAGCCATAACTGGCTAACCGTCGCAGGATATTACGCTTAATACCAAAATCAAGCGCCACTACTGTAAATTCTTTCTCCTCACTCTCTGAGTCAGCCGCAAACTCCCAGAGGGGTTCTGTCCGTTCAGACCACTCATAGGTGGTTTGCGTCGTAACTTCCCGTACTAAATTCAAACCGTCCATATTGGGAGCCTGGAGGACGCGCTGTAGCAATTCCGCAGGATCGAGGATTTCTGTAGAAATGCCTCCATTCATCGCTCCCACAGTCCGAATCTTGCGAGTCAAGGCGCGGGTATCGATCCCGTAGATTCCAGGGATGTTGTACCGCTTCAGATAGTCTGGCAAAGATTGGGAAGAGCGCCAATTACTGGGGCGGTTGCAGATATTGCGAGCGATCGCAGCCCGCACTTGGGGTCGTTGCGATTCTTCATCCTCAGGATTGACTCCTGTATTACCCAATTCTGGGTAAGTAAAAGTCACAATTTGACCGCAATAGCTAGGGTCAGTTAACACTTCCTGGTAGCCAGTCATGCCCGTGTTAAACACGACTTCTCCAACCACTGTACCAGGAGCACCAAACGACCAACCGCGATAAGCCGTACCATCTGCAAGGACTAGGAGGGCAGGTTGTGCAGTAGAAAGTGACATAGCGTTTTATGTTCTAATTTTTAATCCTTAATCGGCTTTTGAGGAGAGCCAGCCTTGCCAGAATCTGAGTTCAATTCCCGGTCTGAATTTGCGCCGTTGTGGGGTGAGCAATCTCGATTACACTCAGCGGAAAAAATAGCGCTTCCACAGCTAGATAGTTCTTTTCTAGCCGATTCTGCCTGAAGCATTTAATCAAAAAAAACCTTTTTTGTCAATCCCTAATTTGTTAATTTTTATACAATTTGTGAGTGAAATTAGCGATCTACCCCGACGGTTTCCCACTCACACCTCAACAACTCAGTGAGAAAAACTCAAATCTCTACCCGCAGCTAGTGGTCATCGCTATGATGATCTTATAGCGTTTGACCTGACTATGTTGCAAAAATCCTCTTCTCCTTCAGCCTTAAATTTAAACGCACCTAAGCAAAAAGCTTACAAGCTCCGAAACCCTTTGCTGATTTTAACTACAGTTATTTCTATCACTAGCTCTGCCCTTGTTTACAGCGTCACCCATCCCTTCCTGACCCTTGCTCAAGAACAGGAAGGCTGCTTCATGCGAAACTCCGCCGGCAAGCTCGTCAACTTGAATGAATCAGTTTGTGGGTTAGCTCCCGGAAAAGCACCAGGCCCCTCCGCCGCTATTAGCGCCGGCGTGTTTCGTGCCCAAATCAAACGCCGAGAAGCCAACATCCCCGTTATTGATGTCACCTTTAATGGCAAACAGAAATTTGAGATGATGGTTGATTCAGGAGCCAGTGGCACCGTCATCACACCAGCAATGGCAAAAGCCTTAGGCGTTGTACTACAAGGAACAACACGAGCCAGGACTCCCAATGGTGAAGCAACTTTTCAGCTAGGACGCCTCCAGTCTGTGGAAGTGGGTGGCTTGGTCGTGAAAGATGTGACAGTCGCGATCTCTCCCTCTTTGGATGTCGGACTACTCGGTCATGACTTTTTTGGCGATAAAGATGTGACCATCAAGCAAGATGTGATTGAATTTCGAGCCAGGTCCTAACCTGCTAGCGAGATGGCAGTAGCTGAGGATATCATGGATGACTCTGAACTCCTCCCCCCAACTCACTGGTGATGAGCAGGTGGGTTTCGTGAGTCCACCTGCTCAACAGACGAGCTTCTCAAGCCTCGATCTCCTGCCAATTCCAATCAAGCTGCAAGCAACGAAGCAGCCAAGCAACCACAAGCAGCCTTTACCTTAGGAACTGAACAAGCTCCTCTAGCTTTAACCAAGCTTGTCCGCTTAAGAGAATTTCCTTCGCGAGACGAATGCCTGCTTCATGGGCTAATAAGGGGATCGCGCCACCCACTTGCAGCGCTAAGGAAGCATTTAAAGCCACCACATCCAACTGTGCTGGAGTGCCTTTGCCTTGGAGGACATTCTGTAAAATTTGGGCATTTTCCTCCACCGTCCCGCCTCGAAGTGCACCAATGGGGGCTGGGGTCAAGCCGAGCTGTTGCGGATCTAAAGTGGTAAGCTGCACCTCACCAGCAGACAAGACTGCTAAATCGGTGAGGTCTCCCAGACCCGCCTCATCGAGTTTTTCCCGACCGTGGACTGCGACCGCCACTTCAGTCCCCAATTCAGCCAAAGCTTGAGCAATGGTTGTCACCAAGTGGGGGTCGCAAACGCCAATCACTTGACCGGTGGGCCGCAGTGGATTGACCAACGGCCCCAACAAATTAAAGACTGTCCGGACCTTGAGCGTGCGTCGCAGGGGAGCCACCACTTTTAAAGCTGGATGCCAACCAGGCGCAAATAGAAACGTAATCCCAACCTCTTTGAGGGCAGTCGTCACCCGTTCAGGGTGGGCACTTAAATGGACCCCTAACGCTTCCAATACATCCGCAGACCCCACTTTGCTGGAAGCAGAACGGTTTCCATGCTTGGCGACTGCCACCCCAGCCGCTGCGGCAACAAAGGCAACCGCGGTCGAAATGTTAAAGGTTGAGGCGCCATCTCCCCCAGTGCCACAAGTATCAATCACTGGAAATTCAGAATTGGGAAGGAGGAATTGCGCCTTCTCTCCTTCTGAACTCAGGGACTGAGCCTGCAAAACCTGAGCCATTCCTGCCAACTCTTGGGCAGAGACTCCCTTGGCTTGAAGAGCCGCTAATATCGCTCCAGAGAGTATGGGTGGGATCTCCTCTGCTAACCATCCCTGCATCAAGTCAACTGCCTGAGCGCGGGTGAGAGACTGGCGATCGAGCAGTTGTTGCAGTAAGGAAGGCCAAACAGAAGCGTCTGGGGTCGGAGACAACCTAACCTCTGACACCGCCGCGATCGAGGCAATGCCCGCCGTGCCTGAGGTTTCTTGACTTGTCAGTAAAGGGGAATCAGTCATGGATCGCTGTTAGAGGGAGAATTGGGAATTGAAAAGGGAAGATTGGCTGAAGCTTGTACATTGTTAGTCCCTAGTCTACCGCGCTACTGACCGAGGACTAATGATAAAATCCCAATCTCAGGAGCCTATTTTGGGTCAATATGAAGTTTTCGCTACAACAAAGTCCGCGACCGCTGTGCCATATATACAGATTGCCCGCACTTATTGGTAAGGGTCTCAATGGTCAGCGGTTAGCTCTCAGCTTTTGGCAGGCTGCGAGCAAAAAGTCGTAACAATAGCGAGTCACACTTTGGGTCAGAGTCGCTAGCTTCGGAAAAGCCTATTTCCCTCCCTTGCGAAAACAAATTTTTTGGGCTCAACTCGCTGTCAACGCCACCAGGCCAAACATCTACAAAACACCATAGGATTCGAGGAATCTTACAGAGAGATTAGCCATGATTAATGATTAAATCTCATGAACCAGGCAACGGTCAACTACCTGTAGCTGTCATGATCGAGCTTAATCATTGAGGGGGCTTCATCTCCTAAAAACACCAAATAACCAACTATAGCCTAGAAACTGACAAACAACAATCAACTCTTTATTTAAGGGAATAGGTATTGAGAAGTGGGCAACCAAACATTGGATAACCAAGTTGTTGAAGAAATCCTGGACGTAGAAGAGGCACTGCACCAGATGGAAGCAAAATACCGCAGTATGTTTGAGAACGCTGTTTCTGGTATTTTTCAGACGACACCTGACGGGCGTTATATTAGTGCCAACCCTGCCCTTGCTCGCCTCTATGGCTATGTCTCAACGGAGGAAATGATCGGGAAACTCACCGATATTGAGCATCAGCTTTATGTCGATCCCAAACGGCGCGATCAATTCATTGCCGCTTTGCAAGAACACGATGCTGTATCAGATTTTGAATCCCAGATTTATCGCAGAGACAGGACGATCATTTGGATTTCCGAACACGCGCGGGCAGTCCGCGATGCTAATGGCAAGTTACTCTACTACGAAGGTTTTGTTGAAGACATCACCCAGCGCAAACAGGCGGAAGCTGCCCTCAGTGAAGAAAGAGAGCGCCTCCGCCTCGTCATTGAAGGTGTTAAAGACTATGCCATCTTCATGTTAGATACTAACGGGTATGTAGCAAGTTGGAATGCAGGAGCAGAACGGATTCTTGGCTACCGTTCTGAGGAAATTACTGGTCAACATTTTCAATGCTTTTATACAAAGACTGATATAGAAAACAACAAACCACAACTCAAACTAGAAATTGCGAGCGCAGAGGGTCGGTTTGAAGAAGAAAGCTGGCGCGTTCGCAAGGACGGCTCGCAGTTTTTGGCTAATATTATTGTGACAGCCGTGCGGGATGAAAATGGAGTTTTACATGGCTTTTCCCAAGTTACCCGCGACATCACCGAGCAAAAACGAGCTGCTGAGGAAAAAACGCAATTAATTGCATCTTTACAGGTATCAGAACGGAAATATCGCAGCTTATATGAATCAACAACTGATGCAGTTATGCTGCTCGATGAAAACAGTTTTGTGGATTGTAATCGGGCAACCTTAACATTATTTTGCTGTCAGCATAAAGCTGAGTTTTGTGGCAAACACCCATCAGAATTTAGCCCCCCCCAGCAACCAGGGGGTGAAAACTCAATGGCTCTTGCTCAGCAGTGGATTCAAACAGCGTTGTCAACAGGAAGCTGCCGGTTTGACTGGAGGCATCGTCGCTTAGATGGTTCGGAGTTCCCCGCCGAGGTACTGCTCACTTCCATGGATCTCGGTGGCAAATTAGGGTTGCAAGCAGTAGTGCGAGATATTACCGATCGCATCCAAGCTCAGGAAGCTCTCAAACAAGCGAATGAGGAATTGGAACGCCGAGTGCAGGAGCGCACAAGCCAGCTAGAAGCTGCTGTTAAACTCTTGCAAAACGAAATTGCCGAACGCCAGCGAGCGGAAGCACAATTGCGCCTATCGGAAGCAAAATTTTCTAAGGCGTTTCGCTCCAGTCCCGATCCTATGACGATCACAACTCTAGCAGAGGGGCGATATCTAGAGGTGAATGATAGTTTCCTCAGCATGGGAGGCTACACTCTGGAAGAGGTTATCGGCTATAGCGTCAACGATTTAAATATTTGGGTAAAAGCAGAAGAGCGCATCAAATTCCAACAAACCTTGCAGGAGCAAAGCATTGTCCGTAACCAGGAATGTGAATTTCGGGTGAAGTCGGGTCAGGTTGTGGTTGTTTTGCTATCGGCAGAAATTATTGATTTGGGTGGCGAACTTTGCCTGCTATCAGTCATGGCCGATATTACAGAGCGAAAACGAGCCGAGGAAGCACTGCGGGAGAGCCAGCGGACTTTAGCAACACTGATGAGCAATTTGCCTGGGATGGCTTACCGCTTCCGTAACGCGCTCGATCGGAGTTTAGAGTTTGTTAGCCAAGGCTGCTATCAACTGACAGGTTACTATCCCCAGGAATTTCTGGGGGAGGGGAAAATAACGCTTTCAGAGTTAACTCACCCAGAAGACTTGGAACGCTTGTGGAACGCTGTGCAAGTGGCTTTGCAAGAAAATCGACCCTACCAGCTTACTTACCGCATTACGTCTAAGACAGGGGAATGGAAGTGGGTTTGGGAACAGGGAATTGGCATCTTTTCTGACTCTGGAGAATTGGTGGCGTTAGAGGGGTTGATTACGGATATTACCGAACAGAAGCGGGCAGAGGATGCTTTGCGGCGATCGCAGAGCGAGTTAAGGGAACAAAAGGCTCAGCTCGAAGAAGCCTTGCAAGAGTTGCAACAAACTCAAGCTCAACTGCTTCACACTGAGAAGATGTCTACTTTGGGTCAAATGGTGGCAGGAGTGGCCCACGAAATTAACAACCCAGTTAACTGCGTCTGTGGCAACCTCATCCATGTCGGCCATTATACTCGCGACTTGCTGAATTTGATTAATTTATATCAGGATCACTACCCAAGGCCCAATGAGGAAATTCAAGAAGCAATTGAACAAATAGATTTAGAATTTTTGGTAGAAGACCTCCCGAAGGCCATCTCTTCGATGCGGATTGGGGCGGATCGGATTCGAGAAATTGTGCGATCGCTGCGGAATTTTTCCCGAAAAGACGATCAAAAAATGAGTCCAGTTAACCTACATGAAGGGATTGAGGGAACGCTACTCATTTTACAGAGCCGACTGCGAGCGCGAGCCGGACACCCAGAGATTTTACTGGTTAAGGAGTATGGAAATCTACCCCTAGTCGAGTGCTATGCCGGTAAAATTAATCAGGTATTTATGAATATAATTGGGAATGCCATTGATGCTCTTGATGAGTATAACCAACAGCGATCGCCGGCTGAAATAAAAACCAATCCAAGTACCATTAAAATTAAAACTGAAGCGAATTCTTCGCAGGTGGTGATTCGGATTTCAGATAATGGTCCTGGTATGAATGCAGAGATTAGCGAACAACTATTTCACCCATTCTTTACAACGAAACCAGTTGGCAAAGGAACTGGTTTAGGCTTGTCGATTTCACACCGAGTGATTGTTGAAGAACATGGGGGTCAATTGAGATGTATTTCAGCGCCCGGTCAGGGAGCAGAATTCATCATTGAAATTCCGATTCAACAACTGAATGAAAAGGAATAAGTAGGAAAAATTGGCTCAAGTCTCGTTAATTCATCCTGATGCCAGAAGGGGGGATCGGAGAAACTGCCACAACCCTACTTCCGCAAGGTGGAAATTACAAATTTGAGCCTCAGTCAGAGACCGATGGCGCTCGAGTCGATCCCCGGGTTCACTCAGATCGGATTGTTTCTGGAACTACTTCAGTTTAAGCTGAAGACAGTTCTTAGGCATTAATTCATAGGAATTTTCCCGTGACCCACGCACTCATGCCATCTCAAAACTCTACACCCAGCAAGGCATCTCCTAAAGTGTCTTGGTTTGAGCGCTTGATGGCCGTTCTCGCCTTAATCGATTTAATATTGGTCTTGTTCGATCTCAGCTACGTGCCTTGGCGTGATTTCTACTTTCGGAATTTCCCCACTTTGACTCAAGTCTACGATCCCATCAAAGGAATTGAACCCCACCGAGAGACGCAGAAATATCTAAACACCCTCAAACAACTGGAAAATCAAGTAGTGCAGACCGGCCTTGATTCTCCCGAAGCAAGTCAATTGCTAAAAACCATGCAGCAGGAAAGCGTGGAGATGGTAAATCTCAACCCTTTTGCAGTCGCCAACAAAAGTGGCACTTTAGAAAAAATTAAAGACCGGATGCGGCGGCGAATTCCCAATCCCGAAGACTCGGCCAAAAAAGCATTCAGTACCTTCTGGAGTCAAGAATACTTGACCCAAAAAGGCTGGACATCAGAAATCAATTGGTTCGATCGAAACATTACCCCCTTAATCGCAACTAATTATTACCGCAGCCTGGGTGAAAATGGCGAATTTACAAATCATTTTTGGATCGTTGACCTGCCATTTATTGCTATTTTTGGCGTAGAATTTCTGACCCGGACCTTGTTCATCAGTCGTCGCTACAAAAACCTCCCTTGGCGAGATGCTATGCTCTGGCGATGGTATGATTTGTTCCTGCTATTGCCAGGCTGGCGGTGGTTACGAGCGATCCCCGTCTTGATTCGCCTTGACCAAGTACAGTTGCTGAGTCTCGCATCCATCCGCACTCAAATTAGCAGAGGATTGGTGGTTGGGATCGCCCAAGAGATGACAGAAGCCGTTGTCGTTCAGATTCTCAGCCAAATCCAGGACGCAATCAACAGTGGCGAGTTAGCAAAGCGACTGTTCCCCTCCCAGAAACAGCGTTACCTAGATATTAATAATGTGAATGAATTAGAAGCGATCGCGAGTCGCTTAGTACAAGTAACCGTCTATAAAGTCCTCCCCCAACTCCAACCAGATATCGAAGCTTTAGTACGGCATAGCCTGGAGACGATCCTGAAACAATCTCCCGCCTATCAAGGATTCCAGCAGATCCCTGGTTTGGGAGACTTATCAACGCGACTAGCCGAACAGCTTGTAGTTGAGTTTTCTAAATTAGCCTCCTCTGGGCCACAGACTGCTTACGAAACGATTAAAACTGTCATGGAAGACCCAGTCGGCACTCAATTATCCAACCAACTTGTACAACATTTCGGTCAAGTCCTGGGAGCAGAACTGCAACAGCAGCAAACTTTACAGGAAATCCAATTATTACTCTCAGACTTGGTCGAGGAAGTCAAAATCAATTATGTTAAACGCTTAAGTGAGGAAGATTTCGCTGCCATCCTAGCAGGCTCTCAGCAAGCCCAGTCCCTCGCACCACCGCACTCAGCCTAAGAACAGCTAACGAGTCACAGAGTCACTTCCCTCGCCCCTCGCCAATCAGCAATTCGTTAAGCTAAACTGAAAGCAGAGGCGGTCTGAGTTCAGTTCGCCTTCAGACTTCTTGGAAGACATGGTTTCACCTGGGAGTGGGTCAAGCCCACTTTTTTTGTTGGTGTTCTCCCGCCAACAGCCCAATACCCACTGCTTCACAGGGTAGCAGGGACTTTAATTCTCCTTTCCTGAGAAGGGGAAAGCGCCCAGATCAGCCCAACTGAACCTGACTTGTGCAGGCGATCGGTGGAGGTTAACGACAAGCGTTGAATTCCTGTTGCCCTTACTTGTACAACACCTCACATAGGTAGGAGGGGTATCTTCAGACCCGCCCCCTGTTGGTTGTAGCGCTACGAAAATGGAAGCAGTTCCTGTGAGGGTCCCAGAATACCAGTTTCTGGCTCTAGAACTCACAGCTTAAACAGGTTGAGAAAGTTGACCCTGTGCTTTTCAAAGAAGTCGCCCCAAAAGGTATTATCCAACGCGAGTTTGCGACTGCCAACCCTCGGCGCACAAAACTCGCATCTGTGGAGACAACAATCACCTCGACTGCATCGTCCTGCTGAGGCGAGTTGTCAAGATCGGTAGCCCCTCACTTGGAGTCCGACCAAGTTGTGCGAAAGGAACGCTCACCTTGGGGCGCAAGAGCCTTCTGAACCTTAGGAAGCGGTATGCCCCGCCCCGCTTTCCTCCCCAAGACGCTGGAAGTCCATCGGGAAGAAGTAAAAAGCAAAAGAAATGGCTTTCTCTTTGACTTTTGACTTTGACTCTTGACTCTTCAGTGGTGGGGTTTCCAGCGGGAAGAAAGATGACTCATCCTCTCATCCCCCAAATCATTGACTTAGCTACCCCCATTGCCCAAACTTTGGGATTGGAAGTAGTGGGGGCGATTTTTCATACAAACCAACATCCACCTGTCCTGCGAGTGGACATCCGCAACTTGCAACAAGACACGGGTTTAGAGGACTGCGAGCGGATGAGCCGAGCTTTGGAAGAACAGTTAGATGCGGCGGACATTATTCCCGAAGCTTATGTGCTGGAGATTTCCAGCCCAGGCCTTTCCCGATTGCTCTGTAGCGATCGCGAATTCATTTCTTTTAAAGGGTTTCCTGTGGTCGTCCAAACCTCTGAGCCTTACGACGGAGTGAAAGAGTGGACTGGACAACTGATTCGCCGCGACGAGACAGCAGTTTACCTCAATCGCAAAGGACGGCAGGTTACTATCCCCCGCGACCTGATTACCAAAGTCTTACTTGACGAACAACGGTAGGGGGAAGGGGTCAAGGCTTATGAGCACTGAAGTAGGGGGTCTCGACCGAGGGCTCGCCGAGTTGTTAGCCGTGAGTGGTCAGGGGCATAAAAAATCCCGAACCGCTAACCGCTAACCATTCCCCATCACCTGTTTCCCATCAATCAATAAAAAAGGAGAGAAATATGTCTATGCTGCCTCTACCTGGCCTCAAAGAAATGATTGACAGTATTAGTAAAGAGCGCAACTTACCCAAGCAAGCCGTCCAAGCTGCGTTGCGAGAAGCGTTACTGAAAGGATACGAACGTTACCGCCGCGCTCAGCACCTGGACCACTTCAGTGAAGATTACTTTGATAACTTTGAAGTTGAACTGGATGTGGAAGAAGAAGGCTTTCGCGTCTTGGCAACAAAGACGATCGTCGAACAAGTGGTCAACCCAGACCATGAGATTGCCTTGGAAAAGGTTCAGGAAATAGCGGACGAGGCGCAGTTGGGTGGCGAAGTGCTCGAAGATGTCACCCCAGAAGCAGGGGAGTTTGGGCGTATGGCTGCCATTCAAACGAAACAAGTTCTCGCTCAAAAATTGCGGGACCAGCAGCGCAAAATGATCCAAGAGGAGTTTAAGGATCTAGAAGAAACTGTGCTTCAAGCCAGGGTATTGCGGTTTGAGAGACAGTCGGTCATCCTCGCTGTCAACAGTGGATTTGGTCAGCCAGAGGTAGAAGCGGAACTTCCTAAACGGGAACAGTTACCGAATGACAACTATCGGGCCAATGCTACGTTTAAGGTTTACCTGAAAAAAGTGGGCGAAGGAGCAACCAGAGGTCCTCAACTGCTGGTTTCCAGAGCGGATGCTGGTTTAGTGGTTTACTTGTTTGCTAACGAAGTGCCAGAAATTGAGGACGGAGTGGTGAGAATCGTCGCCGTTGCACGAGAAGCTAATCCTCCTTCCCGCCATGTAGGTCCACGCACTAAAATCGCAGTAGACACCCTCGATCGGGATGTAGACCCAGTGGGCGCTTGCATCGGGGCAAGGGGTTCGCGGATTCAAGTTGTGGTCAACGAATTGCGGGGCGAAAAAATTGACGTGATTCGATGGTCGCCTGACCCCGCCACCTATATTGCCAATGCCCTTAGTCCTGCTAGAGTTGATGAAGTGCGGTTAGTCGCTCCCGAAGGACGACGAGCTCACGTCCTGGTCGCAGAGGATCAACTCAGTCTGGCGATTGGTAAAGAAGGTCAAAACGTCCGCTTAGCCGCTCGTCTCACAGGTTGGAAAATAGATATTAAAGACATTGCCAAGTACGACCGCGCTGCTGAAGACAGAAAGTTGGCAGCCGAAGCTAGCCACCAAGCTTTAGAGGAGGAAGTAGACGAAACTAACCGAGAGGATGAAACAGAGGAGTCATCCTATTTTGATGGACTCGAGGAAGCTCCTGAGTTGGGTGAAACCGCCCGCTCGGCAGCCAGTCGCCAAAACTTTTAGGATGGTGCTGGTGGCTGCACCGATGAAACCCAACTATCGCCGTTGTATCAGTTGTCGGAAATTGGCTCTTAAAGAAGCTTTTTGGCGATTCGTAAGGGTCTATCCGTCAAATCAGGTACAATTAGATCGGGGCATGGGTCGTTCTGCTTACCTTTGTCCTGAAGCAGACTGCCTGAGAGTAGCTCAGAAAAAAAATCGACTTGGGCGATCGCTCAAAGCATCTGTGCCTCAAGAACTGTACCAAATACTTTGGCAACGTTTAGCCACATCTCCCTCAACCAAGGATCGGTCGCCCGCCAGGGACTCTCCCGAACCCCTAACTGAGCGAGAACCGGAAAATCCGGTCGCGTCAGTACCCCAACCCCATCTGGGACCACCCACCAGTCTTGAAGGATTTGTGTCAGATTAGATAAGGGCAAGGTAGTAGCAGAAAATCGTCAATTCGGAAGCGCTAAGGACGCTCAGATTTAGTCCTCCGGGCTAATTGCTGAGTTCTCACTTCCGACAAGGGCTGGGAGTTGCTTGAGTGGCAGGCATCTGCCATTGACACCTCATCCCAGGTGACACGCGCTGAGCGATCGCGATCAAGTCAACCCCAATCAAGGCTACCGCCAAGAAACGCCTCGCTCACTGACACACAATTTCCTGATTGAATGATGTCGTCAATAAAACAAATCGCAATGTGAAAACTGGTTGGCACTGTGAGGGCAGAGTGGATGAACAACGGCAAAGTCAGAATTTACGAGTTATCACGGGAACTAAATTTGGATAATAAAGACATCTTGGCAGTTTGCGAGCGGCTCAATATTTCAGTCAAGAGCCATAGCAGCACAATTTCAGAATCAGACGCTGAACGCATTCGCAAAACAGCAGAAAAATACGTCGCCAGCCACTCTTCTCCTGGCAAGCCAACCCCACCTGACCGGGCTGCTGTGCCGACCAGAGAATCTGGCCCTCGACCCAATGACCCCAAAAAACAGCAAATTTTAGAAATACGTAGACCCAAGGTGCGGAATGGTGCTAATCCTAAGCAGTCCGGCCCTGAGGAGAGAACTACCTCGCAAGCGTCTTTAATGGCAACTCCTCCCAAACCCCTAACCAGCCAGCAAAATCAGCCCCCTGCGAAGCCGACGCTCAATCGACCTCTACTCCCGCAACAGAGTGAGGGGAACCCTATGGACTCTTCTGAAACCGTAGGAGCTGTCGATCCTGCTGACCAATCAAAAGCAACCGAATCCGTTGCTGAAACTCAACTGCCCCAAGAAGAAGAAGTGGTAGCTCCAGTACAACGGGGGAACGGTTCTCCTCAAGGATCGCCTAAACTCACCTCTCCACCACCCAGACCCGTTGCCCAGCCACCCAGTCGTCCTCAGCAGAATACATCGCAGACCAACCGACCCGTCCTAAAACGCCTAAAAACAGAACAAACTGCTTCCGAACAGGAGCCAACAACGGAAGCTCCTCCCAAGCCGATCCGGAGTAAAGAACAGTCGGCACCCGGAATCGAACTAAAAGAAGGTAGGCAGCCCCGTCGGGAAAATCCCGGCAGGCCCAAGCCAGTTCCTGAACTCCAGCGACCCCAACCAGCTCGTAAAAATCCATCACTGGCTCCGGTCGCTAGCGCACCGAAACGCCGAAATGATGAAGTTGGGGTTGACCGAGAGGGAGACGAGGAGGAACTAGAGCTGGAAACGCCTGTTCCGACTGAAATCGCCATGCTCCAGCGTCCGACCCTACCGCGTCCTGCCAAAAAGGCTCAGGTTTGGGAGGAGGATGACGAGGAAAGTGGTGATTTTCCCAGCAAGGCTAAGGCCGGGAAAACCAAGCGCGCCCGTGTCAAGCCGACGATCGATGACGAAGAGGATTTGGTCGATGAGGACTTAGACATCCCCACACCTGTGATTGTCAGCCTTTCTTTGGCTCGACCGACTAAGCCCAAGAGTGCTGCAAAACCAGTGGCTGTGGCAGTGCCGATCAGTCCTGGAAAAGCCAAAAAACCGGCTCCCGGACAAGCCAGTACAACCACGAGTCACAGAGGGGGTAGTCGTCGTCAAGCAGCAGAAGCCAAGGTAGAACGGCCAGACAAGTTAGTGCTGACTGGTACGATGACGGTTCAGGAACTCGCAGCCGCGTTGGCAGTGCCAGAAACTGATATTATCCGGCGACTCTTTGCGAGAGGCCTCGCTGTCAACATTACCCAAACTCTAGATATTCCCACGATCAATCAGGTAGCTGAAGAGTTAGGAGTCGAGGTAGAGACCGCTGAAAAAGAAGCGGAAGCCAAGAAAGTTACCGAAATGCTGGATGCCACCGACCTGGAAAACCTCCAGCGTCGCCCGCCGGTCGTGACCATTATGGGCCACGTCGATCATGGCAAAACCACTCTCCTCGACTCGATTCGCAAAACCAAGGTGGCTCAAGGAGAAGCGGGTGGTATTACTCAGCACATTGGCGCTTACCATGTAGATGTGGAACATGGCGGTCAGACCCAGCAAGTCGTGTTTTTGGATACGCCAGGTCACGAAGCATTTACAGCAATGCGGGCGCGGGGTGCAAGGGTAACGGATATCGCTGTACTCGTAGTCGCAGCCGACGATGGAGTGAGACCTCAAACGATTGAAGCCATCAGCCACGCCCAAGCCGCGCAAGTGCCAATTGTGGTGGCTATCAATAAAACTGATAAGGAGGAAGCTCAGCCAGAGCGCGTCAAGCAAGAATTGACGGAATACGGCTTAGTGGCAGAAGAATGGGGCGGCGACACGATCATGGTGCCAGTCAGTGCCATTAAAGGGGAAAACCTAGACACGTTGCTGGAAATGATTCTGTTAGTGGCGGAAGTGGAAGACCTTTCTGCCAACCCGAACCGAGCGGCCAAGGGAACCGTGATCGAAGCTCACCTCGACAAGGCACGGGGACCAGTGGCGACTCTGTTGGTACAAAATGGAACCTTGCGAGTCGGAGATATCATTGTTGCAGGCTCAGCCTTGGGTAAGGTGCGAGCCATGATTGACGACAGGGGTCAGCGCGTAGATGCAGCCTCCCCCTCCTTTGCGGTGGAAATCCTGGGTCTCCGGGAAGTGCCGCGCGCGGGTGATGAGTTTGATGTCTTCCAGAATGAGAAAGAAGCCACAAGCATTGCGACAGCCAGAGCCGATCAAGCACGACAGTCTCGCCTGATGCAAGGCTCGGTCAGCCTCAGTGCCTTCTCACAACAAGCGAAGGAAGGCGAACTCAAGGAATTGAACTTGATCTTGAAGGCAGATGTCCAAGGTTCTTTGGAAGCGATCGTTGGTGCCTTGCGACAACTTCCTCAGAAGGAAGTGCAACTGCGGTTGTTGCTAGCAGCTCCGGGCGAAATTACAGAGACGGATATCGACCTGGCAGCGGCCAGTAATGCTGTGATTCTTGGGTTTAATACCACCTTTGCCTCTGGAGCCCGTCAAGCAGCGGATCAAGCCGGCGTTGATGTGCGGGAGTATAACATCATCTACAAGCTCTTGGATGATGTTCAAGGTGCGATGGAAGGCTTGCTGGAGCCAGAACTGGTAGAAGAAGCCCTAGGTCAAGTAGAAGTGCGGGCTGTGTTCCCCATCAGCCGTGGAGCTGTGGCAGGCTGTTACGTACTCTCTGGCAAGGTCATCCGCAACTGCAAGGTGCGGGTGCGCCGGGGTAACCAGGTGGTCCACGAAGGGATTCTTGACTCCCTCAAGCGGATGAAAGATGATATCAAAGAAGTCAATGCTGGCTATGAGTGCGGGATTGCGCTGAGTAACTTTAGTGACTGGGTGGTGGGTGACATCATCGAAGCCTACCGCATGGTGACGAAGCGACGGACGCTTTCTCAATAGCAAGGGGTGATGAGTTTTGAGTTGTGAGCTTCAGAGCAGTGGCCGAGCGCTATTCTCTGCACTCATGACTCAAGGCTCATCCCTTGGTGATTTCTGAGGCAAAACTCATCATTTACTACTCCTAATTATTAAAAGTGCGTTATTTCTGGTCTGACCCTTATTTATGGATTCATCTTGCTGGAGTCGCAACACTTCCCCTGATGCTGGGAGGGTGCCTGCTGGGTTTGGCAGTTGGTTCTCCAGTATTACCAGTTTGGTTAGAGCTGGGTTTGGTGGCGGTCGCAGGAATTGCCCCAGTCCTATGGATGCAGTGGGTTCGCCCCTTTTATATCTTCAGCTTTTTAGTGGTAGCGCTCCGACCTGAAAAGTTGACTGCTTTGCAGCAACGCCTCCTGACTCGGTTTAAGACACCGCTGAATCAAGGACTGACGCTTGTAGTCCCAGTTGTCTTGGCAGTGATTTTGTGGCAACTCTACCGAATCGCCCCCCTAGCCGCTCAAGTCGCCCCATTTCCGCCACACTGGCGAGTTGCGGGATTACTATTAGCGGCTGTGGCATTTTTAGGCAGCAATTTGTTTTTGCAAGTTCCTACCAGTGTCGTGAGCGTGCTGCTAACCAGTGAAGCGGAATTGACCGCAGCACAACCTTATGATTTAGCCAAAATTCGGCAGGATTTTACGATTTTGGGTTGGCAAGTCAGCCGAATTTTACCGCCTGTGGAGGATGCAACGATGCCGGCAACCCCAGCCGTTCCCCCGGTGTCAGCATCCCTTGACACAGATCCGATGACCTCAACCCCTGAATAACTGGTAGGTCAGTTATCCTAATAGAGAAGAGTAAGGAGCGAGTGGTGGTAGAGATTGCGTCCTCTTCTTTACCCTTGCCCAGGGATAGAAAAGATTCGCAAATTCAATCGCGATTAATGATATTCTTGCTCAAATCCGCTACCACAATAGTCTGTTATTGTCTCTGAGGTCAGAAACTATGGCTAATTCAGCATCTATTCTCTGGCAGTCTGAAGGTACATCGCTGGAATTGCGGGAGGATTCCGAAATTTGGAAGCATCTCAAAGAAGCGATCTCAACTAGCTCGGGTTTTCAACGCTGGCAATTAGAGCAAGACGTTGACAGTGAATGGGAAGATGTGAGCCTGGACTGGCGGGTTCGCCGTTATCTAAGGGAAACATTAGAAACTTTGGCTTACTAAGGCAATTGCTGGAGGCCAGTTGTCAATCATGAGTGTAGAGCGATCGCTAACCTCAATCGGAAGAGCGGTCGCTTGTTCATTTGAGAAAAACCCAGCTCTTCATTAACCAGTATCTAGTTTGCATCAACCCATTGTTCTCGCGGTCTGTTCAGCAGCAGGGGTCGCCTCCATCTCATCAAGTTTCTGCCAAACTGTTTGGGTCAAACTCTCTAAACCCACCCCGCTCACTGCTGAAATCAAAGAGACAGGCATCCCACTCACTTCACTCAATTTCTGCCTCAGATGCTTAATTTCCTCAGTTTCGAGATCGACTGCATCTACCTTATTCAAGGCTAAAATTTGAGGCCGATCTGCCAGTCCCCGCCCGTAAGCCTGTAACTCCTCCTGAATTGTGACAAAATTTGCAACTGGGTCAACATCCGTAATATCAATTAAATGTAGTAATAACCGCGTTCTTTCAATGTGCCTTAAAAAATCGTGACCCAAACCTGCTCCCAGAGAAGCACCAGAAATTAACCCCGGAATATCTGCAAAAACCGTACCGTCACCCGTAGGCTTTCTCACCACTCCTAAATTTGGGACTAAAGTTGTAAACGGATAATCAGCGATCTTCGGTCTAGCTGCGGATAAAGCCGCAATTAAAGTAGATTTGCCCGCATTGGGTAAACCAATAATTCCCACTTCCGCTAATAACTTTAACTCTAACCGTAACATCCGTTTTTCACCTTCTAACCCAGGCAAAGCATAATCAGGAGCACGGTTAGAATTACTCAGAAAAAATTTATTCCCCAACCCCCCTTTCCCGCCTTGAGCAACGCAAAGAATTTGCCCTTTTTCGACTAAATCTCCCAACATTTCCCCGGTTTCTGCATCGTAAACAGCAGTACCCACAGGAACTTCAATCATGCGATCGCTCCCCTGAGCGCCCGTCATATTCTTCGGGCCCCCCCGCTTCCCATCTTCCGCCTTAAAAGCACGATTATATTGAAAATCCAGCAACGTTTGTAGCCGTTCCGTGGCTACCAACAACACAGACCCCCCCTTGCCACCATTACCACCCGCAGGCCCTCCCGCTGGTACGTACTTCTCTCGCCGAAACGCCACCAT
>JBLNEP010000197.1:0-12062 GCA_050262755.1 Actinomycetota bacterium | reverse complement strand
TACCAGGTTCCACTCTTCATAATGGTACAACTGGCACGCCTGGTTTAAATAGTCCTGGAATTAATACGACACCAGGTTCCACTCTTCAGAATGGTACAACTGTCACCCCAGGTTTAAATAGTCCTGGGATTAATACGACACCAGGTTCCACTCTTCAGAATGGTACAACTGTCACCCCAGGTTTAAATAGTCCTGGAATTAATACGACACCAGGTTCCACTCTTCAGAATGGTACAACTGGCACGCCAGGTTTAAATAGTCCTAATGGGGTTAATACGACACCAGGTTCCACTCTTCAGAATGGTACAACTGTCACCCCAGGTTTAAATACTCCTAATGGGGTTAATACTTTACCAGGTTTAAATAGCCCCAATGGGATTAATACTACACCGGGTTCTACTCTTCAGAATGGTACAACTGTCACCCCAGGTTTAAATACTCCTAATGGGATTAATACTACACCAGGCTTAAATACCCCCAATGGTGTGAATACTACACCAGGTTTAAACAGTCCCAATGGAATTAATACTGTACCTGGTAGCATTACTCCTGGAGTTAGCCCTTCCCGGTAGTAATGAATTAGGAGAGATGAATTAGAAGCTAGTTGGGAGAGATTCCAGTTTTTATATCTCCCAACTTTTCACCTCAAGTTATTCTCAATCACTCCCAAAAGTCACTGCACGACCTTACACCTTTACAAACCACTTTTAGGTAGTAAATGAATAACTTAACCGAGACGGTGGTTATGTTCTAGTTCTAGACTATTATCATCACCTTTTTTTGAGACGAGTAAGGTTTCGCCACTTGGTTGTAGAACTGCTTTTATAATTTGGAAAAAGCGGTTAGACTTTTTAGCTTGACCATTCAGTTGACGACGATCGCGTACTTTTTTAGCGAGATGTCGCATGACCGATAAATCAAGTTCATCAATGAAATGATCGGCAATTCGCTCTCCCATAAAATCAATCGCTTCCGAATATTGTTCGGTCAGCATTTCGATCGCGTCGTAAGCTTCATCTTCAACTTGACTATCAATCGTTTTCGCTTGTTCACTGACTTGCTGAGAAGTCTTACGACGGCGGTCTAAAAGGTTTTGATAGTCCGCTAAACTCATTCCCAAATTTTCAATATGGTGATGAGCATGATCTAATAAATCTACTTCACTGGGATAGTAAAAACCTCGGCTACTATTAATCCCATGAAGCTTAGCCCAACGCTTCAAGCTGGCTTCATCACTTAACTGGTATCGCTCTAAAAGTTGAGCGGTAGTTAGCTCTGCCTCAGGGGTTACTTTGAAATCACTCATGGCTGCATCCTTATTGGTAATAGATCAATTAAACAAGTTAGTCTGGAACAGCAGGCTAGCATCAATAAAGTCAACGAATTGTATCAGGTCGAGTTCCGTAGAGAACCTCACTTCTGACTGCTCAAAAAATAAAACTCGTCCTTTTGTAAGGGTGTTGATTTTCACTGACCTGCTGAGTAGTTTGAGGATCACTAGAGAACGACGATCAATCCAGTTTGGATTTAGAGAATATTCGTGAACTCGCTGACTCTAGATTAAGCTATACCTAATATAAAGCAAGAGGGATACAAGAGTATAGAATTTTCCGTGCTGCTACGATTGTTTTACGGTAAGAGTATAGCAAGATTAATTATATAGCTGATGGAGGAGTTAAATAACGGTTAAAGGTAGTGCCTTGAGATTTTTGCTTGATATGATAGCATCGTTGAGCTAGAATGGGAGCCATAGATCTATAATTAGCAAACTGAATCGTTGCGATAGAGATTCTCGCCATGCCAATTTACGATTATTTCTGTCCCAGCAATAACCAGCAACTTGAAGTTTGGCACAGTATGAACCAGGAAGTGAAGACTTGGGGGGAACTGTGCCAGTTGGCAAAGTGCAAGCTGGGGGATACTCCCGAAGATGCCCCTGTGCGCCGTCTGGTGAGTGCACCTAGGCTGTCCATACCCACATCTGATAGTGATTATAAGAATGCAGGTTTCAGCAAGTATGTGAAGCGTGATGAGGGCGTTTATGAAGATGTGACGGCTAAGAATAGTGATAGCCGTTTTGTGAACCGGGAAGGAAAACCAATTCAAACGTAAATCATGAATGAAGTTTGTAAGTTTTCGGCAGGAAGTTTTGACTTTTTGTCGATTTTTTTTGGGAATTTTAGGAGATAGGACCGTAGATAAACGCGGATTTTAAATAACTGGAATCAAGCTAATATATTACCTGATTAAGGGGTTTGAATAGCTCTCTCATTAGTGAGTAAATCTTGAGGGCGGGCATTTGCCCACCCTACCATCAATTCCTCAACCAAAAATACTCCCAAAAAACTCGATCGCTTCCTTCAAGGTTGCAATAAATACATCAATCTCCTCACGAGTGTTATAAAAATACAAACTTGCTCGTGCTGTTGATTGAGCTTTCAGATAACGGTGTAAAGGTTGTGTGCAATGATGACCCGCTCGAATTGCAACTCCCGCCTGATCTAAAATTGTAGATAAGTCGTGAGGATGCACGTCACCTGCTGTAAAAGATGCTAGTGCTGCCCTTCCCTCGCCTTTACTATTAGGTTGTGGTCCATATACTTGAATCTCTGGAATTTCCCGTAACCTTTCAAACAAATAAGCAGTTAATTCATGTTCATAGGCAGCGATTTTATCCATGCCGATCTGGGTCAAATAATCTACTGCTGCACCGAGGGCGATCGCTTCTCCAATGGCTGGAGTCCCCGCCTCAAATTTATGGGGTAAATCTGCGTAAGTCGAAGACTCTAGGAACACATCCGCAATCATTTCACCACCCCCCAAAAAGGGAGGCATTGAGCGCAATAAATCTAATTTTCCATAGAGAAAACCAATGCCAGTGGGAGCGCACATTTTATGGCCCGAAGCAACCAGCCAATCACAATCAATTTCCTGTACATCGATTGCTTGATGGGGAATACTTTGGCAGGCATCAATCAGAACTTTTGCACCGTAACTATGAGCGATTTCACTAATTTCTTTAACTGGATTAATGCAACCTAAAGTATTAGAAACATGAACCACTGATACTAATTTTGTCTGGGCAGAAACCAGCGATTTGAATTGTTCTAAATCAAACTCTTGGGTGGCAGTTAGTTCCACAAACTTCAGCACTGCCCCTGTTCTTTGAGCAATCAACTGCCAAGGCACTAAATTGCTGTGGTGTTCCATAACCGTCAGGATAATTTCATCACCCGGTTTTAGGTGATTCATCCCCCAAGAATAAGCAACTAAATTAATGGCTTCACTCGCATTCCGGGTATAGACAATTTCTTGGTGCGAAGCAGCATTGACAAACTTAGCAATCTTTTCTCTCGCTTCTTCGTAAGCAGTGGTCGCTTTAGCACTCAAGGTGTGAACACCTCGGTGGACATTAGAATTAATTTCTCCGTAATAATCCCGTAGGGTATTAATAACAGCGAGGGGCTTTTGAGAGGTAGCCGCATTATCTAAATAAACCAGTGGTTTGCCGTTGACTTTCTGCTGTAAAATAGGAAAGTCAGCCCGGACTTTATCAGCGAGTGTTCTTTCTTGAGTGAGAGTCATATTTTTAGAACTAGGTATCAGGACTTAAAACTTCTTTTGTCACAGGGTGCAGAAATAAGCTTCTGAGCTAATCGCTAACATCGGAGTCTCAATCTGACGGAATGGGTAGGTTTGCTGTCTCAGGAACTTTAGGGATGAGCCAGGGAATAGATTCCCTGGCAGAGATTGGGAGTTGACTTAGTTGGTGCGACTGGCGACAGCGCGAGAGAGCATTTGCCGGACCCCACTAATGGGCAACTGATTAAGCACTTCTGCTGCAAAAGCATCGATTAACAAATGCCGACTCATGTCTTCATTTAAACCGCGACTTTGCAGATAGAAAACTTCATCATCTTCTAATTGGCTGACAGTTGCACCATGAGAACACTTGACATTATCAGCCGTAATTTCTAATTGGGGCTTGGTATCAACTCGTGCTTTCGGCGACAGCAACAAATTCCGGCTTAACTGTCCCGCATCAGTTAATTGTGCGGGTTTGGGAACAAAAACTTTCCCGTTAAATACCGCATGGGCTTTGTCTCCGACAATGCACTTATGTAGTTGGCGACTCGTGCCGTGGGGATGATTAAAAGCAATTACACTGTGAGTATCTGCTAACTGTTCCCCGCCAATCACGGTCAATCCATTAAGTGTAGTTTCAGTACCTTCGCCTAACTGAGACACCTCTAAATTGTGCCGGGAAATTTGCGCGCCTAAGTTAACTGCATGGCAAGTATAGCGACTGTTGCGAGATTGCGCGATCGCACTCTTGCCAATGTGAAACGCCTTTCCACCTTCCCGCTGAATGCGAATGTGATTCACCGAGGCATTCTCACCAACCACAATTTCCGTTACCGCATTCGTAAACGTCGAGGCATGACCCAAGGTAGCATAATCCTCAACCAGCGTTAAGCTGCTTCCCGGTTCCGCAATTACTAAACAGTGAGGTAACGCCAGAGTCGGAGATTCTCCTGTTGAGATAAACAGCAGGTGAATCACCTGATCGATCGCCTGATTGCGCGGCGCAACTATCACCGACGCATCCACCAACCCCGTAATATTTAGAGCTGAAAAAACCTCATGGTGGTGCAGGTTTTTATTTAAATATTCCCGAATCCGTTCATGATAAAGTCCAGGCGCATGAGATAAATTACCCGCATAGAATTCTAGAGCCACCGTTGGGAGCAATGACGCTTCCAGCGTTGATAAATGGGGGGCATAAAATCCATTAACAAATACCACTCTTAAGGGTAAATCATCCTTAGAACTAATCGGCAGCGTAATATCTTTCAGCCCAATATTAGACGTTGCTTTGCTATCAGCAACTTGGAAAGGAATTTCTAGCAGTGGCGACAGATCGGTAAACCGCCATTCCTCATCTTGCGTCGTCGGAAACGTTGCAGAATGCAGATAGTCTACCGCGGCATCCCGCAAATCTTTTAACCCATACGCACAGGTTTCCCGCTTCGCCTTGCCGAGTTGACGAGACTGACTCACTAACTCAGCTAAAAATGTGTTTCGATTGGCAATTTGTGAAGTCATCGAGTCCCCACCTCCGAGGCTCGATCTTCCACAACCCAGTCATAACCCCGTGCTTCTAATTCCAATGCTAATTCCTTCGTGCCAGTTGTGAGGATTCTTCCCCCTTCCATGACATGAACATAATCCGGCACGATATAAGTTAATAGTCGCTGATAGTGAGTAATCACCAGCATTGCATTCTCAGCCGTTGCCAACTGATTAACACCATTCGCGACAATCTTCAGTGCATCAATATCCAACCCCGAATCTGTTTCATCTAAAATTGCTAACTTTGGTTCTAGCAACGCCATTTGCAGAATTTCATTCCGCTTTTTCTCACCACCAGAAAACCCTTCATTCACACTACGGCCTAAAAAAGCTGGATTCATCTTCACGACTTCCAGCTTTTTCTCAACCAAGTCTTGAAAATCAAAGACATCTAACTCGTCCAATTCCTGGTGTTTGCGATGAGAATTGTAAGCCACCCGCAAAAAGTCAAGGTTGCTCACCCCCGGAATTTCTAAAGGATATTGAAACGCTAAAAACACCCCTGCTAACGAGCGTTCCTCCGGAGACAATTCCAGCAAATTCTGCCCTAGAAAAAGCACTTCTCCACCCGTAACTGTGTAAGCCGGATGACCTGCTAGGATCTTAGAAAAGGTACTTTTTCCAGAACCATTTGGTCCCATAATGGCGTGAATTTCTCCCGCCTTAATTTCTAAATTCAAACCCTTGAGGATTTGTGTTCCATCAACATCCGCTGTTAAATTGCGAACTGACAAAATCACTGGACTATTTTCGATAATCATCTCTGTGCTTTCCTCTTCCTCTGCGCTGAGAGCGCCTTTATTAGTTTAAGTCTTCTGTCAGCATCGGCATCTGCACCTCTGCCATCCGTAAGGTGGGCGTTGCCCACCCTACTAGCCAGATTCCAATTATCCAACAGAACCTTCCAACTTTAAGCTTAATAACCGATCCGCTTCCACGGCGAATTCCATCGGCAACTGATTGAAAACATCCTTACAGAAACCACTGATCATCATGGAAACTGCATCCTCAGCCGAAATGCCTCGCTGGGCGAAGTAAAATAATTGCTCTTCTCCAATCTTAGAGGTAGAGGCTTCATGCTCCACCTTTGCCGTGTGATTTTGCACTTGGATGTAGGGGAAGGTATTCGCTTGGGCATTGTCCCCAATCAGCATAGAATCACACTGGGAATAATTGCGAGCACCTTGGGCTTTTGGACCCATTTTCACCAAGCCCCGATAGCTATTCTTAGAATTCCCGGCCGAAATTCCTTTAGAAATGATGGTGCTGCGGGTATTTTTACCGATATGCACCATTTTCGTGCCGGTATCTGCTTGCTGCTTATGGTTTGTTAAGGCGACCGAGTAGAATTCACCGACGGAATTGTCACCCACCAGGACGCAGCTTGGATATTTCCAAGTAATGGCCGAACCAGTTTCTACCTGAGTCCAAGAAATCTTGGAATTGACGCCTTGGCATAAACCGCGCTTGGTGACAAAGTTATAAATACCACCTTTGCCGTTTTCATCGCCGGCGTACCAGTTTTGCACGGTGGAGTATTTGATCTCGGCACGATCCAAGGCAACCAATTCGACAACAGCAGCGTGCAATTGGTTGGTGTCGAACATGGGGGCGGTACAACCCTCCAAATAGCTCACAGAGCTACCAGCTTCCGCAATAATTAAGGTGCGCTCAAATTGCCCAGAGTCACCGTTATTGATCCGGAAGTAGGTAGACAGTTCCATTGGGCACTTGACGCCTTTGGGGATATAGACAAAGGAACCATCGCTGAAAACAGCGGAGTTGAGGGCGGCAAAGTAGTTATCGCCAACGGGTACAACGCTACCCAGATATTTCTCAACTAAGTCAGGGTAGTCTTTGACTGCTTCGGAAATGGAACAGAAGATCACGCCTTCTTTGGCCAGCTTCTCCCGGAAGGTGGTGGCGACGGAAACACTATCGAACACGGCGTCCACAGCGACGTTGCTGAGGCGCTTTTGTTCGGAGAGGGGAATGCCGAGTTTCTCGAAGGTTTCCAGCAACACTGGATCAACTTCTTCGAGGCTATTCTTTTTGGCCTTTTGCTTGGGCGCAGAATAGTAGATGATGTCTTGATAGTTGATGGGAGGGTAGCTGACGTGAGGCCAAGTGGGCTCTTGCATTTTCAGCCATTGGCGATAGGCCTTGAGGCGGAATTGCAGCATGAACTCCGGCTCATTTTTCTTGGCGGAGATCAAGCGGATGACTTCTTCACTCAGCCCAGGAGGGAGAGTGTCTGACTCAATCTCGGTGACAAAGCCGTATTTATAGGGTTGATTGACTAGAGTTTTGACTGTAGCACTCATTATCTTGTGTTCTCTTGTGTTCTAAATGAATCTCTAAGGATGGCAGGCGGGTAGCAATCAGCCTCCCGAGAAGGAGCGCTGGGTGAGGCTGCTGTCGGCAGTTAAACAACAGATTTGTTGCTTAAGTATATTTTAAGCTACATTAGCAACAGTGATATTGTCAAAGTCCAAGAAATTATATTTTTGTGAAGACGATGACGACGATTCAACAGCCTTCAACCAAACAAGACATCCTACAATATTTGCTGAGGGAGGGTAAGGCGACGGCCCAGGAGTTAGCCGAATCTTTAGAAATTAGCCCTCAAGCAATCCGTCGCCACCTCAAAGATTTAGAGGCGGAGGGACTCATTCAGTATCAGTCAGTTCAAGCGGGGATGGGGCGACCACAACATATTTACGAACTGACTCTACAAGGGCGCGATCGCTTCCCGAACCGCTACGGCGAGTTTGCAGTGTCGCTACTCGACGCCTTGGCGGAAACAGTCGGTCACGACCAAGTTAGCACAATTCTGCAAAAGCAGTGGGAGCGCAAGGCCCTAGAGTATCGGCGGCGGGTGGGGACTGGTTCGCTCAAAGAGCGAGTCTTGAAATTAGTAGAACTCCGCAGAGCTGAGGGCTACATGGCCGAGTGTTATCCTGTGGAAACAACCGAACTCAATTATCACGATACAGCTCGCCGATTTATGTTCATGGAGCACAACTGTGCCATTTCTAATGTGGCTGAGACGTTTCCGAGTGTTTGCGGTCACGAGTTAGAAATGTTTGCTGCTGTGTTACCGGACTGTCTGGTAGAACGCACTCACTGGTTAATTAATGGCGAACATCGGTGCGGTTATTTGATTACAAGTCAAGCAGCAGGCGATCGCTAAATTGCCTGGTTTAATTCTCATTCACCCAGTCGTTATTTGTAATTGATATGCAACCGCTCGCAGAATTTCTAACCCCAGAAGAGTGCCTTGAAGTCGATCGAGCCTTGCTATCCTCTAAGGAAAAGTTCTCAGCTCGATTAGCAATTTATGGGTTGAGGGTCCTCAAGCAAATTGGTCAGGAAAGCAATTTGTCGGTAGCAGCAGTCACGAATCAGCAGGTGAGAGATTGGATTAAAAATGATGCAAGGATTAAGCAACAAATAGAATTTGATGCAAGTTTTGAGGATTTCTTTACAAATTTAGTCATTTCTGCGTTAAAGCCCTTAACACAGATTTCCTTAGAAGTCGGTGTCCCCATTGAAGAGCTGAATGTTAAATCCGTCGTTGCTTGGTTTGAGAAAGATGGCAAAATTCGGCGCGAGCAGGGAGTGGATGCAGCGTTTTTAAAGTGGTAAAGTTTGAGGTGATTTTAAACGGTGAATGCAGATTTTTTTGAGAGAGAATTATTCATCATAAATTCATTTTTATGACTGAAATCCGACGATTTTCTACTAATAAAATAGCCAGGGACTGAATTCCCTGGCTGATAGTTAAATTTGCTTTTAACTAACTCAAATACTCAACGAAATTTTCCTCGCTTAGAAAACTCTGATTCGCTCTTGAGCCGTCTTCAGACGACTTGAGTGATTAGGAACGGAGTCAGGGAATTCTCAAAGCAATCAAGCTAGCCCTCGCAACTTCAATTAAGAGACAGCGAAACCAACCGGACACTGAACTTTTGTGCCACCTAACCCACAATACCCATTCGGATTTTTCGCCAGGTATTGCTGGTGATAACCTTCTGCGTAATAAAACTCAGGAGCGTCTAAAATTTCAGTTGTGATCTCCCCATAACCCGCTGTCTTGAGTGCTTGTTGATAGACATCGCGTGAAGCTTCAGCCAGTTGCTTTTGGCGATCGGAATACACATAAATACCCGAACGGTACTGAGTCCCCACATCATTTCCTTGACGCATTCCTTGAGTTGGATCGTGGCTTTCCCAAAAGACTTTTAAAAGCTCTTCGTAACTAATCAGCTTGGGATCAAAGACCACCCGCACCACTTCATTATGACCCGTTAAACCCGTACAAACCTCCTGATAAGTAGGGTTAGGCGTTATTCCAGCCGCATAGCCCACAGCCGTACTAAAAACACCCTTTTGCTGCCAAAATTTGCGCTCGGCTCCCCAGAAACAACCCAGCCCAAATAAAGCCATTTCTAGCCCCTCTGGATCGGGAGGTGTGAGCGGATTACCATTGACATAATGGCGAGCTGGGACAGGCATTGCTTCAGTCCGTCCCGGCAATGCGTCCTCTTTCGTAGGCAGGGTTACTTTCTTACCAAACAATCCAAATAGCCCCATAAATCCTAACTCTGATTTCCGAACAACATCTTTACCTTTCTTAATGATAGTCCGACTTGCCCACAGAAAACGAAGGGTCGCCATGCTGACAACCCCCGGACTCAAATGCAATTGATTGTGACTAGAAAATAACAGAACCCAGTAATTGGTCGTTGAGCCTTCTATCTTCCGCTCACAGGCGACGAAGCACCACCACCGATCGCCCCGTTACCGGCACAGCCTTATCCTGGGTGTAAAGAATACTCCCATCATCCAGGAAATGAGGCTCCTTCGTATCCAGTACCACGCTCCACTGCCGGTCTTGTAAGTTAATTGGCAAATTAAACTCAATCAACTCCCAATGTGCATTGAATATCACCAAGAAGCTCTCATCAATAATCCGCTGACCCTGCGGGCCAATTCTGGGAATTTCCTCGCCGTTCAAGAAAACAGCCATCGCCTTCGCATAGCCAACCTGCCACTCTTCATCAGTCATTTCGGTGCCATCCGGGTTAAACCAACCCAAATCGCTCACTCCCTGACCAAAAATCGCTCGGCCCTGAAACCACTTGCGACGGTGAAAGACTGGGTGTTTACGGCGGAAGTAGACCAACTGGCGAGTGAAGTTTAACAGATCCGTATTCCCCTCCACTAAATCCCAGTCCACCCAGGAAATCTCATTATCCTGGCAGTAGGCATTGTTATTGCCTTTTTGAGTCCGCCCCAGTTCATCTCCATACACCAACATCGGGACGCCTTGGGACAGCATCAGGGTAACGATCAAATTTCGCCGTTGTTGCTCCCGCAGTGCCAGTACATGAGGGTCATCGGTTTCCCCTTCTACCCCACAATTCCAGGAACGGTTGTGACTTTCGCCATCGGCATTACCTTCTCCGTTCGCTTCATTGTGCTTCTCGTTATAGCTGACGAGATCGTTGAGCGTAAAACCATCATGGGCCGTGACAAAGTTAATGCTGGCGTAAGGACTGCGTCCATTGGTTTGATACAAGTCAGAACTACCGGTGAAGCGGTAGGCAAATTCTCCCAGGGTTTGGTCTTCACCGCGCCAAAAGTCCCGCACAGTATCTCGATATTTACCATTCCACTCGCTCCACAGCAGGGGGAAGTTACCCACTTGATAACCCCCAGTGCCAACGTCCCAAGGTTCAGCAATGAGCTTGACATCTGCCAAGATCGGGTCTTGGTGGATGATGTTGAAGAAAGCCGAGAGGTTATTCACATCATAGAGTTCTCGCGCCAAGGCCGAGGCGAGGTCAAAGCGGAACCCATCGACGTGCATCTCAATCACCCAATAGCGCAAACTATCCATAATGAGTTTGAGGATTTGGGGGTGGCGCACATTCAGGGAATTACCGCAACCGGTGAAATCCATGTAGTAGCGCAAATCACCTTCAACCAGGCGGTAGTAAGAAGCATTATCGACTCCGCGTAGTGATAAGGTAGGGCCGAGGTGGTTGCCTTCGCCGGTGTGGTTATAAACCACGTCTAAAATCACCTCAATTCCCGCCTTGTGTAGAGCTTTGACCATTTCTTTGAATTCTTTGACTTGGCCGCCTGGCACGGGATCGGCAGCGTAACCACTGTAGGGTGCAAAGTAATTAATGGAATCGTAACCCCAGTAGTTCCTAAGTCCTTTGCTCTGGAGGTATCCGGGATAAGCTAAATAGTGATGAACTGGCATCAGTTCCACGGCAGTAACGCCGAGGGATTGGAGGTAGGCGATGCTAGCGGGATGAGCAAGACCGGCATAGGTGCCCCGGAGTTCTTCTTGAATATCTGGTTGCTGTTTGGTAAATCCTTTGACGTGAGTTTCATAGATAATGGATTCATGGAAGGGGATTCGCAACAGTTCGTCGCCTTCCCAGTCAAAGGATTCATCAATGACCACTGATTTGGGAATATTGGAGGCATTATCAGTGTCGCTGAAACTGAGGTCTGCGTCTTCGTGGTTGAGAATGTAGCCAAAGTTTTCTGGCCCATCGATGATATCTCCTGCGATCGCTTTCCCGTAGGGGTCGATTAAGAGTTTGTTCGGGTTAAAGCGATGTCCTTCATGGGGGGCGTAGGGACCGTGAACACGGAATCCATATCGCTGTCCGGGCGCAATTCCGGGGATATAACCATGCCAAACATGATTGTCATATTCTGTTAGGGTGATGCGTGTTTCTTTGTCGTCTTTATCAAACAGACAAAGTTCTACACCCGTAGCATTTTCACTGAATAAAGCAAAATTTGTCCCTTTACCGTCCCAATAGGAGCCTAAGGGATAAACATTACCAGGCCAGAGTTCAAAGTACATAAGGTTGATTTAAGAACAAACGATAGTTAGCCAG
>JBLNEP010000196.1:0-7342 GCA_050262755.1 Actinomycetota bacterium | reverse complement strand
TCCCTCCTGATTTACGGCAGGCATCTTTGGGTTTGGGTGCGACTCGCTGGACAACAATTTTTAGAGTCCTCGTTCCCGCTGCCTTTTCTGGGATCGTCGGTGGCATTATGCTAGGATTAGGCCGCGCAATGGGAGAAACAATGGCTACCACCTTGTTAATTGGTAATTCTAACCAATTAAGCTTTTCCTTGTTGGCTCCTGCCAATACCATTGCCTCTCTGCTAGCGAATCAATTCGCAGAAGCTTCTGGTTTGCAAGTAGCAGCGCTGATGTATGCTGGCTTAATTCTATTTGCTTTGACGCTCATTGTTAATATTTGTGCTGAGTTAATTGTCTCCAAAGTTAAAGCCAAATACCACTAGAAATTTGCCAGGGATTTTACCGCTTGATTTTATGTCGATAAACCTCAACAACAACTCTTCTTTTGACTCTAAAACCGCGAGTTTAAGGAAGTCTTACACCGGTCCGCGATCGCTGTTTAATCTGGGAATGACTGTATTAGCGGGAGGGTGTCTAGCTATCACACTGCTACCTTTATTTGCAGTGTTATACTATGTAGCAGCCCAAGGGTTTAACCGCTTGAATTTAGATTTATTTACGAAATTACCACCCCCGCCAGGGTTATCGGCAGGCGGTATTGCCAATGCCATTCTTGGTACTTTGATGACGGTGGGAATTGGGGCTGCGATCGCGGTTCCGTTCGGCGTTTTAGCGGCGGTTTATCTGTCGGAATTTAGTCAGGGAACAACAGCTCGCTGGATTCGCTTTGCAACAAACGTCTTGAGTGGTGTTCCTTCGATTATTGCTGGGGTTTTTGCCTACGGTTTGCTCGTCGTTACTATGAAAGGGTTCTCGGCCGTCGCTGGAGGTGTGGCTCTATCGGTCTTGATGTTACCAACCATTGTACGAACGACGGATGAAGCATTACAAATCGTGCCACAGGACATTCGTTGGGCATCGGTGGGAGTAGGCGCGTCTAATTATCAAACAGTGCTGAGGGTGGTATTACCTGCTGCTTTGCCAGCGATTTTAACAGGAGTGACACTGGCTGTGGCCCGTGCTGCGGGTGAAACGGCTCCTTTAATTTTTACGGCACTGAATTCACCTTTCTGGCCGAAAGGTTTGTGGGAACCAACGCCTTCACTGGCGGTGCTGGTGTACAACTTTGCAACAGTTCCGTTTAAAGGACAGCAAGAGTTAGCTTGGGCTGCTTCTTTAATTTTGGTGCTGTTAGTGTTGCTGACGAGTATCTTCTCTCGCTGGGCGACTCGTCAGAAAGTGTATTAAGTAAATTTTGATGGGAGAAAGTAGTGTATGCAGTATGGCAAAGAAACTGAGACTGTTTTGCAAGCAGAAAACATCAATATCTATTACGGTGATTTTTTAGCAGTTAAAGATGTTTCTCTAGCAATTCCTAAAAACCAAATTACTGCTTTTATCGGACCATCGGGATGTGGTAAAAGTACAATTCTGCGTTGTTTTAACCGCCTGAATGATTTAGTAAACGGGTTTCACCTGAGCGGTCGCATTAATTACTACAATCAGAATCTCTACCATCCTGAGGTCGATCCGGTGGAAGTGCGGCGACGAATTGGCATGGTTTTCCAAAAACCCAATCCATTCCCAAAATCGATTTATGACAATATCGCTTATGGGGCGCGGGTGAATAACTATAAGGGCGATCTCGATGAATTAGTCGAGAGAGCGCTTAAACAAGCTTACCTGTGGGATGAGGTCAAAGATAAGCTCAAGCAAAGTGGGTTTTCGCTCTCAGGGGGTCAGCAGCAGCGTTTGTGTATCGCCAGAGCGATCGCAATCAATCCAGATGTGGTGCTAATGGATGAACCTTGTGCTTCCCTTGACCCAATCTCGACGCTGAAGATTGAAGACTTGATGCGGGAACTCAAGGAGCAGTACACCATTGTGATTGTGACTCACAATATGCAGCAAGCTTCTCGCGTGTCTGATATGACTGCATTTTTTAATGCGAGACTCTCGGAGGAAGGCAAACGCTTTGGGTATCTTGTGGAGTGCGACCGCACAGAAGTGATTTTCCAAAGCCCCAAGGAAGAAGCAACCCTGGAGTATGTCAGCGGCCGTTTTGGTTAAGATTGTCCCCTGCTAGTGGTGGCGGTCAGCGGTTGACTGTTGGGACTGGAAAGTTGACTCACTCCCATCAGTTGATAAGACCCGCCAAGGGAGGCGATGGATGCGCTCCTAACGATCGCCTAGAGCGATTCGCTGACCGCTAATTGACGGAGGTCGATTGAGTTAAAGACTCTTCATCCACTGTTTGTATAAGTTCTCCTTCACCATACTTTGCCTGAGGACTTCGATTAAATAATCCTGTGCTTGCTCTAGGGTTAAGCGCTTCACTTCATCGCGCAAAATTTGTAGCTTGAACTGCTGCTCTAGGCTCAGACCTGTGGGCATATCCATAATTCACTCCTCCAATGCAATAGGGGGACAGTCATCAGGATGTTGGCTTAATACTTGTTGTATCCCCTTAATTGTAAATTATCGTAACGGATGCTTGACAATCTGTCCAAAGTAAACATTTTTTGACTCATCTAAGTTGCAAAAATACATCTAGGCGGAGGGAGCTTTATCATAAAAAAGGGTAAAAACGGCGAAGGCTAAGCCAAAGGAGCTAGTCCAATGGATGCAATGGAATTTTTCAAGCAAAGCGCTGGTGAGTGGCGATCGCAGCGCAGCACCCATCACCTTGCCTTCCGACAGGCGGAAATGGGAGATTCAAATATTGAGGTAACAAGCCTAGAAGCAGACGATCCGCGAGTTGTTGACATCTGCAAGATCCATGAAATTGACCCCAGTCGAGCAGCCGGTGGAGCTTTTGTGACCTGGCATGGCTCTATGGCCTGGGATAAGGATGATGAGAATCATAAGGGGTCTACGGTCTTTGCGATTGTCCCTGATGCGGAGAATCCCCGTAGCGGTCTGATGCTACGAGAGCGTGGCTATGCGGAAATAGTCCCGGTGGCTGGACGCTATGAGATGGACGCTGAGGACGGGTTAGTGCTAGTCACTGAATATGAAACGATGAGTTCGGTAGAGCGCTTCTGGTTTGCCAGTCCCAATGTGCGGATGCGGACAAGCTCAGTGAAGCGCTTCGGGGGTTTCAGCACTTCAACTTTCTGTACGGAAATTCGAGTAAATCCTAACGCTGAGACAAAGGCTGAGCCAGCGCAGGAGCAAACAGCCGCCAACCTGTTCTATTCAGCTCTAGGCTGGTAAGGAAGAAGCTGTCAGGCGGAAGGCAGGAGGCATTAGGGAACCTGGCTTTTTCCCTTTTCCCCTGTTTCCTCTTTCTGCTGCTGCACCATTACCTGTTATCAAGAAATGTTACAGATTGTTGCGCTTCTTCAGAAAAATAAGACGTAGATCCCTGTAATCCCCTACTCTGAATGATGGCGAGTTGTAACTATCAATTAGCCGCGCACAGTGTTAACAACTTCTGAACTTGAGATTACGGAGATTGTAAAGTGGCGCTTCCTTTATTAAGCTACGCCCCAAATAGCCAAAACCAGCGCGTAGCTGGTTTTGAACAACCGGGCGACGAGCAACCCAGAATCTACACGACGGAAAACCTGCTCTCTGGCGGGAACATCGAAGAGTTAATTTGGGCTGCCTATCGCCAGATTTATAGCGAACACCAAATGCTCCGGAGCAACCGCCAACGCTCCTTGGAATCGCAGCTTAAGTGTGGTCAGATTACAGTGCGGGATTTCATTCGGGGTCTAGCGACTTCCGATCCGTTCCTGCGTCGTAATTACCAAACGAACAGCAACTACCGCTTTGTCGAGATGTGCGTACAACGCATCCTTGGCCGGGACGTGTACAGCGAGCGTGAAAAGATCGCTTGGTCGATTGTGGTCGTTAACAAAGGGCCTCAAGGCTTTATCAACGACCTGATCAATAGTGAGGAGTACCTCAGCAACTTTGGCGAAGACACCGTGCCTTATCAGCGCCGTCGGGTTTTGCCTCAGCGCAATCAAGGGGATACACCTTTTAACCTGAAGACTCCACGCTACAACGAATACCATCGTTCGCAGTTGGGCTTCCCACAAATGATCTGGCAAACGAGCGTGCGCCGCTTCGTTCCTCAAGAGAAACAAGCCAAAGCTGGCGATCCGTCGCAGTTCTTGGGTCTAGCACGGGATATCAATCCTCGCTCGAACCCACCCCAACGGGTACCTTTGGCGAATATCAATATCGATACGATGGTGCCTTACCGCAAGCGGTAATCGGTGTTTCAGGTATCGGTTAAGTTGACTTAATTTTTTGAGTTAACTTTTGCGTTGTGAGTTTTGAGTTTTGAGGTTTGAGTTTGGCGTTAGCTCAGAATCCAAAACTCAGAACTCATAATGAGGTGAGGGGATGGGGTCAGCTCGATCCATGATGCTGAAGAGAGTTGCTTCCAGGGAGAAGCGTGGCAATTAACTCTCAGGAAGAGAGAACAGGACTGGAGACAACACCAGCTCGCCTTCGTAAAACGTCTAAGAGGGTGATAAAGGTTTCAGGTAGGGGTGCGACCGCTTCTATCCACTCTCCCGAAACAGGATGCTGTAACTTTAACCGCCAAGCGTGAAGGGTTTGTCCCGGTAAATTGACCCCCACAGAATGACCGGAACTGTAGACTGGATCGCCGACAATGGGATGACCGATTTGGGTACTGTGAACCCGGATTTGGTGAGTACGACCGGTTTCTAGCTGAAAGTGCATTAAGGTATAGTTACCTAGTCTTTCTTGAATGCGCCAATGAGTCACGGCAAGGCGGCCCCCTTTTTCAACGGGGAGGATCGCCATTCTTTTGCGGTCTACTGGATGTCGGCCGATGGGTAAATCCACTGTACCCCTATCAGTGTTGGGACTGCCATAGACAATCCCGAGGTATTCACGGCGGGCGGTTTTTGCTTTTAATTGTGCTTGTAAGTGCTGGTGGGCAAAATCTGTCTTGGCAATGGCGATCGCTCCGCTGGTATCTTTATCCAAGCGATGTACAATTCCCGGCCGCTGTACGCCCCCAATTTCTGCCAAGGGACAGTGAGCTAACAGTGCATTGACTAAGGTGCCGTCGGGATGACCGGCAGCGGGATGCACGACTAAACCCGCCGGTTTATTCAAAATAATCAGCGAGTCGTCTTCGTAGAGGATATCGAGGGGAATGGCTTCTGGTTGCAAGTCGAGAGGTTCGCTTTCCGGAATCACCACTTGAATGCGATCGCCTACTTTCACCGTTACTTTTTTAGATGTGCAAACGTCCTGATTGACTTTTACATTGCCTTGTGATATGAGATTTTGAATGCGCGATCGCGAGAACTCTGGAATCTGATGCGCGAGCCACAAATCGAGGCGCTGGCTATGCTTTAAACTCCCAGACTCGTCAGTAGTCTCCACTTCTAGAGCAATGATTTTTTCATCTTTCATTCTTGAAAATTGACCGGAATTACCGATTAGGAATTACCCATTTTTTCACTTCCCCTCTATTGTAACTTGCCAAGTCTCTAAGGTGCTGCCCAGAGCTTGATCGAGCTTCATAACCAAAAAAAGCACAAATTAAAGCCAGTGTTGTTGCTAAAGTCCAAGATTTTGCTGCCGCTGCTCCCGTGAGAAAAGAAATGAGCAGCATGATATACACCCCATGTTCTGGGGAAAAAAGTGGTTGATACCAAGCTTTAACATCAACTTTTCCGCTGAACGGTAACAGAGACAAAGCAATTTTACTTGCTCCATTATTTGACGACCGATCGATCGTAAAATACTTCCTGCCTTAAGTCAGTCAAATCAGTAAAAAATTAATTAAGCTAATAATTGATAGCGACGAATATCCGGTGGTTTAGCTGCAATGCCGTTGAGTTTTGGCAAGGCTGATTGAATGTGGGGAGAGGCGAGATGGGCATCGAGTAAATCATGGCTTTCCCACTCTTCTACAAAGGTAAAATCCGTCGGATCGGCTTGATTTTGTAAGAGTTTATATTGAATACAGCCTGGTTCCTGACGAGTGGGTTCAATAACACTCAGCAGGAGAGCTTTAAGTTCTTCTACTTTATCTGGAAGCGCCTCTAGGCGAGCGACCACTCTAATGGTTGGTTGAGACATCAGTTTTTGGAGTCAAAGAGTCTGCGGTCGCAACTGCATCCTCACGGTTTGTTGTTGGTCGTAGCGCTGTGAGCCACTATCCCCCGAACCAAAGCGGTGAAGTAATTGCGACCGCTTTGATTGTACAAGATTTTCCTTTGATCGAGTTCCATTTTGAAGAAAGCCTCATCAATTCCCTGTCGTTCACCGATCGTTTTCTCGGTTCCCTGTTCATTCAATCTTAAAATGGCTCTCCTCAAAGGATCGCCCAGCAAAGGTTGCACCCACCGCTTTAATTCACTGGATAAAATCGCTTCGTTTCTTCTGAATATTTCCAAGTGACTGCCTCTGGGTCTTTTTGCGAACTCCACTGGGCAAATTCCGCCTTGAGTTTCCACTTACTGACTGTAGTTGGATGCACCTGAAAACGTCGAGCGAGTTCCGCTTGGGTTAGAGGAGTCGGTGAGTTGTGCACTTTTTTGGCAGTGCCTAGGGGGAATAAATCTACACTTTTTGGAGTTGAGGAAGATTGAGTCGGGGAACTCCCAGGGAGTGCTGTCTCAAAGTAATAGATAATTCCTCCCTGCTCAGTAATTTCATAGTGAGCAGCAAATTCCTTGGCTCGTTCTTCTAGATACTGCTGGACAACATTTCCAGAAATTTTAGCAGCCATTGCTAAATCAAGAGTTGTCATCCGCCCTTGATTTTCTTGAATTAAGCGATAGAAGACAGCATTGAGCTGAGCTAGTTGTTTCTGTTGGTGCCGTTGGTAATACCTCCAACCCCATCCCATCCCCACTACTGCTCCTACAGCTATGAATAAATGCCAAGATTCTAGAGCGGCAACGACACCGAAGGAAATTGGGAGCAGGAGGGTGAGATATCCCCAAATAGTAGTATCAGTCTTTTTGCCGTTTGAGATCATAGTAACTAATTCCCGAGGCGAGTATGGATAGGAGTTGGCAACAGTGATTTTACCGCTAGCCAACCGTTCCCTGAAAATGCTTGCAGGATTGAGTATGATCGGGTACGACTTCCTCGCGATCCCCAAACACTCAATTTAACATTCCCCTAGGAGAGCCTCGATGCAATTTTTTTGCAAACGGACAGAGCCGATATCTCTAGCAGTGGCGATCGGTCGTCTAGTCGCGGTCGCAACTCTGACCCTCTCATTAGCTGGTTGCACCGAGAGCAAACTGGTTCAGTGTACTAAGATCATGGAGTCTGTCAACAAAGGCAATGG
>JBLNEP010000195.1:0-65994 GCA_050262755.1 Actinomycetota bacterium | reverse complement strand
TTTTGATCTTGGCAGGATATATTTTATTTGAAGCGGTGAGAAAGCTAGGGTCTCAAGAAATTCCCCAGCCTTCAGTTCCTGGTATTTTTATTGCCACTGCCTCTACAATTATCATCCCTGGGTTAGCATGGCTAAAAATTAAAATTGGCAAGCAACTGAATCGCAAAGCTTTGATTGCTGATGCGAAAGAAACCCTGGTCTGCGCTTCTTTGTCGGTTGCCCTGCTTTTAGGTTTAGGATGTAACTAGGGTTTGATGAAGAAGGGGTAAAAGGGAGAAAGGGGTAAAAGGGAGAAAGGAGAGTCGGGACAAAAAGTGCAAACGTTTTGAGGTCTAGTACCAGATTTGGGAGCGATTGAGAGGACTTTTCATCCCTCATAGACCCTTGATGAATTCAGGTTTTAGCTTTCTTCAGTAAACCCTATGTAAAGCAGAATGATAGTTTTTTTTAGGAAGCTATCCACAGATGGAAAAAGATACCTTAAAAATCAGATTTTCTGAGCTTTATGGAAGCGCGATTTATTCCTCCCTAGGAATAGCCAAAAACCTCAAATAATTAGAGGGTCAATAAACCCTTATTAACAATCAAATTTTAGGGTGAATTCTCAACTCAAATTAAACGAGCCTCTTTAATGTTTCCACCAAAATTTCTTGATTAAACGAACCTTTGGTGATATAAGCATTGGCTCCTGCTTCTGCCCCTCGTTTTTTATCTTCCTCCGAAGCTAAAGACGTAACCAAAATAATTGGCAGTTCGCTATATTCTTTATTTTGGCGAATCTTTTCTGTCAAACTTAACCCATCTAAATTCGGCATCTGTACGTCCGATACCACTCCATCAAAAGCACGACTTTTTAACTTATTAAAAGCATCTAATCCATCCACGGCTGTCACCACTTCATAACCCGCTGCTTCCAAAATTCGCTTTTCTTGGGTACGGGTGGCGATCGAGTCTTCAGCTAGTAAAATCAATTGCTTTTTATTCGCTGTTTCACTTCCCCCTTTAACTGCTAAATTAGAAATAGAGGAGACTCTAAAAACGTTTTGCTTGCGGAGAGACTTAATTAAGTCTTGAGGATTTAACACCATACAAACTTCGCCTGTACCCAATATAGTCGCGCCAGCAACATTACGAACTCGCTTCAGCAATTGACTCTGCGGTTTCAGTACCACATCTTGTTCATCGATCAACGCATCCACTAATAATCCAAATTTTTCTTCACCAATCTTCAGGATAATGCAAGGCATCTGTTCATTGTCAGAAGTCGGCTTGACTTGTCCTGTTTTTGGTTGATTTTCCTTAGCTAACCAGTGATGACTGCTTGCTGAAATTTCAAGCAAATCTGAGAGGGAAGCAATTGATAAAGGATAACCATCTAAAGCAATTGTTTTCCTACCTTCTATCAGGAAAATATCAGATTTCGTAATGAGCCGGGTTGTCTGTACAAATTCAACAGGAAAAGCATAGGGAATGCCATCGACTGTCGCAATTAAAACATGGGCTGTAGCGAGGGTGGTGCTGAGTTGTAGTCTAAGAGTGCATCCTTGGCCCGGTGTTGATTCGACCTGTATTGTTCCTTTTAAAGCTTCGACATTAGTACGAACAACATCTAAACCAACTCCTCTCCCAGAAACTTCTGTGACAAACGTTCGGGTAGAAAAACCAGAGGCAAAGATCAGAGATTGAATTTGGTTAGGCGTCATGGCAGCGAGTTCTTCTTCCGAACAGATGCTGCGTTTTAGGGCTGTTTGTTTAATGCGCTCAATATCTAACCCTCGTCCATCATCAGAGACTTCTATGATGATATTCGTAGCAGTATTATAGCCTTTTAAATGAATCGTGGCAGTGGGAGATTTCCCCATGCTTTCACGTTCAGCAGGTGTCTCAATACCGTGGTCAATGGCATTCCGGATCATGTGCATTAAAGGGTCTTTCATTTCTTCGAGAATGCGCTTGTCAGCTCTAGTTTCTCCCCCTTCAATGACTAACTCAACTTCTTTCCCTTCCTGCCTCGATAAGTCTCTCACCATGCGAGGGAATAAATTAAAAATAGTAGATAAAGGCAGCAATCGCAGGGTGCGAATACCTTCTTCTAATTCATCAGAAATTAAATCAAGTCTGGCCGTATCTTCGTAAATGCCTGTCCGCAAGCGATTTACCAAATTTCCTAGTTTCTCTAACCGCTCTTCACCGTTTTGGTGGTATTTTTGTAACTGCACCATCGCATGATGATGACCGAGGCCATTTTGGTAGGTTTCTACCTCATGAAACAGGAAGCGGTTGAGAAAAGCATCGCGGCTCCATTCTTCCCATAAACTGGTAATTTCTTCAATTTCGGCGAGTCGGTGAGCTAGGCGAATTTTAGTGACGGTGAGTTCGCCGGCTTGTGTCATTAAGCCATCCAGATTTTGAGTGGCAACTCGTACACTTTCAATGCGGTAGGCGGGAGTGAGGGACTGGGAATTGGTGGTGGATAATGGAGGTAGTTGTTGAGAGTTTGTGGAGAGTTGTGGCGAGGAGTTCTCTTCGATTTTGGGTTTTTGGTTGTTGATTTCTGCGAGTGATTGATTCAGAACGAGGGGGGTTGCTGGTATTTCTACGGATGGGTGAGCTGGCTCAGGAGCAGCGATCGCGGGTTCGGGAGGAGCGATCGCAGGTGTTTCTGATGGTTTTTCCGTCTGGGAGGAACCATTAGCACCCATCATAACGGCGAGCACATAAAAAGCTTGGACACCACAAGGTTCGCCGGTGACGGCTTCGTTGACGAGTTGACGGATAGCGTCTAATCCTTGGGAGAGGCGATCGCTGACTTCCGGTGTCAGAGTAGCTTCACCTCGCTTGATTCCTCCTAGGATATGCTCGATCTGGTGAGCTAAAGTGGATACATCTTTGACGCCTAGCATTCCGGCATCCCCTTTGAGAGAATGAGCTTCTCGCAGCAACTCTTCTAATTTGGCAGAGTCGTCGGGGTGCTTCTCCAAATACAGAAAGCCGTCGTCAAGTTTCTGTAAATGTTCTTCACTAGCTGTTTTAAATACACTTCTGAGTTCTTCGTCTTCGATCAGCATGGGTCTTGTTGCTAACTGGTACTTAAGGATGCCACCTGAGAGCACTACTATTTATTGCTATTATCTCCCTGCTTAATCCTAGCTTTCTCAGTTTGAAACAAAAAATAATTTTTTCGTTGCTGCCTCCTTGATTGCTAGAGGCAGTAATTATACTGAGAAATGAGGTTTTAATTCCTCTCAAGCTCAAATTTTTCGAGGCTTCACCCTCATTTTCTAGTATCTCGTCTAGATCAAGGATTGCAGGTTAAGAGCAGTTTGATTGAGCTGTTGAGTTCCCACTTTCGTTTGATTAATGCTAGTCGCTGTTTGTTGAGCTGCTGTGTTCAATCCATTCATTGCTTCAACAACTTGCTGGACGGCGAGAGCTTGCTGTTTCGCATTCAGAGAGATTTGTTGAATATTAACTGTTACTTCGTTAATAGCACTAACAATTTCTTCAACTGCTTTTGTCCCTTCTTCTGTGACAATTACAGTAGAGTTCGTAGCATTTTGAATATCACCAATCAGGGAGTTAATTTTTTCAGCCGAGCGCCGACTTTGATCGGCTAGTTTGCGAATTTCGATAGCAACTACACCAAACCCTTTGCCATGTTCTCCAGCTCGCACGGCTTCTACGGAAGCATTGAGGGCTAACATATTGGTTTGGCTTGCTAAATCACTAACAGCGTTAGTAATGGTGTAAATTTGACTGAGGTGTTCGCTTAGCCGTAAAATCTGCGATTGTACTTGTTCCATTTTTTCTTGTAAAGTCACCCGATTGCGATGACTCTGCAAGTCACCTTCCTGCTCGCCAATTGCTAATGCTAAAACGTGGCGAGAACCAGCCGCAGCAGCCGCCGCTTGTTCCGCGGATTGCCTGGAGGATGCACCCAATTGATCCATGCTAGTGGTCGTTTCATTGACAGAGGCTGCTTGCTGTACAGCCACTCGTTCTTGTTCCTCGATCGTTGTTGCAATTTCAGTAGCAGAAGCAGCAATAATACTGATAGAGTCCTTGATGGTTTTGCTAATTTGCCCTGCTATCAATAAACCGAAAGATAGGGCAATTAACGCCGAAACTAAAGTTCCGATTAAGGCAACATTATTGACCAAAGCAATTGAAGAACTTAAGAAGTTATCCTGAGTTTGCAGGTGCTGCTTGAGCGTCACATTGAGCCGGTCATTAAGCTGATTAATTTTATTAATAATTTTACTAGTTTCATCAGACCTGAAAATTTGCAGTGCTTCAGCTTTTTTATTAGTAGTAGCTAGAGCAATCATTTTCCGATCGAGTTCAAGCAACTTCCGGCTTAAGGCTATGTTATCAGCAATATTTTTTTTCTCTTCTGTTGTTAAAAAGCTAGCTTCGGGTTTTTTAGCTAAACTCTCCGTTGCTTCTATCACCTCATTTAATTTTTCGGCGGATTGATTGAAGACTTCAACATAGGTTATGTCTGGCATCAAAAGATAACCACGAGTTGCTCGTTCAATGGCACTAGCTCGCAGTTCCATCACATCAGTAACTTCATATAAATCTCTGACCAGAGTGGCAGTTGTCATGCTTTTCTGTACTTGGTTATTGTTTGAGTAGACTAACCCAGCAATTAAACAAGACAGAGGAATGGGTACTAGATAACCAATCAAAATCCGGCTTCTCAGTTTTAATCGGGTAAACATACAATTTCCTCATCGATCGGTTTATCAGAAATTATAAACAACTTTTTTAAATTTTAAACCCCTAATTCTGATTTTAAGTTGCTTGTTGAGCAGTGATGTCTCCAGTTTAACTTGAGAGAGGCTAGCGGTCGTTTTTGGGACTGTTCTATTGATTCCTAGCTCCAACGACTGTTGGATAGCGATGCTTGCTGTTGAGGCGATGGCACTAGCTAATTGATAAACAGACTGTAAATTTTTACAAGTAATCAATCCCCAAGTAAACTAAATTAAACCACAGCAAAAGTTACCCAATAAAAATAAAATTTTTAGTTGATTTAACTCTTGATCCTATTCTTCACCTTTCCTCAAACAGGTTATTTTCTAACTGTTTTACTTGACTAAGTCTCGTTCGCCAATTATCAATGTTAAAATCACGATCGGCAGCTCCGTTTAAGCGACTCTTTTCTGAAGAAATCTCAGCTTTTGTTTCACAGGAAAAAATCTTAATGTTGAGTGTGGGGAGAGATTTGCCGAGAATTTGTGACCACTTTGTTAACGATAGTCCAAATCTCAGCAAATACTGCTGCGATCTCTTCGGTGGCTTTGGCTCTTTCCTCCACAGTTTGCAATCTTTGGTTAGCTACCCTTGCAGTTGAGTTAATCCCAGTTTTAAAGTTTGTCACTGACTACACAACTGCTTTGAGATCGAGAGCAGCTTCATTTAATTTTTTCATCCCTATTTTAGTCTGGCTGATGCCGTTAGCCGTTTGGGTAACTGCTTGGTTTAAAGCATTCATCGCTTCGACCACTTGATCGATCGCAATCGCTTGTTGTTTTGCATTCAAGGAAATTTGCTGAGAGTTAAGAACAATGTTGTTAATAGCATCCATCACCCCTGAAAAAGCTTCAGCCGTTCCTTGGGTAATTTTTACTCCCTCTTGCACCGTTTTACTGCCTTCATCTGTAACCATAACAGTTGAGTTAATTGCAGCTTGAATATCAACAACCAGGGAATTAATTTGTGAAGCAGATTGTTTACTTTGATCGGCCAATTTACGGATTTCTGTCGCCACTACTGCAAATCCTTTGCCATGTTCCCCTGCTCGCACGGCTTCTACAGCCGCATTTAAAGCCAGCATATTGGTTTGATTGGCTAAATCACTGACCAAAGAGGATATTTTACCGATCTGACCAGTTTGGCTACTCAAGTGCATAATTTGTTCTTGCATAGCTTCTACTTTTGATTTTAAGTTCGCCATTGCGTCTAAAGTTCTCTCGACTGCTTTAGTACCTCCCCCAGCAAGAGTTAACGCTTGTTTAGCTTCAGTAGCCGCACTTTCTATTTGCTGGGCAGTTGCCCTTGAGGAAGCGCCTAATTCATCCATTGTGGTTGTTGTTTCGTTGACAGAAGCTGCTTGCTGAGTTGCCATGCGTTCCTGTTCCTCTACTGTGGCACTAATCTGAGTTGAAGAACTCGCGATCGCACTAATGGCTTGATTGATCGAGGTAGCTACTCCTGAGGATATCAACCAAGCAATTCCTACAGCAAATAACAACAGTAACAACGATCCGACTAATAGTATCCAGATCAGGCTAGTGAGAGCCAACTTAGCATCCTTCATTTCTTGCTGAAGTAGATTTTGTTCTGTTTGGCTAAATACCTGGCTCACTTGATCGAATTCTTTAACAAACTGAGTCCCTTTTCCCTGCTTAAAGATAGCAACTGCATCAGCATTTTTACCAGCTTGTGCTAAGCGAATTAATTCGTTAGAACTTTCATAATATTGATTAATTAGCTGGACTATCCTATTGAGGCGAGTTTTTTGTTCAGGGAGCTTAATGAGTGGAAAAATTACATCGGCACCACTACGAGCTAACTCAAAACCACTTTGATACTCCTTAATAAACTCATTATCTTTATCAACTAAATAGCCCCGGACGCTCCTCACCATCTGCTGAGAGCCCAGGGAGATTTTATTGGTTTGGAGCACAATGTTTTGTACTCTTTCTACCTCCTGAAAGGTACTAAATACCTGATTGCTGGTTGAGAGAGCTAAGAGTGGTAATCCCAAATAAACAAAGGCAGGCGCTGCATAGCCTAATAACATCCGGGTTCTAAGTTTTAATTTATCAAGCATATAGTGTTTCTCCGTTATGACTGGGTAATTGTTAATTGTAAGGGCTAAGAGCACGCTGGAATTGACAAATCTTTGAGGAACCTCATTCCAAGCCTAGATCGGTCTTTTAAGACCCAAGGGCAAATCCCAAAACTTTCTCTTTTCCCTTTTTCAAACTTCCTCATCCACAGTCAGGACTCCCTTGGTTAACATTTTATAAATATCCAGAATTCCCATCATTTTTTCCCGATAGGGGACTGTTCCTCGCAGGTACTCATCATTCCCCGAATGAACAGCAGTAGGAACAGGTGTCATCTCTAGGGGATTCAAGTACATGACATCTAAGACTTCATCTACCACAATGCCGGCTACTAGCTCAGCAATTTGCACGACGATCGCCTTGGATAGGGAATTCACAGTTGTGAGTGGCATATTTAAGACAGATCGGATGTCAATTAAGGTTAAAATTTCTCCTCGTAAATTCATATTTCCGATCAGGTGAGAGGGAGTACAGGGAATGGGAGTTACTCTACGGATGTCTGTAAATTCCCGTACTACTTCTAAGTTTAATCCGAAGTATTCACCATTTAAAGCAATGACTGCTAGAGGTAGTTTATTGGTAACAAAATCTTGGCTATCATTTTTCTGCTTTAAATTATCTGCTCGTTCTCGGAAAATCGCTTTTTCTTGGGGGCTAGCCTTGGGGCAAAAGGTGCGAAACTCTAAAAATCTCTTCCCCTCTGAAGAAGGCAAGTTAGTTTCAGCAGAATGAGGAAGCAGAGAAATTTTATTGTTCCTTTCTCCCTTGTCATACAGAGATTCCCATTCTGTCCTCTCTCTCTCTTGCCTTTTTTGTGAATACTGAATTAAACTTTCTGCATTAATTAACATCATAATCCCGCTTTCAATTTGGGTGATTCCTTCTATAAAATAGCGGGTGTTTGTTTCAGCTTCTCTGCCATAAGATAGCTGAGATTTGATACTCTCTGTGGAAACGGCCTGGACTTCATGAACTTGGTTCACAATGATCCCTACTCGAAATTCTTGCCACTCTAGGACAATAAGGCTATCTGTCAGAGAATAGTCCTGGGGTGGGTATCCGAAGCGAAGATTCAGATCCATGACTGGTAAAATTTCGCCCCTTAGGTTGATGACCCCTACAATATCCAGCGGAGATTCTGCGATCGGTGTCAACTCTGGCAGGAAAAAAATTTCTTGGACGATGCTCGCTTCTACACCATACAGCGAATTATTCTGCTCAAAAATGAGATAAGATTTATTTTTCATGGGTCTGACCTTAACTGGAGTGAATTGATAACTTCTTTAACGCTCTTTCTACGTAGGTCATCAAATCTATTGCAGTGATTTTACCCTGATGATTTTCTAAGGTTGCATTCGGAGGTAATTTTTTCAGGAGATCCCAGGCCGCTCTATACATTTTTTTTGCTCTCATTAAATCTCCTTCTACTTCATAGACATCTCCCATCTTTAAATAAGCAGAAATAGAATAAGGAGAAAGATAAATAATTCTCTTAAGCCAGTTTTTAGCTTGCTCTAAGTCTCCTTTTTCTTCATAAATATGAGCTAATAAGTAGTAAGGAAATATAGATAGAGAATCAATTTCGCTAGCTAGCTTGCAATGTCGAATTGCCTGATCGTACTTGCCGATATTGGCATGAACTTGAGCCAGGAGATAATAAGCATCAAAATTGTGAGGGGATAGCTGAATCGCTTGTTCTGCTTTTTGAATTGCCTCAGTATAGGCTTTATCTCGAAAGCAAGTTTCTGCTTCTTTGAGAAGAGCATTGGGGGAACTATCTGATTCAAATTTTTTGACAATAAGTGGTGATGAAAGGGCTGCTGCTCCAGGTTTTGGCTTTACAGTTACTGGTGATGCCGGGGGTGCAGCACTCACAAAGGAGATGCTTCTTTCTGGAGCATTGTTATTTAAGAGTTTTGCTTCTTCTCTGTTATTAACTGGGGGTAAGTCTGGCTGAATTTCTTCTGGATTTCTGCGTTGATAAATCACTGATTCTGGAAAAACTTTGGCTCGAAACAGGTCAAGGTCTTGACCATAAAGCTCTGCATGACCTGTAATCAGATATCCTCCAGGTTGGAGGGTGTTATAAAATTTCTTAAGAACCAGGGAAATAAACTTAGAATGAAAATAAACAAAGACATTTCTACAGATAATTAAATCCATGTTATAAATGTCATTAGAGAAGTTGGGAATTTCATCCTTCACTAAGTTTCCAGTACGAAATGTCACAGAAGAACGGAGATGTTCTGCAATTTTCCAGCCGTTTTTAGATTGGTAAAAATACTGGTTTTGGAGTTGGGCATCCACTAAGCGGAATGACCAATCGCTATAAATCCCACCTTTCGCTTTTTCTAGCGCTTCTTCATTAATATCTGTGCCTAAAATTAAAAGATTCCATTGTTCCCAGTCAGGGAGCAGTTCTCGCAGGAGGATGGCTAAGGAATAAGGTTCTTCACCCGTTGAGCAACCAGCACTCCACAGACGCAGCATTCGTGGCAGACCTACGCTATTGTGGAGGTGGTTTTTCAAGCTGATTAATTCGGGCAAAATTAAATTTTTTAGCAAGGAAAATTGCCCCCGGTCCCGAAGAAAATAGCTTTCAGTGGTAGTGAGGTGCAAGATCAACTCTCGCCATTCAGTCTGGCTTTCTGGATTAGGCATTCCTAAGAGTTGATAATAGCGCTCAGGACTAGATAATTTCAGGGTTCTCACCCTTGCCCAAATTTTTTGACACAAGGCTTCCCGGTCTTGCGGTCGCATCTGCAACCCGGTGTAGGTCGCTATTAATTCAATAAATTGCTGCAATAGTAACTCGTTCATGCTTACTCGCCCTAGCTTCTAAGACTTTCCCCCTTAAGATTACTATGCCAGCTTGGAGAGCGCTGGATCGGGTCAACAAAGATTTATGTTTTCTGCTAAAAGATATCAATTTCCGACAAATCACTTACAATTAATCATCACCAACAGATAAATCTAACAAGAGTCCAGTTCCTAAGAGGAACGATCGGAATTGAGCGATCGCTCTGCTAGCTACAGAAAACTCAGCTCAAAACCCTGCACTCTGTTCTTGAGCTGAGCAAACCCCACCGGAGCAGATGGGGTTACTTGGCACTTAACCCTGATTAAGCGGGATAAATCCGCAGACGACGGTTTGGTTCTTCACCAAAACTGTGAGATTTCAGATGGTAGTGTTCCACCAGTTCATGCTGCATTTTACGGACATGAGGAGAACGGGGAAGAAGTTCTACCGGTTGCCCCTTCGGAATCACAATTTGCTCCACTGCTAAACGAGCTTCTTCTAACGCTTCAATTTCATCAGAAGAGCCACTGCGAGTAAAGAAACTGAGATCGGCAACTTCGGGGGTACTGGGATCTTCCATATTCAACAGCCGTCGCAAGGCTCTCGCAATTTGCGGGAGCGTACTTGCCTTAACCGTATGCAGGGGGACTTGACGAGTTTTAGCCAAGTGCCGTAGCTTCGATTGATTCCGGACATTCGATCGCAGTGCTAACACCACATCAGCGCTATCAATGTCCTTCGTCAATGCCACAGGTAAGTTCAGGGTGGCGATCACCTGTTCGAGTTGATCCCGGCGAATTCCGTAAGGATAAACGTGCAGGGGTAAATCTTCACCGTTAGGTCCCGCAGTTGTGCCAAAGTAATCCGGCGATCGCGCAAACTCAACTGGCAAAGATTCATCCAACAATTGCTCAAAGTACCGGGAGGCAGACGTTTCGGCACGTGATTGACGCTTGGAAGCCAAAGAGGGAGAAGAAACTGGGTCCACCGAGAAAGAACTTTCCTCTGTTTCCAGTTCCCAGTCCTCTCGGGCAGAGGTCGGACTTCCCGTTGCCCGTCCCTGAGGTCGTTCTGACGGCAAAGGCATCATCTTCCCAGAACTCCGCCACCCTTCCACCTTCAAGCCTGGATTTCCTAAAGGTACAACCGTTGTCTGGCTCGTTGACACTCCTCCCAGCTTAGCAGGTGGCTTCGGTGACTCGCGGGTAATCGCCACTTCTCCAGTCTCGCCGACTGTTCTCACTTGCAGACTGGGTTGTCGTCCCCGCAGGAGGGTGTCTACGGTTTCAGCCACCCGCTCATGGACAACCCAACGCTGTCGCTCCAGCATCTCCACCGCAATTTCAAAGGTGGGTGGTGCTTTCCGCTCTAAAACGGTTTTTTGAGAACCCCGTCGCCGTGCTTCTTCATCCCCCAGCGTCACGGCTTGAATGCCCCCGATTAAGTCGGCCAGGGTGGGGTTTTTGACTAAGTTTTCAATGCGGTTGCCGTGAGCCGTCCCGACCAACTGCACACCCCGTTCTGCGATCGTTCGAGCTGCCAGAGCTTCCAATTCTGTGCCAATTTCATCAATCACGATTACTTCTGGCATGTGGTTTTCCACTGCCTCGATCATGACTTGATGCTGGAGTTCGGGGCGGGCAACTTGCATTCTACGGGCGCGACCGATCGCTGGATGAGGAATGTCCCCATCACCCGCAATTTCATTCGAGGTATCGATAATCACCACCCGCTTTTGTAACTCATCGGCGAGTACGCGAGCAATCTCTCGCAGGGCTGTGGTTTTGCCAACCCCTGGGCGACCGAGCATCAGAATGGACTGACCGGTTTCCACCAAGTCACGGATCATGCCAATAGTGCCGAATACGGCTCGACCGACGCGACAAGTTAAGCCGATAATTTCACCGGTGCGGTTCCGAATGGCACTGATCCGATGGAGAGTTTGCTCGATCCCAGCTCGGTTATCCCCGCTAAAGTGACCCACGCGCTGAATGCAATAGTTGAGGTCTTCCCTGGAAACCGGCGTTTGGGAAAGGTACGATGCACCAGACGGAAAGCGAGCCTCTGGGCAGCGACCGAGATCCATGACTATCTCTATGAGACTGTCGCGTTGTGGGTGCTGTTCTAAGGGCTGCCGAATTTGATCTGGCACAATTTCTAAGAGTTTGTTGAGATCGTCTGTAATCTGCATCGCCTCGATCAGTGACGTTTTCAACCTCCTTGGAGGAATGGGTGATTGGCGCTCGGTGATGGGTCAAAATTGAGAGGATTGATTGCTTTCGACCATGACCGATGACCAATTACCGCGACCCATTACCCATGACCCTTAAGTTGGGAGACGAGGGTATGGGCTAAACTCACCGCTTGCCAGAGAAGGTCTGGTGCTGCTTCGAGTTTAGAGGCGCGATCGCTCGCACCTGTACCAGAAAAGTAGGGAGCCTGAGCTGCTGACGACCCTGAGGCCGCAGGAATGGCATGAGCTCTCGGTGGGACTATGGCTGTTAAGGATTCCAAAATGGGCGATAGCAGCACGCGGGCGTAACTGCCGTAGGCTACACCTGCAATGGTGGGGTGAGGGGTGAATGCAATCTCAGGGGGAGGTTGATTTTCCGTTTTCACCTGTTTTTTTAAGAGTCCAGCGGTTTTGAGTTTGGCTACGGTGCGGTCGTTGGTGCCACCAGCAAGCTGCACATATCCTGGCAATCCGGCTGCTAGCACTTTCTCGCCGAGTTTGATCGCGGCCCTAGTGGCGCCAGCCCCAATGTCTCCGCTCATTGGCCGACCATCTGTCTGCCAAATTAGGGAGCTTTTGAGGGGGGAAATGATTTCATAGAGCGTCCACAGGTAGTCAATCAAACCTTCACCATCGGGGCAACTGATGGCAACAAGCTGGAGTTGCGAGGCAAAAGGTGCGATCGCCTCCCAGAGTCGCTGGAAGTCAGCTTCTCTCCCCACTTGCGTGTGAATTTCTACGGCATCCACGCCTGCTCGCAGCACTAACGGCACGATGGTTGCAGGAGTGGAGACGTAAGAACGAGCATAAATAAGCTGGCTAGGACAGACTGGCAGGCAACGACCGCAGCCGTAACACCGCTGGTCTATGACCCCTGAGAAACCGGTACCAACACCCTGAAACACAATTGCGGCTGCTGGGCAAATCTGTTCGCAAGGTCGCCAACAGTCCGGCGGACAAGCTGTGGAGTTGAATTCGGCTTTGCGAAAGTGGGGGTCTTCCCCATCGTTTAAGCTCGCCATCAGCAACGGCTTCCCTTTATAGCCCCACCCACGGTGCTGGGCTTCTGCTTCTAGGGAATTGGCAACTTCTAAAGCTTCCTGAGCTGCTGCGAGTGTGGCTGGATCGGCTGCGACATCAATGCAGTCAGCACCAGCTAGGGTATAAGCCAAAGTCAGATTGCGAACAGCAGGCAGATGTTGGTAGCTGGCTCCACAAATTAATTTGAACCAGTGACCGTCTCGCAATGAATTTAGGGGATGGTAGCGATCTCTCACCCTTCTATGCTAGTCCGTTCTGTAAAAAATTGCGAGGAAAAAGTTTCACTTTCAGTTATCATTTAGTTGCTCGATCGCCTGAACTCATCTGGATTGCTGCCGGGACTCTGCCTTTGCCTGCAATGCTTGCAGATAATCAATTGCCGCTTCGAGTTTTGAGGAATAGTGAGCGGCAAACTCTTCAAACCAAAACCCCTCATCCGAGTGCGGATCTAACTGATGTAGCCAATGGAGTGCTTGCTGTTCCTGCTGTTGTCTTTGTTTTGCGATTAGTTGTTGTTGTTGGAGTTGTTTTGCTTGTTGCTGCTGGGCGATTTTTAGGGCTTCGGCTCGATCGCGCTCTTCATATTCAGCTTTGACTTCAGCTAATAAACGGTCGATCGGTTCCATAGATTTGTTTCCTGCCAATGGTGCTTTTAGTCAGTAATTGCATTGAGCAGCACTTCCGTCAGGGTCATTCCTTCCATATCTTCCATTGTCACCGTATCAACAATGTCAAATTTAGCGCCGGCTCCTTGTAGTTCGTCGTCTAATACTTTTAGAAATTTGGTTGCTTCTGGGGCCGTCCCTACTTGAATGAAGGAAATCGCTAATTCTTCGTCTCGATCCAGTCGCCGTGATGCTTCAATAATTGCTTTCATTACTGCTTTGCGGTCATCTGGTTCGCCGTCGGTTACTACTAAAATTGTTTCGCCGTTGATTTTGGTTTGACCAGCTGCTTTGCGCTGAAAGTAGTGATTGAGAGCGTCTTGGAGTACGCCTGCTAAATCGGTAGTACCTGAAGGTTCGTTTTCGAGAAAGATTTGAGCAACTTTGTTGGAGGTAACCTGATCGTACCGTTTGAAACGACCAGAAAATAGGTAAACGGTAATGCCATCCGGATCGAGTTCTTCACATTTGTTTGCTAAGGCAAGAGTTGATTCTTGCATAACAGTCCAGCGGCTTCTACCACCTGCTTGATCTTTGGTGGCCATACTACCACTTTTGTCAATAATTAAAGTATAGTCGCGGTCGTTCAGCATGGTTTTTTTGTTAACGCTTTATTTATGGTTAGATTTTAGATTTTAGACAGGGGTTAGTCAGAACAAAAGCCTGATGAGTATGACTGAGTTCTGTGGATCTAAAATCTAAAATCTCTAGTTGCGCGATCGCCAAGCTTGAGTTTAAGCTGCGATTAAGGCTTGTTTAAGAGGACTCCAGCGGAAGGTGCGATCGCCTCCCATTTCTACTGCCACTTTAACTCGCGGATCTAAAGTTGGCAAAAGTGTTAAGTATTCAATTTCCTGGCTGGAGAGGATAAATCCTTCTATGATCCACAGTACCAGTCCTTTAGAGTTGGGGGGGAGTTGCTCTAATTGGTAGTTCACCAGTGGTGGCACGAAGTAAACGTAGCCAACGGCAGCTTCATTACTAATGGTTTTCTTACCGAGGTGAGGAGGACGGACGCCATGAACGCCTGTCAGATAAGCGGATAAGTCACCCAGCCCCCGTGCTGAAAGATTGTAGGTAGTATAGCCTGCTGCCCTCAGTCGTCGCTGGTAGCGTCCTTCAAATCCTCCTTCTAAGGGGACATAGAGGGCCAGCGACCCCGATTTTTCTAAATCCCGAATCATCTGGGAGCCAGTTGTGATCAGTGCCATAGGTTTGTGTCGCCTATTGTGTTAACTTTTGTGAATCGCTGCTCAGGAGCTACTAAAATATTATACTGGCATTGAGTCAGGCTCTTGCTGAGCCTTGGGGTGAATCAGAAGGTGAGGGTTATTTTTTTTGAATTCTACCAAAGTGTGCTATATTGCATCAGCATTAAGCAACTCCGTGCCGTATCTGTTAGCGACTGTGAATCCTGAAACCCCCATCCCTGCGATCGACAATAGCAACTCTTCAGCGCTAAATCCGATCAAAATACATGATTCTCAGCAACCAAGTGCAATCTCCGAGCAAGGCAGCTTAGTCGAGGAAATCCCACCAGACTTATCGGTAGCTGACTATAAAAGATTAGGGAAAGAATTTCAAGCACTAGGAGTTTTTGAATCAGCCAGAAACTGCTATACCAAGGTGATAAAAATCGAGCCTGAATCTGCGGAAATTTATGCAAATTTAGGGACCCTTCACGCTCAGCAACAGCAATGGCCAGAAGCACTTGCTTATTACACCAGAGCTATCAGTTTGCAACCCAGTTTTAATGAAGTTTATGGGAATTTAGCAAGAATTTGGCAGCAACTAGGACAACGAAAAAAGGCAGCTTTATGCTGGGAAAAAGGACGAAACTTAGAATCAAAATTAGCAGCAGAAGTTAATTGTAATTCCGCTCAAATTCAACCAGAAGATGCTTGTGAATATATTTGGAAGGGATTGAATCAACTCGGTCCTTTTCATGAAGAAAGTCCCTATTGCCAAGTAGAAATTACTCCGCAAGTAGCCTGTGACTATTTCAGTAAAACCAGCCAATATAAACTCATCCACATGAGAGCCTTAACTCCTGAAGATCGAGAGTTTTTGGAAAAAGCTGGCTTATCAATAGATTTTTTGGAATCAATCGGGCGAGATACAATAGAATCAGAAGAATTTTATATTAATAACTTTGGGGATGAACCACAGAAAACAATCAAGCTGTCCCAAAAAACAACCAGAAGTGCTAATCCTGACCTTTGGGACCCTCTTCAGTGTGATAGTTGGTATCGTCTCGACTTAAGTATCAATTTTCAGCAAACTATTGTAGAAACTGGCTATATTTATACTTTGTGCCCAGTGAGTGGTAAGATACTTAGGTCTAATTCTTGCCAGCTCTATAGTATAGGAGGAAACTCAGGGATTTGTTACCGATTTGTCGGTGAAGAAGTCTTTTATTTAATTACTCGTTTATGGTGGCAGGGAGATAAAGCTTATCTATATTTCCCGAAATTAGACATAATTTTACAATTCAGAAATGAGTGCCATCACTTGATGATTCAAGATTTAATCAATGGTTTAAAGAGCGAGACGGTTAGTTATTGGCGACAACTAAAAACAGGCAGTTTTAACAACTATAAAAAAGAAGTCGTAGCAACTTTAGGGATTTGTTTTCCAAACCTGGGTCACTATATTTGGAATGAGCTAACCGGTCTTGATTACTTATCTGAAAATGGAATTTTAAATCAGATTGATAAATTTTTAATTGCAGATTACGGTCCTTATAAATCTTTCAAAATTAGAGATATCTTCCCAGAAATCCCCCCTGAAAAAATAATTTTATTTTCTAACCACGAACATTGCGCCCGCATCATTCGAGAAAATAATTATCTAGCGGTTCGATTCACCAATGCTTTTATTAAAGAACAATTTTCTCAGCAAATCCATATCAATACCTTAAAAAAATGTTCCCAAGAGTTTTTGAATCAAGTGGAACAAGCCCAGCAACATTTTCCTCTACTTTGGATTAATCTACGAAGCAGCAATAAGGTATGGATCTCTCAGATAGAAGGATATGCAAATATCATCAATAATCTCTGCAAAGAGTATCCTAATTTAGGATTGGTCTTTGATGGATGCCCGCACGATCAAGAGGTGATGGAGAAGATATTAACTTTAATCCCGTCCACAATTAGCACCTATAATGCTCTTCACTGTACTGGTTATCAAAGCCTTGTTTGGGCTTACGCAATTGATTTGTATATAGCAGTTATTGGTTCTGGCTTAACTTTAGTAACCTGGCTCGCCAATAAACCAGGAGTGGCACACGCGAACGTTTCCCATACTGTAACTCAAGCTCATTGGTGGTCGCAGGCTAGAGAAAATGCTATTCCTCCTGTCGCGATTCCTAGTCAATATATTGTCGATCTCGAAGAAAATCATCATTATTATTGTAACTATGATTTAGATTGGAAATTAATTGATGAAGAAGTAAAAAAAATTGTCAAAAACTTAAGAAAAAACAGCCATTAATTATTTGATTACAACCTCCCTTTGTAAGTTGCCATGAATGCTGAAACCCCTGCTACCCTAAAACAGAATTCTGATTTTTCCTCTCCCCATTCTATGCAAAGAGAACCAGCTCCCATCTCTAATCAAGAGCAGATAGAGGAAGGGACTGCTTTACCAACAGTCAATCTACCATCAGGTTTATCAGCAGCAGAATATAAAACCTTGGGGAACACGTTTCAATTGCAAGGGCATTTAAATGTAGCACGGGAATGCTATGTTAAAGCGATCGAGTTACAGCCTAAGTTTGCTGAAGCTTACGGGAGTCTAGGGACACTCTACGCCCAGCAAAAGCAATGGTCAGAGGCGATCGTATATTATACGACCGCTATGACTATACAACCAGAGTGTAGCGGATTTCATCGCAACCTAGCGCGAGTCTGGCAGCAACTAGAGCAACTAGAAAAAGCAGTTGAGTGTTGGTGTAAAGCAATCGCTCTAGAACCGACACAAGCCAACTTTGAAGAACTTTTGATTTTAGGTAACCAGCTAGAAGAGCGGGGGAAAATAGAGGAAGCAATTAGCTGTTATCGCCATACGATTCACTTAAATTCTGAGCAAGTAGTTGCATACAAAAAATTAGGAAAGCTTTTGCTAGAGAAAGGAGAGAGAGAAGAAGCAGTCTCATTGTGTCGCCGTGTTGTTCAGCTTTGCCCAACCTCTGAAGAAGCATACAATGAATTGGGGGATGCTTTAGTTCAACAGCAATATTGGGAAGAGGCTATTTTTTGTTATCAACGTGCCATTGAAATGGCTCCAGAATCGAGCTTCCTTTATCCTAAGTTAGGGCTGGTCTTAGCAAAAGCAGGCAAAATGGAAGAAGCGATCGCTGTTTACCGCCAGACGATTGAACTTAATTTAGACTATCCAGCACATCGCTTTTTTAACGAAGTAGAGGGTGTTGCTACTTTCCAAGTGAATGCCCAACAGTTACATCGAGTACCAGGGCAAATTGTTACCTACGACTCATTGCCAATGATTACCAGCTTAAACAGTAACCAAGGTTGGGTATTTTACGGCCCTTATCTAAATCTAACAGATGGATTATACCGAGTGAGGGTCTACTTTGATTTTCCTGAACAAACTTTAGATAATCAGGTAGCACTCGTTGAAACAGTTGGGTTTAAATTTGATTTAGTCACAGATTATGGGCAGTGTATTTGGTATGAAACTGAAGTTTATACTCATCAAGACTCCCTAGAATTTATAGTAGAATTAATAGAAGCTCCGACTGTTGAATTTCGTTTCGGTAGCACAGGCGTTACTTTCGCTGTTAATTATATCGAACTGACCTGCCTCTATGAACCAGGTGCAAATGCCAATTACTACGGTGGATTAGGGCATTTTCTGGCAAGCAAGGGTTTACAGAGTAAGGCAATCGCAGCTTACCGCCATGCGATTGAACTTTCCCTAGAAGCTGGCGATCGGGAAGCTGCTTTAACTTGCTATCAAACCCTGCTAGAGAATCACCAAGAACTAGCAGAAGCTTCTCCAGAGATAGCTCTACTTCTTGTCCAAACAGGGTTGGTGAATGAAGTCATAGAGTGCTGCAATTGTGCTTTTAACTGTCACCCCGATCGCGCGGATTTTTACTATAACCTAGGTATATTTCTTGCAGAGCAAGGTCTGAAGGATGAAGCGACTCTTTGTTTTCAAAGAACTCCCCAACGACCCTCGAGTAAAGGAGAAGCCTACGAGTATATCTGGAAGGGATTGAATCAGCTAGGTCCTCTGGATGAAGCTAGTCCTTATTGTCAAATTGAAATCGATTCCGATGTGGTTTTTGAATACTTTAAGCAAAAGAATCAATGTAAAATTATAGAAATGGAAGCTCTCACCCAAGAGGATAGAGTTTTCCTTGAAAATGCAGGGTTTTCTATAGCTATTCTGGAGCTAATGCGGAAAGACCACATCGCTTTGGAAGAATTTTATATCAATAGTTTTGATAAAGAGCCACCCAGAAAGCTTTCAAACAAGATCGTGAGGGATGTTAAAACACCTATTTGGCATACCTTAAAACCAACTATCAGCCATCAACAAAGTATTGTAGAAACCGGCTACATTTATCACTTTGCCCGCTCAGTGGAAGAATTGTCAGGTCTAATCACTCCCAAATTTATCAGGGGGGGATTTTTTATCGCTTTGTAGGAGCAGAAGTTTTCTATATTATTAGCTACATTTGGTTGAGTGATAGGACTTATCTCTATTTACCTAGAATCAATACACTGATCAACCTTAGATATGACCGTCATCCCATGAGCGAAAACATAGTTTATGGCTTTCAAGGAGAAGTTGTTAGTAATTGGAAAGCAGTAAAAACTTATTTATCTAATACTAGCCCTAAAGAAGTGGTGTCGGTACTTGGTATTTGGGGGAATCTGGGTCATTATCTCTGGAATGAATTAGGCGGGATTCAATATTTGTCTGACAATGGTATCTTGAATAAAATTAATAAGTTTTTAATAGGTTGGTATTCAGCACTAAATGTGGCTGACATCTTTCCGGATGAAGTGAGTCAAGATCAATTAATTAAATTTTCAGACCCTCGTAATTTATCAAAAATTATTTTAGAAAACAATTATTTTGCAGTTAGAATAACTGATATTCTCATTCAAGAAAAATTAGCTAGGGCAATATCTCAAAGTGCAGTCAAAAAATCTTCCCTAGATTTTTTGAATGAAATCGAAACAGCCAAACAATCTTTTCCGTTAATATGGATTAATCTTCGTAGCCATAATAAATCATGGATCTCCCAAATAGAAGGATATGCAAATATAATCAATCATCTTTATCAAGATTATCCAAACTTAGCAGTGGTATTCGATGGATTTGTTTCCGAGAAAACAACAATGGATAAAATAGTGGCTCTGATTCCATCCAGCATCAAAACATACAATGCCCTTGATTGCCCAATTTATGAAAGTATTGTGTGGGCGAATGCTATAGATACATACATAGCAATCATCGGTTCTGGGCTTACTTTAGTCACATGGATTGCTAACAAGCCTGGGGTGGCACATTCAAATATTCCCCATAGTGGTCAGGCTGGATGGTGGCACAATGTTCGTGAAAATGCGATACCCCCTGTCGCTATCCCAGGTCATTACATTATTGATTTAGATGAATCACATGAGGGATATTGTAATTATGACCTAGATTGGAAAATAATTTACGAGGAACTCCTAAAAATCATTAAGAATCTAAAAAATGAACGAGGGTCGATTGCTTAAGAAAATCAGCAAAATGTGAGTAGCAGAGAGCAATTGTGCTAGTTTTGGTAAAGCGATTTTAATTAAAGTCACTGAATCACAAATTGAGGATTAGTTATGAATTTTTTGGTGATTACAACTATTAACAAACCAACGACAGCCATCATTCAATATCAAGATATCCTCTTAAAGTCCGGTTGGAAGATTATCATAGTTGGCGACAAAAAAACTCCTCAAGAATTTGCTGACTTTCCTGGAGTTGACTACTTAAGTATAGAACGCCAATTGGAACTATTTGGCGAACTGGCTTCTCTGATTCCTTTTAACCATTACGCTCGTAAAAACTTAGGCTATTTATATGCAATGAATTTAGGAGCAACATTTATTGCTGAAACTGATGATGATAATATACCCTACCTGGAGCGCTATCCAAACTTTTTACCAGCCAGAATCAAAGTTCCTTTGCTAGAAGAGCAAGGTGCAGCTAATATCTATTCTTACTTCACAGATCGGATCGTTTGGCCGAGAGGTTTACCTCTGGATAAAATTAAAACCCCTGTGAACTTCGATTTAATTGAAGAGCAAGAAGTGTCCTGTTATATTCAACAAGGGTTGGCAGATAGAGACCCTGATGTTGATGCTATTTATCGCTTAACGCTTGCCAATGAAGATGTAATTTTTGCAGCCGATAAAAAGTTGGCACTCGCTGAAAAGTGCTATTGTCCCTTTAATAGCCAAAATACCTGTTTTTACAAAGAAGCTTTTCCCTTCATGCTACTTCCAGTCGGGGTCTCTAGCCGGGTAACAGATATCTGGCGAGGTTATATCGCCCAAAAACTATTGTGGTGTATGGGGGCTCATCTTCTCTTTCTCTCTCCTTCAGTGTACCAAATCAGAAATATACATAATTTAGTGAAAGATTTTAATGAAGAAGTTCCTCTCTACACCCAAGCGCAGGAGTTAATGAATTTGTTAAATGATTTTACTCCTCCTGTCACTTCTGCCTGTGACTTGATGCTAGCAGTTTATGATTATCTTCAGGGTCATAAATTGCTAAGCGAGATTGAGCTGAAGCTTTGCCAATTGTGGATTGCAGAGGTTAAAAATTATCTGTAGTGCTTAGTTAAGGATGCTCTGCGCGCGATCGCACTGCTGACAATCACTTAAACCGAGAGCGTCGCGACTGAATAAGCTGACTGCTGGTTGTCCCTAAACCCTCAAAGTGTGCGATCGCCATTTTTATAACAGCCTCATCCATATAATCAAAACTTCGATCGAACAATTTCACAAACTTTGCTTAAGGCCTAGACAAAAACCGAACTCTCACTTATGATGAGGAATTGTCGCCAAAACAAGGGCTGCACAGTCCCTAACCTCAGCCAAAGTTGAGCCAGAAGTCACATTCATCAGCTCTGCCAATGCTAGATAGGAAAGGCGTCAACGCCAAAGACAGAGTTTAATAGCTGGCAAGCTAACTCGCGTTTGACCGCAGCTCTATATTACGGATACTGAGTAGCTTTCTGCTCAAGTCCCGGCACCAACAGGCAAGATCGAGGAAACCCTCGGTCAAAGAACAGCTTAAACGTTGCTAGTCTAAAGCCTTGCCAGACTTCCACAAGCTGAACCCTCAAGATTTCTCTTGAGGGCAAGTGACTGGTCGATCTCGTAACTTGTAGAAACGTTGCCTGCAATGTCTCTACATTGGAGTACAAGGATTTGCGACAATAACGCAGTCCGATGCTCTTGTAGCGCGTAAAAAATAGGGAGACAACCCGTGTCTGTCGGTATTCTAGGCACTAAACTTGGCATGACTCAAGTGTTTGACGCAGAAGGGAAAGCCATTCCCGTCACCGTCATTCAAGCAGGACCATGCACAGTTACACAAATTAAAACCAAACAAACTGATGGCTACAACGCCATCCAAGTCGGATACGGCGAAGTGAAACCCAAGGCTCTCAATAAGCCAGAGCTGGGACATCTTGCCAAGTCAGGCGCAACTCCGGTGCGCCACCTGCACGAGTATCGCTTAAACGATCCCAATCAGTTTCAATTAGGTCAGCAAATTAGCGCTGACTCCTTCTCACCCGGTCAAATTGTCGATGTGATCGGTACAAGCATTGGGCGTGGCTTTGCTGGTTATCAAAAGCGACATAACTTCAAGCGCGGACCCATGGCTCACGGTTCTAAAAACCATCGCTTGCCTGGTTCCATCGGTCCTGGTACCACACCGGGTCGCGTCTATCCCGGCAAAAGAATGGCCGGACGTTTAGGCGGCACCCAAGTCACCATTCGCAAGCTCACCGTTGTGCGAGTAGATACAGAGCGGAATTTACTGCTGATCAAAGGAGCCGTTCCCGGTAAACCAGGAGCCTTGCTCAATATTGTGCCTGAGAAAAAAGTAGGTCGATAGCCTCAGGTAATAAGTAAGAGGTAATGGGGATTCCCAAACAATCATCCGATCGGCCAATTACCAATTACCAATTACCAATTACCAATTACCGATTACCAAAAAATATGGTTAACTGTGTAGTCCGAAATTGGCAAGGCGAAGAAGTGGGGCAGGCAACCCTAGAATTGCGGGTCGCTAGAGAGGAAAACGCCTCTCACATCGTCCACAGAGCCTTAAGACGCCAAATGACCAATGCCCGCCAGGGAACAGCTAGCACCAAAACTAGAGGCGAAGTCAGGGGAGGCGGGCGCAAACCCTGGAGGCAAAAAGGAACGGGTCGCGCTCGCGCAGGTTCCATCCGTTCTCCCCTGTGGCGGGGGGGTGGCGTGATCTTTGGACCTAAACCCAGAGATTACGAAGTCAAAATGAATAAAAAGGAACGGCGTCTCGCTCTGCGGACCGCCTTCCAAAGTCGTAACGAAGATTTGATTGTCGTTGAAGACTTTAGCACTCAATTGTCGAGACCAAAAACCAAGGAATTAGTGACCGCGATCGCTCGCTGGGGCATTGAGCCAGACCAAAAAGTTTTGCTAATTTTGCCAGAGAAACAGGAGAACGTTTACCTGTCAGGTCGCAACGTCCCTTTCCTGAAAATCATCCAAGCAAGCTCCCTGAACGTGTACGACATTCTCGCCGCCGACAAAATTGTCGCTACGTCTACAGCCCTCGCTAAAATCCAGGAGGTTTACGGTGAGTGAATTTAATCCCCGCGATCTAGCAGATGTGGTGCAGCGTCCCATTCTCACCGAGAAAGCTACTCGATTAATGGAACTTAACCAATTTACGTTCGATGTAGCCCCCAAAGCGACAAAGCCAATCATCAGAGCTGCGATCGAGTATCTCTTTAATGTCAAAGTCATTGGCATCAACACCCTAAACCCGCCCCGCAAGAAGCGCCGGGTAGGAAAGTTTGTTGGGTTTAAACCTCGTTACAAGCGAGCAATCGTTACCCTCCAAGATGGAGAGTCACTCAGAAAAACCCTGTTCCCAGAAGTTTAAATATCGGTAATGGGTAATGAGTAATGGGTAATCATTATCCCCTCTTACCAATTACCAATTACCAATTACCAATTACCAATTACCAAATTATGGGCATCCGCAGTTACCGACCCTATACCCCTAGTACGCGGCAGCACAGTGTCTCAGACTTCGCTGAAATTACCCGCTCTGAACCCGAAAAATCCCTGACGGTATCAAAGCATAGTAAGCAAGGCCGTAACAACCGGGGTGTGATCACCACTCGCCACCACGGAGGCGGTCACAAGCAACTTTATCGAATCATCGACTTCCGCCGGGACAAACACAACATCCCAGCCACCGTCAAGACGATTGAATATGACCCTAACCGCAATGCTCGCATTGCCCTCGTTAGCTACAGAGATGGCGAAAAGCGATATATTCTCCATCCCGTTGGTTTAACCGTCGGCACTGTGATTGTGGCAGGTCCCGACGCCCCCATCGAAGTCGGCAATGCCTTACCCCTGAGCAATATCCCTTTAGGGACTAACATCCACAACATCGAGTTAGTTCCGGGTCGAGGGGGGCAAATTGTTCGCTCCGCCGGCGCCACTGCTCAGTTGATGGCCAAAGAAGGTGAGTATGTCACGTTGAAGCTACCCTCTGGAGAACAGCGTAAAGTCCGTGCTAACTGCTACGCTACCATTGGGCAAGTCGGCAACATTGACGCTAGAAACATCAGCATTGGCAAAGCAGGTCGTAACCGTTGGAAAGGTCGCCGACCCACCGTTCGCGGTAGCGTGATGAACCCTGTAGACCACCCACACGGTGGTGGTGAAGGGAGAGCTCCCATCGGTCGCTCAGGTCCGGTGACACCTTGGGGTAAACCTGCTTTAGGCGCTAAGACCCGGTCCAAGAATAAGCGCAGTGACGCTTTGATCGTGCGTCGTCGTCGTAAAGCTTCCAAGCGTGGCAAAGGCGGGCGTCAGAGTTAATGCTAATCGGTAATGGGTAAGAGGTAATCGGAAATCATGACCAATTACCAATTACCAATTACCAATTACCAATTACCAAGTAAGCAATTCCAAAACTATGTCTCGCTCATTAAAGAAAGGCCCTTTTGTTGCCGATCATCTTCTAAGCAAAGTAGAAGCTCTTAACGCCCGTGGCGAAAAGCAAGTGATTAAAACTTGGTCGAGAGCTTCCACAATCATCCCTGTCATGGTCGGTCACACCATCGCCGTTCATAATGGTCGCCAACACGTTCCTGTCTATGTCAGCGATCAGATGGTCGGTCACAAATTGGGTGAATTCGTACCCACTCGTACCTTTCGAGGTCACGCTAAAAGTGATAAAAAGGCTTCAAAAAGATAGTTAATTGCTAAGAGCTAAAGGCTAATTCCCCAGCAGCAATTAGCAATTAGCAATTAGCAGTTAGCAGTTAGCAATTAGCAGTTAGCAATTAGCAATGGCTATAGATACCGCTTCTGAAGTAAAAGCGATCGCGCGTTACATCCGAATGTCTCCCTCGAAAGTCCGGCGAGTCCTCGACCAGATTCGTGGAAAATCTTACAGGGAAGCGCTGATCCTACTGGAATTTATGCCTTACCGCGCCTGCGAGCCAGTGCTTAAAGTCCTCCGCTCCGCAGCCGCCAACGCCGAACACAATGCCGGTCTAGATCGAGCCACGCTGGTTATTTCCCAAGCGTTTGCCGATCAAGGTCCTGTGTTGAAACGCTTCCGACCCCGCGCTCAAGGTCGCGCTTATCAAATTCGCAAACCCACCTGCCACATCACCGTAGCGGTCGCTCCTGAAGCAGAGGGCAAATAGCAAAGGAGGCAACAGGAGCGCTCCTTCTTCCTTCTTACTCGATCCTTCCTCCTTGACATTTATGGGACAAAAAATTCATCCAGTCGGTTTTCGGTTGGGAATCACCCAAGAACACCGCTCCCGGTGGTTCGCCGATCCTAAAGTTTATCCAGAACTGCTACAAGAAGACCGCAAAATCCGTCAGTTCGTTCAAAAGAAACTCAGCAACGCAGGCATTTCCGCCGTCAAAATCGAGCGGAAAGCTGACCAAATCGATTTAGAAGTTCAAACAGCCAGACCTGGCGTTGTGGTCGGTCGGGGTGGTTCAGGAATTGAAGAATTGCGAGTCGGTCTACAGCAGCAATTAGGCAGCACCCGGCAAATCCGGATCAACGTTGTCGAAGTTCAGCGAGTCGATGCCGATGCCACACTGATTGCTGAATACATTGCTCAACAGTTAGAACGTCGCGTGTCCTTCCGCCGAGTCGTGCGCCAAGCCATCACTCGTGCTCAAAAAGCTGGGATTGAAGGCATCAAAATCCAAGTCAGTGGTCGCTTGAACGGAGCAGAAATTGCCCGGACCGAGTGGACGCGCGAAGGTCGAGTCCCTCTTCATACCTTGCGAGCAGACATCGATTATAGCTACTGCACTGCTCAGACCATCTATGGCATCCTAGGCGTCAAAGTTTGGGTGTTTAAAGGTGAAATTATTCCGGGACAAGAGGAAGTGGTTACGGCGAATACAGCCGCCCCGCGCACCAAGAGCAAGCGCCGTCGGCAACAATTTGAAGACCGTTCCAATGAAGGGTGATCGGTAATCGCTAATAGGTAATTGGTAAAACGTTTTTGCCACCGCCGATTACCCCCTACCCATTACCCATTACCCATTACCCATTACCCATTACCGAATCATGTTAAGTCCTAAAAGAACGAAATTCCGCAAGCAACAGCGCGGTCGCATGACAGGCATTGCCACCAGCGGCAACACCGTTAGCTTTGGAGAGTACGCTCTACAAGCGCTGGAACCCGCCTGGATCACGGCCCGCCAAATTGAAGCCAGCCGTCGCGCCATGACCCGCTACATCCGCCGGGGTGGCAAAATCTGGATTCGCATCTTTCCAGATAAACCCGTTACCCAACGAGCCGCTGAAACCCGGATGGGTTCCGGTAAAGGCGCTCCTGAATTTTGGGTGGCAGTGATCAAGCCAGGGCGGGTCCTGTTTGAAATCGGTGGCGTACCTGAAGCAACTGCCCGCGAAGCGATGCGTTTGGCTGCCTTTAAGCTGCCCATTAAAACTAAGTTCATCAGCCGAGAAGAGGAGCAGTTATAAGCTATGGCTTTGTCGAAGATAAAAGAAGCTAGAGAGTTAAGTGATGCAGAGTTGGATGAGCAAATTCTAGCCATCAAACGCCAACTGGTGGACTTTCGGTTGCAACAAGCAACGGGACGTTTAGAAAAACCTCACCAGATTAAGCACGCAAAACATCGGCTGGCTCAGTTGATGACGGTTGAAGGAGAGCGCAAACGCGCTGCTGCCACTCAAAAACCTGCATCTGATGCTTCCACAGCCGTTGCCCCATCCCCCGAATCAGAGTCAGTTGGACAATAGGAATAGGTTGCTATGGCAGTTAAAGAACGAGTTGGTCTAGTCGTCAGCGACAAAATGCAAAAAACCGTGGTAGTAGCAGTAGAAAACCGCTCTTCCCACTCCAAGTACGGCAAAACCGTGGTCCGCACCAAGAAATATAAAGCTCATGACGAAGAGAATCAGTGTAAAGAAGGCGATCGCGTCCGAATTACTGAAACTCGACCTTTGAGTAAAACCAAGCGCTGGATCGTGGCTGAAATCCTCAGCTCAACTAATGGCTAATGAGTAATGGGCGATTCGGTAATGGCAATTCCCAATTACCAACCACCAATTCCCAATTACCAATGACCAATTACCAAAACTATGATTCAACCTCAGACCTACTTAAATGTTGCCGATAATAGCGGAGCCAGAAAGTTAATGTGCATCCGCGTTTTAGGTGGTGGCAACCGCCGTTACGCTGGAGTCGGCGACGTGATTATTGCTGTTGTCAAAGATGCCATCCCGAACATGGCGGTTAAAAAATCTGATGTCGTGCGAGCGGTCGTCGTTCGGACTCGCAAAGGATTGCGTCGTGATAGTGGTATGAGCATCCGCTTTGATGATAATGCCGCCGTTATTATTAATGCTGATGGCAACCCCAAAGGGACTCGCGTTTTCGGTCCTGTCGCTCGCGAACTGCGGGACAAAAATTTCACTAAAATCGTTTCCCTAGCGCCGGAGGTACTCTGATGTACAGCAAAAAAGGGAGAGCCAACAATAATCAACCCGTGCGCTATAAAATGCACGTTAAAACAGGTGATACCGTACAAATTGTTGCGGGCAAAGATAAAGGGAAAGTGGGAGAAATCATCAAGACTTATCCCAAGCTCAGTAAAGTGGTGGTGAAAGGGGTTAACGTCAGAACTAAGCACGTTAAGCCTCAATCAGAAGGAGAATCGGGGAAAATTATCACCTTTGAGGCTCCCATTCATAGCTCTAATGTCATGCACTACTCAACCAAAGAAAAAGTAGCAAGTCGTATTTGCTACAGTTTCACCGAAGAGGGTCGAAAAGTGCGAAAGCTCAAAAAAACGGGTGAAATCATTGACAAATAGAGAAACAGTAAAGGGTGACTGATAATCGTTGAGAGTCAGCCTTCAATACAGACCCCTGACCAATCACGAATTCCCTGACCAAGCCCAGGGATATCAAGGACACAAACAACTATGGCAGAAAAGCTCAAAACCCTCTATCAAGAAAAAATCGTCCCCAAACTGATGGATCAGTTTAAATACACCAATATCCATCAGGTGCCCAAAATTGTGAAAGTGACTGTCAACCGTGGTTTGGGAGAAGCTTCTCAGAACGCCAAAGCACTGGAATCCTCTCTCACCGAAATCGGCATTATCACAGGACAAAAGCCTGTTGTGACAAGGGCGAAAAAAGCGATCGCGGGCTTTAAAATCCGTAAAGGAGTCCCCGTCGGTGTCATGGTCACCTTGCGGTCAGACCGGATGTATGCGTTCCTTGATCGACTGATCAACCTCGCTCTCCCCCGCATTCGCGACTTCCGCGGTGTCAGCCCCAAAAGCTTTGATGGACGCGGTAACTATAGCTTGGGTTTGAGAGAGCAGCTCATTTTTCCAGAAATTGAGTATGACCGGATCGATCAAATCCGCGGCATGGACATTTCAATTATCACCACAGCAAATACCGACGAAGAAGGCCGAGCCTTGCTCAAAGAAATGGGAATGCCCTTCCGGGATAGCTGAAGCAGGAGAATAACGAACGAAAGATGGCAGCTAACGATACTATTGCAGATATGCTGACGCGCATTCGCAATTCCTGCATGGCGCGGCATCAGACCACACAGGTTCCCTCAACCAAAATGACCCGCAGCATTGCCAAAGTCTTAAAAGATGAAGGCTTTATTGCTGATTTTGAAGAAGCCGGCGAAGGAGTCCAACGGCATTTAGTGCTTTCTTTAAAGTACAAAGGCAAGACTCGTCGCCCGATCATCACCGCACTGAAACGAGTTAGCAAGCCTGGGTTGCGGGTCTACTCGAATCGCAAAGAATTACCGCGCGTTTTGGGTGGAATTGGCATCGCGATCATTTCTACATCCAGCGGGATTATGACCGATCGACAAGCTCGCCAGCAAGGTTTGGGAGGAGAAGTGCTTTGTTATGTTTGGTAGTTAGTCGTTAGCAGTTAGTCGTTAGTGAAACTCAAAGAAAACTAACAACTAATAACTAACAACTGACAACTGACAACTAATAAATGACAAAGGACAAAAAATTATGTCTCGAATTGGTAAGCGTCCCATTAGCATACCCAATAAAGTGACTGTCACCCTTGACGGTCAGACAGTTGCTGTTAAAGGCCCTAAAGGTGAACTTTCTAGAGCTCTGCCCCCCGAGATTTCTGTAGAACAGGAGGGAGACACCTTAATTGTCAAACGACGGGATGAATCCCGCACCGCCCGTGAAAGACACGGCCTGTGTCGCACTCTAGTTGCCAACATGGTCGAAGGTGTAGCCAACGGATTTCAGCGTCGTCTGGAAATTCAGGGTGTGGGCTATCGAGCTCAAGTTCAAGGTCGCAATTTAGTTTTAAACCTCGGTTACAGCAAGCCGGTAGAAGTGCCACCCCCAGAAGGCATTCAATTGGCAGTCGAAGCCAACGTCAATTTAATTGTGAGTGGCATTGACAAAGAATTGGTGGGGAATACAGCCGCCCGCATCCGGTCTCTCCGCCCGCCAGAAGTCTACAAGGGTAAAGGCATTCGCTATGCAGGCGAAGTAGTCAGACGTAAGGCTGGCAAGACAGCAGGGAAGAAGAAGTAGACATGAAGCTCACTCGTAAAGAATCAGTCCAGCGCCGACATCGCCGGGTGCGACGCAAAGTATTTGGTACTACCGAACGGCCACGGCTAGCGGTATTTCGCTCTAATCAGCACATCTACGCTCAGGTTATTGACGATACCAAACAGCACACGTTAGTTGCTGCGTCAACCCTAGAGCCAGAATTGAAGTCTCAACTCGATTCTGGTGCAAACTGTGACGCATCTGTGCAAGTCGGTCAATTGATTGCCCAGCGGTGTTCTAGCGCTGGCATTTCCAAAGTAGTATTTGACCGGGGCGGCAACCTCTATCACGGCCGCGTGAAAGCTCTAGCAGAGGCAGCTCGTGAGGCAGGCCTAGACTTTTAGATTGGGTAATGGGTAATGGGTAATCGGTAAGAGAACAGACCCTCACTTATTACCAATTGCCAATTCCCAATTGCCAATTCCCAATTCCCACAGGACAGAACTATGGCAGAACAAAAAGAGCAGCGCAAGAAAAAAAGCAACAAGACTCGCGAAAAAGAGCCTGAATGGCAAGAGCGAGTCGTTCAGATTCGACGGGTCACGAAAGTCGTTAAAGGTGGTAAAAAACTTAGCTTCCGTGCCATTGTGATTATTGGCAACGAGCGCGGTCAAGTTGGGGTCGGAGTCGGTAAAGCCAGTGACGTCATTGGAGCTGTGAAAAAAGGTGTCGCGGATGGCAAAAAGCACCTGATTGAAGTTCCCCTCACGAAAGCAAATTCCATCCCTCACCCGATTAACGGTGCAGGTGGCGGTGCAAAAGTCATGATGAGACCCGCAGCTCCTGGTACTGGTGTAATTGCTGGGGGAGCGGTGCGAACCGTCCTCGAATTAGCTGGTGTCCGCAATATTTTGGCGAAGCAACTCGGTTCTGGCAACCCCTTAAACAACGCTAGAGCCGCTATTAATGCTCTGGCCACCTTGCGAACTTTTGCTGATGTAGCCCAAGAGCGGGGCATTCCCGTCGAGAACCTCTATGGTTAATCAATGGCTAAAGGTTCAGGACTAATGGCAATCCTGTCAGAGTCGGGTTCAAGTCTCACTCTCTTTTCGACGGCTTACCCCCTCAACCATCAGCCATTAGCCCTTAGCCATTAGCTTTTAGCAATTACCACAAGGACAAACAACTATGAGATTACAAGATGCCCTACCTCAACCAGGGTCTCAACAACGCCCTCGTCGCTTAGGTCGGGGAATTTCTGCCGGACAAGGCGCTAGCAGTGGCAAGGGGATGCGGGGTCAAAAATCGAGATCCGGTGGCAGCACTCGACCCGGTTTTGAAGGAGGTCAAAACCCCCTCTACCGTCGCTTGCCCAAGTTAAAAAGCTTTCCTCGCGTCACACGCAAACAGTACACTACGATTAATGTTAGTAAGCTGGCATCGCTGTCGCCAAATACAGAGGTAACGCTATCCTCTTTAATAGAGGCAAAAATTGTCACCGATGGTAAATGGCCCTTGAAAATCTTAGGGGATGGGGAACTAAACGTACCACTGCAAGTCCGAGCTGCTGCTTTTACAGCCAGTGCTCGCACCAAAATTGAAGCAGCGGGCGGGAGCTGGGAAGTAGTTTCCTAAGGATTTGAGATTTAAGAGGCTGCTGCAATCTTGGAGAGTCAATTTTTGCCTGAAAGATAAATGAATCTCAAACCTCAAATCTAAAATCCCTAATTTTAACTATGGACGTTAGTAGAGACAGAGCGCCAACTGCACAAGAAACTTTCTTGCAGATGGCTCAGGCTGCTGGTTTGCGAGGCCGCATCTTAGTAACCGTCGGCTTGCTGATTTTAGTACGCTTAGGTGTCCACTTGCCCGTCCCAGGCATCGACCGGGCCGCTTTTTCCCAGAATGTCCAGGGTAGCCCTTTAATTGGCTTTTTGGATTTGTTTTCAGGGGGCGGCCTGTCTGCTTTAGGGATCTTTGCACTGGGGATTTTGCCCTACATTAATGCTTCAATTATTGTGCAACTGCTGACTGCGGCTTTACCGAGTTTAGAGGAGTTGCAGAAGAATGAAGGGGAGGCGGGTCGGCGCAAAATTTCTCAAATTACCCGCTATGTGGCTTTGGGTTGGGCTGTGCTGCAAAGTGTGGGGATTGCGATCTGGGTGAGTCCATTTACCGTGATTCCAACGCCGATTTTTATAGCAGAGACAGCATTAGCATTGACAGCTGGCTCGATGTTTGTGATGTGGCTTTCGGAGGTGATCACGGAGCGGGGAATTGGTAACGGCGCGTCCCTTTTGATTTTTATCAATATTGTGGCGGTCTTACCCCGGTCTTTGGGGCAAACAGTTGAACTGGCTCAAAGTGGCGATCGCGCGATTGTTGGTCGAGTGATCGTCTTGTTGCTGGTGTTTTTGGTGATGATCGTGGGAATCGTGTTTGTGCAGGAAGGTACCCGTCGCATCCCGATTATTTCGGCTCGTCGCCAAGTAGGTCGCAAGGTGTACCGGGAAAGTCGCAGCTACTTGCCACTGCGGTTAAATCAAGGTGGCGTGATGCCGATTATCTTTGCCTCGGCGGTGTTAATCTTGCCAGCAACGCTAGGTCAGTTTACAAGCAATCCCATTTTGGTTCAGGTGGCGAATGCTTTGAACCCGAACGGACCTTACCCTTGGCTGTATGCAGCATTTTACTTGGTGTTGATCCTGTTTTTCAGCTATTTCTATGCTTCGCTGATCGTTAACCCTGTGGATATGGCTCAGAACTTGAAAAAGATGGGAGCGAGCATTCCAGGGATCCGTCCCGGTCAAAAGACCAGCGAGTATGTGGAGCGGGTGTTGAATCGGCTGACATTCTTGGGGGCAATTTTCCTGGGAATGGTCGCGATCGTACCAACGGCTGTGGAAAGTGCAACTCGTGTGCCTACGTTTCGAGGATTAGGTGCGACTTCACTGCTGATCTTGGTAGGGGTGGCAATCGATACAGCTAAACAAATTCAAACTTATGTCATATCGCAGCGATATGAAGGAATGGTGAAGCAGTAACGATGGAATTGATTTTCTTGGGACCTCCTGGAGCAGGTAAGGGTACTCAGGCTCACCTTTTAGCAGAGTTCTGGAATATCCCTCATATTTCTACCGGTGATATTTTACGAGCGAGTGTAAACGCTCAGACTCCCTTGGGTCAAAAGGCACAAGCTTATATGGAACGGGGGGAGTTGGTACCGGATCAACTACTTTTGGATATAGTCCAGGAACGGCTCAGCCAATCGGATGCTCAGGCTGGTTGGATTTTAGATGGCTTTCCAAGAACAGTTTTGCAAGCTACTTTCTTGGACAAGCTGTTACAGGAGATGCAACAGGGGGCCGGCAAAGCGGGGAGCAATGACAGTCTGCGGGTGGTTAACCTGGATGTGCCTGATGAGGTGGTGGTTGCTCGTCTCTTAGCGAGGGGTCGTACTGATGACAATGAGGAGACAATCCGCCGCCGTTTGCAAGTGTATCGTGAGCAGACGACACCGCTGATTGACTTTTACCGCGCTCGCTTGCAGTTGGTTTCCATCAATGGCTACCAGTCGATGGAGTCAGTTACGGATCATCTCAAACAAGTGCTCTCACCTGTTCCTCCTGCTCAGAAGAACTGAGTCTTTGCCTCTGGTCCGAAGCGTCTTGCCACTAGCAACTTTTGCTAAGATATGTTAATAGAGGTTCCTAGTGCAATTTTTAAGCTTGGATTGAGCGTCGGGCATCCAAGTGGGCAGTTTTTCTTGGCGGTCGCGGCAACGTTCGGCGAGAATTCTGGCTCCCTGACTCCAGGTAAAATTACCTAGGCACACCCTTGTAGGCATCCTGAAGTCCGACCTTCACCTGTCCTAGTGGGACTGATTCCCTATGCAACGGGTTCTGACCGAGCTAAGGCAAGACCCTCGGAGACTATCACTTGTAGAGTTGAGGTAAATATCAGTTGTCTAAGCAAGACTTGATTGAAATGGAAGGGACCGTGACGGAATCTCTGCCTAATGCCATGTTTCGCGTTGATCTCGACAATGGGTTTAATGTATTGGCTCACATCTCCGGCAAGATCCGTCGCAACTACATCAAAATCCTCCCGGGCGATCGCGTCAAAGTTGAGTTGACCCCCTATGACTTGACTAAAGGCAGAATTACCTATCGCCTTCGGAAAAAGTAGGCTTAGATAAAACTTTCTCAAAAACTCAATCTAAGTTTAGTTAGAGAGATTTTGGTCAATTCATCAAAATAAATGCTATAATGCTACGTTTGTAGTGTTGCCCAGAAAGGCATGAAAGTTCGAGCATCAGTCCGGAAAATTTGTGAAAAATGTCGCGTCATCCGTCGCCGCGGTCGAGTGATGGTGATTTGCTCTAACCCGAAACACAAGCAGCGTCAGGGTTAGGAGACTACTTACCCAGGCATCAGAGCCATCTGCTGCCTGATTGAACATTTTAACTAAACAGCACAATAAGGGAGAAAACAGCGTGGCACGGATTGCCGGGGTAGACCTTCCACGCGACAAGCGCGTCGAAATTGGTCTAACTTACATCTATGGAATTGGACTGTCGCGGTCTCAAGATATTTTGGCTGCCACAGGCGTAAATCCAGACACTCGCATCAAAGATTTAACGGATGCTGATATCGCCGCTCTGCGGGCGGAGGTAGAAAGCAACTATCAAGTCGAAGGTGACCTCAGGCGCTTAGAGGCGATGAATATCAAGCGCCTGATGGATATCGGAACTTACCGGGGGCGTCGCCATCGGTTGGGCCTGCCAGTAAGAGGGCAACGAACCCGCACCAATGCTAGAACCCGCCGAGGTGTTCGGCGCACGGTTGCAGGGAAGAAAAAAGCACCGGCCAAGAAGTAACCCTGTTCACCGATTTACTTACCGAGCTGTGCAGGCTTACTGCAAGCCTCCAGCCTGGAATCAACTGCAAATGCCGTTAAAGAGATTCATATGGCGAGACAAACAACCAAAAAAGCTGGCGCAAAAAAACAGAAACGCAACGTACCCAACGGGATGGCTTTTATCCAGTCTACCTTTAACAACACCATTGTCACTATTACCGATCTCAACGGTGAAGTGATTTCTTGGGCCTCCGCAGGTTCGAGTGGCTTTAAAGGAGCGAAGAAGGGAACTCCCTTTGCAGCTCAGACCGCAGCCGAAAGTGCGGCTCGTCGAGCCAACGACCAAGGGATGCGCCAAATTGAAGTCATGGTCAGCGGACCGGGAGCAGGGAGAGAAACCGCCATCCGAGCCCTGCAAGGGGCAGGTCTCGAAATTACCCTGATTCGAGATGTTACCCCAATTCCTCACAATGGTTGCCGCCCTCCCAAGCGGCGTAGAGTTTAATCAATTAAAAAAGCAAGATTAAAAATTAAAAATGAGCGGGCAGAGGTTTTTCATTTTTAATTTTTAATTTTTAATTCACTGTGGGGTTCAATGGAAAAGGGAGGTCACTCCGTGGCGCAGTTTCAGATTGAGTGTATAGAGTCTAATACTGATAAAGACCGGAGTCAGTACGGCAAATTTGTCCTTGAGCCGCTCGATCGCGGTCAAGGGACGACTGTGGGGAACGCGCTGAGGCGAGTTCTACTGTCGAACTTAGAAGGAACGGCTGTCACCTCAGTCCGGATTGCTGGCGTCAATCACGAGTTTGCCACAATTGATGGGGTACGAGAGGATGTTCTAGAAATCCTGCTCAACATGAAAGAGGTTGTCCTCAAAAGCTATTCCTCCCAACCGCAAATTGGTCGGCTGCGGGTGGATGGGCCTGCAACGGTTACAGCAGACCGCTTCGATTTACCATCGGAGGTCGAAGTGATCGATCGCAGCCAATACATTGCTACCTTATCTCCAGGCGCGACTCTGGAATTAGAGTTCCGAATAGAAAGGGGGACTGGATACCGAGCAGTAGACCGGGGACGTGACGAGGCAACTGCTTTAGATTTTCTCCAGATCGACGCCATTTTCATGCCGGTTCGTAAGGTCAACTATACCGTTGAGGATGCCCGTGTCGGGGGGTCTCTCGAAAAAGATCGGCTGATTATGGATATCTGGACTAATGGCAGTTTGACACCTCAAGAGGCCCTGAGTCAAGCCGCCCACATCTTAGTGGATCTGTTCACTCCTCTGAAAGACATCACCTTGGAGTCCATGAGTCGAGAGGCTTCAGCAGAGACAGATCCCACCAGCCAAATCCCTATAGAAGAGTTGCAATTGTCAGTGCGGGCTTACAACTGTCTAAAGCGGGCTCAGATCAACTCAGTGGCCGACTTGTTGGATTATACCCAAGAAGACTTACTGGAAATCAAGAACTTCGGTCAAAAGTCCGCCGAAGAAGTGATTGAAGCTTTGCAGAAGCGCTTAGGCATCACCTTGCCACAGGAAAAGTCGGCTAAAGGTTAGGGGCTGGGCTAGGAAGTTATGAGTTTAAAGTCATGAGCGATGAAGGTAAGCGATCGGTTCAACATCATGATGACGGCCGATCGATCATCACTCATCACTCATAACTCTCCCCAAAGACCAATTACCAATTACTAATTACCAACTACCAATCGATATGCGTCACCGCCGTCGTGTTCCCCAACTCAACAAACCTGCTGACCAGCGTCGCGCCCTGCTGCGATCGCTGGCGACCGAATTAATTCGCCACGGTCGGATCACCACCACCCTCACCCGCGCTAAAGCCGTGCGGCCTGAGGTTGAAAAGATGATTACCTTGGCAAAAAATGGCTCCCTCGCTGCCCGTAGGCAAGCTTTGGGCTATCTGTACGATAAACAGCTAGTTCACGCCCTATTTGAACAAGCCAAAGAACGCTACGGCTCCCGTAACGGAGGATATACCCGCGTGCTGCGGACCATCCGCCGTCAAGGAGACAATGCCGAAATGGCCATTATCGAGCTGGTCTGAGGCAATTTTTGGATTGGAGATTAAAGATTTATGGTCAACGCTCCAAAATCCATAATCGAAAATCCGACTTTGATTCAGCGCATCGCCCTGGTCATCCAATATCTCGGTACTGACTTCCACGGCTGGCAACGACAGCCATACCACCGGACAGTGCAGGAAGAAATTGAAAAAGCAATCTCTTCCATGCTGAAACAGCCAGTCACACTGCACGGTGCGGGAAGAACTGACAGTGGTGTTCATGCAGCAGCTCAGGTTGCTCATTTTGATACCGCTAGCTTGGTGCCTGCTCACCGTTGGGTTGATGTCCTCAATTCCCGACTGCCCCAAGATATTGTGATTCGAGCTTCAGCTCAGGTAGCACCGACTTGGCACGCTCGGTTCTCAGCGAGTTGGCGACGCTATCGGTACACCCTCTATACAGATCGGCTCCCCAACTTGTTCATTCGCCCCTTTGCTTGGCATTATTATCATGCCCCCTTGGATGAATCCTTAATCCAAGCAGCACTAGACCCACTCGTAGGCCATCATCACCTGGCAGCTTTCCACCGAAGTGGCTCCAAGCGTACCCATTCCTGGGTAGAGGTGCAAGCAGCTCACTGCTACCGAGAGGGACCGTTCATCCATATTGAAGTTCAAGCTAATGGATTTCTCTACGGAATGATCCGGTTGCTAGTCGGGTTGCTAGTGCAGGTGGGGAGAGGAGAGCGATCGCTAGAAAATTTTAAAGACATCTGGGTCAATGACCGCCGAGAAGTGGTAAAGTACGCAGCCCCCGCTCACGGTTTATGCCTGCTGCGAGTTGGCTATTCAGACTTCCCATTCCCCCCCGACATCTGGTACGACACTCAGCCGAAGTTCGTCTTTGGTGAACAGCTAAGGGTTAGTGGGGATGAATGAAACCAGTAAGGATGAATGAACACTTGACCCCTTGAGCTTCTCTAAACTCCATTACCCCTTAGCGATTACCAATTACCAATTACCAATTGCCAATGAACACAACTCATATACCCTCCCAAGACTCCCTAGACCGTCAATGGTACATCGTTGATGCCGCTGACCAGCGCCTAGGCCGCCTCGCTAGCGAAATTGCGATGCGCCTCCGGGGAAAGCATAAACCCACTTTCACCCCCCATTTGGATACCGGCGATTTCGTCATTGTTGTTAATGCTGAAAAGGTAGCCGTTACTGGCAAAAAACGGAGCCAGAAACTGTACCGTCGTCACTCGGGTCGTCCTGGTGGCATGAAAACAGAAACCTTTGCTAAATTGCAAGCGCGTTTGCCAGAACGCATCATTGAGGAAGCAGTGAAGGGGATGTTGCCCAAAAATAGCTTAGGTAGACAACTGTTCACCAAACTCAAGGTGTATGCGGGTCCCGATCACCCCCATCAAGCTCAAAAGCCTCAACCGTTAACGATTAATACCATTCCTGGAGGGCAAGATTAATGCAAGTAACAGATACGTCCGGCCGCGCCGTCTATTGGGGGACAGGCCGTCGCAAGTCGTCAGTGGCACGGGTGCGCTTGGTACCAGGCAGTGGTCAACTGACTATTAATGGCAAAGAAGGTACTTTATACCTGCAATTCAACCCGACTTACCTAGCCCTCGCTAAGGCACCTCTGGAAACCTTGGGTCTGGAAAACGAGTACGACATCCTGGTGAAAGTGGAAGGGGGCGGGTTGACGGGTCAGGCCGACTCAATTCGCTTGGGAGTGGCTAGGGCTTTGTGCCAGTTAGACCCAGATAACCGCAAACCTCTAAAAATAGAGGGGTACTTAACTCGTGACCCCCGCGCCAAAGAGCGGAAGAAGTATGGCTTGCGGAAAGCTCGCAAAGCTCCCCAATACTCCAAGCGCTAATTACAGGCTGTTCCGAAAAAGTGGGCAATGGATGAGGTTAGGGATTGAGCAGATGAGTGGCTGGAGTTGACCGGTGCAACTGCGCCCTTACCTAATCCTGTGGTTGTCCGACGGGAAAACCCAAGCTTTGATCGCAGGTTTGTGGCGATCGCTAAAATGGTCATAGATGTAAAAACTGAGAGAGTTAAAAACAATGGCAAAAGCTGGCATTCATCCTGAGTGGTATCCAGAAGCGAAGGTGTACTGCAACGGGGAAGTGGTGATGACGGTTGGTTCGACTAAACCAGAACTGCACGTTGATGTTTGGTCTGGAAACCACCCCTTCTACACGGGCACTCAGAAAATTATTGACACGGAAGGGCGGGTTGAGCGCTTCCTACGGAAATACGGCATGATGGAAACTGGTCAGCCAGTCCCAACGACTGCTGCGAGTGCTGGAGCTCCTAACCCTGATGCTGCTAAGGCAGCAGCTCCTAAGTCAGCGAAGGGCGGCAAAAAGAAAAAGTAGCCAGATTGTCATTTGTCCGTAGTCTGTGGAGAGTAGATTTTCCTACCGACAACCAACCCGCTGTGGAATTTTAGACTGGGAATTGGCTAATGGCTAATGGCTAATCGCTAACCGCTAACCGCTAGCTAAATGCCAACTATTAGCAATCAGCAATTAGCAATTAGCAAGATACCAATTACCCATTACCAATTACCAATTACCAATTCCTGACAAAGGACAACTGACAATGGCTGAAAGTTATTTATTGGATAAGTTAAGCTCTGTTGAGCAGACTTTTAATGAGTTGACGAGACGGATGGCTGACCCTGATGTGGCAACCGATCCGAATGAGTTTCAAAAGGTGGCGAAGGCGCGGTCATCTCTGGAAGAAGTGGTCAACACTTACGAGGTTTGGAAGCAAACCCAGGAAGATTTTGCAGGCGCGAAACAGGTGCTTAAGGAAGCAGCAGGCGATCTAGAATTGCAAGAAATGGCTGCTTTGGAAGTGGAGGAGCTAGAGGATAAATTAGAACACCTGGAAAATCGCTTGAAGGTGTTATTGCTCCCTCGCGATCCGAATGATGATAAGAATATTATGTTGGAAATTCGGGCGGGTACTGGCGGAGATGAAGCAAGTATCTGGGCCGGAGATTTGGTGCGGATGTACAGTCGCTATGCTCAAACCCAAGGCTGGCAAGTAAAGCTGGTGAGCGAGTCACTGGGGGAAATGGGTGGCTTTAAGGAAGCGGTTCTGGAAATCCAGGGCGATAGCGTTTACAGTAAGCTGAAGTTTGAGGCTGGCGTGCATCGAGTGCAGCGAGTGCCAGCGACGGAGGCAGGTGGTAGGGTTCACACTTCAACGGCGACGGTGGCGGTGATGCCGGAGGTGGATGATGTCGAAATCCACATTGACCCAAAGGATATTGAGTTGAGTACAGCTCGATCTGGGGGCGCTGGCGGTCAAAACGTGAATAAAGTGGAAACGGCGGTGGATTTGTTCCACAAGCCAACGGGAATTCGGGTGTTTTGCACGCAGGAGCGGAGTCAGCTTCAGAACAAGGAGCGGGCGATGCAGATTTTGCGGGCTAAACTTTATGAGATGAAGTTGCGGGAGCAGCAGGAGGCTGTGACTTCGATGCGGCGATCGCAGGTGGGGACTGGTTCGCGAGCCGAGAAAATCCGCACGTATAACTATAAGGACAATCGGGCAACGGATCACCGTTTGGGTGAAAATTTCTCTCTGAATGCGGTTTTGGAGGGAGATATTGATGGTGTGATCCAAGCTTGCATTTCTCAGGATCAGCAGGAACGATTGGCGGAGTTGGCGGCGGCAACTGCTGCTTAAGGTGGGAAACTAAGCACATTTTTGAGCGATCGCTGGTTCTCTGGTGAGGCGGACGATTTGATTGAGGAGGGCGTCCCAGATGGCGTCGGACATGGCGCTGGGGTAGCGAAAATGTTCTAGGTCGTATTGGACGATCGCTTCTAGGGGCGCTAAGCTTTGCGGGTTCCGGCAACTGGCGATGGCTGCGATCGCCTCTTGCTGCCAGCGAGTAAAAAGCCTGTAGCTGAAGAATGAGCTGCATTTTTGCCCTTTGCCGTTGAGGTAAACGACGATCGCTTGGTGGCGCTTGGGGTAAACTTTGACTATGCGCTGGGTGGGTATCTTGAGGGCGGCGGCGGCTTCCGAGTGGGAAATCTGCCAGCAGTGCGGTTTGAGAACGCCGGAGGCGGTGAGGCTTTGGCGGGTTTGCTGGGATTTGGGCGTCTTTTGGGTTCGTCTCTTAGCCATTTCTGTACGCTCCTGGCTGATGAGTGGCAACCTGGGTTCAGGGGTTTCACGCTTCAGTTTGAATTATTGCATTAACTTACTTGTCAGTCAATAGCGACAAGTAAGATTGACAGAGCTGAAGAAATAAAAAGATATATAAAATGAGCAGTAGATTGCTAGGTATGGTCAAGTAACTTTGGAGTCGTGAATATCCAAAATCGAGAAAAACTGAGTGAAATTATCAAAACGGCACGTGGTTCTATGAGCCAGAGGGCGTTTGGCAAGCTGTTGGGCGTTTCTGCTACCGCGGTTCAGCTTTGGGAAAGAGGCGATACAGTTCCAGAAACAGAAAACTTGGCAAAGATTGCAGCCAGAGCAGGTTATTCTCTAGAAGAAATGCTCAGTTTGCTGGATGGGAAGCCAGTGTCACAGTCGTTGGAGATTCACGAAATTGTCAAGAAAATTAAGTTCTTGCCACTGAGCCAGGTGGCGCTGATTGGAAAAGCTGTTGCGGACAGATTCGCTTCTGTGGCTGAGGCTTCAGGGGAATGAATCATTCTTCAGTATTTCCCTACAATACACACATTTAGCATTTTGTCAAGAGTTGGGCGGTTGCTCTCCTTATGATTGGCTCAAGATGGCTAGGAATTCCTGTATGATGCGATCGGCTGCTTCTGTACATCTGTTAGCGTCGCAATAGTGAATGATGCGGATGCCGTGAGATACTAAAAGGCGATCACGATCTTCGTCTTTTTTGGTATTGGGATGCTGTATCTCCAGAATGCCTCATTTGCCTTGGTGGAAGATGAGGAAGTCGGGTTCTTGGTTTTGCCTACCTTGGGGTGTGGTGAGGCGGGCCTTGGAATTGGGGAAAAAGAGGATACTGGCGCGATCGAGAGCTTCGGCAATTTTTACTTGTTCGGGTGAGCGAAAACGTAAATCATTCCAGTAATAAATTTTCTCTTCTGAGTTAGATTGAATTCCTTGGTTATGTCCATTTTCACTTTGTAAACTCTCGTGAGTAAGCTCTGTGTTTGAAGCGGGAGACTGAGATTTACCTAAATCAGTTTGGCACAAATCTGTCTCACTTAAATTTGTAAATAATTTTGCTCCACTCAGGTTAGCTACGCTTAGCCCTGCTCCACTTAAACTTGCTCCAGAAAGGTTAACTTCAATCAGCCGACTTTGCTGCAATCTGATTTGTTTTCGCCGTATATACCGCTGAAAGACAGACTGTAAATTATTTTTTTTGACCTTTTCGCCAAAAGCATCTGAGAATTGTTTCCAAAGTTTAGCTGCAACCGATTTTATATATTCATCATATTTGGAAAGTTTAGCTATTTCTTCATAGGAGCATCTGCCTTCCCAGCACTGTCTAATAATGAGCTCTTGCACATCGTTTAAGCCTTCGCCATCGAGGATGGTTTCGGCGATCGCAATAGCTTCATCAACAGTCATAGGTAAGCTTCCTTAAAGTATTCGGTACACTTTTGGCTATATAGGGCGTTGATTCACTTCTTCTATTGTAGCCATCTGAGCAGTGAATTGCTCTAACAAAGTTTGTAGCGAGTTGGTTGGAGAGAGTGTTACCAGTGGCAGGGAACCGGGGACAGATAGCAGTAAAGTGGGGTCTAGCTCCCATAGGCAAATGGCTCCGTGGCGGTGTTTGGTATTTGTATCTGTGTATTGGGATACAAAAGCTTGCTTTGAGTCGGTTCTTGTAGTAAAGATCGCGGCTTGATGGGAGGAGATTTTAGTAGGATTAGGCGGAAGTTACTACTCTCAGGTTAACATGAATAAACTTGACAAATATTTAACCTCGTGCCTATGACCGCTCTCACCCCCATTGTCAAACCCATCAGTCAGATGAAACTAGCTCCTGGTAGTGCAGTTACTGTTCCAAACGTAAGCTGGCAAGAATTTGAGACTATTTTGCAGGAATTGGGGGAAGATCGAAAATCGAGGGTTGCCTACAGCAAGGGTATTTTAGAAATTATGGTTCCCTTACCCGAACATGAACTTCCCAGAGACCTAATCTCTGATATTGTCAAAACTTTGCTGAAGATAACAGGTATCCGATATCAACCTTTTGGTTCAACTACTTTCAAACGGGAAGGTACAGCAGGCGTAGAACCCGATGCTTGCTTTTATATCCAAAATTATCAACAGATGATCGGTCGTCGCCGACTTCAACCGAGCGATCCTCCTCCCGATTTAGCAATTGAGATTGATGTTACTTCTAAAACAACTCTTGATGCTTACGAAGCAATCGGAGTTCCTGAACTTTGGGTTTATGACAGCGGCAGATTAAAAATCTATTTGCTTAGAAACGGAGAGTATTTAGAATCCGAAACTAGTCTTATTTTTTCCGAAATTGCGATCGGTCAAATCATCCCCAATGCCATTGATCGCGCTTGGCAAGTCGGAAGTCTCCAAGCATTAGAAGAATTAGAAGCTGCGGTGGCGAAGCGGTAGCCGTACGAGCGTGTCACAGCCAGCAAAGTCGAGCAAATATTTAGTGAGAATGAACCAGTAGGAAGAACAGAGATGTCAAAAGTTTTGCAAGACGCTTTGCAAAATTATTTTTCTTGCAAGGAACAGGGGCAAGCAAAATTAGGTGGTGAGACTATTATTGTAGTTACTGACGGTCAACCAGACCCCCCGCAAGCGGTTATCAAAACAATTATTGATACCACCCACAAAATTGATAGAGATGAGGAATTAGCTATCTTATTGATCCAAATTGGAAATGATGCTGAAGCCACCAAATTCCTTAAGACTTTGGATGATGACCTCCAAAGCGCGGGAGCTAGGTTCGATATTGTACATACAATCACAATTGATGAGATAGAACAAGAAGGAATTTCCCTCAAGGAGGTTTTAATCAGAGCCATCACTGATTAATCTAAGCAATCCTCATTGGTAGGTGCAGGAATGAGTGTAAAAAATCATAGTTGGCACGCGATCGCCCCTACAGTTGCCAACCAAGAGTCAAGAGAAAATAATAGAAGCTATAGATAGCAATCCCAAATTAGTTTTGAGAAAATATTGCATCGGTATTAACAACATAAGTAAATATATCCAACACAAAATCATCGCTGGCGGAATTAGACAACCGGGTAACAGATCGCCGTTAGCGTAAAAAATTATCTCTGAATGCAATTTTGGAAGGAGATATTGACGGTATGATTCAACTTTTAGTTCTCAAATTAGCAAGCCTACTTGCAGGAATTAAATGAACTAAACCAGAATCTATGAAGCAATAAAAATTAGTAAATTCGTTATTTTTATCTAAAAAAACCGCTTAATTTTCTAATTTAATGTTCAAAAAACAACTAAAAAAATCCTAATTACAGTTCAATACAATCAAAGAAAACTGATACAATAAGAAGACCCAGGAACTCGCCAGTTGGCAACGCCATTCAGATCGGCCATAATAGGTCTGTTGGTGGAGGAGCTTTCTTATGGTTAAGGCATATCAATGGCATTCGGTACTTGCATTGGCCACCGTCTTTGGTACGATCGCAAATGGAATCCTTCCAGGCAGTACCATCGCCCCAGCACTCGCTGAAGCTAAATTCCGAGATGTTAAAGACTATTGGGCTCAAGCTTGCATCGAAAATTTAGCTGAGCAAAAAATTATTAGTGGCTACTACGAAGACGGAACTTTTCGCCCGGAACGCCCCGTCACTCGTGCTGAATTTGCGGCGATGGTTCGTAAGGCTTTTCCCAATGCTAAACCCGTTCGGAATGCGATGGAATTCATCGATGTCCCAACTGATTACTGGGCAGCCCAGGCTATTAAAGAAGCTTATCAAACAGGTTTCCTCTCTGGCTACAGCGGTAGCACCTTTAACCCCACCCTGAATATTTCCCGTTGGCAAGTGGTGGTGGCTTTAGCAAACGGACTAAACTATTCGCCCTCCTCGACCGCGCTCGACAATTTACAGGATACCTTTGAAGATGCAGGTGACATTCCCAGTTTAGCTCGCAATGCGATCGCAGCAGCCACAGAAAAGCAACTGGTCGTCAATTACCCAAATGTCAACCGCCTCAACCCCAATGAAGATGCCAGTCGAGCCGAAGTTGCAGCATTTTTATGTCAAGCTGTTGCTAAATCTGGACAAACTGCGCTAGTTCCTCGTCAATACATTGCCCAACTTGCAACCACTAACCAAACAAAGACTCAGATAGAAGCGGTTGAATCAGGCAAAGTCCGTGCAGAATTTTCCTATCAGCGACAAGGAGAAATCACTAAAAACTTCCGCATTAAAGTGATGCGAGAGGGAAAAACCTTACTCGACGATGCCGTACTCATTCCCACTCGTTCATTAGCCGACAATCCCGACACTCAAAAATCAGAAGAAGTATCAGAAGGCAAATTTTTATCCATGCAAGTGCGGGATTTAGACGGCGATGGAGAAGCAGAAATTTTAGTAGATTTAGTCTCAACTAAAAGCGGGAAAAACTGCTGTAACTATTCTTTTATTTATCGCTACGAACCAAAGTCAAACCAATATAGTGTCTTGAAACACTTTTGGGGAAATGTTAGTTATGACCTTGAGGACTTAGACCGGAATAACATTCCCGAATTTAAAAGCCAAGACGGTCGATTTGCCGAAGCTTTTACAACTTATGCTGATTCTCGCTTGCCCTTACGCATCTGGAGATATAGTCAAGGCAAGATGCTAGAAGTGACGAAGCAGTACCCCTTACCTGTTTACACCAATGCCTCGGAATTGTGGTTAGAGTCCAGCAAGCGTCAGAGTGAAAATCAGGAAATTAAAGGGGTACTCGCTGCTTATTTAGCGAATAAATATTTACTGAACGAACAGGATGAGGGGTGGCGACGAGTTCAGCAGCTTTATCAAGGCAGCGATCGCGCTGATTTTTTTGCAAAGCTACGCCAATTTATTCAGAAGACTGGCTATGCTAGCAGCAATGATACCGCAGGTCAGGGGCAAGAAAAACCCAATCCGACCCCCAATCCGACCCCCAGTCCGACCAACGAAGAGAAAACAGTTACTGTTAAATTAATTCGGACCTTAGCAGGTAATCAAAGCCCGATTTTGTCAGTAGCGATGAGTCCCAATGGTCAGATTTTAGCGAGTGGTAGCAACCGAGAAATTAAGCTGTGGAATGTGCAAACCGGAGAAGTATTGCGAACGTTATCGGGTCATACTGGTAATGTTTGGTCAGTGGCATTTAGCCCCGATGGGAAATCCTTAATTAGTGGCAGTGGCGATGGTACTGCCATTCTCTGGGATATCAATACCGGGCAAATTCGTCGCATTCTCTCTCATTCTGGATGGGTGAATGCAGTGGGTTTCAGTTCCGATGGGAAAACAGCAATTAGTTGTAGCCACAATAAAGGCATTAAGCTGTGGGAAGTGCAGACGGGTAAGTTGCTGAATACGCTAGACGGGTTTAATCCGATGGCGATCGCAGCATTTGGACGGACCTTTGCCAGCAGTGGTGGTCCTAGCGCCATTAAACTCTGGGATAGCGTGACCGGCGAACTCCGCGATACCCTCGCAGTACCAGAGGTATCGGGAGGGGGAATTCGGGCGATCGCGCTGAGTCGAGATGGGTTATTGCTGGCCAATGCGATGGCAGGACATTCTCAGGTTCAGGTGTGGGATCTGCGGAAGCGACAAGCAATTTATACCCTAGAGGGACATTTAGATACAATTAATGCGATCGCTTTCAGTCCCGATGGGCAAATACTCGCCACTAGCAGTCAGGACCGTACCCTGAAACTCTGGAATCTACGCACGGGAAAAGTGATGAATTCGATCGTAGGATTGGGTGCGATCGCCTTTAGTCAGGATGGAAAAATTCTGGCTAGCGCCACCCAGGATAATTCGATCCAAATTTGGGGATTATCCGCGCGGTAATCAGTTCTGTACGTAGTGGCAAACCGCTAGATGACGGTTTGCCACTACGTGCCAGACCCACGATTTCCCGTTCTTAATTCCCCGATCGAAAAATCGAAGTTCGGTAAATACGCAAAAAATTCAAGAATGAGTCAGTAATTGTCACAGAAACCTGTTTTTTGACTGATTTAAGGACTATCTTTTTACAAATATCTGTGCCATAATCAGTTCATCTGAGTAGGCAGGAATTATTTCCAAGAAACAAAAAAATAGGCATGAGATAGCCTCTTCTCAAGTGATTCAGAGCTTGGAAAAACTCAAGTTTTGAATTAAGAGTCTTTAGCTTTTAACCATTAGCGATACCAGCTTGATCTGAGCCTTTCAGGGGGTCTTCTCTCAAGATAGAGGTCGGTTAACCGAGATGATGACTAGGAAAGTCAATCTCTAAGTTAATCGACCCCTTGTATTTTTAAAGAAGCAGGCGATGCAATTGATTGAGCACCAGTCGATCCAGAATTAATTCAAATCTTCCCGTTTTGGTCTTAAAATCCAGCGATCGGTCCGAAAGGGAAAAGCAGGCAACCCGTCTCGATTGTAGAGATTGCCAATCGGATTATTAGCCCAAGCATAGCGGACTGCGATCGGCTGTGGCACTGCTTCACTGGTCAAGATGACAGTATTCCCTTGAATCTCTCCCTTGGCCCAGAAAAATTTCCGACCGCGTCCCGCCAAGGCAAACCCCTTCAATTCACCCCCTCCTAGAACCGTTAACCCACTACCCACCCCATCAAACGTTACCCGCACCTGATTTCCCAAAAACTCAACCCCTTGGTAAACCGGACCACTCGCCACCCGACTGCGGTCCCCGTAGACATTCACCATTGCCGCCAAGAACAAGCGATGACCCGCTAATTGTTTGTGCAACGGGTGAATATTCGAGACATCTTCCGTCTCGCCCAAAATATCGATCGCCGAAACCCTAAAAGTTTTGGGAAGTCGCAACGCTTCCCCCTGTGCATCTCGTAACGCCGGCCAGAGATCGTCTTCAGAAGGTTGCTGCTGTTTCGTGAGGAAATTCGCCAACTCGACAAACAGAAAAGGCGCATCGTTCTGCTGCCACAACTGCCGCCACTCCTCAATTAAACTCGGAAATAGAATCCGGTACTGAAGCCATCGCTTCGCATTCGACTCCCCTTGCCACCAGATAAACCCCCTCAGACTGTAGGGAACCGCTGGAAAGATCATGCCATTAAAATACGCTCCTGGCATCGCCACCTCCTGAGGATTAATCGGTGCCGGAGGCGGTTTCGGTATCCCCAATCCCAGCGATCGCGCTTTTTCCTCTCTCCATTTTTGTAAATCAGCCTGGTATTCCTTCAACGCCGAGGGATACAGCTTCTTCCGAGATTCCCACACCTCGATCCATTCCGGGAAATTCACCTCCATAAACCCTCGACTGAGAAACGTCTCAATTTCCTCACCCGCAACCGCAAGATGAACGATCCCGACTGGAACCTTCAGCGCCTCGTGGAGTTCCCTCGCAAAAAAGTAAGCCGTCCCTGGAAAATCCCCAACCGTCTGAGAATTCGTTACTTTCCACTCAGTCTGAACCGTTCTCTGCGGTTTGTCCGCCTTCCAACCCCCCCCTCGCCGTCCCGCATTCGCATCCCAAATGCGGACATCGGGATAGTTAGCCGCTTGGATGGCGCGGTCGCGATCGAGGCAGTGACTCACCGGCCACCACATATTACTTTGACCCCCGGCCACCCACACCTCTCCCACTGCCACCTCCTTCAGTGTGACAACCTCACTGCCTTCAATCTTCAAGACAAACGGCCCACCGGCGGTCCCAGTCGGTATCCGCACCCTCCACAAACCCTCTGTCTGCGCCTGAGTGGAAACCTGAACCCCTCGAAAGCTGACCACCACAGTCGTACCCGGTCGATCCCATCCCCAAATTGCTGCCTCAGTTTGTTGTTGAAGGATCATGCGATCGCCAATAATTGAAGGCAAAAATAACCCCGGCTTTTCTACAGCACTCGCATTCAGGCAAATCAGGAAAAACAACAGCATCAGGATTTGCCTCACGATCCGAGATAAGGAAAATACCTTCATACCCGCTTTGATTGAGCTTCCTCACTGAGGCAATTCATCGCATTAATCACCTGTCCAATGGCAACCGCTTGTTCCTTCGCCGCCAAAGTAATTTGTTGATTAAAAATCACGATTTCCTCGATCGCAACCGCGACCCCTTGAAATGCTGCGGCTGTCTCCTGACTCACCGCCACCCCAGACTGCACTGTTTTCACCCCGTCATTCACCACCTTCACCGTCACCTGAATGGCTTTTTGAATATCCGTCGTCAAACTGTTAATGGTTGCGGCTGATTTCTGACTCTGGTCAGCTAATTTCCGAATTTCAGTGGCAACAACTCCAAACCCCCGACCTCGTTCTCCGGCACGAACTGCTTCGATCGCAGCATTCAACGCTAACAAATTGGTTTGATTCGCAAACTCGCTAACGGTGCGGGAAATTGTGGCAATTTGGTCGATCAACTTTTGCCAGCGCAAAATCTGTTCTGCGACCGCTTCGACTTGAGTTTTGAGGGTCGTCATTTCCTGTTGGGTGTGCTGCACTGTCTGAGTTCCTGCTGAGGATAAAGCCAGAGCTTTCTGTACCCCTGCGTTTGCTGCCGATGCTTGCTCAGCCGTTGTTCGGGAAAAAGCGCCTAATTCATTCATGGCAGCCGTGACTTGAGTAACGGTTGCCGCCAATTCTGCGGCGGTGCGGTCTTGTTCCTCCACTTTAATTTCTAGCTGAGCAAAGGCTCGTTTAAGCGATCGCTCCGCCTGCCGACGTTGGTTGTCGATCGCACCGAGCGAGCGAGCATTCCACCAAATTAATCCTGAAAACACCATCACATTTAAAATTCCTAACAGGGAGATTCCCATTTCTGCCGTGTAGGACCGGGAGCGGTAGCCGAGTAAAATGAACCAGCACAGCAAAGGCGGGAGTGCGATCGCAGCCGGATACAAGCGTTGAGCCATCATTCCGCCTGCATTGCGACTGACAATCACAGCCATGATTCCAGCACCTTTGCCAGCTAACAAAATGCCAGAACACAGCAACATAAAGGCAATACTTGTGTGCAGTGCCATCCCCGTCCAAGTTCGATCTAACTGATAAAAATAAGCATTGCCATAGAGGTAGCCTAAGAAACCTAGGAACGCAATTAAAAAAGCTGTGAGGCTCAATAATTGAGCAGAATTGTATCGGGGACGGGGCAAATTCAAGAGCAGTAAAGCAGCACCCAAAAACAGGAAATTTAAGGCTGTATTCGGAGCCATACGACCCGGATAAGCAGTTGCAATGGCATTGGCTGGTTCTTTAAAGAAGAGTTGATCGATGCCTAAATTTAAGTTAAAACTATACTGAGTTAACGTTAGCAAACCGATCAGGATCACCAGCAGGGCTAAACATAACGGTCGAAACTGACTGGTTCGATGTCTTTTTCCGCAAATCCATAGGCACAAACCACTCAGAATAAAGCCAATGGCGGTATTAGCTTTCATACTAACCAATCCTGGCAAAATACTTTTGAACGCTGCGAGATCAAAAATCCAACCGACGATCACAAAACAACCAATTAAGATGACCATCATGCTAGCAATTCGAGAGAAGTAAGGCATTGAAAGTCTATCAGTTAAGAGGGGCTGAATCTCTGGCAGTTGATCTGAATGTTCCATCGATCGTACTTGTTCGCTTTTTGTAATCTGTGATGCTAAATTTTGCTCTCACCCTCACAAAGGGAGTGCGATCCTGCCTTATTCTCAGGGGATGATAGGAGGCATTTCATCAAATGTCAACTACTCGAGGGATGAAATCTCATCAAAATTTAGGATGGCTAGAGGTCAGAGCGATCGACAGAGGATTAAGAAATATAAAGAACCCTTTCGGTCTATGCTATAAACTGAAATTAAGCAATGACATTTCTATCTAAAAATTAATATGACATATCCATCAGCACCTTGGACACTCAAAGGATACGCTTTTCTAACCTTGCAATGGATTGATGTGGAAAAAGCTCGTCCTTTTATCCCTACCCAGCTAGAAATTATTTCCCTGTGGCCGGGTAAAACTTTAGGAGGAGTTTACATCTCCTCCTATGGGTTAGGTTCAGTCATGGAATACAACGAATTAATTATTACCAGTGCCCTTGTACGCTATGCTGGCAAAGTTGGTTCTTGGGTCTCTCATATCTACGTTGATAATCCTAACTCAGTCGCTGGAGGGCGGGAAATTTGGGGACTTCCCAAAGAATTAGCTGAGTTTAATTGGGAGGAAGGCAAAACTTCCTGTGTCAGTGTTGCTCAAGGAAACCAAGAATTATGTAGCCTCACCTATAGCCAACCGAGTTGGTCGTGGCAATTGCCTTTTACGGGAAATATTTTAAGCGCTTTGGGGGGTCATTTTCTCTCTTTTCAAGGTGAATTTCAGGGGAAAGTTGGCTGGATCGCGAGTCAGTTGAAAATTCCACCAGCAAGCCCCTTCGCAAGTTTGAATTTAGGTCAATCTTGGCTCTCGTTTGCCTGTGAAGAGATGAATTTTGTAGCAGGTGTACCGCAAGTAATCGGCAATCGAGCTGTTGAATACAGTTATTGAAATTTACAGACCGACTCCCGCTAATTTCCTTAAAAATTAGCGGGGGTTAAAACAGGTCAAAAACAAGGGGTTAATGAGTTAGATTCCAGAACCTGATGCCGCTGGTGCCCCCATTTCTAAAACAGCACCGCGTAGGAAGTCGATTTGTTGTTGAAAGTCCATCATCACCAAGCGGGATAAGATGTCTTTTGCGGGTTGGGGGAGTTGATAGTCAGGAGGCATGGGAACGATCGTGCCATTATCCATGCCTTGTGCGAGGAAATACCAAAAAGCTAATTTGGTTTCAGGACTCATCGATCCATACTCTCGACTGATGAGAGTATTTGCTTTTGAGGCAATATCTCGCATGACTTGCAGTTGTTCTTGCTGAGGCAACTGCTTAACTTGATCGAATAAACCTTGAGCAATATCAGAACCAGAAGCCCCTGGAGCCGCTGGGGTCACAGATTTACCCATTTCTGTGTAAACAAACCATAGCAAAGCTAACTGATCGTCTACGTTTAAACCTTTTAAGGCTTCTTTGCCTTGGTCATAAGCGCGAGCGGTAGTGGATGTCATGAAACCCTCCAAAAACTGATGAATTGTTCAGGTGCTAAGGCAATTGATTTTTCTTACTTAAAGAAAGTTAACGAATGATTAATCGTGCCTGAATCTTGCTTAAGTTAGAAATGATCCCCAATCAAAATTGATGTAGATGCCTTGAAAGGATGGCAGAATTTATAACTAGAGGTAGTCGTTAAATTCAGGAAAATATTTGTCTACGTTCCTTAGGAATCACACTTAATCTCTGCCTCAGCTTCTCACGTCTCGATCGTTGCAATCATTCTGTAATCCTGTGAGGGTGAATGACTGACAGTGACTAAAGCTCATCACCTCGGTGAACTAAGCTTTTTTCCGGAAGATGACCGACTTAATTTGATGGGTAGAGAAATGATTGAAAGGAGTATCAAAGGTTTAGCTTACTTTCAAGACGTACTGAGAACATGAGTTATTTAAACGAGGAAGGCTAGGGGAAATCGCGAGACTAATAACCGATGGTTATTCCTAAAAAATTGTATCCTTTTAAAAAATCATCTCCAGCCCTCATGATTGGGTCATCCCAATTCCTCACCATAAAAAATAGGCTAGCTTTAGCCAGCCTATGATGAAGACAATATTGCTTAATGCTCCTTAAAACATTAGCCAAATAAACCTGATATCCCAGCCACCGCGACCGCGCCTGCTAGAGCCGAAACAACGACAGAAGTCAACGCGGTACCAAATAGCCACCAGGCAGCCGTAGCCACTGCTTCTCGTGCCTCTTTTGCTTGTTCTTTTGCTTGGTGCTTGAGTTCCTTAAAGCGTTTTTTAGCCGATTCTTGAAGGCGTTCAGCTCGTTGCAAAACGCTGTCTCGCGCTGCTTCCATTTGGTCTACAATGCGGTTAGCATCCTCCTCAGAAATATCTGAACGAGAGCTGATAACAGCGACTAAAGTTTCTCGGTCAAATTGGCTGAAACGCTCTTTAAGAGCATCGAATCCCACCTGGGGATCGTCGAATACTTTGCGGAAGTCTCGCTTCAACCCTTCATAGTTCAGTTCTGGCCGCTCAAGAGAGTTAAGGTAGTTCCGAACCCGGTCAAAAATTCCATCAATGGCTGATTGAACTTTGTCCTGTACTTGGTGAACTTGTTCGAGAAATTGCTCGCGAACCGAGCCGATTTGATCGGCAATTTGATTGGCTTCTTCTTCGGAAATATCTTCCCGTTGCGAGAGTAACGCGACTAAGGTAGAACGGTCGAAATGTTTGAGGCGATCGCCGATCGTTTGCATCCCCGTTCCCGGATCGCTAAAGAGCAATTGCAAATCGCGTTTAATCCCTTCAGGATTGAGTTCTTCCTTATTCGTATTCCGCAGATAATTTTCCAAACTTGCTTGGAAATTCTGGACTGTGGTTTTTGCACGAGATGCCAAGCGTCGGGGCGATTTCACGATGCTGCGAATTGCTTCTTGCACGCGGTCAATGATTTGATTGACTTGCTCTTCGCTCAAGTCTTCTCGACCGGAAAGCAGCTTCACTAACGTTTCTCGGTCCACCTGAGAAAGCTGAGCGCGCAGCGCAGAAACCCCTTCTTTTGGATTCTCAAACAGTAGCGCTAAATCCTGTTTAAGTTTGTCGGGATCGAGTTCTGGCAGATTGGTATTCCGCAGATAATTCTCAATTTTAGCAACGATTTGATTGTACTGCTCCTTCGCTTGAGTTGCTAATTCTCGAGGAGTTTGTAGAATCTGATCTCGTACCGCTTCAATCCGATCGATTGCTTGATTGACCTGTTCTTCACTCAGGTCTTGTCGCTGAGAAAGTAGTTGAACTAAGGTCTCCCGGTCAAATTGAGAAAGGCGGTCGCGTAATGCTTTTAAACCAGCCTGTGGGTCATCAAAGAGAGTTTGAAAATTTGCCTTGATGCCCTCTGGATTTAGTTCTTCCAGATTCGTATTGCGGAGGTAATCTTCTACCTTTTGTCGCAATTCTTGGGCTTGCGATGTTGCTTGCGCTTGCAGGTCTTGAGCTTGGGAAATGACGCGATCGCGCGTCCCCTCCAACTGGTTAATCAGCGGATCGACTTCCTCTGGGCTCAAATCTTGGCGCTGAGACAGCAGTTGCTTGAAGGTGTCACGGTCAAACTGGGATAGGCGATCGCGCAGCGCTTCCACCCCCGCCTCTGGATCTTGCAGCAGAGTTTGAAAATCGCGCTCAATTCCTTCAGGATTCAATTCTTCTTTCCCAGTCGAGCGCAGATAATTTTCCACCCGACTGCGAAGGTCTTGGGACTGTTCTTGAGACTCCGCAGTACGGACACTCTCCAACACTTCCTGACGAATCCCTTCCAGTTGTTCGGCAATTTCTGCCACGCGATCGGGAGTAAATCCGCCTCGGTGGTTGAGGACCTCAACAAAATAATTTTGATTCAGTTGTTCCAGTTGTCGGCCAACTGCTCCAGCAGCCGCTTCTGGGTCATAAATGACCTCTTTAAATTCCTGCTTAATCGTCTCCCGGTTTAAATGCCAAGGTTTAGAATGGAGCAGATAATTTTCTACATCTGCCTTAATCGTATTAAAAGGCATCGCAGGGACTTTGTCAGCGATCTGAACTGCAATTGCTTTGGCTTGTTCCGTCCCTTGCTCTTTCAGCTTTTGTAACTGACCGGAAATTTTTTCTACATCTAAATCCGATAGATCCGTCCGAGCTAGGACAGTGCCTACGAGAGCATTGACTCCCAATTGTACGGCTTTGCCGATCGCACCATTACCGCCATTGGTTTTTTGTTGCCTCGCTTCCAAAATTTGAGAAAGCTTGTGATTGAGTTCGTCTGATTTTAGCAAATCAGGAGCCGCTGACTTCAGAAAGTCAATTAACTCTAAATTCGGATCTTTCTGTTCTTGACGACTAAAAAGTTGCTGCCAAGCTGCTTCAAGCTGATCGGCAATTTGGTTCACGTCACGTTTAGAAAAATCAGTGCGACTGCTAACTAAATCCACAAAGGTCTGGCGATTAATTTTGCCGAGAACATCACTCCCTCCTAGAGATTGCAGATCCACATCCTTGAGTAACGTTTGAAATTCACTCTGAATCTGCGAACTATCTAGTTTGGGAAGCTTTAGATTACCCACGTAATCTTCTAGAGTATCCCGCAGGTTGCTAGGGTCGATCGCTGAGCTCAATTCTCGACGAATTGCCGCGACAGAAGCGTCTACTGTATTCACCATTTGCTGGTTGATCGCAGGACCACTCATCGCTGTGGCTGCGGTTCCCATGAGTCCTTGTACACCTGAAGTTACCGTTTTAATCAGGGAACCCATGAAAGAACCTAAAGCACTAGAACTCATCCAAAATAGCAGCAGAAAGTACGCTGCCCAGATGACAATTCCAACGATCGCTGCCCCATCTACATTACTAATTGAGGTAAGTTTAACCGCCAGGAAACAAGCCAAAAATAAAGCAATATTGACGGTGACTAACGCCCAAGCTCCCACCTTTGCTTCTGTCTTACGGATCTGGCTTCCTAAACTTTCTGATTCCTCATCCTCCTCTAAGTCTAAGGCGTCATCCCAATTGGCAATTTTGGCTGCAACTGAAAAGTTCGTTAATAAAAACTGAAAGCCAAGAGCCATAATAACCCCAGCAATTAATGCCACAAAAAACTGGGGGCTTAAAAACATCAGTTCTGTTGTTGCTGGGGATGAACTCGCAATAGGAACTTGGGCAATTTCCCATTGTGAGTTCCCCAGCGATAGTATGATTGAATCGCTTGGAAACATCGTATTAACCTCCGAGATTTTTTAGCCTAATTAGGCCTTATTATTCCGTAACTTGTCCCCACTCATTTCCAGGGACTTTCTTAATTGATGAGCTTTTTCCGAAGAATTAGGGGTGACTACCAGAAAACTATTTTTCAAGGCATGAGGATGAGTTGTAAATTCTTTGTTTAGTGATACCATCCTCTATACCGATCATCATTGTTTAAGCTGAAGAATGAATCCATCTTTAGTCTGAAATCAGCCATTAAACGATGAGTGGCTCTGAGGAAGCCCAGCATTATCAACCTGAAGGTGGTGCGATCGCAACCTCTCTCTCTCACTTTCCTCAATTGCTAATTCATGAATTTATAGGCGTTTCATTGTAGAATCTGCTAAGATTTGAATCGTCACTCTGCTAGTAGCGATCGCTCCCTTACCGCCTAAAACTTACTTCACCTCTTTTAGGGGTGGGAGTGCTGACCGCAGGACCCCTCCAAAACTTGCTTAAAAACAACCTTTAACTCCCGGTTTCCAGAACTGTCTCATCCATGAATCTGGCAACCTCAATCTGCCACTTGCTCACTCAACGATCAATTTTCCTCTAGAACCCTCTCCCAAATCTCTGCAACAGTTACCCACCCCTCTAAATACTCAACTGATCTGAGATAAAATAATCATCCGGTCTTTAAAGGAAACAAGCCATGCGACTTTCACAAATGCTCTTCGTTACACTGCGGGAAGATCCAGCAGAAGCAGAAATCCCGAGTCATAAACTATTACTCCGCGCAGGTTATATCCGTCGCATCGGCAGTGGCATCTATGCTTATCTCCCCCTCATGTGGCGAGTTCTCAAAAAAGTCTCTCAAATTGTCCGTCAAGAAATGGACGCTACTGGAGCTCAAGAATGCCTCTTCCCGCAACTGCAACCCTCCGACTTGTGGCGAGAATCAGGTCGCTGGGATACTTATACTCAAGCTGAGGGGATCATGTTTGCGCTCACCGATCGCCAAAATCGGGAATTAGGGTTAGGTCCAACTCATGAAGAAGTTATCACCACAATTGCTAAAGATATGATTCGTTCCTATCGGCAATTGCCCCTAAACCTCTATCAAATTCAAACTAAATTTCGGGATGAAATTCGCCCCCGCTTTGGCTTAATGCGCGGTCGCGAATTCATTATGAAAGATAGTTATTCTTTCCATACGGATGAAGCGAGTCTGAAAAAAACTTATCAGGATATGTACCAAGCTTATAGCAATATGCTGCGTCGCAGTGGGTTACAATTCCGAGCAGTTGAAGCAGATTCTGGGGCCATTGGCGGTTCGGGTTCTCAAGAATTTATGGTACTAGCAGAAGCAGGTGAAGATGAAGTGCTTTATACAGAAGATGGCAAGTATGCAGCTAATGTTGAAAAAGCAATCTCACTTCCGGCTGATGCAGAGTCTTCCCCCTTTACGACTGATGAAAAGCGGGAAACTCCGGGAACAGAAACCATTGAGAAACTCTGTAAGTTCTTAAAGTGTTCGCCGACTCAAATCGTCAAAAATGTCCTGTACCAAGCTGTCTATGACAACGGTACGACTGTCCTTGTACTGGTAAGTATTCGTGGGGATCAAGATGTCAATGAGGTTAAGTTACAGAATGAATTAACCAAACTAGCAGAGCAGTACGGCGGAAAAACTCTCCTCAGTTTAACGGTTCCCGACGCAGAAGCTCAGCAAAAGTGGGCTTCTCAACCTTTACCTTTAGGTTACATTGCTCCTAATCTTGCGGATGACTACATCGCTGCTAATAAGCAAATTCATCCGAAGTTTGTGCGGTTAGTCGATCGCACTGCCGTTGACTTAAAGAATTTCGTGACAGGTGCTAATGAGTCAGGATACCATCGAGTCGGTGCAAATTGGGGACAAGAATTCCCATTACCCAGTTTAACCGTCGATGTTCGGAAAGCCAAAAAAGGCGATCGCGCGGTTCATGACGCCAACCAACTGTTACAAAGTGCGAGAGGGATTGAAGTCGGTCATATCTTCCAACTCGGTACTAAATATTCCAAAGTCATGGGAGCTACCTATACCAATGAACAAGGTGAAGAAATTCCCTTAGTAATGGGTTGCTATGGCGTTGGTGTCTCTCGTTTAGCACAATCAGCAGTCGAGCAATCTTATGATAAAGATGGCATCATCTGGCCAGTGGCGATTGCACCTTACCACGCCATTATCACTATTCCCAATATTAGCGATGCTCAACAGCTTGAAGTTTCTGAAAAACTCTACACTGAACTGAATCAAGCTGGAATTGAAACCCTGCTAGATGACCGCGATGAACGAGCCGGCGTTAAATTTAAAGATGCTGATTTAATCGGCATTCCCTACCGAATTGTGCCAGGGCGATCGCTTAAACAAGGCAAAGTCGAAGTTGTTGTCAGGGCCACCCACCAATCTCAAGAAATCCCGGTTGAGGACGTTCAATCAACCTTAAAGCAATGGATTCAGGAAGCAATTCGATAACTGACAGCAAATTTCAACGGCGTGAACTCCCTTGGACCCCACTCATCCAAAGCGTATCGAACCGTTACTAAGAGAAGGGTTGAGAGGTCTATCCTTCATTAAGATGTAAAGGGTTGTACTTTATGATTGAGCTGACAGGACGCTCAGGTTTTATGGTTTATTGTTAACAATCAACCAAGGAACCGAAAGCATCCTGACAGCAGCAGAAATTTCAAGGTCTGCAAGGTAGGCATTTCGCCCGCGTGACAAGGGTATCACTTCTCACATTTCTTCCCTGATATCTGGGAAAGGTGAGGATACCCGTTCCGCCATCATTCTCAGAAATTCAACTGTATAAATTAAACCTGTAGTCCCTGATTACTTGCATTTTCCCTGCCTTAGGGACGCGACTCTGTCCCTAGGAAATTTTACCTGACTTTTGGAAAAAAAGGCTATGATTGATTGAGAGACGATACCCCAAAGAAACGATCCGGATGTGGCGTAGTGGAAGAACGATCGCATTCCTGAAACTAAACCAATATGAATTTGGGTAAAAATAGGCTGCTGCAATTCACTCAATCTAAATGGGGGCGATACTTCGCCAAGACCGCGGTCATAGCAGTTGCTTACTGCTTAGCGTCAATAGTAGCAATTAGTATTCAAGGCGTCAATTCTTTTGCTGCTTCTGTCTGGCCTCCCGCAGGCATTGCTCAATTTGCCTTGCTGTGGTTTGGAGCTGATTTCTGGCCAGGGATATTACTGGGTACTCTTTTGTTTGATTTAGTGCAGCCTAATGAAGTGATATTGCTGCTTTCCTTTGCTGGAAAATTGGGTGCTATCTTACAAGCTTTAACCGCAGCATTTTTATTGAAATTAGTCGGTTTTCGCTCCTCTCTAGAACGATTAGTGGATGTAGCAAAACTGATTGTGTTAGGAGGTTTTGTTTCGACTCAAGTGAGTTGTAGTTTGGGGAGCTTGAGCCTTTGTCTCTCTCAAAAAGTTGCATGGGAAAAATACTGGTTAATGCGGTGGCACTGGTGGCTCGGCGATGCAATGGGAGTGATTATTTTGACTCCTTTATTGTTGATTTTATGTCACAATCTCTCCACTCGAAAAGATTTACTAAAAGCAGAAATTTCCCAGAATAAATATAAAATAACAGTTTGGTTTTTTTTATTAATTTTAGTGAGTTGGCTGGTTTTTGGAACTAAAACCTCAGACTATTTGGCTCGATACCCTCTGGAATATATCCCCTTTCCTTTAATTATTTGGGCGGCAATTGACTTTGGTCAACTGGGGGCGGTATTAGCCTCTTTTTTTGTGTCTAGCATTGCGATTTGGGGCTGTTCTCAAGGAGGAGGACCCTTTATTACAAAAGCTGAAAATGTTAGCGAAGCTCTTTTGTTGTTACAAACTTTTATGGGTGTAATCACTATTACTTCTTTATTATTAGCTGCAACAGTATCTGAACGTACTGCTGCTGAGAATTCTTTGCGAAAAAGCGAAATTAAGTATCGAGAATTGGTGGAAAATGCCAATAGCATTATTTTAAAAATTGACTCTCATGGGAATATTATATTTTTCAACGAATTTGCTCAAAAGTTTTTTGGTTATTCTGAATCAGAAATCTTAGGTCAGAATGTAGTCGGAACTATTATTCCTCAAACAGATACAGCCGGAAATGATTTAAAACTCATGATGGATTCTATTTTGAGAAATCCTGAAGACTATACCCATAATGAAAATGAGAATAGCCGTTATAATGGGGAACGAGTTTGGGTATCTTGGTCAAATAAACCACTCTTTGATGCTCAAAACAAATTAACCGGGATGCTTTGCATTGGCACGGATATCACGGCTCGAAAAAGTGCAGAAACAGCTCTGCAAAAGCTGAATGAAGAGTTAGAGCTGAGAGTTGCCCAGCGGACAAAAGAACTACAATATCAACAAGAACAATCAGAGCGCTTACTCCTCAATATTTTACCTGAAGAAATTGCCGAGCGCTTGAAGCAAGGGACTAGCGTAATTGCTGATAACTTCGCAGATGTCACCGTTTTATTTGCCGATCTAGTGGGTTTTACAAAAATCAGCGATCGCATTTCACCCTCAGAACTCGTTCATTTGTTAAACGAAATTTTTTCAACCTTCGATCAACTCGCAGAAAAGCATGGATTAGAAAAAATTAAAACCATTGGGGATGCCTATATGGTTGTTGGAGGTTTGCCAACTCCTCGGAGCGATCATGCAATTGCAATTGCCGAAATGGCCCTCGATATGCAGCAGGCAATTTCTCAATTTAAGACCAGTTCTGGCGAAGCTTTTAAAATTAGAATTGGGATTAATACCGGTCCGGTCGTTGCGGGTGTCATTGGTCTAAAAAAATTTATCTATGATTTATGGGGAGATACGGTTAATATCGCTTCTCGGATGGAATCCCAAGGATTACCTGGATACATTCAGGTAACAGAAGCAACCTATGAGCGATTACAGAAACAGTATCAATTAGAAAAGCGGGGGACAATTCAGGTGAAAGGGAAAGGAGAAATGGTGACTTATTTCCTGCAAGCTAGGCGGTCGATCTCCCACAAATGAGAGAACTGTTTAAAAAACCGACTGTTACAGCGAGAGGAGGTGCGATCGCTACCAAAGAGAGTTTCTCTCCCCGATCCAACCAGCTTTCCCCATTGCTACAACTGTTGACAGTGAGTTGAGAAACAAAACACGACGCTACCGTACCCCTGCTAGAACCAACCGGCTCTCCTCTATTGAAACCCGCTGTAAAAAGTCAGCTCGTGCGGTTGCTCCCAATTCTGAAAAATTAAGCTAGATTAATGAGAGATCCGACCTCAGGGTTAGACTCCCTTAAAACTGGTTTTTTTATCAACGTCCTGTCGCAAATATGTGGATTCCACCTACCTTAAGATAGATGAAAAAATAGGAAACCTGTCAAACGTGAGATATTAGCACAAAATTTATAAAATAAAGATAGCTCCTGAGCAGCTAGAGATAGCAGGGTCGGTTAAGTTTGGCAGTTGACATTTCCAGAATCTAACCCACAACAAATGTAGCTATCAGGAGTAGCTCCTCACCGCCCGAAGCGATCGATACCTCAAGGAGAATTTTTCAGATGAAAGATGGACAAGAAGTTCGCCGTATTCCTATAACCGTCATCGCCAGTGTCTGCGGGTTAGTTTTAGTGGCGGGTGGGGGGATTGCTTGGTGGACAGCAAGTCACACACCCTCAGTCCATACTAGCCAGTCGATTAGCCCTCCATCCCCCTCTACAGGAGTCCCCTCTCCTGCGGAGTCGCCGGCGGTCCTTATCCCCGTACCTCCTCCTAGTCCTGCCCCAACCACACCTTCCCAACTCCCGGCTCAACCAGCTCCCCCTCAGACCGCATCAGCACCGCCGCAACCAGCCAAGAACCTTGACCCCGGAGCCTCCCAATCCTTACCACAAGCAGCCGATCAGACGGTTCCCATTTACTGGGTCAAAGCAACCAGTCAGAAACTGGAGGTTGTCCCCACTCCTGTCAAGCTGAAGAACGCGAGCCAACCTGACACCGCCTTAGCAGCAGCCTTTGACCGTTTGTTAGCAGGTCCAACGGAAACGACTGTCTCCAGCGAAATTCCTAAGGGGACACAACTGCGGAGTTTAAAGGTTCAAGGCAATGATATTTACCTGGATCTGTCGCAAGATTTTACGGGGGGCGGTGGTAGTGAGTCCATGATCGGTCGCTTGGGTCAAGTGATCTACACCGCTACCAGTTTTAACCCAAATGCCAAGGTCTGGATTTCTGTAGAAGGGAAACCACTAGAAGTATTGGGCGGTGAAGGCTTGGAGGTTACTCAACCCACCACTCGCCAAAGCTTTGAGAAAGATTTTGCCATCAAGTAACGGTTAGCAGTCAGCAGTCAACAGGGTTAGGAGTTAGCGGTTAGTAGTTCAGCACGACTAACAGCTAACTACTGCTAATCGATCCCGAACTGACTGCTCACTGCTTACTGGCAAGACTAAAGGCCCGAAAGTGGCGAGCTTGCTGTTCAATGCGGGTTGCGAGGCGATCGCAGACCAAATTGCACAGCTCAAAAATCAATTCGTCCTCCACCCGGTAATAAGCCGAAGTGCCTTCACTCCGGCGAGTGAGGATGCCAGCTTGCAGCATCAGTTTCAGGTGTTTAGAAACATTCGCTTGACTGGTTTCGGTAGCTTCTACCAACTCTTGTACGCATTTTTCTCCATCACGAAGGAGGTTTAAAATCCGTAAACGCATTGGCTCGCTCAAAATGCTGAAATACTCAGCAACTTGTTGCACAACTTCTGGCGGTACAGGTTGGGATGACTTCATCAAACTCACCTGAAAGAACTGATCCCCAAATATTAGCATTTAGTCTGTTTATAACAATAAAGTAATCCTTAATCCGGATTAATTCTCATCAAGGTTTGACCGTATTCAACCGGTTCGCCGTTTTGAACCAGAATTTCCATTACCTGACCAGAAACCTCAGCCTCTAGCTCATTCATCAACTTCATCGCCTCAATAATACAAACCGTCTGACCGATGCGGACGCGATCGCCCACCTCCACAAACGAAGGTTCATCGGGACCTGGAGCCCGATAAAACGTTCCTACCATCGGAGAGGGTACTGACACCCATTTCGCATCAGTCGCCCCTGGTCCCCCACTGGGTGGAGTAGCAGTGGCACCCGCCGGGACAGCCCCCTTCGCAACCTGCTCGATACCACTACCCACTGGTGCAGTCGCAGGCGAAGCCAAACCCGCGCTCGCCACAGCAGCTAGAATTGCTGGATCGATGGCTGAGAGCGAGCGATTCAAACGCTCCTCTAAACCGGACTCACCCAGCGCCACCACCGCCGGTTCGCTGACAGGACTAGGCTTTCGTACCGTCAGTTCAAAGTCCGCACTTTTTAAGGTCAGCTCCGAAATGCTCGTAGAGTTTAAAACGGTCAGCAGTTCGCAAAGCTGGTTTAAGTCTAGTTGCACAGCAAGTTTATCCGTAAATTAAGTTAATTGGTAACTGGGAATGGGTAATTGGGGCTGGGGGCTGGGGCAGACCTGCCAGTGCCGCCCCGCTTAGGACTAGGGACTTAGAATTTGTACCCATTCCCATTTCCCTTTCCCCTTCCCTTCTCCCCATCTGTTGGGAACCTTTACTCTCGACCTAGGTAACTATCGGTGCGGGTATCAATCCGAATCCGCTCTCCGATCGAAATAAACAGAGGCACTTGGATTTGAGCTCCCGTAGAGACAATCGCAGGTTTACTGCCACCAGTGGCCGTATCTCCTTTGACTCCTGGATCGGTTTGTACTACTTCTAAAGTGACCGAGTTCGGCAGTTCCACTTCGAGGACTTGCTCTTTCCACCGGAGGATGTTGACCTCCATGCCTTCAGTGAGGTACTTGACGCGCTCGCCAATTTGCTCGGCACTCAAGGTAGTTTCCTCATAAGTTGACATATCCATAAAGACAAACTGGTCAGCTTCTTTATAGGTATGCTGCATGGTGCTTTTTTCCAGGTTGGCTTGAGGGACTACCTCACCCGCCCGGAAGGTCTGTTCTACTACGTTTCCGGTTTGTACGTTTTTAAGTTTCGTCCGCACGAAAGCTGAGCCTTTTCCTGGCTTGACATGGAGAAATTCCACTACCCGCCACACGCCGCCATTCCATTCAATCGAAACACCCGGTCGAAAATCGTTACTGGAAATCATCGCTTCAAAAGAACAATCGGCAATTTATTTTACCGCCCAAAGGGGCTTTCCGGTCACTCCTGGTTGAAAGCTCTACTGGAGCTCAGCGGGACAGAGCAATCGAGATGCCCGCCGACAGAGGGCGGACACCCCTGTGGGAAGATGAAAGAGGTGATCGAAGTGAAAGCGATGCTGCATTTGCGTACATTCCTGATTGATGCGTGCAAGCGCTGGCTCAAAGCCGGACTCTTAGCACTGCTGCTATTGACACTCTCGCTCAGTTTGAGCCCGGCCTCCTGGGCGGCTAAACGGGAAAGCACGATGCCGGCTGGTAATGCCATTACTGACGGTCGTGCTTTGTTGCGCTACGCCTTACCCATTGATAATCAAGCGGTGCGAGAAGTACAGAGCAGTTTAGAAGATATCAGCAACCACATTCGAGCTAAGCGTTGGGGACCCATTACCGGTGATGTTAGTAAAGCATCCAGGGTTCTCAGCGCCCGCAATTCTGAAATCTTAGAAAGTATCCCTTCAGAGCGCCAGCCCCAAGCTGAAGCTGTCATTGCCCAGCTTAATGAGGAAGTTAACCAACTGCAAGAGGCGGTAGAGGCAAAGGACCGCGAACAAGTTATTGAGATTCAAGGGAAAGTTCTTAATAAAGTCAGCGCGATTGAAGCGTTGATGATCAAAGACTTTCCCTTTGAAGTGCCTTCTGAGTATGCTCACCTGCCTCAACTCAAGGGCCGCGCTACAGTGGAGATGGAAACAGATAAGGGAAAAATTGAGTTGGTAGTTGATGGTTATAGTGCTCCGGTGACTGCTGGCAATTTTGTCGATTTAGTTCAAAGAGGTTTTTATGATGGTTTAAAGTTCATTCGTTCGGAAGAATCCTATGTTCTGCAAGCTGGCGATCCGCCCGGTTCAGAGGTAGGGTTTATTGACCCAACGACGGGCCAATACCGAAATATTCCTTTAGAGGTATTAGTCAGAGGCGATCGGAAACCAACCTATGGAATTACTTTAGAAGATGCAGGTCGCTATCGCGATCAGCCCGTGCTGCCTTTTTCTGCTTATGGTACGGTGGCAATGGCGCGAGCAGAGTCTGAACCAGATAGCGGTTCTTCACAATTTTTCTTTTTCTTGTTTGAACCGGAATTAACACCGGCTGGTTTAAATTTGTTGGACGGTCGCTATGCAGTTTTTGGGTATGTGACTGCTGGGAAAGAAGTTTTGGAAAAGCTCAGGCAGGGAGATACTATTCTGTCTGCTAAGGTTGTTCAAGGTGCAGAGAATTTAGTTCAACCTCAAGCAGCTTAGTTAGGAAGTTAGGAGCGTTTTAAGTTGAGTTTTGAGTTCAGAAAATCTTGACCTCAAAACTCTATCTTCCCGCCCGCAAAGCTCACTGATATTTATAATAAATTTAGCTGAATTGGTTTAAATACGGCTATGGCAATTCTAGAATTTGTATTTGTCATTGGGTTAGGGAGTTTGTTAGGGTTATTAGTTTTGAATTCGGTCAATAGTAGAAAGCAACAGCAGCAGCTAGATGAAGCTTTTTATCTGTTATTAGAAACACAAAATAGTCAGGTATCCTTAATTCAATTAGCAGCGACGGCTAGGGTAGAGGCTCAGGTAGCTCAACAGTATTTAGACCGACAAGTTAAGCTATTTTCTGCTATTTTAGAGGTGGATGAAGAGGGAGATACCTTTTACCGATTTCCGAAGTTGCGGTTACCTCCGAGTGTAAATAAGGAATGGTAACAGGGGCGATTTTCTCTCCTTCTCCTCTCCGAATCTCAATCACCCCTCTGATTTAATTTCCAAGGTTCTTAACCGAATTACGAATCTTTTAGCTTGTTCTGGGTTCATTCCTACAGCATTAACAAGGGGCTGCTGAAGAAGGGGGAAAAGGGAAAAAAGGGGGAAAGGGGGAAAGCAGAGGACGGACAAAAAGTGCAAACGTTTTGAGGTCTAGCACCAGATTCGGGAGCGCTTGGCAGGGTTCTTAATGC
>JBLNEP010000194.1:0-35618 GCA_050262755.1 Actinomycetota bacterium | reverse complement strand
TTATTTGCTGATAGTTACCAAAAGAAAGAGGTTAAAACTCCCCTAGAATTTTACGAATATTTCTGTCAAAAAAATACACTGAATTCCTCCCGAAAAACTTTGACAATTAAGGATGCTGAATGTCACTTTCAAATCAGCCTCATGGTGATTGCATCGCCATCCTTGTTAACCCTCACCCTTCAACCACTAACAGCAAGTGACAAAATCGGGGGAGTAGATAGCGTTTTGCTCCGGCATCGCCCTTCTAACTCTAACCACTGCTGAAACACTGTAAAGCGATCGTCATTGGGTGGCGTAACTTGATAAACTCTTACCCGCTTTTTCTCGTAAGATTCAATCCTAAGATACTTCAAATTATAACCAATTACGCTCAAAAACCGCCCGACAATTGCCACAGGAGAAGCATTGAGCGCAAGTCCAATTCCCAAAATTGCTTTAATCGCACTCCGATTCCTCAATGCCAAGGTTGCCATTGCCTTTAAATCTCCATCTACATTCCTCAACTCTCGCTCGGAATTTTGTAGCAAAGCCGGAATTCCTAACAATTCCAACGTCCCGATCGCAGCTCCCAATTGAGAGCGGTTAAAATCTGGCAAGAAAATTTGACCTTCCCCCCCCTCAATTAAACAGCGAGCCACAGTCGCATCTCGCAGTCCTAAATAAGGCCGGCCTGCGGTCAAAAAATAATGAAGGCTAATTCGCTCATACCAACCACCCTCATCCTTCGCCACCAACTCCGCCGTTACCGGGATGCAATAGCGTTGTTGTAACTCATACTTCCGTAGCGATCGCCGTTGAGTCGCCGTCTTCATCACCTGCCTTTTCAAAACTCGGTACTCCCGAGGACTCAACTCTTGCGCCTCAGCCACCGCCTCACATTCCGCCTGATAGTTTTGCTCCCGAACCGTCGTAATTTGAGCTTGAATGGCCGATGGGGAAACAGAGGGAACCATCACCCCCTCATCTCCCAAACGCTCCCCTCCCCTCCTCTCCTCTTCCTCAATAATCCGGTGGCCTTCAGCCGCCAATGCTGCAACGACAGACTCGCGATACCGTTGCATGGAACGATTCAGTCGCACAGCCATTTTTGCCCAACACAATAGCGACTCCGCCTGAAACCCCACCTCTAAATCATCCAACGTGGCAAAGTCCGATTGTTGTAGCAACCGAATATTAAGCTGAGTCAACCGTTCGCCCGATCGCAGCAGAGACGGAATCGAAGTAGAACCATTCCCCACTGGATTCAACCCGCGAACCGCCGCCCAAATATACCGAGGCAAGTTTTCCCTGATTCGTCCCAAAGCTTGACGCACAGAATTCTCGCTTTGCACCCCAACCGCGATCGCCCACACTGAGGTAAAGTGTCCCTGAAGCTCTAGGCTCACTCCAGTTTCCAGCGAAGGACTAGCAAGTACAATGTCATAGTTCGGCAATACCCGATCCAAACGCCCCATACAGCCACAAGCAGGATGATCCGGATCGGCCAACGATTCTGAATCAATTCGCAGAATTTTTGCCTGGGGAAATTGCTCCCGCAAGTAAGCTTCTAAATTACAAGTTCCCCACAAGCTTTTAGGTTTTTGAGCAGACAAACAAACAAAAGGTTTGCCACCGTTGCGAATATGCTCCTCTAAGTCCCTGAGTAATTGCTTAGGACTCGCTCCCCCATAGTTATACACCGTCCAAGCTTGCTCTTTCCCCGGTTGCCAATTGTTGACAATGACATAGGGATCGAGGGGAACGCCTGCTAAGGTTTTCAAATAATCAATCGATAGATCGCTTAAGTCAGCATCCGCAACGAAAACCTGCCCGGAACCGCCCAAAACATTCTGCATCAAGGTTTTCAACGATTTTAAAATCGCCACTCGCTGGCCGGTACAGGTGCTAGAGTTCAAGGCGTGCCACAGCACTTGCTCGACTTCATCAATAATGACGACTCCATCTGACCAGTCAAGGGCTCGAAATTGAGCCTGAGAACGGGGATGTAGGGAATCAATGCACAGGCCGAAACCGGGATAAGGGGGTAGGTGTGATGGGAGAGGATGGAGGTTTTCTGATTGAGGCGATGCTTCCCCTGTTCCCAATCCCCAAGTCACATATTTGAGTCCAAAGCGCTGGCACAATGCTTCTACCAGTCGCACTCGATGGCCAATGACTAATACCCATTGACCGCGATCGCGTGCTGCTTTGACGATGCCTTCGAGGAGTTGGGTTTTACCGGTGCCTTTGGGGGATTTAATCGCAATGAGTTTGGCTGTGGTTGGGATGGGAAGCGGTGGTAAGTAGCGACAATTGAGCTCAAGGTCGGGGGAGTAGGTGAGGTGTTGCCAAGATTGAGCTTTCCACACTGCGAGGAGGGGGGCGTTTTGCCAAGCTTCGTCAAACGCTGGTTGACCTTGAACGGCAATCAAGTCATCAACTCCTTTGCCGAGAGTTGGGTTCCAAGTGATGACTTTCACGATGCAACCGACTTGGGTGAGGAGATAGCCGGTTTGTTGGATGGCTGTATTGACGGCGCGAAGGGTGGCGGGTTTAGAGTCTTGGTCAAAGACGAGGTAAATCTCTCGTTGGGGGGTGGCCAGTTTTTGGAGTTGGGGAATCAGGCGGGACTTACCGATGCGGTTACCGTCTGAGTCGCGGGGGGTGCGATAGCCACCATTGACCCCTGGTAGGGCGATCGCGGCGTACCCTGCGCTGAGGAGAGCCCCGGCTTTTTTAGCTCCTTCGGTAATGCACAGGGGTAAGCTGGGGTGGTCGAGGACCCACTGCCAAAACCCTAGGTCGGGTTGGTGGGGTTGGATATCTTCTGAGGTAAGGGTGAGGTTGTGGCGATCGGCGATGCGTTGCCAGATGGGGAGGGAAACTCGTAGGGCAAAGATACCGGTCGGGACTTGGGGGGGATGTTCGTATTTGATCGGTTTATCGCGGTCGCGGCTGTAGCGAGGCTGAATTGGTTTAAAACAGCCCCAAGTATCTTCCTTACCCGTGAGGATGTCAATGCCAGAGCACCACCACCCGCCTGTGAAGAGGTGTTGGTAGCGTTGGAGGAGAGAGTCGCAGAGGCGGCCGTCGTTGCGCCTAGGGAGGCGAGTGTCGTACAGCAAGTGTTCGAGAGCTTGATGTCCTTCTAAGGAGGTAACATTCAGGTGAGTCACTTCCTCGGCGACACAACTTTGGCTCCACTCAAGGAGATGATGGGGGTTTCTAAGCAATTTCAATACTTTGAGCTACTCAGATTCGTTTTTCTAGGGGTTTTTTCAGATAGACCTTCTAAAACCTGCCATTTAGGGGGATGAATCCCTGATGGGCGGTTGGGTCGTCTCGGAAAACAGCTTAGGCAGTTTCTAGGGACTGGGACACCTTACCGATCGGTACCTCGGTAACTCGATCGGGAATTAGGGTCATAGAGGCCTTCACTACCTAATCGAGCTTAGCACCCGCCTAAGGATGCAAATCGAGAGGAATAGTAAAGCATCGATCGGTGTCTCCGATCAAGGGATGGTGTTGGCGATCGCAGTTAAATTGCCTGATTCCGCTCCCGGTCGCAAAGGCGGAAAAGCAACTCCAGTGGCTGTAACCACCGTCTTACCAAGGAGGTGGATCTGCTTCTCTATATTTCTGAATAATCTCAGCGCTCATGTTGCTAGTCGTCCTCAAGAAATAACTCTGACTGCAAAGATGAAGGATAGGAAATTCCTTCCTGACATCCTTAAAATTCCGACCTTTAAATACCTTAATAACAAGGTAAAAAATAAGGCTTCCTAAATGGGTGACAACAGTCGTGGTAAATATAGTTGCGCTTACAGAGATCGTCAGCATTTTTATAAATCTTTGTTGATTGATAAGAAGACTCAGAGCAAGTGGCTACCCGATTTCTTAAAGCACCCGATCTACCATTTCTTGATTAGCCTACCTCAGCACCTGCCTCTGACGAGGTGCGGCTTGGTTGCATAGGGGCGAACTCCCTGGCAATGGTCGCTCGGTGGTTTGCTATCAGTTAACTTGGCCTGATGAGGAGCTTGCACAGGACTTTAGCATTCTGTCTGTTCGCGGATAGCTCTGGCTTGGTACGATGAATAAGAGAAGGAGTTGCCACGACAACTCTCTATACGCGACAAGGGAAAGCATAATGACTGAAGTATTAGATGAGACGCTTTCTAGAGAAATTGCGACTCGCATCAAAAGCAAAGCTAAAAAATGCTTTGACAACGCTTACAAAGCAGCCTTAGCTACTAAGGGCGCACTCTATGTTCAAGGCTTTTTGGCTGTGCCAGGAGCACCGTACAAACCTATTGAGTCGAGCTGGCTTGAGCTAGAGGGGCGGATTATTGACCCCACTTTTCCCCACCTCGGAAGAAGTGCTGAAGAAGTTTACTATTTTGCTGCACAACGCTTGAGTGTGAACCAACTTAAAGCAATTGTAGAGGAATCAAAAGAAGATTATCCAGAGGACGACCCGCTGCCGATTTATGGTGAGCAGCCTTACGAGTATTACGGAGATTTAATGCTAGGCGGGAGTGAGTACCAAACTGCTTATTCGCTAGCTGTAGCTAAATGTCGGGAATTGAACCAACCAAAAATACAAGAGGCAAACTAATAATGCTTCCGGAGTGCGACCGCCCTTTTGGAGCCAAAAAGAGCGATCGCCTCTTTTGTAGTCTTGGCACGATCTCAGGCATCATCTTGACATCATTTTTTAAGCAAAATTCTTTAAAAAGTAAAACAATTATAAGGATTTTTCTGAGTAAAAATAGCACAATTTTTCTAATTTTTCATTAAATTCAGAGGCAACAAGAAACCTGGCATCATCTATGCGACCAGTCGCCAGGATTGAGGAAAGCAAATAAAGTTAGCTTGGAAACGAATCTAGCCAGCAAGTATCAATGATTCATGGAAAAGTGGCTGAGTTTTTCAACTGAGGAGGATTGAAAATTTGAACCTTGAATAAATATTAACAAAACTGCTCTGAGCATCAGAGTTAAGAATCCGATCGAACCCAGAAGATCTTGTTTGAGCGGGAAAACTCTTTCATGACTCTAAAAAACTCTCCATCTGATGGGAACTGTAACGGTTACGATCTAGATGCAGTAATCAACCTCTCCATGATTCCTCTCTTTCTTGGCCAAGGGGGAAGCCAGAAGATGTTGCACTTGTCGTCTGACAGGGACTTGAAGTTTTTAAGAACTGCTATCTCTAATCGTTGCTTGCTCAGGATTGCGCTAGATTATTGAGAGAGGGAAGACCTTCAGGCTCCTTAGGAGGCAGGACGACCTTCTGGTTTTGCCTGGTCTGAGTTAATCTTAAGTCTTAGTCTAGCGCTCCCCCTCTAGATAGAACTTGGCTATTTTCCATTGTGGCGAGGTCGCCAGCTAGCAGCCAATAATAAAATAAGTAACAGTTAATTCAAATTTCACTAGCATCCTTACATGGAAATTTTGGCAGCGGTCGCAGTCCTAGCGGTCCTCATCGTCGTCCACGAACTCGGTCACTTCCTGGCCGCGAGACTTCAAAACATCCACGTCAACCGCTTCTCCATTGGTTTTGGCCCCATCCTCTGGAAATATCAAGGCCCGGAAACAGAATATGCAATTCGGGGTATCCCTCTCGGCGGTTTCGTCGGTTTCCCGGATGAAGACCCCGACAGCACCATCCCTCCCAATGACCCGAATTTACTCCGCAACCGCCCCATCTTCGATCGCGCGATCGTGATCAGTGCTGGCGTCATTGCCAACTTAATCTTCGCTTACTTTCTTCTCGTCACTCAAGTGGGAATGGTTGGCATCGCAGAAGTGAACTACCTCCCCGGCGTCAGAGTGCCAGAAGTCGCGACAGAAGTTAGTTCGGCCGCTGTCCAAGCTGGTATTAAATCAGGAGATATTATTTTATCGGTCGATGGTCAGGAACTTGACGCCTCTCGACAAGCGATTAAATCCCTGGTTCAAACCATCCAAACCCGCCCCAGTGAAGCGATCCCAATGGTGATTCAGCGAAACGGCGAAAAACTGGCGGTGACTGTTATCCCAGAAAAAGGACAAGATGGCAAAGGCCACATCGGCGTTAAATTGGAAGCCAATGCTAACCTCACCCGACGTAAGGCCAAGAATCCCATTGATGCGCTGAATGCGGGGGCCGTTGAATTTCAGCGGATTGTCAATTTGACCATTCAAGGTTTCGGTCAACTGATTAGCAACTTCAGCCAAACGGCCGATCAGTTATCTGGGCCGGTGGCGATTGTCGCGATCGGTGCTGACATTGCGCGATCGGATGCGGGGAATTTATTTTCCTATGCTGCTTTAATCAGCATCAACCTCGCGATTATCAATATTTTGCCCTTACCCGCCTTAGATGGTGGTCAGTTAGCCTTCCTCTTGATCGAAGGCTTGCGCGGCAAACCCTTACCCAATAAAGTTCAAGAAAGCGTGATGCAAACTGGTTTAATGCTGCTGTTGGGTTTGGGAATTTTCTTAATCATTCGCGACACTGCCAATTTGGCAGGAGTGGAGTGGATGCACAAACTTCTGCAACAATAAGTGAGTCGTTAGGTGTTAGTAGTTAGTAGGGAGAAGAGTTTTTTTCACGAATGAATCACCGCTCACCGATCGCGAATAACAGCGAACAGCCAACTACTAACTATTAACCCTTAACCACTCACCACCCCTTCAATGACCATTACTCGCAAACGCTTAAGTGTGAGGCAGCGATCGCTCGAAATCCTGATTCGTCTCAAACGCCTCTATCCAGATGCAACCTGCACGCTTAACTACGAAACCCCTGTACAGTTGCTGGTTGCAACCATTCTCTCGGCTCAATGTACCGATGAGCGAGTGAATCTGGTAACGCCTGCTTTATTTCATCGCTTCCCGGATGCGCCTGCGATCGCCAATGCAGACCTCGAAGAACTAGAAACCCTGGTTCGTTCCACCGGCTTTTACCGGAATAAAGCTAAAAACATCAAAGCAGCTTGTCAAACGATCGTGGAAAAATTCGACGGTGAAGTGCCCAAGCGGATGGAATTACTGCTGGAATTACCAGGAGTTGCTCGCAAAACAGCGAATGTGGTACTCGCCCATGCCTACGGCATTAATCGAGGTGTTACGGTCGATACCCATGTCAAACGACTCAGCTACCGATTAGGGTTAACCGAACAAACCGATCCCCTCCGCATTGAGCGGGATTTAATGAAGTTATTGCCTCAACCGGATTGGGAAAATTGGTCGATTCGACTGATTTATCACGGTCGTGCTGTTTGTAGGGCGAGAAATCCCCTGTGTAGCAGTTGTGCCCTAGCAGATTTGTGTCCTTCAGCTACAGTGGATGCTTCAGTTGTCAGTGGTTCGTCAGGATTTCCCGACTAACCACTCACCACTGAGATTCACACTAAACAACCGCTAATTGTGACCGAATTTCTGTGCCAGTATAAATCGGTGCCCAACCCTCCGGTGAGGTAAAATACCGCACGGCCTTAATCCGTCGCTGGGGCGTCAAATAAAACCAATGTTCTGTATTTGCCGGCACATTGATATACTCTTCTGGCTGCACCGTTACTTCTACTTGGCTACCATCGGGCCGCACAAATCCAAACACGCCCTCGCCTGCCACAATGTAACGAACTTCATCGTCAGCGTGGGTGTGGCATTGGTTGAATTTTGACAGCATCCCATCGAGGTTGGGAATTTCTGGATGCAAGACAATTAAATCGCGAGTCTGATAACCAGCCGTTTGCTTGAGTTCTTCAAAGTAGCGGTCGAGGGCTTGCAATACTTGCTCTTTTTCGTCATCAGTCAAGGCATCTTTTGCCAGTAAAGTTTGAAGTTCTGGACTGTCACCAATCGACCAATGATTTAATTGCAGGTTGAGGGCAGCGAGTTCGCGGGAGATATCACTCAGTTGAGTATAGGTTGTACCGTCTTCGAGTCGCAGGGTCGCCATTTTATCGCTCCAAATGGGTGGGTGATGGTAATTTTCAAAGGGGAATGGAAACATCCAGATGAGAATACCATTTTTGGGTGATTCAGCACTGAATTTAAACTTATTTTTAGCTCTTCTGAATGAGGAAAGGTGTCGTGGTTCAATCGGAGAACTTAATTCAGAATGGCTAGAAGAGGGGTTCCCTTCAGGCTGCTGGGGGTCAACAAATTCTGTTAGGTGTAACCGATCGCAGTTGTAGAAGGGACGATCGTTTTAGCGAATTGTTTGGAGGATTGTGTGGATGAGATTTTCAGTCTGTGATGGGTTAGGGGTAGGGGTTGGTGAGTGAGTTTGCAAAAGGTTCTTAGAGCCTTCTCGATCTTAGCTTAGGCCGTCTGCCCTAGCGGTAAAGGGGTCAAGGTTTTTTAAAAAGATCCAAGCTTGGGTTTTGGAATCATAGGCCTGCCAAACCCCAGCGCGGTCGCAGTAGCACAGAAGCAGTCTTGCAGAGTGAGGCGAGTGGGTGAAATGTTCTGCAAACGATAACAGGTAGTGGGTTTTGCGACTGAGTCGCTTAGCAACTGCCTGGTTGGGACACTCGATTAAAAGCGCCGCCTGTCCCTCCAAATGAGTCACCGAAAAAATACACATCCGCAAAATAGCTCTGAGCCAGCTTTCGCGATCGCTAAAATAGGTATCTATTAGTTGGTTTGTCAGAGCCTTTGCAAGGGAACGGTCCTGCTCGTTGTAATTTAGGTTATCCATTTTTAGTCTCAACCTCTGATTGCAGCCGCAAGTCCTGTTTGCCAACATTATATTAAGCTCCCAACCAGGTCTGACGCCAGTCTGTACCGCAGCGGCCAGCGATACTGAATATTTCATGTAATTTTTACAACAGCCACCATGCCTACTTATCCTGGAATTTCTAGCGAAGCGTTTCGGCATCCCCTCGATCGCCAAGCGGAACAAGCTTTACGCAGCGTCCCTGGTTTTGACCTGATTGCCAGCAAGTTTGTAGAGTTTGTCTATGAACGGCCACAATTTGTCTATCTCATGGGCAATAGCATTCAAGTGGGCCCCCGTCAGTATGCAACTATTTATCACATTTTTCGGGAATGCGTGCGGGATTTAGACCTGTTTCCTGAACCTGCTTTGTTTGTGGCTCAAAATCCGCAAGCAAATAGCTATGCCCTGGGACAAAATCATCCCTATGTTGTCTTAAATACGGGTCTTTTAGATTTATTAGAGGAGAGCGAATTGCGAACCGTGCTGGCTCATGAGCTGGGACATATTAAATGCGGACATCCCATTTTAAATCAAATGGCGATTTGGGCGATGAGCGTTGCCTCCACTATTGGTGAAATGACCTTTGGCATTGGCAATCTGGTTAGTAGCGGTTTAATTTATGCGTTTTATGAATGGCGACGCAAAGCAGAATTATCGGCGGATCGTGCTGCTTTGTTAGTCTTAGATGACCTGAATTGTGTGATGAATTCCATGATGAAAATTGCTGGCGGTAGTAGTAAGTATGTCAATGAATGCAGCTTGCCAGAGTTCATTCGCCAGTCGGACAACTATCAAGAACTCGATCAAGATGGTCTCAATCAAGTGTATAAATTTTTACTGTATAATGGAGGACAAGGTATGATCCTCAGCCATCCCTTCCCAGTGGAACGCATTCGTTATCTGCGCGAGTGGGCTGCTTCTGTCGAGTATCAGCAAATTCGCTTGGGCAATTATCAGCGAGCAACCTCCGAAGGTGCAGTCGAGGTGAAAGTAGAAAAACCTGATACGGATGTGGAGGCGCTGCGACGGCAAATTGAGGAGTTACAGCAAGAGATTAATCGCTATAAATCTCGCTAGAAAGTCCACTACAAGCAGAAGAGCGGGGAATCTTGCTTCAGTTTCCCAGAGGGTGGGTCAGACCCGCCCTATCAACCCGTGAATTTTTCCTGATTTTTCTGAAATTGATCCCTAGGAATGTGTAGGCTGAAAGAATAGAAAAGATAGAACTCGACTTGGTAAGGTGACCCGTGATTACTGATCGACATCGGAACGACGGCAAGGCAACCTCTGACACTCGTGGAAATTTTGGCAAAGGTGCGATCGCGCTCGCCATCCTCGCTGGCGTGATGGGATTTACTAACCCTCCTAGGGAAGACTACCTCAGCTATGCTTCAGAAAAACTAGCAACGGAATTGAAAACTTCAATCTGCAATGAATCTCAAATGCGAGAATTTTTAGGCAGCTTTGGCGGTGCTTTAGTGGGGACTTGTAAAACCCTTGTGACTTCCCAGCGAAGCACAATGGAACGTTTTATTGACAATGCCACCAAGCGCCACAATTTAATGATTTTTAGTGTTTACACCACTGAAATTGGCAACCATACTTATCGCACCCTCGGAGCTTTTGGCAATTTTTTAACATTTTCTGAGAAGTAGGCGTGCAAAAGCTCATTGAGCAACAGCTTGGGTTGTAAAAAATCGGGGAATTTTAAAAATACATGAAATTATCTGGGACTCTTGCCACTAGCATGGCGATCGCATCACTTTTAGGGGGGTTAACTTTAACTCCCCGCCCGTATTTTTCCCAAAAAACCGACCCAGCTAGCACCGCCTCACGACCGTCACTGCTTGGCCAGCAGTTAGAGGCGCAACCTTCGCCAACTGCTCATCTTCAATCACCCATTCAATTAACCCAAACCCCCCCATCTAATGCTTCTCAACTGGGTCAAGAACTGATACAGCAATTGACCGAATGCGTGCAGAAAAAACTGTCCAACAACCCGCAGCAACCTTCTTTAGATCGAATTCAAGCATTAGCGATGCAATGTACCCTCAGAGTTGTGATGCTCACACCTGATGGCAAAGTTCGTCCTGATGCTAACAAACGGATGACGGCTTTGATTCAAGCAACCGGGATCGCGTTGCCAAAATCTTCAAGTCAAGGTCAAGCATCTGTTACCCTGAAACCGCTACCTAATAGTAGAGTATTTACTGTCCCAGTCACCATCGGGGGACAGTCGAAAACTTTCTTATTGGATACAGGAGCGTCTAATTCTATTTTAGACCAGCAAATTGTTCAGCAATTAAAGCTAGAGGGAACGCCAATTCCTAACGATTTATTAGCTTACTTTGTTGTTGGGAGTGACTGCTCTCAGGTGAATGCAACATTGCACAGTTTACCACCTTTAACCGTGCAGTCAGCCCAAGTTGAAGGCCTCAACGGTATGGGGTTACCAAAAACTGCAATTCCGGGAAATTCTTCAGGGGTGTTGGGGTTAGATTTTTTGAAGGGATTCGATCTGGTCGTCAATCCTAAGAGTTTAAAATTACAATTATTACCACCTTCTCGACCAATTGCAGGGGCAATTCCCCTCGTCGGAAAATTAGGAGTCATGACCACTCAAGTTAAAATTAATGGTCAAGGACCCTTCTCATTTTTGTTGGATACGGGTGCTGATACAATGGTGTTATCAGAGCGCTTAGCCAGTCGATTATCTCTGAATAGCGCAACTGCTAAAAAAGTTGAAGTCCGGGGGTTTTGTGGGAACGAATCAGGGAAGCAAACCCAGCTAAAGCGGGTCAGTTTGCAGCAGCATGAAGTTGCTCAGTTAGATGCTGTCATTTTAGAGAATCGGGTCTTAGATTTGTTAGGAGTTGAGGGGATAGTTGGTCAGAATTTCTTGACTCAGTATCAGCAGCATTGGCAGTTTGGTCCGCCCAATGAGTTAGGGTTTCCTGAAAAGGGGAGTTTAGAGTTAACACCCTTAACTCAAATTCCTTCATCCCATTAATCAAGAAGGGAAACCGGATATGGAATGTAATTTTTATCGGATTGACTGCTTGATTGCAACTTGAGTAACCAAGGTCAGCCTAAAAAAACGGATTTGAAGAGATAAAAATTTATTGGGGGTTCATCTCAGTTATGCCCAATCAACCGCTGCAATAAGACCTCATAATACCCCGCAGAAATTCTGTAAAAAATCTGCTTGGGAGCCAGAACTTGAGTTCTTAAATTTCTGCTTCCATCACTCAAGTCAACTCTACCAACCAGAGTCGCCCTCATCGTCACCCCAAGCGACTAAAATAAACTGCTGCCAATACAATCAAACTCAACAGTGCCAAAGGCACCCATAAATCTAACAACTCCAACATCATCCTGATTGCTTGCAGGGCAACTTAAATTAGAATCATTTTAACTTAACACAGTAATATATAAAATAGCCGAAACTTTAAACTCTAAATTCTAAACTCTAAAATCCCTATGACCTTTCCCGGTGCAGTAATCTGGCTGCAAGAAAGAACCGCCCTTGGCATCCTTTCCGAACCCACCTTAAATGCAATTGCTCAACTTCTCCAACCCAGAACCCTACCAGCTCATCAAACTCTGATCGCAGAAAATACTCCCCCAGACGGACTCTACATTCTTCAAACTGGCAGGTTAGAAACCTCACAACTGACCCCAACTAATACCCCAGAAATCCTAGAAAACCGTCACTTTTCCTCCCTCCTTCCTGGTTCTGTTTTACACCTCCAAGAACTCCTCCTCGAGCAACCTGCCCAAGAAACCGTAACAACCCTCACCGACTGCGAATTCTATTGGATACCTGCCACTCAATTTCGTGAGTTAGTCACGCAGTACCCAGAAATTACTCAAGCCTTCACCCGTCAGCTTGCTGAAGAAATTGCCCAATTATCCGCCCTCTTCACGTATGAACAAGAACGGCAGGCAATTTTACGCCCCTATCTAGTGACGAAGGCCCAGCGTGGCATCGTCGGTAAAAGTCGCTATGCCGTGCGACTGCGACAACAAATTCGAGAGGCAGCGAATGACCGTCGATCCGTTCTGATTTTTGGAGAACCTGGATTAGAAAAAGATAACATCGCCACGCTGATTCACTTCGGTTCCCCCTCTCGAAGACAACCCATTATTAAACTCAATTGTAATCTGATTAATGCCAGCGGCGTCGAACTTTTCGGTCGCGTTGGTGGTAAACCCGGACTCCTAGAAGCCCTCGGCGAAGGCACGCTCATTCTTAACAACATCCAAGACCTTGCTACGGAATTGAAACAGCAAATAGCCCACCTGTTAGAAACCAATACTTACACTCCCATCAGCCGTACCGGAGAAGCAGTTCAACCCCAGAGGTGTTATGCCAAAATCTTAATGATTTCTGAAAAAACCTTGCCAGTCGTTGACAAATTCGTCGGTCATTCCATTAAAGTCCCACCGCTGCGCGTCAGAAAAGCAGATATTAGCGAACAAGTAGATTATTACATCCGGATTTTTTGCCAGAAAAAAGGCCTTTCTAAACCTCAGATTACCCCTGAAGCACTCCGAAGCTTACAAGCCTATGATTTCCCTGGTAATATTCGAGAACTGCAAAGTTTAGTCGAACGAGCCATTACTCAATCAGATTGCGCTGCTGAATTAACCGAAGAAGTTTTTTGGGCCGTTGATACTAAGCAAAAACGCTTCCGTCTCAACCTCTTAAATACTTATCCTCACCTCCGCAAATTTCTGCGGAGTCCCTGGTGGCCCGATCGCATTAACTACGGTTTCACCTTAACATTTTTTGCCTTAGTGGTTGCTGTTTTATGGCTCGGTCCCCAAAATCGTTCTGAGAATTTTGCCTTAAATATGTTTTGGGCTTGGTGGTGGCCCTTGGTACTAATTGGTTTTCCCTTTGTTGGGCGACTGTGGTGTGCAGTTTGCCCCTTTATGATCTATGGAGAAGTTACCCAAAAACTCTCTCTCTGGCTTTGGCCGCGCTCCCTCAAAAAATGGCCGAGACAGGAAGCAGAAAAATGGGGGGGTTGGTTCTTATTTAGCTTATTTTTCCTAATTTATCTCTGGGAAGAACTGTGGGATTTACAAAATACAGCTTACCTTTCTGCTTGCTTACTGCTTCTGATTACTGCGGGTGCAATGATTTTTTCAGCAATCTTTGAACGCCGATTTTGGTGTCGTTATCTCTGTCCGATTGGGGGCATGAATGGGTTATTTGCAAAACTCTCGATGACTGAATTAAGAGCTCAACAAGGCACCTGTTCCGCTGAATGTACGACCTATCAATGTTATAAAGGGGGTCCCCAAAAAGGCGAAGGCTTAGAAACAGATGGCTGTCCTTTATATTCTCACCCCGCCCAATTAGAAGATAATCGCGATTGCGTCTTGTGCATGACTTGCCTGAAAGCTTGTCCTCATCGTTCTGTCGAAGTAAATTTGCGACCTCCGGGAATAGAACTCTGGACAACTCATATCCCCCGTAGCTATGAAGTTGCTTTATTACTGTTACTATTGGGCGGAGTCTTTTTGCACCGCTTGCCTGAAATACAAGCTTGGTTAGGATTGAACTTGGATTTAACTCAATTTTGGCCTCACTTCGGATTTTCTCTAGGGGTCTTAATCATCCCTGCTAGTATTCCCTTAGTAGCCTATGGCTTGATGCAGTTATTTTATCAAGCCAAAAATGCCTTGTTTCCTAAGAAAGAAGCGTCAAAAACTCTGTCATCCTCGCTCCTTCCTCCTGCCTCTTTTCAAAAATTAGCCTATGGATATTTACCGCTGGTCTTAGGAGGAAATTTAGCTCATTACCTGCGATTGGGTTTAGGAGAAGCCGGTCGGATTTTGCCTGTTAGTTTGGCAACCTTTGGCTTAAACGGTGAAGGCTTGCCTGTATGGGTCGCGCATCCAGCAGTGATTGAGTTTTTGCAAGGCACGGTGTTAATTTTTTCGGTGATTTTAACCGTGATATTAACTCAAAAAATCGTGCGGCAGTCCCTGCGCTTGCTCTTGCTTCAACATTCTGCTGTGGTTCTTTTAGGAGCTAGCTTATGGACGGTGATTGTCGGTAAGTAGCCCCGGTTCGTATAAAATATTAAAGTGTGCAGTAGTATTGACCCCAGACAGCAGCATTCATGGACATTACCGAATTTTTCGAGCTGAGCGCAGGCAAGTGGTTTTCCCAGCGTACCGTTCACAATCTTACCTCTGGCCAATTGCAAGCTGGCAAATCCGAACTCAAGATCGATCTCCTCCCAGCGAACGATCCAGCCGTCACCAAACTTTGCGAACAGCACGCGATTAATCCCTCCCAAGCAGGGTTAGCAGGTGCTCGCGCCACTTGGAACGTGATGGCTGATTTGCATCAAACCAACGGTTCCAAAGTGATGGTCCTCATTCCCAATCCTGACAACTCCAACTCAGGAAAATTGCTGCAAGATAAAATTGCCAGTCGCTACACGTTAGGCAATGATGTATTAACGTTAATTACAGAGTCCGATACACTTTATGTTGAAGAACGCTGGTGGTATCTGATGCCTAATCTCCGGCTCCGAAGCAGCATTGTTAAACAATTGAATGGTCTCGCACAAGCTTCTTTCTGTTCTGAAATTCGGATGGGTGTCACTCAGCCCCCTGCTGAAACCGTCAGTGCTACCACTCAAAAATGAGAGTTGACTCCTGTAGGCTGTTAATGGCTAATAATTTAGCATTAACCGTTAGCCGTTAACAGTTAACCGTTAATTTTTATCATCCTTCATCCGACTGCGCCGCCGCCGAGAGGTCTGTGGCTTAATTTCTTGATTGGGCTTCTGGTTCCCTCGTTGGGCAACTGATTTCAATTTGCTATGAAAATCCGTGTGCTTAACAACAGGAATCGGCGGGAAATCAGGCGAGGGAAGCGTCTCCTCTTCCGGATGAGTAACCGGCGCTGCGACCGCTTCCAAGTGGCTGTTTTCTGCTGCGATGACTCCATACAGCTGAGAGTTAAGTCCTGGCAATACCTCTGGCACTGTTACACTAAGAGCAACTTCTAATTCAGGTAAAACGGTGGTTTCCGGGGAAGATAGGGCCTCAGCTTCCTCCATTAAATCTTGAAAAAAATTGCTGCAAACCAAACGCTCAAAGTCGTGATTGAAATGATAGAGCGGTTGACCCCGTCGTTGCCACATATCCAGAATATGTTCCACAGAAACAGCTTTGTAACGCCCTTGGTAGAGAGCCTCAATCACTGCTAAGCGTAACCAATGGGGAGGATAATGGGTCAGCCACAGGGCAACCAATTGTTCAGCAGTATCGCTGTCTAGGTCAAAACTGTAGTGAACCAGCAGACCCACTGCCTGTGCAGATATTGCCGTCACTTCTGTCATTTTTCATTGGTAATTTGGTAATTGGTAATTGATTCTTGGCAGTTGGTCATGGCTCATAGAGGTTTGAGGCTCCTACCTTCTACCTTCTGTCTCCTAATTAATCGGAGAAAATAACACCTCCTTCGACCGATCGCACATCGCCAGAAAAAGGTTCCGGGTTGCCATTCCAGTTAAAATCACTCACTCGCAGCGTCAGGGTCCCGATTTGGCGTTGCGGGTTAATGCGTAGGACAATCCCGTAGGTGCGACGGCTATATTCCAAAGTGTAGTCGGTACTGATCGTTTTACCGCTTTCTACGTTAAAAGAAGTTTGAAACCCAATTCGGAACGCTCCAAACACCTGCTGAGTAATGCCAAAGGAGAGAATTCTCAAATCCACAGCTCGGTCAAACAAAAAAGGTGACAGACCCGACCGTAAAGCTTGAGTATAGGTAATATTAAAGGCGGTGTAATCCAAAAAGGGACGGGAGAAATGACCGAATTGCCCTTGCAAGCCAATGCTGGCAGAGATTAAATCTTGGCTATCACCACTACTGTAATAAGTCGTTGTGCCTCTGACACCCAAGGCCAATTGCAGTGAGGGTACGACCGGAACTCGCGTATATTTCAAACCCTGAGTGGCTGTACGAGGAAGAGGAGTCCCCCGCCAGAGCACAAAGCCACGACTGAGAGCGATACTGGCTTGGTAGCGGCTGAGCTTCACCCGGTTATTTTCTCGGATTGGTGCGAGCAAGTCGGGGCGGTCTGTGTCCGCGTTGATATAGTTATAACTGGCTTGATAGCTGAGGTTAATGTTGGATTGACCCAGGACAAAGACAGGAGAAGTGAGGACCGCACCGATACTGCTTTGAACGGTTTGATACCCAAGACTGCCATTAAATAAGCGATCGCGGTAGCTGTACTCCCCTGCCAAGCTGTGGTTTCCGATCGCCTGCAACAGTCGCAAATTCCCCCGAAACTCATTTTCTGCTAAGTCGGGAAAATTATTAAAGCTGAGGATATTTGCATTACCAAACAACGTGGTGCGGGGGCCAAGATTCGCAGTTAACCGCAATTTCAGGGCATAGTCATCACCATAAAACGGATTGAGGTTGTGACGCTCATAGGCCCTCTGAATCAAAAATTGTGGGGTGACCGTCAGCCGTACCTTGCCACCAGTAAATAGCTCAAACGGACACTGAACGTACAAACCCCCTCGGTCTTTGCGGTCATAGCCAATGCCGAAGCAAGGGCCACTGCGCTGGCGGCGATCGAACACCTGGCGCTGGGGAAACACAGGAATTTTGACATGCCCATCGAACACCAACCGGGGTTTCGTCGTTACCAGTTCCTCTTCAAACGGAGAAATCGAGCGCAGTCGTGCTTGAGCCGCTCGATATTCAAATTCCGGTGGTGAAAAGGGGTCGTTGGTAATGCGAATGTTGGTTGCCAACCGAGTACCATCCGGCAGCAGTTCCAGCTTTTCCGCTTCAAACCGCAGGCGGTTCACTTCACCCTGGGGTTGTAGGTTGGGTTGACCCCCGGCGCTACTGCCCCCAATGGTGACGGTGAGGGCGCCGGGACTGCGGATACCGCGGAGGGTTTGGGTGCGAGCGATGCGATCGCTCAACGGTTCCTCCAAAATCGTGCCAGCACTGATATCTGTGGGTAAGGTTGGGTTAAAGTCTCGACTGGTCCGAGGCAGGTAAATCTCCCCGCTCGCCTTCTCTACGGTGCCGGCAGCTTGAGCCAAATTGTACTCTAAGCGTTGACCGCGAACTACTTGCTGACCGCGCCGAAAGGCGACATTGCCTTCTGCAAGCACTTGTCGCGTTGCCAAATTTACAATCGCTCGGTCAGCATCGATCGCCGACTGACGGAACCGCACCAGTACGTTACCGATGGCTGTGACGATCTGCTGCTGTTCATCATATTCTTGCCGATCGGCTTTAATTTCGATCAAATCGGCGGGGGGGCCCACGGGAATGGGCGATCGGTTACGGGGCTGGGGCGTTTGTTGGGGTTGAGGAGTGCGAGAACCAGGTGGCTGGCGTTGACTGCCTGGAGGGGTAGGAGTTGGCTGTTCGGGCTTCGGTCGTTGCTCTTGGGGAGTCTCCAGCTTTGGTTGGGTAGGCTCTGAGGGTTGCTCTTGGGGAGTCTCCAGCTTTGGTTGGGTAGGCTCTGAGGGTTGTTCTTGGGGAGTCTCCAGCTTTGGTTGGGTAGGCTCTGAGGGTTGCTCTTGGGGAGTCTCTGGCTCAGTCGGCTGTGGCCGATCGGGTAAAGTTGGCAGCGTGTTCGTGTCTACCGGTGGGGCGACTGGTTCTCTTTCCTGGGTCAGTAAGGGTGGCTGAGTCGGCAACGGGTGTGGAGCGAGTTCGCTGTCAGCCGCCAGAGGTGACAGTCGATAGAGTTTGGCGGGATTGTTGTGACTGGGTTCTGCGCTGGTTGCTTCTGCTTGGGGAGGTGCGGAAGGTAAATCGTTCGGCAGAACTAAGCGACTGAACTTGTACTCCTGGGGTGGCTCCGTGGGCGGGGCAAAGCGGACGATGGGCGCATTGATGACAGCTTCAACGGGGAAAGCGACCGCGTTTTGGGGTAAAGCAACTTCGACCGGGGGACCCAGTAGCGCAGCGGAGGGAGGCGGTTCAGGAGCAGTCGCCGCCGTCAGTTCCGGCAGTTCCGGCAATGGAGGGTGAGTGGCGGCTGGGGTGGGTTCGGGAAGGATAGCCGAGGATGGGCGATCGTTCCTACTGCTGGTTAAGCGGTCAGGCTGGGTGCCCTCTGGATAGCGTTGAGTCTGGACAAGGGCAGGCGATTCAGGCGGCAGTACCGGATAGGGCATAGTTCAGCAAGACGAGTCACACATACAGCCCGAACGCTGGCAGTCAACCGCGCTGAGGACTGGTTAAATACAGGCAACAGGCGATGATTGGCTGTTACGCTATTGTTCCACAAGATAACCTCGCTGGTGAGCGAGGCTACTAGGAAAAAGTTGATTGGGGAAGGGGAAGGAGTTGGAAAATGCTCTCACTCTCTGTCGCGCTTCCCCGTTACTTTTATTCAAGGTCTCTGCGGTTGGGGTTACGGGCGGGGTCGTTGGACAAAAATCCAAACACGAATAAAGCAACGAAGAACAGAATAACAATATTAACGACAATCTTGAGGGTGACCATCTTGATCTCTCCAGGAGTATTAAACGCTGATATGTGCTAAGGCAGTTGCCACAACCTCCTTATGATATCGAAAGATGGGTCAGTTTTTGTTGAGGATATTGGGCAGTTGTGCTTTTGCCCAGTTCCAAATTTGTAGCACGAGTTCTTCGATCCAGAGCATGGCTCGATCGAGCCAGCTTAGGATGATTTCGAGGGGGTGTTGGACGTAGCCACTTGAGGTGGCTTGGGCTTCTAAGTAGTCGGGTTGGGTGGTTGTGGGTTGATTCTGGGTTGCCTGGGGGGTGATGGCGGTTTCCCCGGAAGCGGTCGCAGGGGGGAGGGTTGGTTCGCCGAATAGTTGATGGAGGGTCAGCCAAGGTCTTTCTTCGGAGGGATTGACTTCTGCTTCTGACTCTAAGCTTTCCTGGGCGCGCAGTTCGGGGCGATCGCTCTTGGGGAAGGAGGGAGTTGGGTCTTGACTCCTGAAGCTGGCTTCATTGCCGAAAAAGTAATTGATGGCGGCTTGGATTAAGGCTTGGATTCTATCTCGGTACGACTCGGATGTTGAATTGGTTACTTGCTCTTTCGGGGAATTACTGAAATTTAAATAACTAGCTGTCTGAGAACCTTGGGTTTGCAGGCGTCCTTGATTGGGGGGCGCTAAGTTGGGTGTATAATCTGCTACTCCGGGGAGGAATTCCTCTAGCTCAGCGATGACGTGGTCGAGTAAGGTTAAAGGGTGGTGCGTTGGTAAGGAAGGATTGTTAATAGGTGGGTTGGCTGGTGGGTCGATCGCGGGTTCTGGGTTGACTTTTACGACCGCAGTTTCGCCAAACAAATTTGCTTTCAGGGCGATCGGACTGGTTTGTACCCAAGCCATCAACTGCCAAAAGTATCGCAGGGGAGGCAAGAGATGGTTTTGAACCGCTAAGGGTGCGAGGGCTGGGTTAAAAGCAGAATCGGTGGGAGGCGGTTGCGGGGGCAAGGTTTCAGGCTGTGCCGTTTCGTCAAGAATGACTGATAAGTGGTTGGTTAAGCGATCGGTCAGGGCCTCGATCGCCGCGCGATTGGATGGGTTGGCTGAGGTTTCAGGAACGGTTGCTTGGGGCAATTCTGCGGGGCGATCGGCGCTATTCAGGGGATGGGTGGCGGTGTCGCTGCGATCGATTACTGCGACTGCTGGGACTGACACCACGTTTGCTGCTGCTGCTTTCTCAGCCTTGGCTGCCTGCCTCGCTGCAGATAAATTTTGAGTGACGGATAACAGCCGTTGCAGAGTTGTTTTGGCTGCTGGCGGATGTTCGGGCTGTTCATTGACAGTGTCTGGCAGTTGCGGTAAAAATCGCTGTGTGGCTTGGTGCAATTGCCGACTGGCGAAGCGGGTGGTTTGCAGCAGCAGGTAAATTGGGTACAGCAGGAACTGGACTGCGCCGGCGCTGGCAAATTTGAGGTGTCGCAGGGCGCGGTCGCAGTTGTCAGCAAGTTTTTGAGAGTGCTTCGCTAGGAATCTAAAAAAGCGGCTTTGGTAGCGACCTGAGTCAGCAGAAGACATAATTTTGATTTATATTTTACATGGTTAGATGGGGGAATTGTGTCACCCCTCGATTTTAGCGAACTGTGAGCAATTCTCTTTCACTTTTTCCGGGTCAAATTCCTGAGGTAATTGAGAGGTTACGCCGCCTGACTCAGGTTGACGTTCAGCACTGCTGGCGAGAGGGAGATTCCCCTGAGGGAACTGTGATGGCACTCAATGAAAAAGGACATCTGGCTTGGCCGGGCGATCGCCAAGTTTTATGGCTAAGCCAGCAGTTAGTCGTGCCTCCCCATTTATTTAACTATCCTTTAGAGGGGTTATGTTTACGTCTCGCCTTAACTTGGTGGGCGGAAGATGCTCAGATTTTTGTGAATGGCGAACTGGTACAGCAAGGAGATTTATTTGATTGTACGGCACGGGTGTTACTCAGCTCTGCGGTGAAGGTTGGGGAGGAATTTTTCGTTGTTTTGCGTTTGGTGAGTCCGGGTCACGATCGAGGGGCGTTGATGCGATCGCGCTGCATTTATGAAGGGGTGAATTTGCCTGACCAAGACCCTGGTTTTATCGCTGATGAATTAGAAGTCTTACAGACCGCGCTTCAGAAAAATTTCCCATGCCTCCCTGAGGTTATTGTACAAGAATCCCCTGAGTTTGTCAACCCGAATCAACCAGAATTTGACCTGGATTTAAATTTAGATTTAATAGACTGGTCAGCATTGCCTGACCGCTCAAAATTTGAACAGTCCCTGTTCAAGTTCCGGCAAACCTTACTCGAAAAATTGGGATTAAAAGCAAAGCAGGATGTCTTAACGGCTGCAATTCAAGTCGCCCCTTCTCAGACAGAACCCTCCTCAATTTTTGGCAACATCTCCCTGCTAGGACACGCCCATCTTGACTTAGCTTGGCTGTGGCCAGTCCGCGAAACCTGGGACGTAGCCCAACGGACTTTTGCCTCAGTTTTAAAATTACAGCAAGACTTCCCCGACTTAATTTTCTGCCATTCCACTCCGGCCCTTTATGCTTGGATCGAACAGCATCGCCCTGACTTATTTGCTGCAATTCAAAAACAGGTAGCCGCGGGTCGGTGGGAAATTGTGGGGGGAATGTGGGTGGAACCAGATTTAAACTTAATTGCTGGCGAATCCATTGTGCGACAAGTTCTTTATGGTCAGCGTTATAGTCAAGAAAAATTTGGACAATTCATGACGGTGGCATGGTTGCCAGATACCTTTGGTTTTTGCTGGCAATTCCCCCAAATTCTCAAGGGTGGCGGGGTGGATTATTTTGTCACGCAAAAGTTACGGTGGAATGATACGAATCAGTTTCCCTATGGCGTTTTTTGGTGGCAAGGATTAGATGGCACTCAAATTTTTAGCTTGATGTCAGCCCCCATTGGCGAGGGAATTGAACCGGTGAAGATGGCGCGGTATGCCGATGAGTGGGAACGTCAAACGCAGTTAAAACAGTGTCTGTGGTTGCCAGGAGTGGGCGATCACGGCGGCGGACCAACTCGCGATATGTTAGAGGTGGCGAAGAAGTGGCAATTGTCGCCGTTTTTCCCGGAGTTGAAATTTCAGAAAGCGATTGATTATTTATCCAGCATTCAGGGAAACTCCGTCGAGAAAACGAGGGAAAATTCCAATCCAATTCCTGAATCTACTTCTCCCTTTCCGCCAGACGCATCAACCCACAACATTCCGATTTGGAAGGATGAACTTTATCTGGAATTCCATCGAGGTTGCTATACCACCCACGCCGATCAAAAACGCTGGAACCGTCGCTGTGAAGGGTGGCTTTATCAAGCTGAATTATTCGCGAGTTTGGCAACGGTGATTGCCGATATCCCCTATCCCCAAACCGCCTTAGAAACTGCCTGGAAACAAGTTTTGTTTAATCAATTTCACGACATCCTCCCCGGTTCTGCGATTCCCGAAGTGTACGCCGATGCCAATCAAACTTGGCAACAAGCCCAACAAGCTGCCGAGGCAATCTTAACCCATGCACTCACTGCTCTAAGCGCTCAAATTTCGCTCCCGAAACCACCCCACCCAGAGGCTCAAGCAGTTGTCGTGTTTAATCCCCTCAACTGGTCCAGAACCGAAGTGGTTGCTGTTCCTCTCCCTGCTGCTGCTGAGGGTCGGGCCTGGCAAATTTGCGACTCAGCAGGGCAAAGGGTGCGGTCGCAATCCTCTCTGACCGGAGAAACCCCAGGAACTGCAACCCTGCTTTTCTCAGCCACTCACGTCCCCTCCATTGGCTATCGCCTCTACTGGCTATATCCTGAAACCCTTGATTTACCGTTCCCTGCCTCAAAATTGGCAAGAAAACCCCAATCTACACCTGAAATAGTAGCACACGACTTGACACTTTGTCGAAAAGATAGTAATTCCCCTGAAAATTGGCTGTTAGAAAATGAATTTCTGCGGGTAATAGTTGATGCACAATCCGGTTGCCTAGCCAGTGTTTATGATAAAATTAATCAGAGAGAAACCCTCTCTGAATCCGGTGGCAATCAATTACAAGCCTTCTCAGACAGCGGTCAATATTGGGATGCGTGGAATATCGATCCTGACTATGCAAAACATCCTTTACCCCCACCCATTCTCAAGCAAATTCAGTGGGTAGAGTCAGGAGACCTGCGACAGCGACTGCGAGTGGTGCGACACCTACAAAATTCCGAATTTTGCCAAGATTATCTTCTCGATGCAGGTTCACCCCTTTTAAAAGTAGAAACAACCGTTCATTGGCAAGAACGTCATCTCTTAGTCAAAGCTGCCTTTGAGTTAAACTTAGCCGCAGAAGTCGCAACCTATGAAATTCCTTGCGGGGCAATTGAGCGAAAAACACAACCCCAAACCCCCCAAGAAACAGCCAAATGGGAAGTACCCGCCTTGCATTGGGCTGATATGAGTGCCAAGGGCTATGGCGTGAGTTTATTAAATGATTGTAAGTACGGTTATGATGCTTCCCCCAATCAATTACGCCTAACTTTATTGCGGGGTTCAACCTGGCCCGATCCAGAAGCCGATCGCGGCTTTCATCAATTCACCTACGCCCTTTATCCCCATCTAGGAAGCTGGCAAGAAGCAAACACCGTTCAACGTGGCTACGAATTAAATTTACCCCTACTCGTGCAACTGTTACCAATCAGTGATTCTGCCACTCCAGAAGCAATCATCCCTGCCAGCGGCAGCTTCTTAGATTTATCCGCCGAAAATCTGATTTTGATGGCGTTTAAACAATCAGAAAATCATCCAAACCAGTGGATCGTTCGCTGTTACGAGTGTACGGGAAAAGTAGCAGAATTAGACTTAAAAAGTGATTGGGAATGGGAAATTTTAGAACCCCTTGATTTGTTAGAGCGACCGCTGCCTTCCTCCACTTTTACCACTGAAAATTCTCATCCCTTCTACATTTCACCTTGGCAAATTACCAGCTTCGCCGTCCGACCAAAATCCCCCAACCATGCTTAACTTCTCCTGTAAACTCTCCCCCTCAAGGCAAATACTTTTGCACCACAATCCAACCAGTCACTGAAACCACTGCAAACCCCCCAAACAAAATTAAATTAGTCCCAATATGAAGAATCCGAGCCCAAGGTCGCTGAGGACTAATTAGCATGGCACTCCAAGCCGAAACTAATACCAAACTCACCACCGTTAACCCGGCCGGCAAATGCACAGAATGACCCAAGCTGCCATAGTGTCCTAGCGTCCCCACTAAACCAATGGCTAGGAGTAAAATTACTAAAGCCACCATTGTCCCCCCAACTAAAAAATGAAAAGGCCGTAACCAATGGGGTCGTTGCTGCCGAGTTTTGCGAGTGTAAAACATCCAACTACCGCTGAGTGCCAGTAACAGATAAGCAACGAGGGAAAATCCCATTGACCAAGCCGCTATTTTCCACAACCACAGGAAGGAAGGCAAATTCATAAATTCAATCTCTTAGGGGGATGGGAGGAAGGATCTTTTCCCATTGTATCGACTTCGATTCTAGGTAGGACACAACAGAGATAGGTTCTTAACAAAGATTGCCCTTCAGAGAGAGGACTCTAGATGAGGATTGGGGTTGGTTTTAACTAACGTTTGACGGAGTTTAGTGCGAGGGACAGTAGCTGGTATCAAGGGTGAAGATCGGTTAACTCCCTCTCCCACCCGCTAACATCTGCAAACGTTGCCGATCTAATAACTTGATTCGAGATCCATCAATTCTAATGATTCCTGACTGACTAAACTTCGCAAAAACCCGCGATAACGTTTCAGGAATCGTACCTAAAAAAGCAGCGAGTTGCCCCTTCGTCATCTCCAATTCCACTTCCTCATCCGAAACATTCTCCTGCAAATACAAAAGATAAGCTGCTAATCTAGCAGGCACTTCCTTTAAAGAAAGGTCTTCAATTAACAGGGCAAACCGTCGCAAGTGGCGAGCAAAAATACTCAACATCTTGATGGCAATTTGTGGATGTTGCTCTAATACTTGCAAAAAAGCAAGGCGAGGAAACAGCAATAATTCAGTTTTTTCTAACGCTGCGGCTGAGGCTGGGAAACAGTCACCGTCAAAGGCAGGAACCTCAGCAAAATGTTCTCCGGGACCGAAGAATTGTAAAATTTGTTCTTTCCCCTCAGCAGATAGCTTAAAAACTTTAACTCTGCCTGATTTGACTACAAAAAAACCAAGGCTGGGGTCGCCTTCGTAAAAGATTATTTCATTTTTACTGTAGGTATGGGCAACTACAATTTTAGCGATTTCATCTAATAACTCATCAGGTAAACCCTGCCAGAATTGTACATTTCCTAAAAATTCTTTCATGGTAATTCTGTAGAAATTATAAAGTTTGACTTAAGTCAAGGTATTTCCTTAGAGATACTCCTAAAGTAGGAGAAGATAGACCGAGCAAAGGAAGTTACTTATGTTTTGCGAACAGTGCGAACAAACCGCCAGCGGCCAAGGATGCCACCAATGGGGTGCTTGTGGAAAAAGCCCTGAAGTGAATGCAGTCCAAGACTTATTAATCCACTGCTTGAGAGGACTCGCGGAAGTGGCTATTCGCGCCCGCCAGCTAAGCATTCCTACTCATGAAGCAGATGTCTTCACTTGCGAAACTCTGTTTGCTACCATGACGAACGTCAATTTTAACAAAAAGAGTTTTGCTGAGTATACTCACCATGCGATCGCACTGCGGGAAACCTTAAAAAGCCAAGTCCAGCAAGCAACCACTACCCCCATCGAATGGTCTGCCATTGCTAACTATACCCCCAACTTCACAGAAGATTTAGTAGAACAAGGCAAAGAAGTCGCCTATCAGTTTATCAGCCAAGCTGGTAGCAATGTCGATCTCTTCTCTCTCAAACTCACTGTTATTTACGGACTCAAAGGTTTAGCTGCTTATAACTTCCACGCCCAAGAATTAGGTCAAGAAGATGACCGCGTTTATGCCTTCTGTTATGAAGCATTAACCGCTTTAGATCGAGAGGACCTCACCCTCAATGACTGGGTTAACCTCGCCCTCAAAGCAGGTGAAATTAACCTGAAAGCAATGGAATTGCTGGATGCAGGTCACACCCAAACTTACGGCCATCCCGTCCCTACCCCGGTTCCCCTCAATGCCAAAAAAGGCAAGGCAATTTTAGTATCGGGTCACGACATTAAACAACTCAATACCATCCTCAAACAGACAGAAAATACAGGGATTAATGTCTACACCCATGGCGAACTCTTACCCGCCCACGGTTATCCGAAATTAAAGGAAAAATACCCCCATTTTTATGGTCACTATGGGACTGCTTGGCAAAACCAAACCCGGGAATTTGCTAAATTCCCCGGTGCCATTGTACTGACTACCAACTGCTTGATGCCACCCCATGATAATTATGAAGATAAACTTTTTACCTTGGGGCCGGTGAATTGGCCAGGAGTCGCCCATATTCCTGATAGCGAAACCAATCCTGACTTTACTCCTGTGATTCAAAAAGCCTTAGAATTGCCCGGATTTGCTGAAGATGGCGAACCGCGACAAGTGCTCACAGGTTTTGGTCGCAATGCTGTCTTAAATGTTGCCGATGAAGTAATCGAAGCCGTAAAAACTGGCAAAATTCGCCACTTTTTCTTAGTAGGAGGTTGTGACGGTGCAAAACCAGACCGCAACTACTATACTGAATTCGTGGAAAAAGTACCTGAAGATTGTGTCGTGTTGACTCTCGCTTGTGGTAAATTCCGCTTTTTCGACAAACAACTCGGATACATTGGTGAAATTCCACGGTTGATGGATGTTGGTCAATGTAATGACGCTTATTCAGCGATTCAAATTGCCGTAGGATTGGCGAATGCGTTTAATGTGGGTGTCAATGAATTGCCACTGTCTATGATTCTCTCGTGGTATGAACAAAAAGCGGTGGCAGTGTTGTTAACCCTGCTGTATCTGGGAATTAAGGATATCCGCTTGGGACCCACCTTGCCTGCTTTTATCTCGCCCAATGTGTTTAAATTGCTGTCAGAAACCTATAATTTGCAAGCGATTAAAACACCGGATGAAGATTTAGCAGCTTGCCTGGGTTAAATTTAAGGAAAAGATGCCCATCAAAAATCAAAAGGAAAATCATTTAGTTTGAGGTTTTCCTTTTGATTTTTTTTATTGGCTACGGTCTATCTTACCCCTCTTCTGCCTAGAGTGACAGAAGAGGGGTAAATTATAATAGATAACGTTTCTCAAAGAGTTGAGGTATATACATGAAAGGGGGAAAAGGGGAAAGGGGAAAAATGACTGTACCTCATTAATCTGAGAAATGCTATTAATAAGCAGAATTGAGTTTTTTTCTTAAAATCAGGGCTATTTTTGGTACCCTCTGCACCGCTTGATTCAGACAGAGGAACGACGACTTCTTTCCTCAGCAATAATGCGGAGTCAACCCCCTAATACTGAGGAAAACTAATTCAGAAAATCTACGCAGGGATTCTACGTAGGGTGAAATTTATTAAAAGCTTACACCTTGGTCAATAAACTTTCGTAGCTAAATTTTCCGATTATAATGTTTCCAATCACCGATCAACTTCTCTATGGAAACGGATGTAGAAACACGCAAGGCTACCAGTCATTTGCCAGCAGAAATAACCCCGCTCAAAAGCGTCTTTCACAGTGAACTCTCAGTCAAAAACTGCTGCAACACTGACCGCAAGCTTAAAGAACCGAGCGATCCCCTCTGGAAACTCGCTGTTTTCAGCACTCAACGTCAGCCAGTATCCGCAGCTTTGTGCAGAAGTCCAGCGAGTGTTAAAGCTGTGGGACAGTTACACTCCCAACAGGTGAGAAGCTGGCAACTCAAACAATCAGGTTTTTTCCTCTCACTGAGAGCCTACCAATTTCAGCATTTTTACAGGGAGGGCCAACTACAATTTAAGTAAAAGCACGTTTTGGCACTGTTTAGCACGGTAATGGAGAGGACCAAGCGCCGACGAGCAGAAATGACTCGCCACGACACCGCCAAACTCAAGCTGATTTAAGTTTGTTCTTGGAGCTGACAGCAGCTTTCAACAGCTCAGCCTGGGAAACCCTGGACTGAGGCTCCTGTTGACCTCCACTCAGGCAAGGGACCGGATAAAAGTTAGCTCAAATTTTGCTGAAAAAATACTGGGTGATTGACAGAATCATTCACAGTTAATTCAGGAGGCTAAATTATCAAGAGCAAGCCTAATTTAACAGCAAAATCAGCAAAAAATTGCTCATAAAAACCGTGCTAGATGAAAAATAAAGCGTGATTTTTTATCATCAATCTTGCTAAACATCACCTTTACTATGCAACCTGTATCGCAGATTCAAGATATCTTTTATGACCCTCAGTTGTTTTACTCACCCACTTTATCAGAATTGCTCGATCGCCATCCCTTGACGGTGGCTCCCGACACCCCGGTTGTGGAAGTTTTGGCAATGATGAGCCAAGCTTGGAGCAGTCTGTCCCCCGTTAACAACGAATCATTATCCTTGGAGCCTGAGTATAACTCTCAAAGTCGTTCTAGTTGCGTTTTGGTGACAGTAAAGTCGGAATTAGTGGGAGTGTTTACAGAACGTGATGTGGTGCGCTTAACCGCTTCTGGGAGCAATTTAGCTGGAGTGGTCATTGCTGCGGTGATGAGTCAACCAGTTCACGTCCTCAAAGTGAATGAATTTCGCGACATTTTTACCGTACTTTCTCTGCTGAAACAGCATCAAATTCGCCACTTACCAGCGATCGACGAAGGTGGGAAATTGGTAGGGTTAATTGCACCCTATACGCTACGCTCTGTTCTGACTCCCGCTAATTTGCTGAAGCTACGAACAGTCAGCGAAGTAATGAATCCAGAGGTAATTTATGCCTTCCGAGAGGATTCGGCTCTGAGTTTGGCTCAATTAATGGCTAAGCGGAATGTTAGTTGTGTTGTTGTTGTGGAAGAGATAAGCTGTCAAGACTTACCGGAGGAATTCGTCGAAAAGGAGGATGAAACTAGGCGGTTGAAACCAGTCGGAATTGTGACTGAGCGAGATATTGTGCAGTTTCAAGTTTTAGAATTAAATCTCTCTACATTGCAAGCGGGTGAAGTAATGAGTCAACCGCTTTTTAACCTGTGCGAAACCGATAATTTATGGGTGGCTCATCAAGAAATGCAGCGTCGGATGGTGAGGCGGCTGATTGTCACAAATCAGGTTGATGAATTAGTAGGAATTGTGACTCAAACTAGCTTGTTGCAAATTTTCGATCCAATGGAAATGTATAACGTTATTCATCATTTGCAACGAACAGTGGGTCAGCTCAAGGCTGAAAAATTAGAATTACTAGAAAGTCGCAATGCGGAATTAGAAAGCTTGGTGCAGTCGCGAACTGCGGAGTTAGAGCAGCAGGCTCAGCGAGAACGACTTTTGAGTGCGATCGCGCTACGGGTGCGCCAATCTCTTAACCTGCAAGAAATTTTTGATGCTACGGTGAATGAAGTACGACAGCTCTTGCAGTGTGACCGGGTTTTAGTGTATCAATTTGAATCTGATTGGAATGGCACGATTGTTGCTGAATCTGTGGGGAATTATACCTCAGTGGTGCAAACTAAAATTCGCGATACTTACTTTCAAGAAACAGAGGGAAAAGATTATCTACAAGGACGCCGACAAGTCACCGCTAACATTTATCAAGAAGGGTTGGATGCTTGTCACTTAGAGTTATTAGAAAGTTTACAAGTTAAAGCGATTCTCACAGTTCCTGTGATTATTTCTGAGCAACTGTGGGGATTGCTAGTGGCTCACCAGTGTTCGGATCAACGAGAGTGGCATCAGGAAGAATTAGATTTATTAGAAAAGCTCAGCGTCCAGATTGCGATTGCGATTCAGCAGGCCAAAGCGTTTCAACAAGTGCAAACGGAACTGCTAGAGCGCCAAAAAGCTCAAGAACAAGCTCAGGCGAGTCAACAACTACTCGATTTATTTTATGACTCAGTTCCGATTGGTTTGTGTATCCTAGATGAGCAGGGTCATTTTGTGCGAGTTAACCCTGCTTTTTGCCAACTTTTTGGGTATCAAGCAGAAGATTTGCTGGAAAAACCTTTTACAGATTTACTTCCCTATGATAGTGAAGGGGAATGGCAAGTTCGGCGTCTGGATGGCAAGCTTTTGGATATTAATCTTACTAGCGGAAAAATTATTAATTTAGGCAGTCGTTCCTTACAATTTGCCATTATTATTGATATTAGTGACCGTAAAAAATATGAGCGAGAACTTCAGGAAATTGCACAGCGATTATCAATCGTAATTGAGACAGTGGGAGAAGGTATTACTCTCAGCGATGAACAGGGAAAATTTTCTATTTTTAATTCCCAAATGCAGGAAATGACTGGCTATAGTTTAGAGGAAGTCAATCGGTGTGAAAATTTTCTCGGCTTACTGTATCCCCAGGCAGAAAGCTATCAAGAAGTGATGCAGCGCTTATATACCCTGAATCAGAAGCGGATTATTCGCAATGTAGAAACGAAGATCAAATCTAAAAGCGGTGTGAATAGAACGCTGCTCGTTTCTTCATCAATTATTAAAACCAATGACCGTGATTTATTCTTGAGTGCCTATCGAGATATCAGCGCTCGGAAGCAAGCTGAAGAAGCCTTAATCGAAAGCCAGAAACAGTATCAATCAGTCGTCAACAACGTTAAAGAAGTCATTTTCCAAACGGACATTTACGGGGTGTGGAATTTTCTGAATCCTGCTTGGACTGAAATCACTGGATTTAGCGTTACAGAAAGTTTAGGAACCGAAATTTTGGATTATATTCACTCCGATGATTGTGATTTAATGTTAAGGCAAATTCAGCGACTCATCGATAACCAAAAAGAATATTTTTGTCAAGAAGTTCGTTACCTCACTAAAAATGCTGATTGTCGCTGGATTGAACACTCAGCGCGGCTGACTCGTGCGGCTGACGGCAGCATTGCTGGGATGACAGGCACTCTTAATGATATTACCGATCGCAAACAAGCAGAAGAAGCACTACAAAGACTGAACGAACAGCTAGAAATTCGCGTAGCAGAAAGAACGATTGAATTAGCCAATGCTGTTGAACTATTGCACCGAGAAATTAATGAAAGAAAAAAAACAGAAGCCAAATTACTAGAAGTTACGCAACTGCAACAAGCGATTTTGGATGGCGCAAATTATACAATTATTTCTACGGGACCTAGCGGCATTATCCAAACGTTTAATCGTGCAGCACAACACCTCTTAGGATATACGCTAGAAGAAGTCGTAGGAAAGGTGATGATTACAGCTTTTCACGATCCAGAAGAAACCGAACAACGGCGGGAACCATTAGCAATTGAACTCAGCCAAACGATCGCATCGGGACTGGAGGTGTTGGTGACGAAGCCACGCCTAGGACTGGCAGATGAAAGGGAGTGGACTTATATCCGCAAAGATGGTTCCCGCTTCCCGGTTTTGCTATCAGTAACGGCCTTGCGAGATGCGGAAGGTGAAATCACTGGATTTCTCGGAATTGGTAGCGATATTACCAAACGCCAGGAAGCCGAAAAAGCCTTACAGGAAAGCCAGCGTCTGATTCAGCGAATCGCCGATTCGACTCCTAATATTTTATATATTTATGATTTAATCGAGGCTCGAAATGTTTATACCAATAAAGAGATTGGGAGGATTCTCGGTTACCAGCCTGAGGACATTAAACAACCGGGGTTCGTGCTTAACTTAATCCACCCTGAGGATCGGCCGAGAATTGAGCTACATCAGCAACGATTTAATACAGCCAAGGAAGGGGACATTCTAGAGCTGGAATACCGGGCGAGAGATGCGAAGGGTCAATGGCGTTGGTTTTACAGTTGGGAAACTCTGTTTAACCGGACAGTGGACGGCAGAGCCCAGCAAATTCTCGGCACGGCGAGTGATATTACTGCTCGCAAACAGGTGGAGGAAGCTCTGCGAAAGCAGGTTGAACGAGAGCGACTCATCGGAGCAATTTCACAGCGAATTCGCCAGTCTTTAAATTTAGAAACGATTCTGAAAACTACGGTCGAAGAAGTGCAGCAGTTACTGGCTGCTGACCGGGTTTTAGTTTATCAAGTATTCTCGGACGGGACAGGAAGTGCGATCGCAGAAGCGGTAGCCTCTGAGTGGCCAAAGGTCCTCAACTTGATTTTTCCACCAGAAACATTTCCAGAAGATTGTTATCGAGCGTATGTGAGTGGTCGAGTTTACGTCCTCGCCGATCGCGACCAGGATAGAGTTTTGCCTTGCATGGTGGATTTCATGCAGCAATTTTCAGTCAGGGCCAAGTTAGTTGTACCCATCGTTCAGCAAGACCTCCTCTGGGGTCTACTCATTGCTCACCAGTGTTCGGAGCCGCGGGAGTGGCAACCTTGGGAGATTGAGTTGCTGCAACAATTAGCGACACAATTAGCGATCGCCATTCAGCAGTCGGGACTTTACAAGCAGTTAGAGAGCGAATTGAGCGATCGCAAGCGGGCCGAAGAGCAACTCAGCCAAACCAATGAACGCCTCGCCATTACCAATGCTGAATTAGCGCGTGCCACCCGCCTTAAAGATGAATTTCTTGCCAATATGAGCCACGAACTGCGAACCCCACTCAATGCCATTTTGGGGATGTCAGAAGGGTTGCTAGAGCAAATTACCGGACCCTTGAACGAACGACAGTGCAGAGCGATCGCGACCATTGAAAAAAGTGGCAAGCATTTATTAGAGCTGATTAATGACATTCTCGATTTAGCCAAAATTGAATCAGGTAAATTGGAGCTATTAATTGCACCGACTTCTATTTATCGGCTCTGCGAATCTAGCTTAACATTTGTGAAGCAACAGGCGACTCAAAAACAAATTAGCTTGCTGGTTAGCATTCCGGAGGGATTAGGAGAAATTGCCCTTGATGAGCGACGAATGCGACAAGTTTTGATTAATTTACTGAGTAATTCTGTAAAATTTACCCCGAATGGGGGTCGCATCACCGTAGAAGTAGAAATAGAAAGTTACGAGACTTGGGAAGCAGGTTCTCGTACAGAAACGTTAGAAAAACTTACAGCTCCTCAGGAAGGTGAAACTTTTGTTTCCCAAACTGCTAATTTTAGAGCGAAAGGGGATATCCTCAATATTAGTGTGATTGATACTGGCATTGGCATCGCTCCCGAAAATATGAATAAGCTCTTTCAATCTTTCGTGCAAATTGATAGTAGCCTCACCCGCCAATATGCTGGTACTGGTTTAGGGTTAGCCTTAGTGCGACGAATTATTGAATTGCATGGTGGTGGCATCGCCGTTGAGAGCAAAGTTGGTCAAGGTAGTCGCTTTACCGTGAAACTTCCTTGGCAAACAGGGAAAATAGAAGCCACTCCTCCCTCGTTACCTGAAACCAGCGAGCAGCAATTCTGGCCTCAGTCTACTGTGACCCCTGAAACTTCTTCTGTTGCTGAACCAACGCTCAAGTCCAATCAATCAGCATCATCGCCGGTGATTTTACTCGCAGAAGATAATGAAGCGAATATTGAAACTTTATTAGATTACTTAATGAATCAGGGATATCGGATTATTTTAGCTAAAAATGGGTGGGAAGCGGTTAAAATGACAAAAGAACAGAAACCCAATTTAATCTTGATGGATATTCAAATGCCAGGAATGGATGGACTGGCGGCGACGAAGCAGATTAAAATGGATCGTGAAATTTCTGAAATCCCCATTATTGCTTTAACAGCTTTAGCAATGCCGGGAGATGAGGAAAAATGTTTAAAGGCAGGAGCTAGCGAATATATGAAAAAACCCGTAAGTCTCAAACAACTTGTTAAAAACATTCAACGTTTGCTATCCAGTTGAAGGGCAGTTTTTGTTATTTTTTGGCTCGATGATTAACTTGACTAAAAGGTAATTAAGCTTCAGTTCTTTTTCGGAGAAGGGTTTCAAAAAATGGAGAGTAGGAGTTCTATATTAGTTGTCGATGACGAGCCAGATAATTTTGAGGTGATCGATTTTTTACTGTTCAATGAAGGCTATAATCTCAGTTATGTTAACAGTGGCAAGGAAGCGTTAAACAATCTGGACATTCTGAAACCGGATGTAATTTTGTTAGATGTGATGATGCCAGGCATTGACGGTTTGGATGTCTGTAGACAAATTAAATCTGACTCCCGCTGGCATCATATTCCCATTATCATGGTAACAGCTCTTAACGCAAAAGAGGATCTAGCTCGCTGTCTAGAAGCAGGAGCTGATGATTTCGTGGGTAAACCCATTAGTGCCATTGAACTGCGAGCGAGAATTCGCTCAATGTTACGAATTAAGAAACAGTACGATGAGCTAGAAACGGCTCTCGCTTCTCTAGAATCTGTCCTCCAACTAAGAGAGGATATGTCTCGGATGATTGTCCACGATCTCCGCACTCCGATTACCAGTATTATGATGTCGGTGGAGCTATTACTGCGGAGTCAACTTGATACCAAACAGCGACAAAAGCTGGAGCGAATTCTGGTGGCAACCCAGCGACTCCGTTTCCTAACGGATGATTTACTAATTATCGCAAAAGCAGAAGCAGGAAAAATGACACTGAACCGAGTTGAGGTTAATTTGTCTGAGATGAGTTTAGCCGCCGTGTCAGATTTAAACGAAGTCTTACAAGAGAAAAACATTGAGATCGTTAGTGACCTGCCTGAAGCAAGTCAAAATATCTGGTTAGATGCCAATTTATTTCGGCGTGTCTTCGATAATTTACTATCAAATGCTCTAAAATTTTCTCCCAATTCTAGCCAAATTCACTTAAAAATTGATTATCCAGAAGCTCAAGGAATTCAAGGAAGGATTCGCATTTACGATCAAGGCTCGGGAATTAGCGAAGAAGTAAAACAACGAATTTTTGAGAAGTTTGAAATCGGAAACTTTATCAGTACGGTGCCTCAAACAGGCTTAGGTTTAGCATTTTGTAAAATGGTGATAGAAGCACATGGCGGGAAAATTTTTGTAGAAGATAACTCTCCGAAAGGGTCAGTGTTTACCGTAGAAGTTTAAGCTTAAAAAGCACGATCGATCGCTGCCTTTTCCCTTCGCTCCTAGCGCCCAGATAGTTTCCTAGAGTAAGGGTTTAAAATTTCTGTGAGTCAAGCGGTGCTCAACGATCGACCATCAATCGATCCACACCGCATCGCTGTTTTCCCCCAGTCACGAACCAGCGATCGCAGATCCAGGCAACCCAACTCTAGACTAGGAGTTAGTGGGACTTAGACATTTTTCAGCCCCTTAAGGGGCTGAAAACCTCTCTGAGCAAGGATAAAAGGTCGATGCCATAAAAATGGCTGAAACCCTTATCAATACTAGATTCATACCCATTTTATCTAAAAGCCTTTCCCCATATAGATTTGAAGTCATTTTAGCCTCAGTT
>JBLNEP010000193.1:0-5604 GCA_050262755.1 Actinomycetota bacterium | reverse complement strand
TCATAGAAAGTCACGCCTAATGAATAAAAATCAGTCCGGTAATCAATGCCCCGATTCATTCTGCCAGTTTGTTCGGGAGAAATATATGCTAATGTGCCTTCTAGTACATTGGGGTTGACTAGAGTTTGGCTTTCTCTAGGTAACAGGGAGGCAATACTAAAATCGATTAATTTAACTTCTTGGGTTTGGGGATTAATCAGAATATTGCTGGGTTTAATATCTTTATGAATAACCCGTTCTCGATACAACAGATCTAGAGCCTCGCACAGGACTATAGCGATGGACAAAAATTCGGACAGCAATTGAGATGATAATTTTTGTCCAACTTGGAAATAATTAGATAAAGCCACTCCCCCAAAATCTTCCATCACCAAGGCATAACTATTTTGATAAGTTTCTAAACTATAAGTTTGGATAATTAACGGTGATTTGAGATTCTTAGTAATGGTATACTGATTGCGAAATTGCACTAATTCGTTAAAGGCGGGATAGGGGTTTTTTAGAAGTTTGATGGCAACTGGTTGAGAGTCTAGCTCTCGTTCGCCGCGATAAACTACAGTTCTCGAACCATTATATAATTCTGTTTTGAGTTGATATCCAGTGAGATTCATCATGATTGACTCCTTAGCTACTTGTATGTTTATTGCTCTGAGAATTACTAGATTTGAGCAGATGGCTATGGTTAAATTGGCAGTCGGATGCAGAACACGGTTCCGCAATCAACGGCTGACTCAAATTCGATAGTCCCTTGATGTTTTTCCACTACGATTTGACGAGCTATCGTCAATCCCAATCCAGTGCCTTTCCCGACACCTTTAGTCGTAAATAAATGCTCGAAAATCTTTTCTTTGACTGACTCGATCATGCCTTTGCCATTATCAGCAATCCGAATCATTACCTGGCGATCTACTAAGGATGTTTGAATGCTAATTTGATTGGGGTTTGCCTTAATTTCTGCAAAAGTGCGTCCCAGATTTGATTCTTCTAAAGCATCGATCGCATTAGCGAGAACATTCATAAATACCTGATTTAATTGACCTGGGAAACAATGAATTTGAGGTAAATTACCGTAGTTAGTCACCACTTTAATCGCCGGACGTTGTTCGTTAGATTTCAGGCGATGCTTGAGAATTAATAGGGTACTCTCAATACCTTCATGGATAGAAAACGGCACTTTGTAATCCCGATCGGCACGAGAAAAAGTTCTTAAACTGGTACTAATTTCTTTGATGCGGTCGCAACCTACCTGCATCGAAAACAGCATTTTAGGTAAATCTTCTAGCAAATATTCAATCTCTAATTCTTCAGCTTTTTCAGTGATTTCTTGACCGGGATTGGGAAATCTTTCTTGATGGAGTTGGAAGAATTCGGTCAAGTCTTTGACCGCCGCGAGTGCTTCTTGAATATTGCCAGAAATAAACCCAACTGGATTGTTAATTTCGTGAGCCACCCCTGCAACTAAATTACCCAAAGCCGACATCTTTTCGCTTTGAATCATTTGCAATTGGCTTTGCTGCAAGTCATGCAAGGCTCGCTCTAGCTGCTGAGCATAAGCTTGCGATTGTTCGTAAAGTCGCGCATTGTCTAGGGAGATAGCAGCTTGAGCGCAAAGTAAAGTTAGGAGTTCGACGCGATCGCTCGTAAACGCTCCCTTGGCTAAATTATTTTCTAGATATAAAATGCCCAATAATTTACCTTGATGCAAAATCGGGTTGCACAAGATGCTAGACGGCTGTTGACGCATAATATACGGGTCATTCGCTAAAATCGGATCTGCTGTTGCATCAATCAACACAACAGTTTGATTACTGTGCTTGACTTTGTAAATGAGCTTGTGGGGGATGTCTTGACTCTCTTCCACCCGAAGGTTCTGCAACACAACTGGCTGTGTTGCCTGGGTCACTGAGCCTTTAATTAGCAAGTGACTGTCTCGCAACAGCATTAATACACATTTATCAGCCCCAGCATTTTCAATGACGATTCTCAGTAACGATGCAAGCAGTTTTTCGAGTTCCATTTCGCTTGAGAGAGTTTGAGATGCTTTGAGAATCGCTTTTAAATCTAGAATATCTGAGACACTGCGGCTAGAACTGGAAGCACTGATAGATGTGACAGTTCCCAAAGTGAAGATAGTTTCGTGAGTAGAAAGAAGCGAACGGCTTTGCTGTAATATTGGCGCAAGCAATTGGGGATAGCGGTGTTCTAAATCGGCGACTTTGGCTTTGGCTCCCCAACGAGCATAGCAGTAGTAAGCTTCCTGCATATAGCTGGCGGCGACTTTCTCTTTACCCCAATCGAGATAGAATTTAGCTGCAAGTTCATTGGCTAAGGCTTCTTCTTGAATGAAACCGTTGGCTTTAGCGCCCCCAATGGCCTGCTCATAGCCATCAATTGCCTCCGAGATATTGCCCAAAACTCGACATCTTTCTGCTGCCAAGAGAACCACCTTGTGCTGGTAGTTCATAGGGGCATTCCTTCCCCAGGTTGATAGGTTAGCGTGATGCTGTTCTGCTAAAGCAAGTAGTTGTAACTGCTCATCCTCAGACTTTCCGGTTGCCAACGCTAAATAGGTTAATCCCCCATAGAAATGCGCGGCGGGAATATGTAGCATTCCGGCAATACTACCTAAATATTGGCTAACTTCATTGATATATTCAACAGCCTGGTTATAATCACCAAACAAATAAGCCAAGATCAGCTTGTAGGTGTAAGCAATCCCAAGACCTGTTAGTTGCTTATTTTGAAGGTACTGTGGAAATATTTTCGTCTCGTCATAAACATCTCCAATCAACAGAGTTGGTTGATGGGTTTTTTCAAGCAAGCGCCCAAACAATGCTTGGTTCATTGTTAAGAAGGCTAGGGCATTATCCTGCTTTAGTGAAGCAATGACCGAACAAAACTGAGCGATTTCTGATTGAAGGGCAGATAATTCCTTTCCGGCATAGAAATAAGCGTAAAAATAGTGGGCTATACAATAGCTTAAATACAAAAAGTCACCGACTTCTATTCCTACTAAATATCCCTGCTTGAGCAAAGCAGCCATAGAAATCATAGATTCTTTTTGATGCTGGACACAGGCAGCAAAATGAAGTATTGTCAAACACTTGTACGCTTTTGTATTGAGCCGATCGATTAAAGTTAAAGCCATTTTCCCCAAGTGATAGCCCCGCTCGACTTGACCCAAGCCCGTCGTTAAGACCAAGCCATAGGTAGCATAGCCAACACTCGAAACAGGAGCATTGCCAAACTGGAGCGACAAGCTCACAATTTTTGCACAAACAAAGGGCAGAAATGTAGGTCGAGCTTGTAATACCATTGGCATGATCGTTCCCAGCAGTTCCATGGCAGCAATTGTCGTCGGGTCAGTCATTACAGGCAAATTGACCAAATCCTCAATGACTTTCCCCTCTAGCTCGACTTCCACATTTTGTATGGTTTGTTCGCTTAGGCTCGGTGTGATGTCTGAGGGAAATTCTATCCCCAATTGAGTGACGGCTTGGGCAGCAATGGCGATCGCATCCGCCAATTGATTCTGAGCCGTCAACACCCTGATTTGCACCATGTAAACAGGCACTTTATCCAAGACCGTCTGAGCCTTATCCAAAACCTGTTGAACTTGGGCAATTGCTTCCTCAAAATCAGCCTTTAAACAGGCCACATCTGCGGCGTTCTCATGGAGTTTTAAGCTTAATTCATACTGGGTTTGCCAACTATCTTCCGAGAGTAATTCCAGTCCCACCCTCACCAAGTCTCTCGCCACGCCATAAGCGGTTGCCTTTTTCGCTTTTTCGATCGCAGTTAGGTTCAATCGAATCAAAGACTCACGTTCAGCTTGCTGACTTAGCAACCCACGACTGAGATTTAGATGACTGACAATATCAAATAACTTCTCCTCTCGCTCTGCTGCTGACAAACGAGTTTGGAGTAACTGACCCATTTTGAGGTGAGTGGCCTGTTTTTGGTCTTCAGGAATTAGTGAGTAGGCGGCCTGTTGCACGCGGTCATGGAAAAATCGATAGTGAATTCGCTCAGAAACCTCTTCACTCAGGGATTGATGCTCCTGGGGTTGGTCATCATCCAAATAAAACTTATAGATTTTACCCTCCGGCACAATCAGCCCCTCTTGGAGCGCAGACCACAAACTCAAGGCTACTTGAATTTCGTCTTGCTCTGAAACAATCGTCAAAGTCTTGAGGTCAAATTTTGCCCCAATACAAGCGGCAAATTTAAGCTGTTCTTGGGTGGTAACGGGCAGTTTTCGTAACTGCAAAGCCATGAATTCCACGACATCATCGGTTAAGGCTGCATCCTGTACCTGCACTAGGTCGCATTGCCAGTGACCAACCTCCCGGTCAAACGTAATCAGACTATCTTGGTGTAATGCCTTGAGAAATTGGGTCGCAAAGAACGGATTGCCCTGGGTCTTTTGCATGACCAGCTTGGTTAAGGGCTGCACAGCGCTTTGTGAGGCTTGAAAAGCATCAGCAATTAGGTGATTGAGGCTATCAACACTCAAGGGACTGAGGGTGAGAGTTTCAAGGGTAACATCGGCATTTTCTAGGGTCTTAACTGTCATCAAAAAGGGATGACTGGGAAACACTTCATTATCTCGATAGGCTCCTAAGACTAATAGACATTGAGAGTGAGATCGGGCTTCCGTCAACAAACTTTGCATGAGGCCCAAGGAGGCGGAGTCAGCCCATTGCAGGTCATCGATAAAGATGACTAGGGGATGTTCTACTTTCGCAAAAACCTGAATAAAGTTTTGGAACAGGAGGTTAAAGCGATTTTGGGCTGCCTCACCGGAAAGTTCTGGAGTGGGAGGTTGTGACCCAATAATCCGTTCGAGTTCAGGAATTAAATCGATGAGGACTTGACCGCTATCTCCTAGTGCTTTGAGCAGCTTTTCTTTCCAGGCTTGTAACTGCCGATCGGATTCTGAGAGTAGTTGATTCATCAACTCTCGCAGTGCTTGGACAAAGGCTGACAGGGGAAGGTTGCGGTTGAATTGGTCAAATTTGCCTTTGATGAAGTAGCCTTTTTGCTGGGTAATGGGTTTGTGGACTTCGTTGACTACGGCGGTTTTGCCAATTCCAGAGAATCCCGCCACTAGCATGAGTTCTGAACTGCCTTGGGAAACGCGATTGAAGGCTTTCAGTAAAGACTGAACTTCCGCATCTCTGCCATAAAGTTTATCGGGGATAATGAAGCGATCGCACAGATCCCGTTGGGCAATGGCAAAAGCTTCAATGCGACCTTTTGTTTGTAACTGTTCCCAGCATTTTTCGAGATCCCGTTTTAATCCTAATGCACTTTGATAGCGGTCTTCGGCATTTTTCGCCATCAATTTAGAGACGATTTCTGATAAAACGGCAGGAACTTCTGCATTAATTTCATTCACTAACTTAGGTTGTTTAGCAATGTGACAATGCACTAACTCCATTGGGTCTTTTGATTGAAACGGTAACTCTCCCGCCAGCAATTCATAGAAAGTCACGCCTAATGAATAAAAATCAGTCCGGTAATCAATGCCCCGATTCATTCTGCCAGTTTGTTCGGGAGAAATATATGCTAATGTGCCTTCTAGTACATTGGGGTTGACTA
>JBLNEP010000192.1:0-4559 GCA_050262755.1 Actinomycetota bacterium | reverse complement strand
ATCAAGTAAGCAGATCCCAGACCGTTGAGAGCCTCACCCTCATTTTGGCGGTCATGAATTTCCCGGGCGATCGCCAACGCTTGCTGCTGGTACTCAATCGCTTTGGGGTAGTCGCCGAGGTGAAGGTAAGCAGCTCCGAGATTGCCGAGACCTGCCCCCTCGCCTTCACGATCGTGAAGCTCGCGGGCGATCGCCAAGGATTGCTGGTCATACTCAATAGCTTTGGCGTAGTCGCCGAGGTGAAGATAAGCATTTCCCAGATTGCCTAAAGCCCAACCCTCTCTCTGGCGGTCTTTGAGTTCGCGGGCAATCGCCAACGCTTGCTGCTGGTACTCAATCGCTTTGGGGTAGTTGCTGAGATGCTCGTAAGCAATTCCCAGATCATGTAGAGCTCTCCCCTCATTTAGGCGGTCATGAAGTTCGCGGGCAATCGCCAACCATTGCTGTTCGTACTCAATGGCTTTGCCATAGTCGCCGAGGTTTTTGTAAGCAATTCCCAGATTGCCCAGAGCTGTCCCCTCACCTTGGCGGTCTTTGATTTCACGCGCGATCGCCAACTGTTGCTGATAATACTCAATGGCTTTGCCATAGTCGCCGAGGTTTTTGTAAGCCACTCCTAGATTGCCCAGAGCTTTCCCCTCACTTTGGCGGTCTTTGATTTCCCGTGCGATCGCCAAGTCCTGCTGAAGGTACTCAATGGCTTTGCCATAGTCGCCCAGGCTATCGTAAGCCACTCCCAGATTGCCCAGAGCTTTCCCCTCGCTTTGGCGGTCTTTGATTTCCCGTGCGATCGCCAACTGTTGCTGAGTGTACTCAATGGCTTTGCCATAGTCGCCCAGGCTATTGTAAGCAATTCCCAGATTGCCCAGAGCTTTCCCCTCACTTGGGCGGTCTCGAATTTCCCGCGCGATCGCCAACCATTGCTGATAATACTCAATGGCTTTGCCATAGTTGCCGAGATAAAGGTAAGCATTTCCCAGATTGCCGAGAGCCCAACCCTCTCTCTGGCGATCATGAATTTCGCGATATATGCTCAACGCCTGTTGCCAAAACTGCAAAGCTGCTTGAAATTGACTAACCTTAAACTGCTGATTCCCTTGCTGCAACAGCCGATCTGCTTGAGCTTTCCGTTCAGCAGGGGTTTGAGCCAACACTTGGGAAGTAGAAAAGTGCCATTGAGATTTACGGAACACTGGAACATCACCCGTTGCCAATACCGCCGCCAGTGCAGCCAAAGTTGCCACCCCAATGCTTCGCAGCTTCATACTTCCCCCAACCGCAGTTAACTCTTATCTGCTAATCTATTCCTCCGCAAAAACCCTGCGTTAAATCTTTATTCTTTCCTCAACTTAAGGTATCGTGGCACGGGCTGACATACCTTGCCTCATCGCAGCGATCGCTTCTCGTATGCTTTCGCAGCATACCGCGTCACAGCTTTCATCGCGAAACTTCGCGTTTTTGAATCATAGCGATCGCCCTCACCATGCTCAAAGCCACTTAAGGCGAAACCTAGACCTGGTGAGGCTTTTCAGCCTCTATTGCCGAATTTGCAAGGCTCTCGGCTTAAGACCTTGTTGATTGACCTGGTGGCTCCTTGAGCGAACAAAGAAATAAACGCTAAAACCCTTATCTGGTAGGGGTTTAAACTGCTACGAGTGCGGTTCGTGTCAGCGCAAGCTATTTCTGCGCCTAATTGTAAGGAGGCTCACAGCCGGGATCATACGATAACATAGTGCTAACTGTTGTTTCCCCTGCATACTGCATCAAAAATAGTCGTACTCCATCTCCTAAACAATATTCAAAAAGTGAATAACCTCCGTCCATATAATTTGGACCCTTCAGATGTCTCCAAGTAGGAGGTGGGTAGCCAAATACATACTCAAATACTTTTTTCGCATCTATACTAATCTTATTCTGCCGAAACTCACCCAGGTCAAAATTTATTCTCACAGCTTTGCGGTTTTCAAACCCTACCGAAAAATATGTATTTCCCATAAAATCCGTACAGCCAAAACGTTCAATAGCTGTTGAAGCATAAGCGGGTGAAGCAGAATTAATTCCAGATGTCCCGTCTATGGGAATTCCAAAGTAACTTTCTATGATTTCGGGGGTGCAACCAAAGATAGGACGCGGTGTTGTAGTACCTGCGATGCTAACAGCAATGTATTTTTTTTGCACAACGACCAAAATTCTTAAGGCACGGCACAATAAAGCAGCTACTTCACCTCTCGTAGCGTTTTGATTGGGTCTAAGCTTTCTGACATCAGGATAGTTGACAACAATCGCTCTTTGAGTTGCTGCTGCCATCACATTTTTAGCATAATTGGGAATTTCTGCCGCATCATCGAAGGCATCTTTTAAAGTTGCTTCTGGCGACTTAGGAGTTGGTAAATCGAGAGCTGATGCAATCACAGTAATAGCATCCACTCGTAAAATAGGCTGTTCAGGTCTAAACGTTCCATCGGGATAACCGCTAAAAAACCTCTTTTTAGAAACTGTTTGAATGAATTGCCAAGCCCAGTGATTCTTAGGAACATCTTTAAATGCTACGGCTTTCTGTACATCTGGAGACTTGCCAAAAGCGCCAACCATTAAAGAGGCAAATTCGGCGCGGGTGAGGGGCGCTGCTGGGCGAAAAGTGCCGTCACTATAACCTTTAACGAGCGCTCTCTCTCCTAATGTAACTATACATTCTTTCGCCCAATGATTCTCAATATCTGAAAACATACTTTATGCCTTTCTATCCTGTATGGTTTCTCAAAAAATCTTCTAATTTACACAGAAGCAAGCTGTTCTTTATTTCTGCAATTCCTGCTGTTTTTTCTTAGCAAATTGTAGCAGTCACTGCTAAGAGTGCGGTTGGTGTCAACGCAAGCTATTTCTGGGTCAATCAGGTTGGCGGCTGGGCGATCGCTAGGTGAAAAACGCGAAGTTTCGCGCTTTTGACATTACGGCACACTACCCAGGCGACAGGCAAAGAGGGGATTGTTACAAAACTTTACCTCTTGTCCTATTTTGCTATTATCTCGGCTTTACGCCGATAATGGCTGTGAGTCTGGGCAGACGGAGTGTTACACACCGGACATTTTGCAAAATTTTGGGTTGAAAGCACGCTCAAAGTAAGCTGCTGTTGCTCGGTATCGAATGCACAGTGATCCAGGTAAAGTTGGCGGGAATTAGGCAGTAACTGTTGAAAAAACTGTCGGGGTTGAAAAAACTGTCGGGTCTGAGCTGTGATTAAGTTGAAGATAGGTAGCTCCTCCTGACTTCCTTTCCATTGTAACTTTTCACCTAAAGCTCGGAAGAACCGCTGCCGATTCCCAATTCCACCCACTCGTCCTCTTCCTCAGTTGGTAGATGGCAGGTTAAGACGATTTCAGCATCCGATTATCCTATCCCCTATCTCCCCTAAAATTTCTCACTCTCCCAGACGAGTGCTGTATCGCTGTTGTAACCTCAGGTGTTTCGTTACTAATTTTTGATCCCAAATCCCCAAGCTAAATACACCTCGTTTTCCGATATTATTGCCTAATAATTGCCTAAAACTCTTGTAAGAGCTGAGTGCTAGCTCATTAGCGGGAAGAATTGCCTGACCTTGCTCATCCAAATCATAGGAAACATTAGGATTCATAGCACCTTGATCGGTGCCAGTTACTAAATCAAAACCAGCGCTCTCTCGGAAAGATACTGGAGTAATCTGATGAAATCCATGCAAAATGGTCATATCCCGAATAATTCCTTGAGTAACAGGGATGAGATGAGTATTAGAGAAGTGGAACGGAGGTAATTTGTCAGTGTGTGTCAGGATATAAATTCCACCTCGGTGAATACCAATTTGCATTGTATCTATATCAAGAACTTTGGGAAGACAGCTTTCCTGATGGAGAATCAGCTCTGGAATAAAGTAATTTAATATTAATTGTCCCCCAAGCCCTTTGTGCGGATAGGAAACCATTAAACCTTGAATAAAATAGAGTTGAAAAGATATAGTTTCAAGAGATTTGGCATTAAAAATCTCTTTTGCTTCATCCGTTAGATTAAGTCCATTCAAAGGTAATGTCAGCGAGTATTTTGAAATAATTAGCAAGCCAATCGGCATTCCTTGGTCCCAAAGAATTAAGAGAGTATCAGCATGGAGCCAGCGGTTTTCGTAGATAAGTTCAATATTGTAAGATCCTCGTTTTCTATAGGTATTGTAGACAGCCATTTGGCTAATTAAATCCAGATCGAATATGACTCGGTGGTGTAACCCGACTAGCGATGTGTAAGGCTCTTGAACAGTTTCAATTGAATACATTCCTTTGGGCAAAAAGTATTTTTCGCTAGGCAAATACTGGCTTTTAAGAGGCTTTTTTTCATCTCCTCTAAAAATACCATTATTATCGGTCACCGTATTAAGATATGCTTCGTATTCTTGAGGAGTCTTTGGTAAGTAATCATGCAGAATAAATTGCACTCTTTTCAAAAGTGATGTATAAAAGAGAGGAGAGTACAGAAAAAAGGAGAAGGGTGTGAGATTGACAAAAGACTTAAGCTCAGAAACGGAAAAAATGTTATTA
>JBLNEP010000191.1:0-19339 GCA_050262755.1 Actinomycetota bacterium | reverse complement strand
ACCATTGAAAGCCGAAACGCAGCCCTGATTATGAAGAGTGGGGTTTATGACAGTTTCACGGATACCCATACATTAATGGATCATAGCTTTACTCGTGAAAATACCACTCACTCCTGGTACGATGAAGGCTCAGCAGATGTTCACCCATTTGACCGCACAACGAAGCCAACCCAAAAGAACACTCATGATTTTAATAACGCTTATTCTTGGGCAAGCGCCGTGCGCCATGAAAACTACGGTCGCTTAGAAGCAGGACCCTTAGCACGTCAGTTAGTTGTAGGCGGCAAACATGGAGAATCCTGGCAGCATTATGACGGTTTTATTCTGGATGTCTTCAAGAAAATGGGCGGGGCTAGCATTCACGTCCGGCAGTTAGCACGGATGCACGAAGCTGTCAAATTGTACCGACAAGCAGAACGCTGTTTGCGAGAATTTAAACTCAACGATCCTTGGTATATTCAACCTGAGGAAAAAGACGGTCGTGGCTGGGGTGCAACGGAAGCAGCACGGGGGTCTCTGTGCCACTGGATTGAGCTTGAAGGTGGCAAGATTAAGAACTACCAAATTGTCGCACCAACGACTTGGAATGTCGGACCTCGTGACAGTGAAGGAGTGCGGGGTCCGATCGAGGAAGCGCTGTTAGGAACACCGATCGCAGATCCATCCGATCCAGTAGAAGTCGGTCACGTTGCGCGGTCTTTTGATTCCTGCTTGGTTTGCACGGTTCACGCCCACGATGCGAAAACTGGGGAGGAATTAGCGCGTTTCCGCACCGCTTAATTAGTGGAGTTTCAACCGCAGATGAACGCAGATAAACATAGATGGTTCTATAATTTATCTGCGTTCATCTGTGTTCATCTGCGGTTCAAAAGATCGAATGACGGCTGACAAAGGACAATTAACAATTATTGGCTGTGGAAATTTAAATCGTTGTGACGATGCGGTGGGTGTTTTGGTTGCTCAACGCCTCCAGCAATTCCTAGCGGAAAATCCGGTCCCCAATGTTCGAGTTTACGACTGTGGCACTGCGGGAATGGAAGTCATGTTCCAAGCGAAGGGAAGCACAGCGTTAATTATTATTGATGCTAGTAAAACAAATTCAGAACCGGGTGCTGTGTTTAAAGTACCTGGTTCTGAACTGGAGAATTTACCGGAACCCAGTTATAATTTGCATGATTTTCGGTGGGACCATGCTTTAGCAGCGGGCCGGAAAATTTTTAGAGAGGAGTTTCCAAAAGAAGTTACGGTTTATTTGATCGAAGCAGAGAATTTAGAGTTTGGTTTTGAGGTGAGTGCCAGCGTTAAGCGTGGTGCTGAGTTCGTTTTTGAGGAAATTGTTTCAGATTTAAGAGCCATTGCTGCTGATGATGCAGTTAACGCCACTGGTAATTCATAGCCTGGAAATAGGCGATCGCAGAAATCGAGCGAGAGGGGAAATAAGTTACACTATTTTCACTCATTATTCCTGAGATAATTTTGATTCTATCATCGCCTTCCCGTTATTTGCCATTATTCAACTTCCTCAGATTTGGCTTTAAGCTTGCTGATGTAACAGTTTAAATTTGCATGAAGTGCATAATTACTGTATGATCGAGCTTAGAGATCAATCCTACAAGTAATGCACCAGTTTGCGTTCGACTACCCAGCTGAAAAAATAGGCAACTCTCTGATTGTGAACGCAGATTGTTTCGAGTGGCTGAAGCAACTGCCGGAAAACAGCATTCATGCAGTTGTAACCGACCCGCCTTATGGCGTAAAAGAGTATGAGGTCGAGCAAATTACTAAAAGAGAAAATGGCAACGGTGGTATCTGGAGAATTCCTCCCTCATTTGACGGCTATCAGCGATCGCCTCTCCCAAGATTTACAGCACTTACGCAGAAAGAACGAGCAACTTTGAGGAGCTTTTTTATAAATTTTGCTCAATCATTAGTCCGCGTTTTGTATCCAGGTGGTCATATTTTTATCGCCAGCAATGCTTTTCTCTCCCAGCTAGTTTTTACAGCTTTAGTTGAAGGCGGTTTAGAATTCAGAGGCGAATTAATTCGGCTGGTGAGAACTTTACGGGGTGGCGATCGTCCCAAAAATGCTGAGGATGAATTTCCAAACGTCTCTTCAATGGCGCGAGGTTGTTATGAACCGTGGGGTATTTTGCGAAAACCTCTCCCATCAGGAATGAAATTAAGCGAATGTCTGAGAAATTTTCAAACAGGAGGATTAAGAAGGAACGCTGACGGCAACCCATTTAATGATGTAATTTTTAGTGAAAGAACACCTCGGCAAGAACGAGAGATAGCCAGCCATCCAAGTATTAAACCGCAGTCTTTTATGCGACAAGTGGTTTATGCTTCTCTCCCTTTGGGTGAAGGAATTATTATTGACCCCTTTATGGGTTCAGGTTCTACAGTCGCAGCAGCCGAAGCTATGAGTCTTTGCTGCATAGGGGTTGAGCGATATAAAGGGTATTACGAAATGAGCCACACCGCAATTCCGAAGTTAGCAGCCATTAAAACCGAAAAAAAATTCAAAGCACCTATTGATCAAGTGCCAGAGTTTCAGCAGTTGTCTCTATGGTAAACTAGGGTCTTGATAAATCCAGTTCGCCATCATCTTCTGATAGCCAGAATTGGTGACGCTAGCAGTAATGGTGCGACGACTGCTTGCTGAACGACCTGAAAACGACCAATCCTGTTGGGTAAGGCTAGCCCCAACGACTTTAACAAAACGAAATGGTTTTGGCTGAATGTTATTAGCGACATCACTAGGGCGGTTACTATCAAATACAAATACCATCAGCCAGGTATCTTCAGGATTGTGACCTTGCCATCCCCTCAGATAGCGAGAAGCTTTAACTTCAATTCCTTCACTAACATATTGAACCGCATTATTAGGAAATTGCCCAGATGGAATCAAATCAGGATGTCCGTTATGATATTGATTTTTCGCTAAAGTAGAACAATATTTAGGAATAGCCGTAATCATAAAATTGCCAACTAGGCTGCTGAAGTTAGCAGGCATTAGTAAAGACTCAAATCGTTCTAGATGCTGGGAGTGTAGCTGTTGGTTGATAAAGCTTATAAAGTCAGTAAAATCATTCATGACCTGCTGAATGTGTTGGATAGTACACCCGTAAGGTATATTTGCGTTTAGGTTAAAGCCATTAGGATCGACGGGATGGGCGCAGCAGGCAATCTCTTCCAAATTTTGATTCATTTATTTATACTAAATTTTCAACAAATTCGCCATCTTGAATGCTGAAGTATATTCTCCCCATGCTCCTTAGCCGCCTGCGAAACCATGCGTAGAATTGACCTATCTTCTGAGAATACTATTACTCGTTCCTGATCGCCCCTACTCTCAGCTATCTTGCATAATAGATTAAATTGTAAACTAATATCCCTCTCCCACTTTGACCATGATTGATAGCCCCTTCCTCCAACGTCTCCACCACCCCTCCCGTCCCGTCCTCGTCTTCGACGGTGCAATGGGTACCAACCTCCAAACCCAAAACCTCACCGCTGACGACTTTGGTGGCAAAGAATACGAAGGTTGCAACGAATACCTCGTTTATACCAAACCTGAAGCCGTTGCCAACGTTCATCGTGGCTTTCTGGAAGCAGGGGCCGATGTCATCGAAACAGATACCTTCGGCGGTACCTCCATCGTTCTTGCCGAGTATGACTTGGCCGATCAAGCCTACAAACTGAACAAAACCGCCGCTGAACTCGCCAAACGCCTCGCCGTCGAATATTCCACCCCCGACAAACCCCGCTTCGTCGCTGGTTCCATTGGTCCCGGTACCAAACTTCCCACCCTCGGCCATATCGACTTTGACACCCTTAAAAATGCCTTTGCCGAACAAGCAGAAGGCCTCTACGACGGCGGTGTAGACTTATTCATCATTGAAACTTGCCAAGATGTTCTGCAAATTAAAGCGGCTTTAAACGGAATTGAAGCAGTCTTTCAAAAAAAAGGAGCGCGAATTCCCCTCATGGTTTCTGTCACGATGGAAACCACCGGCACTATGTTAGTGGGTTCCGATATCAGCGCCGTCTTAACTATTTTGCAACCCTATCCCATCGACATTTTAGGATTAAATTGTGCCACCGGTCCCGACCGCATGGCCGAACATATTAAATATTTGTCCCAACATTCCCCCTTCGTCGTTTCCTGCATTCCCAATGCCGGTTTACCCGAAAATATCGGTGGCCATGCCCATTACAAATTAACGCCTCTAGAATTGCGAATGGCACTCATGCACTTTGTAGAAGACTTAGGCGTTCAAATCATCGGCGGTTGCTGTGGAACTCGCTACGAACACATCCGCGAATTAGCAGGAATTAGCGCCACCCTTAAACCCAAACTCCGCGAAAGTAGTTGGCAACCTGCCGCTGCTTCAATTTACAGCGCCCAACCCTACGATCAAGACAATTCCTTCTTAATTGTTGGCGAACGCCTCAATGCTAGCGGTTCCAAAAAATGCCGAGATTTATTAAATGCGGAAGACTGGGACGGTTTAGTTTCTATGGCACGGGAACAAGTCCGCGAAGGCGCCCATGTCCTAGATGTCAACGTTGACTATGTAGGACGTGATGGCGTTAAAGACATGAAAGAATTAGTCTCTCGCCTCGTGACTAATGCGACGATTCCCTTAATGCTAGACTCCACTGAATGGGAGAAAATGGAGGCTGGCTTAAAAGTTGCTGGGGGCAAATGTCTCCTAAATTCTACCAACTTTGAAGACGGAGAACCCCGCTTTTATAAAGTCTTAGAATTGGCGAAAAAATATGGCGCCGGTGTTGTTGTCGGGACGATCGATGAAGAAGGCATGGCCAGGACAGCCGACAAAAAATTTGCAATTGCCCAACGCGCCTATCGCGCTGCCCTTGAATACGGCATCCCACCCCATGAAATCTTTTTCGATACCCTCGCCCTCCCCATTTCTACTGGTATTGAAGAAGACCGAGGGAATGGCAAAGCAACAATTGAAGCCATCCGTCGCATCCGCCAAGAATTACCAGGTTGCCACATTTTACTCGGTGTTTCTAACATTTCCTTTGGCTTGAATCCCGCAGCGCGACAAGTCCTTAATTCCATGTTTTTGCATGAAGCGATGCAAGTCGGGATGGACGCCGCCATTGTCAGCGCGAGCAAGATTTTGCCCTTAGCAAAAATTGAGCCACAACATCAAGAAGTCTGCCGAAAACTCATTGATGACGAACGGCAATTTGAGGGTGATATCTGCACCTATGACCCCTTAGGAGAGTTGACAAAACTCTTTGAAGGCAAAACCACCAAGCGCGATCGCAGCCAAGACGAAAGCTTACCCTTAGAAGAACGCCTCACGCGACATATCATCGACGGCGAAAGGATTGGTTTAGAAGAAGTCCTGGCAAAAGCCTTAGATCAATATCCACCTTTGGAGATTATTAACACCTTCTTGCTAGATGGAATGAAAGTGGTAGGTGAACTGTTTGGATCGGGGCAAATGCAGCTACCTTTTGTATTACAATCCGCTGAAACCATGAAAGCAGCCGTTGCTTATTTAGAACCGTTCATGGAAAAATCAGAGGCAGGAGATCATGCCAAAGGGACTGTAGTCATTGCCACCGTAAAAGGGGATGTTCATGACATTGGTAAAAATCTGGTTGATATCATCCTTTCTAACAACGGTTATCGAGTGATCAACCTGGGAATTAAGCAGTCCGTCGATAACATTATCGAAGCCTACGAAAAACACAAAGCAGATTGTATTGCTATGAGTGGTCTACTGGTGAAATCAACGGCTTTTATGAAAGAAAATTTGGAGGTATTTAACGAGAAAGGAATTACTGTTCCTGTCATTTTAGGAGGTGCAGCATTAACTTCTAAATTTGTCCATGAAGATTGCCAAACCACCTACAAAGGCAAGGTAATTTATGGTAAAGATGCCTTTTCTGATTTGCATTTTATGGACAAACTCATGCCAGCTAAATCTGCTGGAAAATGGGATAACTTGCAGGGATTCTTAGATGGAACAGCAGACAATGGTCAGGGAGTTAAGAAAGAATCTGCACCTGTAAAACAGCCATCTGCTGGGAAGGAGGGCGAGCAAGAAACCCATACCCTCTTAGAAGTAGATACGCAGCGATCGGAAGCAGTTGATATCAATATTGAGCGCCCAACGCCACCCTTCTGGGGTACGCAACTCTTACAACCAGACGATATTTCCTTAGAAGAAATATTCGGGTATTTAGACTTGCAAGCCTTGATTGCAGGACAGTGGCAATTCCGCAAACCCAAAGAACAATCGCGGGAAGAATATGATGCGTTCTTAGCTGAGAAAGTTTACCCAATCTTAGAGGCTTGGAAACAACGCATCATTACTGAAAAGCTATTGCATCCCCAAGTAATTTATGGATATTTCCCTTGTCAAGCGGAAGGAAATTCTCTCGAAATTTACGACCCAGAAATTTTGAAGAATGGGGGAGATATCGGGATGTTAACCCCGGTCGCAACTTTTACCTTCCCTCGTCAAAAATCACTACGGCGGTTGTGCATCGCTGATTTCTTCGCTCCTAAAGAATTGGGAAAAATCGATGTTTTTCCCATGCAAGCGGTAACAGTCGGTCATATTGCCACGGAGTTCGCCCAAAAGCTATTCGCGGATAACCAATACACCGACTACCTCTATTTTCACGGGTTAGCAGTACAAACAGCAGAAGCATTAGCAGAATGGACTCATGCGCGAATTCGTCGTGAGTTAGGGTTTGCCAGCGAAGAACCGGATAATATTCGCGGTCTGTTAGCGCAACGCTACCGCGGATCGCGGTACAGCTTTGGCTATCCCGCCTGTCCAAATATTGCCGATCAGTACAAGCAATTGGAGTTGTTAGGGTGCGATCGCATCAACCTCTATATGGATGAAAGCGAACAGCTTTACCCAGAACAGTCAACAACCGCCATTATTACCTATCACCCTGCTGCGAAATACTTCAGCGCTTAATCATCCCTGTTGGAGGGACACGGTTTAACCGTGTCCTCCCAAACATCCCGTTCTCTTCGGAACAAAAAAAGCATCTGAAACCAGATGCCATTAATAACCATGAGGATTTCACGTGAGCGCCAACGTTTTAAGTTGTGTAAGTGCGAGGGTGATGACTTCCCAAAGACGAACCCACCATCGCAGCAACTAAACCGAGTAGAGAACCGAAGAAAAATGACCAGCCTATCTTCGCAGTATTAGCAGCGAGACTGCGAGCTTGGTTTGCATCAATCGTCGGTACTTGATTGGGAATATTAACGGTTCCCTGCTGCACTTGATTTGCAACTTCTCCAGCATTAGAAGCCAGGACTCCAAACGTTCCCGCCACTCCATTTGCCAATAGCCAAGAACTCAACGCTAGAGTTGTTGCCCACAAAATTGCTCCATTCAAAAGCGCAGTATTGCGATTCATTGGGCCACTGGCACGAGAGGTCACCCAACCGCCAATAAACAAAGAAATAAATAAGTAAATGATCGCTCCGATACCCACGGCTCTAGCAACATCACCTGCATTTGAGCGCGGAGCTCCCGAATTTGATAAAAAGCTGCCCCCGATCGCAGTGCCTAAAGCGCTCAAAACCAATTGTGTCGCAATGGCAACCACTAACCCTGAAATAATCGGCCCCCACCGCACCCGGTCATGATAATCAACCACTTGATTCGCAACCACTGGTTGCCCAACGGCGTTCTCGACAGGACGATTGACATAAGCCATAGTATTTTCCCTCCCTAAAATTCCCTTAGGTCGCTGAGTGTTTTTATCTCTAGCAGTATTTCGACTTGAGCTTAACTGTAAGTTGAGATTGGTGCTAGAAAAATCTGCCTAGGGAATGAAACTCCGTCTGTCTAAAGAAAGAATAAAGTAATAGCTCTCTTACGCGGTTATGTTCATCAGTCTCAACGTCCCAGGAAGCAAAGAAGTCAAGATGAATAGTTCCCTTGAGTCAGAAATGAAACAACTCCAGGATTCACTATCCCTCATTAACTTTTAATGAGAACTCCGATCGAATCAGAAGAAATACAGCTCTTTTCAACCTTCAAAGGGGTAGGAGTTAATGACCTCATTAACACATTCTCCATTCCCCTCCCTGCCGATCTTTAATCCGGGGAAATAAGTTCCCGATCGTAATAATGACCGAGAAATCTACCGCAACTTAACAGCAGTACCAACAGCAGTAATGAGTAGCAAAGCCCCTGAAGTATCGACATTAATCGTACCTGTGTCGATCTCAATTCCAATCACAGCATTAGCACCCAACCGTTGGGCACGTTTTTCTAATTCAGCCAATGCTTCTCGCTGTCCTTTTTGGAAGAGCTCCTCATAACTACCGGTGCGCCCGCCGATAATGTCGCGAATGCCAGCGAAGAAATCGCGCAGGAAGTTAGTGCCGTAGACCACCTCAGCGGTGACAATTCCCAAGTAAGCTTGCACCTGTGCATCTTGAATGACATCAGTTGTTGTTAAAATCATCAGTGCTGTCCTCAAACAAGAAAATTTTGAACTGCTGGAACCTCGTAGGTAAACTACATCTCGCAGTTCTAGCATTCCAGGCAACTGGTAACTGAGACCTCCTTGTAGAATCCCTTAAAAACGAATGGCCGTGTACAAACGAACTCTATTGGTAGTCAGTAGCTTATTAATGGCGATCGCTACCACTGCCCAGCCTCAGATGACGTTATCTGCTGAAGTATTAGCCCAAGTCGGCCCCCAAGCCAGCCCCAATGTCGATGAACTCCTACGCCAAGGGCGACAGTTAGTAGATGCCGGTGATTATAACCGTGCCATCTCGATTTACCAGCAAGCCGCCCGCTTAGATACAAAAAACGCCCGGATTTTTTCTGGCATTGGTTACTTAGAAGCACGTCAAGGCAACTACCAAGCCGCAGTGGAATTTTATCAACAAGCGATCGCCCTCGATCCCAATAATGCCGACTTCCAGTATGCCCTCGGTTACACCTTAGCCAACCTGGAAAGCTATCCCGATGCTGCTACTGCTTACCGTCGCGCCATCCAACTCAATGCTAAAAACATCAACGCTTACCTGGGATTAGGCGTTGTACTCCTCCAGCAAAAAGACTACAATGGCGCCTTCCGCACTTACCAACAAGCGATCGCCCTCGACCCCAAAAACTGGCAAGCATATTCTGCAATGGGCTTAGTGCTGATCCAGCAGGGGCGCTTCTCCAACGCAGTGCAGGTACTGCAACAAGCAGCGACACTCGCCCCCAAACAAGCCAGCGTGCAGCTTAAACTCGGAACTGCTTTACTCCGGAATGGTAACATCAATGAAGGCCTCGACGCTTTTGAACAAGCTGCTAAATTAGAACCTCGAAATGCAGAAGTGCAGTTCCAAATCGGCGAACTCCTCAAAGCACAAAATGACCTGGATGCGGCCATGCTAGCTTATCAACGAGCCACAGCGCTCAAGCCTAATTTAGTAGAAGCCCAAGAGGGAATCGGAGAAATTCAAATTCTCAAACAAGATTTTCTCTCAGCCATTATTACCTATCGCCGGATTATTCAGTTACAACCAGACAATGCCAGCGCTTATTATAATTTAGGATTGTCTCTACAAGCACGAGACCGGAGCCCCGAAGCAAGGACTGCGTTTGAACAAGCCCGCGACCTCTATCAGAAACAAGGAAACACAGACGGAGTCCAGCGGTCTGAGACAGCCTTGAAGGCCCTCAAATAATCAATGGGAAATGGGGAATTGGTAAAAGCTGATGTCTCTTTTCCCCTTCCCCATCACTCTTGCTTGCGACCCAGAACATGGTAAACATCCACCGTTTGTTGTTTCCCCTTTAAAGCCAGTGGTCCCCAGTGTTCCACCTGAAATTCTCCCCGAATGTGAATCAAAGTTTGGTGAGCAATTAAAATCCGACAAGTGCTGGGCTGTCGATCTTTTTCACAACTTTCTAATCGGGAAGCAATATTGACACTATCACCGATCAATCCGTATTCTAAACGCTCCTTTCCTCCCAAACTCCCAGCAACGATCGGTCCGGTAAAAATTCCGACCCGCATCTGAATCGTTGGCAAACCCCGCTCCTTCCAGCCCTGATTAAGCTCATCAAGGCGTTCTCCCATCGTCAAAGCGCAAGACACCGCGGCTCTTGCATCCTCTGCAATCTCGGTGCTGCTAGTGCGAGGCATGGGTACACCAAAGGCGGCCATAATCCCATCCCCTGTAAACTTATTGATAATTCCGTTATGAGTTTGCACCGCCTCCGCTAAGACGGCTAAATATTCGTTCAACCATTCCATTAATTCCTCTGGCAGCATTTGTTCAGAAATGGTGCTGAAGTCTTTGATATCGGTGAACAACATAGTCGCTACCAGTTTTTGTCCTGGTAATTTGCCATCCTGCATCAGGCGATCGCGACTCCTCCATAACGCTTGGGCAACCTGTGGCGACGTGTTCTGTCCCAGCAGCCGCATGACGATTTTTTCCTGTCGCTGAGCTTGGTGCCCTCGGTAAGCAACCACGGTGGCTGTGGCGCAGACAAAAGCCAAACTTGGTGCTGCTACGGGCACCCAGCGATAATCGAGGAAGAGAGCGAAGCTCATCCCACTTTGAATCGCCAACAGAGTCGGACAACCCAGAGCAAAAAGGAGGGGGTGGCGACTACACCAGGCCCAGGAGCCTCCCAACAGGGCCCAACTTCCAATCCAGAGCATCTCAGCCCACTCGGGCCAAAACCAGAATAGGGAGCGATCGCCCTGGACTGCGTCGAGAATTTGGCTGACGATCTGGGCGTGAATGAGGACCCCAGGCATTTTAGGGCTGGTCTGCTGACCTGGGCTATAGGGGGTTAAGAATAAATCTTTGACACTGGGTGCTGTAGTCCCGATCAGCACAATTTTACCTTTGACCCAGTTGGGATCGACCCGTCCGTACAGCAGTTGGGTGACACTGATTTGCCGAGCGACAGAGTTGGCTGAGCGGTAATTCAGCAGAATCTGGTAGCCCTGCATCTGGTCGTCGTTTTGTTGATACCCCCCTGAATTGGCTTGTAGTGGCTCAAACTGAGCTTGACCCCATTGGATGTGTTGAGGATGATCGGGGTTCTCTTGGGGGATGAAATTTTGAGCCGTTAAATAGTTCTCGGCTAATTTGAGGGCAAACGAAAATAGCGTCTTGTCAGCAGGTTTAGCTGAAATTAAAGCGCGACGCACGGCTCCGTCTGAGTCTAACAGTAGGTCGTTAAAACTAACGCGGTTTTCTGGGATGCTGGAAGGAGAGGAGACTCCCTGGCTATGAGTATCGCTAATGTTTTTAATCGCAATGATATTGTCAGCTCGCAGTTGAGCCGCGAGTTGTTGGTGACCCGGTTCATAGGGGATATCTCGATATAAATCTAAGCCAATGACTTGGGGCTTGAGGGCGGACAGCTTTTCTAAGACCCGTGCGATGACTTCATCGGACAATGGCGATCGATTGAAAACTTGGATATCCTCTTCTGTAATGCCCACCACTAACAAGCGCGGGTCAGGACCAGCATCGGGGCGCAGCCTCACCATTTGATCGAAGGCCATCAGTTCTAAGGGCTGTAAGCCACTGAGCTGTCGTATTCCTAGCAGAAAACTGGTTACTGCTACAGTTGCGATCGCCACCGTGTACAGCCCTGTCCAATCTGACCATCCCTGAGGAAATTTTCCCGGCAACTTAATAATCACGGCTGACCTGGATTCGCAGCATTATGGACAATGGCACAGTGGGGGTCTTCACAGCTTAAAGGCTGTCATTCCTAAGTCTGAGCCTGTAGGCACAACCCATCCCAGTCCTTATTGCTCAGTTTCTCCTGAGTCATAAGGCTTTATGATTAACACTATGGCATTTTTCTCCCCCGATCGAGGGTTAGACCCATCAATCTGCTAGCAGGCCAAGGGCTGAGATTACTGAACCTGACGTTGACCAGACAGTCGTTCAATGCTAGTAAGAGCTTTGGTTTCGCCTTCTTGGTCGCCAGTTTGTTGAGCGTACTGCAAAGCCCGCTGGTATGATTCTAGGGCTTTTGAATTTTGACCGAGGCTTTCATAAGTAGCACCCATGTTATTCAGAGGACGAGTGACACTAGCGGTGTCGCCACTCGCTTCTAGCATCACTATAGCTTGTTGAAAATAGATCAGTGCTTGAGCATCTTTACTCAACTTGCGGTAAGTCAGCCCGACATTATTGAGGAGTCTGCCTGTACCAGCCAGATCGCCGATTTGTCGCCGGATTGCCAGAGCTTGCTGATAAAATTCTAGGGCTTTCTCGTACTGACCCAGGTTGTAATACACGCTACCCATGTTATTGAGGGTACGACCTAAGTCCCGACGATCGCCGACTTCGGTGCGGATAGCTCGTGCTTGCTGGTAATATTCCAAAGCTTGGGGATATTGAGCTTGCTCGGCATAGACGGCGCCGAGATTGTGGAGCGATTCCCCGACTAAAGCGCGATCGCCGATGGCTTTGCTCAGGTCTAGAGCTTGCTGGTGCATCTGCAAGGCCTGGGGAAATTGATCGGAAGCACGATAAACCCATCCCAACAAATTCATCGTTTCAGCGGTGGCGCTGCGATCGTTGAGTTCTCGGTTTAGGGTTAAAGCTTGTTGCAAAGCTTCCTTTGCTTTGTCACGTTCACCCAGGTCAATGTAAGCTTCTCCGAGGCGGTTGAGGATTAATCCTATCCCTTTTTTGTCGCCTAGTTGCTGAGAGAGGGATAATGCTTGTTGGTAAGTTTCGATCGCTTCTCGAAACAAGCCTTTACGATATTGTTCGATCCCAGTTTGTAAGAGTTTTTCGACCTCAGCTTTGCGGTCTTGAACCAAGATGCGACCGCTCACCTCTTGGCGACCGACCGGACTGGCGATGCTGGCAACTGCGAGAACTCTGGAAGCTGGCAGCACTGTCAGCGCTGGGAAGAAGACAATCGCAATTGCGACGGCAGAGCTGAAGGAGTGAGAGCCATAATACACTGTTGAAATCCTCCTTAAGGAAGTAGTCAATTGTACGAGAGGCACTTGCTCGATTTTTTATATCTTTAGAGAACAATAACTAGGAAGATCCAGGCGATGGTATAACTTCAACACCTTAGCAAACCTCAACCGGAACCTGCTAGTTTTAAAAAGTCAAGGGGACCAGGAAAAAAGGGTCACAAGAAAACGGATAGTTTTTGCTTTAGCCTTGACCTATTTTTCTTGATTGTTCACTTTTTTCCTCCTTTCCCGCTTTTTTCCCTTTGTCCCATTTTTTTCCCTTTTTCCCCTGTTGCCTTTCCCCCTCTCCCTTCTGCTGATGTTAATTAGTCTACAGAGGGGGAGTCTCAGTGCGATAATTGGTAGATCGTAAACTGCCCTAAGTATAGAAGAGCTAAAGTCAATATGGGCGCTGAGCGTACTTATGACAGCCTGCCATTCACCTGGAACCCAGACACCTATCCGAACGACTGCCAGTGGTTAGAGTCGATTATTCGCAATGCTGCTCCTTTTTCTGACTGGTGGACTAAGGCGCGAATTGTACAACTTGCTTATCCGAATCCACCGAATGACACCCCCCACGGGACTGATGCACTACCAACCTATGCGGGGTTGAATTCTGAACAGGCGATCGCACAAGCGGTACGCTCCCTGTGTGACTTGAAGCAGTATGTCGCTTTTGCAGAACAGGTTAATGAAGAGTATGTGATTACCACCCTTAACCGCTGGCACAATCGGCAGTTTTCTCAAGCAATCGGTCGGAATTTTGAGGTGTATGCTGACCGTAATTATCCCAATATCTTTTTAGTCGCGAGCACTGCTACGACTTCTCTGCACGTCGATCGCCAACTCCCCCCTCTCCAACGTTTTCGACCTCTTTTTAATATTGACGAATTAGTTAAAATTCTCTGGTCTTCAGGCTGTAACCGTTTAACGGTGAGAATTCATGGCTATGCGACTCCTGACTCACTTTTTTACCAAAATTTTTTGGATGAAGCTGAGTCTCTGACTCTCAAAGGACCGATTAATAGTGCTGGAACTTTAGAAGACAAGCATTTTTATATTGGCTATCATTGGCCGAGCGAGCAACCTCTCCTGAGTCCGGGTTTATGGAGTGATTATCGTAATAACTGGGGCATTATTGTCAAATTTTTGGCGATCATGGCTGCGGTCGCACTCAGTGCAGGGACGTTGCTTTATATTTTTTTACAACTGTTAGGAGTGCCACTGCTTTTGGCCTTGGGGACTTTACCAACTGTTGCTCAGGTGGAAGCTTGGCTAAAACTTCGTGAAACAGCGGAATTGGCAGTACAGTGGCCTTGGGTGGTGTTGGTGGTTTTCTTACTATGGCTGATTTTATTTCAACTGCTGCGGGTGGTGGTTTATCAGCGCGACCGCTATCGAGCGGTTCACTATGGTGCTCCTGATTTGGCTGAGTTTTTCTGGCGACTGGATAAAGGTCTGGGTCTTTTGAATCATCCTCATAATTCAGTACAGCCACCGACTCAATATTGGGACAATCCAAGTCCGGGTGAAATCGAGCATTCTCCTCCTTCAAGGTCCCAGGAATATACTCTCCAACCTGCTAAAATAGCAGTCAATTTGCTGGGTCATAGTTTGGGCGCGTTAGTTGTAGTCAATTTGCTGCGGATTTTGTGCGATCGCTTTGGCAAGGACGATCGAATCGAGCAAGAAAAGCATGAAATTGGTGATTGTTTGACGTTAGATAAACTGGTTTTGTCATCGCCAGATATTCCTTTGGAGTTTCTGCGGGAGGGGCGTAATAATTATGTGCGCTCGGCGATTCTCCGATGCCGCAGCATTTATTTATTATCCAGCGATCGGGATGTGGTGTTGCGCTATCTCTCTACTGTTGCCAACTGGTTTATCGAACCCAGTTTGGAAATGTCTGGTTTGCGGTTAGGGAATGTTTATTTACAAGCTGTCAATAAGCCAGTCGATCCGCTTGAGTACCGTCCTTATATTCGCACTATGATTCGCTCTCAGCCGGTGGTGAAACCGACTTCTGCTTATGAACTGTTTGAGAAATTTAATTATCTCGATTGTTCAGAAATGCCGGGGCTGGATGGGACTCAATTGCGTTTAAGTTTGTTAACTGCTCCCTTGATTGATTTGGGAAATATATTTCTTTACTTATTTGGCAAAATTGATTCTCACGGAGGCTATTTCTGGACGGAAACTCCGAGTTTTGAAGTGGTGAAATTTGTCTTAGCTAATGATGAGGTTTCGGTAGAAACTATCCAAGTTGGCATCAAGCGTTTAATTGCGAATACGCCGATTCGCTTTTGGCCGAGTCAGCCATTTCTGAGTAGTCATCCTCCCAGCGATCGAGGATGAAAAGCGGGAGCAGGTTTTGATGCTATAGCAATGGGATTGAGGGGATGAAGGGTTGCTAAGGGGAGTAGGGAATGGATACCCATTCCCAATTCCCAAGGACTGACTCTCGTGACTGTTCGTTTAGGAATGCTGTAGGTTTAATTCCCGACTCCCGATGGCTTCTAAAATGAGGGGAACTTGACTTAATGCAGAGATGACAGCAAAATGTTTAGTGGATGGAAGCTCAGCTTTTTCTCCACTCCGCAAAATGATATCTTTTTGATCGATTGTGATCCAAGCTGTGCCTGATAGCACTTGCACCTGTCTGTATGTTTTAGGTAACCTAAACACTTGATTCTTCTCCAGGGTCACTCGAGAAGAAGCTAGTAATGGGGAATGGTGTTGAAACATAGCAGCAAACTCCGTTCGTTTGTGTAAACTTGGGTGCAGTGGTACTTGGCAAAATTATTCAGCAGCCCGATCGTTAATTTGCTGATGGCGACCGCACCGCTTTCACCCCTATCTCTACTTTTAGCGATTGTCTCTCCCAGCGCGAAGGTACAGATTTCTAAAGTTTGACTAGAACAGTGTCGGTAAATGGCGAGTGTTCTAGTAAAATCAGAGAAAACTGTACTAGGCTGCTGGGATAAATTGACAATTTAGAACGGTAGAACTAGGCAAAAAACTGGGATAAATGGGTGTTCTGAGATCGAGAAAAGGCAATCCCGTCGGTGGAAGGCTCGGAAGCCGATTGAAAGTTTGCCGAAAGCTGCAAATTTATTGCAAAAAGCCGGGTAATTTCTTGGCAGAAATGTTCTCGCTCGAGGGAGGGTGAATTAATCCCGAAAAAAATGCAAACAAGTCTCTAAATTAAAGATCCTCCCTCCTCGATCGAGGTCGGATCGAGCCGGAGCTAGGATGTAATAACGCCACTCTCCTGGGTAGGAACTGAGAGAATTTAGAGGAAAAAAAGCCGGGTTTGATCGCCCGCACCCTGACGAAAGGGGTGATGTTGTGTTACACTAATTATCGACAATATAATTGGCAACCAACGTGCGACCTAAAATGGCTTGAGCCTGGCTCAAGAAACCTGAGTCCTCGTGAAGCTGTCATCTAGTCTCTGAACCGTTACTGGAGTTCATTGATGAGTAACAAAATCATAGCCGTCAGAAAAGCAACAGAACGCGGGAAACCAAATCCAGCTTCCCAGAATTTGGAAGAAACTTCTTCCGCAACGACTGAGCCTGTCAAGGCGACACCTGCTGCCCCAGCGGAAAGCGCTGCTGCCAATAGTGAATCTGGTACGGCTACTCCAACAACTATTGAAGCTCCAAGGAGACTAGAACACCAACGACCCAGAAGACCAGAGCGCCCGGAAGTTAAACCCCTGATCGAACTATCGCAGGTGACTAGCTCTAGTGGCGAAGTCTTCAAGATAGGGGACAAGATTGCTGTCAGAGCGCCGTGGGGCGGGGGGGCAATCGCACAAATTGCCAGTTTGTATCAGGATAGCACTGGCTGCGACTGGGCAAGTTATATTCCCAGTGAATCGCGTCCCGATTGGTCTTGGGACCGGGGATGTATTCGCGCGGCTTTGTTGATGAAGGGTTGAGTTGCGGTTGTAACGTTCTTTCAGTTCACAAACGGGAATTGCCGATCGCCATTCCCTCTCGTTCCGGAGTCAGGTCCCGGTCGCAAGCCTTCGCAGCAGTCTCACCTGCGACTTCTGCCCAATCAAGCTTTCCCGTTCTGAAGAAGTTGGCTGGAGCACTGATTCAGAGTCCAAGAGGCGTAAGCGAAAAACCCTGGAGACAAGGTTGAACCTTCAGGGCTTGCCCCTAGGGGAGCTACTGCGGAACTGGCTAGAGGGTTGCAAAGCGATCGGTTGCTGCAATTAAGGCGCTGCGAATTCCTGGTTCGCTCATGGAGTGTCCGGCATCAGGAACCACGATCAATTCTGCTTCCGGCCAGGCACGGTGTAGCTCCCAAGCAGAGATCATGGGACAGACTAGATCGTAGCGCCCCTGAACAATCACAGCCGGAATCTGGCGGAGGCGATGAACATTCAACAGTAATTGATCTTCCGGCTCAAAAAACCCGTGATTGATGAAATAATGACACTCAATCCGAGCAAAGGCTTCTGCAAATTGATTCTCTCCAAATTTTTGCATTAAGTCTGGATCGGGTAATAGCCGACTGGTACTGGCTTCCCAAATTGACCAAGCTTTAGCTGCTTCTAGGCGAATTTGAGGATTGGGATGGGTCAAACGGTGGTAATAAGCTGCGATCGCATTGCCACGTTCAGCGACCGGAATGGGTTTGAGATATTCCTCCCACGCATCTGGAAACAGATAGCTAGCACCTTCCTGATAAAACCAGTGCAATTCCTTTTGACGCAACAGGAAGATGCCCCGCAGAATTAACCCGCTGCAACGCTCCGGGTGAGTTTCGCTGTAGGCTAAGGATAAGGTACTTCCCCAACTGCCCCCGAACACCACCCACTTTTCAATCCCTAAATGTTCTCGCAATTTTTCAATATCACTGACTAAATCCCAGGTTGTATTTTCTCGCAATTCTGCAAAGGGGGTACTTTGACCACAGCCCCGCTGATCGAACATCACCAACCGCCATTTTTCCGGGTGAAAGTATTGCCGATAAAACGGAGGACAACCACCTCCCGGTCCTCCATGTAGTAAAACAATGGGTTTTCCTTGCGGGTTCCCAGATTCCTCAAAGTGAATTGAATGGAGGCTAGAAACTTGTAATTTTCCTTCTCGATAGGGCGGGATGAGTGGATAGAGTTCTCGCATTTCTAGGAGGGTAGGGTCAAATAGGAAGGGAATGTTAGCGATCGCGCTTGTCAGGAAGTATCGTCAAGTTTTTTCTCAGGATTCTGGCCCAACCGTTACAGGGATTTTTGCCCCTAAACGCTGAGAAAGTTCTAGGGTCAAATTGTCACCACTGCGACGGGCTTCCCAGGGACCCGAACTGTAGCGACGGATGCGCCACTGACCCTGGATTAAATCTTCGCTTTCATTCACCATTCCTGTATATTCAATGGGGTGAGGGGACGTAGTTAGATACTGTTTGATAAAGCTGACACGCCTTCCCACCACCTCTCCCTTTAAGGACGCTTCTCCCAAATAACCATCATCTAAGATACTCCCGGTCAGCGTATTTCCATTCTGGAGTAGCGTCACTTCAAACCGGGTCGGAAGTCCAGCTTGCCAGTAAGTTCCAAGCCATGTACCGCTTAAATCTGTCATTCGTTTTCTACCCGAACAGAATCAGTTCTGGCTGCCGCAATGATTTTTAGTTTAGACTTTTTTTTAGGAAAGATGCAAGTCAGTTAATGCTTCCGGCTTAAAACGATCGGGATTGACCAAAATTGAGTTTTACTGCTAGTTAAGTAGGGTCACGCAAAGAATTCGCTTGACTCGATCGCGATTGAACTCAAAAATTAAGCTAGAAGCCTGAGCATCATTGTTATAACTTAAGCGAGTGGTCGTTCCCTCACTCGACGATTGAGAACCAGGGCCATAAATTTGATTGACTTTCTGCTGATTATCTCCGACCTTCACGCCATCAAGGGTAAAAAACTGAGGACTGGTTGTGGAAATCGCATAAACTTTTCCCTCCCAGAGACCCACAGTTAAACCTTTATAGGTAAGGGTGCGAATGGTACCGCCCAGACCAGGCGCAGCTTTCGTTTCGTCGCGCTGTGGTTGTCCCAAACGACGTAAAACAGCTTCGATAGAGGCGCCGAGGTGAACGCCACCAATTCCCATCCGTGAGTAAGCTAATCCCCTCGACTTGGCGGGAGTCACCGTTTCCGCGACCGCCTCTCTCGGAGTTGTTGAGCCTGCAAGTTCCTGAGGGAGAAGTGGGTTGACCGTCGATAGCGCGATCGCCATCCCTCCAATCATGACCCTGAATGGTGTTTTAAAGGGCATTTCCAGATACTCTTTTCATCACTTCTAGGAGACAAGTAGCCATTTGTAGGCTACCATATCGG
>JBLNEP010000190.1:0-57581 GCA_050262755.1 Actinomycetota bacterium | reverse complement strand
GGGGGGGGGGGGGGGGGGGGGGGGGGGGGGGGGGGGGGGGGGGGGGGGGGGGGGGGTGGGGGTGGGGGTGGGGGTGGGGGTTGGTGTTGGTGTCGGAGTTGGTGTTGGTGTCGGAGTTGGTGTTGGTGTCGGAGTTGGTGTTGGTGTCGGAGTTGGTGTTGGTGTTGGGGTTGGTGTTGGGGTTGGTGTTGGTGTTGGGGTTGGGGTTGGGGTTGGGGTGAACGTAACGAATTGGGACTCCTGGATGGTGTTAGCTTTAACCTCTTGCAAAATGGCTAAAAATTCACCGCTTGTCTTATCCCGAATAATCGTGTCACTAGAATTAGAACCCGAACCTTGAAATATCTCTAAATTTTGGAAGCTGATACCACCCAACAAAGAAATGACATCTTCACTGCTAAAGTCAGTAATGACATCTGCATTGATAAGATTAGGGCCACCAGTCGTCCGAGTGAGCGCAGAAGTTAACGAATTTGACTCAGCAGATAAGCGACCGATCGCAAAAGCATCTCTTCCCGCTCCACCCGTGAGAGTGTCCGATCCAGCACCGCCGACTAAAATATCATCGCCTGCGTCACCGTAAAGGAAGTCGCCATCATCACTGCCACGAAGCGTATCATCTCCATTGCCACCATAAAGTGTATCGCTACCAGCACCCCCATCTAATAAATCGCCGCCTTCTCCACCGAAGAGGAGATCCGTTCCCACACCACCGAGGAGGGTATCATTACCTGTGTCTCCAATCAGGGTATCATTACCGCGATCGCCTGAAATCAGGTCATCTTCTGCACCACCGCGCAAACTATCATTACCTTTCCCCCCGTAAATCGTATCGTTGCCTTCGTCACCCAGAACGGTATCTGACCCGCTATCGCCCAATAAAAAGTCGTTACCAAGGTTACCCAAGAGCAAATCATTATCTTTGCCACCTCGTAGGGTATCGTTACCCTGACCACCGTCTAAGGTATCAAGTCCTTGATTGCCAAAGAGTAGATCGTTACCTTCGTCACCTCTGAGTAAATCATTACCACCTTGACCCAGAATCGTGTCATCGCCTCTAAGACCTGAAATAGTGTCATTTAGGCTACTACCAATTAAAGAGTCATTTTGGTCGGTTCCCTGTGCTAGACCCTGAACAAAGCGAGGTTCCGGTGGGGGAACGGGAACCGGTGTGGGAAGGGGTAGTGTGGGTGTTGGCGTGGGTGTTGGTGAAGGTGTCCCAGTTGAGGTAGGAGTTGGGGTGGGTGTTGGGGTGGGAGTGCTACTCGGTGTCGAGGTTGGAGTTGGCGTGGGAGTGCTACTTGGGGTTGGGGTGGGTGTTGGTGTTGGTGTTGGAGTTGGCGTGGGTGTTGGCGTGGGTGTTGGCGTGGGTGTTGGTGTTGGTGAAGGAGAGACACCGATCGCATCTACCCCACCAGTAATGGAATCAGTAATAAAAAAAGGGGCAGTTGGTTGCTGATTAAACTCTTCTGGCACTGCTGTTGGCATGATTCCGCTTCCTTTCAACGATGGCTGCTTGGCTTGACGGGTTCAATGACTCATGAGCGAGATTAACGAGGGAATCAGTCATTGTTGATGAGAATACCCAAGACTGATTCCCTTATTTCACTTGCCTGTGGCCTTAAATAAATTTGAATTGCGAGGCCGTAATGACGGTACTTAGAGCGCCGGGGACAGTGGGAATAGAATTCAACACTGCCAAATCAAAAGCTGGGAGGCTGTCATCACCCGTATTGGGGTCGTAACCGAGCATATACTTGTTGTAAGTATTATTCAGGTAGATGAAGAAGGCTCCTTTATTCGACGAACCTTTCTGAGCTTTCAAGACAGCATTGACAGCCTGTGCGTTGTCAAATTTGTTCTCGAATAAGAGTACACCTGACTTGCTAATATCATCACCCTGAGAACCAAGGTTCCTGACAATAATGCTGCTGAAGTCATTGGCAGTTCCAGAGTTAGTAAACCCACCGAAGTTAGCTGACTTAAACAAGAAAGCATCACTACCTTGAACATTGAAGTCAAGAATAATATCCACACCTTCGCTCGGGAATTCATAGTAGAAGAAATCACTACCACTGCCACCCGTGAGGATGTCAGAACCAAACCCGCCAGCGAGGGTGTCATCGCCAACGCCACCGTCGAGGGTATCGTTGTCATTGCCACCGAACATCAAGTCATTACCGAAGCCACCACTAATGGTGTCGCCGCCACTACCGCCGTAGAGGGTATCATTGCCCGCATCCCCAGATAGGGAGTCGCTGCCAGCCTCACCAACGAGGATATCGTTGCCTATGCCTCCGATTTCCGTATCATTACCGTCTCCACCCAAAATTGTGTCATCACCGTCACCACCAACGAGAGAGTCGTTACCGGCCCCGCCATCAATGACATCTTGGCCTGAGCCACCCAAGATCGTGTCTTCTCCGACACCACCATCGAGGGTGTCATCACCGACACCGCCGTCAAGGAAGTCGCTGCCAGCTTCTCCAAACAAGGAGTCGTCGCCACTGTCTCCAAACAGGGAGTCGTTACCGACGCCACCGTAAGCAGTGTCATTTCCATCTCCCCCTGAGAGGAAATCATCATTATTGCCACCGTACAACGAGTCATTGCCAGCACCCCCATAGAGCGTGTCACTACCATCACCCCCGTCGAGGGTATCGCTACCACTGCCACCGTCTAGGAAGTCACTGCCAAGGCCCCCAACGATGGAGTCGTTGCCACCTTGACCGAAGAGGACATCATTCCCACCTCTACCGTCAATAATGTCGTTGCCATCTCCACCAAACAACGTATCATCGCCCTCACTGCCGATGATGTAGTCACTGAGCGAGGTCCCTGTGAAGTTGTCGTTGAGGTTATTACTGCGATCCAAAAAGCTATCTACAATGGTGATGCTGAAGGACGAAGCAGGTGTCGTCCCAATTCCATCAGTGAGGGTGAAGCTAAAACTATCACTTCCTGAAGAGGCGAGCGCATTGTAACGGATGAAATTATTTTGCAGGTCATCTTGAGTAAACGTGCTGCCAGCACTCAGCAAGCTGTTGCCCCTTTGTAGGAAGCCGATGGAGGCATTGGGGGCTTTGGTAATGGTATAGGTGATTTGAGCCGGAGTATTATCGACATCGGTAGCCAGTAACTCGTTGGGCGTGATCGTCTTGCTGGGAGAGGTCCGGGCGACAATAATGCCTTTATCTAGAACTAGGACCGGCGGACTATTAACTTTCAGCGTGACCCTCGCCTGACTACTGCCGCCTTGACCATCGCTGACTGTGTAACTGAAGCTATCAGTACCGGTAAAGTTTTGATTAGGGATGTAGGTAAAGCCACCATTCCCTGTTGCTGTCAATGAACCGTTCGCTGTTGAGGTAAAGCTAGTAACGGTGAGCGGATCGCCGTTGGGGTCGCTATCGTTCAGCAGCACATTAAAGGAAACTAACTGGCCTTTCTGAGCCGTAACTTGATCCGCAACCGCAATGGGTGGCAAGTTCACTTTTGTGGGTGAGGTACCACCACTTGGGGTTGGGGTTGGTGTTGGCGTTAAGCTGGGTGTTGGGAAGGGTAGAGGAATGGGGGTTGGGGTTGGCGTCGGAGTTGGGGTTGAACTCGGCGTCGGCGTTGGCGTCGGCGTTGGGGTTGAACTCGGTGTCGGAGTTGGGGTTGGCGTAGAACTCGGTGTCGGCGTCGGCGTCGGTGTTGAGGTTGGGATTGGGGTAGGGTTCAGAGTGGGCCGACCCGGAAACGTTGGTGCGGTAATGAAGTTAGCACTGGTGAGTGTCCTGCTGTCCACCCCTGCCAACACAGCCAGGAAATCACCACTGCTCCCGTAGCGGATAACGGTATTGCCTGCCTGACCACTCCCGCTTTGAAAGATCACCAGATCTTCAAATTTAAGTCCGCCGGACAACCCAATAAAGTCTTCAGAGGCGTTAAAGTCTGTAACCAGATCGGCATCGGAAATGTCAGGTCCGCCTGTAGTGCTTGTGCCTCTACTACTGCCACTGGGGTTAGTGGCTAAACCGATTACGAAAACGTCATTTCCTTGGCCACCTGAGAGGGTGTCTCTACCAGTCTCACCCCATAGAACATCATCGCCTGCTTCGCCGGAGAGTTGGTCATCGCCGGGACCGCCGAAGATGATATCACCACCACTGCCACCCAGGATTGTATCTTTACCTTCACCGCCATAGAGCCAGTCGCTGCCATCGTTGCCGAAGATGAGGTCATCACCTTCGCCACCATTGAGTGTGTCGTTGCCACTATCTCCCCACATGATATCGTCGCCTTTGTCACCGGAGAGGCTGTCATCACCGGCACCGCCTCGCATACTGTCGTTGCCTTTGCCGCCGTAAGCGGTATCGTTACCTTCGTCGCCAAGTACGGTGTCGTTGCCTTGATCGCCGAACTCTAGGTCATTACCGGTGCCACCCGATAAGAAGTCGTCGCCTTTGCCACCAGCCAGGGTATCATTACCGTCCTCTCCGAGGACGGTATCATTGCCTATGTTGCCGATCAGGGAGTCGTTATCTGCTCCACCCCTGAGTTCGTCGTCACCTGCGAGACCCACTAGGGTATCATTGCCCGCCAACCCTAGGATTACGTCAGAGTTGGGACCACCGACTAAAGAGTCATTACCGTCAGTGCCTCGGAGCAAGCCGCCAGCACTGGAAGGTAAGGTGCTATCGCTGCTGGTTCCGCCATTGAGGGTACTGGTTCCGCCATTGAGGGTACTGGTTCCACCATTGAGGGTACTACTGCCGCCACCCAAGGTCGCGTCTCCACTGAGGGTGTCGTCTGCTGCTGGAGTTGGGGTTGGGGTCGGGGTCGGGGTCGGGGTTGGGGTCGGTGTTGGGGTCGGTGTTGGGGTCGGGGTCGGGGTCGGGGTCGGTGTTGGGGTCGGAGTCGGGGTTGGTGTCGCCCCAAAATCTACATTCCCATTTGAAAAGTCATCTGCTGGCACGGCACTCGGCATGATTTCGCCTCCTATCGACGATCCCTGTTGACTGGGTGGACTGAGTTATAAGTGAGTGATTGTAAAAATTTTCTTTAATGGCAATCAACAAACTCTTGTTTTAACATAGTTCAACCTCTGTTCCGATCTAGCGATCAAAATTGCTGATACTGGTATATTTCCCCAAAAAATAGGGTATAATAACACCCTTGTTATCTAATTCGAGACAAGACGGCTGGGGTTTTGTAGGGCTCAGAAGCTTGAATCAGGGGTAAGAGGGGACCGGTTTGTTCTTGACCACTGACGGCTAGCTCGCTATGACACAGGTAGAGGCGATCGCTCACCCGGCTTAATAAATCTGCCAAAATCCGTCGCAGTCGCTCTGTGTCTGCTGCTTCAGTTTCTTCTAGACCCCAAGGTTGACCGAGGCGTTCTTGAAGAAATAGAGGAGCACCAAACAAAGTTGCTGCCCCACCTTGTTGCCAGAGAGGGGAGCCAGCATCTAGCCAATAATGCCACTTATGAGCACGGCGACTGGTGCGGTACTGAAAGATGGTGGCGAGGGTCACCGCTTGATGACCCAGTCCGAAGGCTCTTACTGGAAAGGGGTTCGCAGTAACGACCCCTCGGCGCAAAAGCTGGATGAATTCAGCAATGGTTGCTGACGCTGAGTAGCTAGCAGGCTCGCATTGTCGGAGTCTTCCCCCAATCTCCCAATAGTGGACGGCGGTTTCAATCAACTCCCGCAACGCTGCGAGTTGGTCGTAGGGAAGATTGCTCCCAGAAAGGATGAATTTCTGAATCGCACGGTCTAATAGAGAGATGGGACTGGGGAGCAAGCGCTGCTGCTGCTGCGATCGCTGTTCTGCAATCCAGTCCACAATCAGATGGTAAGCAGTGGCAGCTCGGTGTCCTAACCGATCCCAACGGGGAAAAGCAGTAATCGACTGCAATTGAGGATTTTCGATATCTGGACTAAAGCAGTGATCCGCTAACAAACCAGCTCGCACGGGGTCAATGGCTGGATGAAGCAGGAAAGAGGATGAATACAGGGGTTCTTCCCTCATCTCCTCTGTCTCTACTGTCCGAGTTGCTGACTTGGCGCTCAAAACCACCAGCATTTCCGCCACTGCATCTCGGTCGATCAGGCGGCCTAAGCCAGGATACACGAATGCTAACAACGTCAGCAATGCCCGAATGGCGGGAGAACTCGAGAGGGGTCGTTGGTCGTTGAGAGATTCTACCGCAATACCTTGGCGGACGAGAATTTCAATTAAACTGTAACGGGCGATCGCGTCTAAACCGGGCGCGATCACGGCTACCTCCCCAGGTTGCACCTCACCTGACTTGACAGAGTTGGCGATGGCTTCTGCCACTGTCCGCAGCAGTTGTGCCCGTGAAGTCGTTTGAATCGACTTGACTGACACCGATGGCAAAAAAGTAGGTTGGTATTGACTGTAAGCATTGAGAACCAAATTCACCGCTGACTCCCCAAGCTGAATTGCTAATCCACTCGGCCGATCCAAATTTTCTTCCTGACAACGGTCGCGCAGCCCTGCTAAATAATTGGGATCGGCTCCCAATCCTACTCGAATCCCGCCTTGAGGATGGTAAGTAAAAGTTCCCACCACACCCCGATCCAGTAAAAACTCAAACAAATGACGACTAATGGCAGGGTACTCGTCTAGATCGTCCGCTAGCACCGCCTGATAGCGCTCAGCGAGGTGCTGCTGGTAGGTAGTATCCACCAACAGGTATCGCCAATAAAGCTCGCAGATAATCCCGTAAGTGAGTAATCCCCGCGCTAAACACCACTCACGCCATTTTGCTAGCAATTCACCCACCTCGCACCCAGCGTTGACTCCCTCCTCGTCGGCAAGTCCTTGCTCTAAGATCCTGGGAATCTCTGCCATTGGCGTCCCGCTTAAAGCTGCGAGTTGAAATAAATCGAGAGTGCGGCGCACCATCCGGTCTGTATTTGCCTTGAGTCCAAGAATTCCTTGGTCTAACTCTGGACGCCACAGCTTCAAAGCAAGTTCCTGTTCGGTTTCAGGCCGCAGTCGTAAGGGAAATTGCGCCCTCAAGTCTAAGGATTGAACCAGCAGAGGCCAAAACAGCACAACCTCGTCTTCAAAGAATCCCAAAGGAGTTGTTGAGTGAAAGGAATATTGCCCTTGAGTTGCGTCTGCGATCCGATCGGCGAGTTCGATGCGGTTGTCTCCGTTGGCGGCCAAAACTAAAATGGCTGGAGTGCGGTGCTGGGAGAGGGGTAGGGTACTGGCCGACTGAAATTGCCGCCGGGGGCGAACCTGGGGTTTTGGAGTGGCGATCGCGCGACTTCCGGCCTGAGTTGCTGAAAAAGGCTTGACAGCTTGGCTCCAGGTGCAAAACTGTTCTACGAGGCGTGTGGTTTTGCCACTACGGGAGCCTCCGCTTATCCAAAGAGAATCAGAGCGCACAGGTTCTACTTGAAATAAATCTGTTAAGATACCTCATACACTAACGCTTGCCGATCCATTTTGACAGGAGCAAAACTACTTCTCGCTTATGACAAGCTCTGCCTGGATGAAACTTAAAAAATCCTTGCGTAATGCCAACCAGTGGTTTTGGCAGACTCCGGAGAGAGCCTTAGATCAAGCTTATGAGGCTGCTTTGGCAATCAAGGCAATTGAAGAGGAACATTTTAATGGCAATAAAATTGCAGCCGAATCAGCGAACTATGGAGAGAGCGTTCAGTCTTATTTTGATGCGGAGCTCAAAAAATACCTAAAACTGATTCAAATGAGGTTGGTCGAATTTAAAGCCAGCCGTTCAGTTTTGTCACTTCCGGATCAGGTAGCTGGTAATCCTAAAAATGGGAATGGTCCTCATTTATCTAATAATTCCTACGGACCGGATCCTAAAGAAGACAATTCGATTATCTTTGAAAAGCTAGAATTTATCGATTCAGTTGTTGCCAAGTACACTCGTTTTAAATCTACGTCTAAATCTTCAACTGCGATCGTTCCTGTTGCGAATCCTTCTACTTCTCTGACTTCGTTAAATCAAACTGCTCTCAGTTATAACTCTGAACAGCCACAGAATTTCACGGGAAATCCAGCCAATGCAGTTGATACGAGTTCGACAGATGTTAGTGTTTTACCACGCTCGTTGTTAGGAACTCTCAATAGAATTACTAGAGAATTAGACCCAGAGGCTGAACAAGAAGTAATCAAGAACTTTCGGAAGTCGAAACTAAAAACTGTTGTCTCGATTAGATTCCTACTGCTGTTAATATTAATCCCTCTGTTGACTCAACAGTTATCTAAAAACTTTGTGATCGGACCGGTAATCGATCACTTTAGAAAAGATACTGAAACTCCGATCTTCTTGAACAAGAATTTAGAAGAAGAAGCGTTGATGGAATTGCAGCACTATGAGGAGCGGCTGAATTTTGAAACCTTCATTGGCATCATTCCTAAACTTTCTCCTGAAGAAAAGGAAGAAAGAGTTAAGGACAAAGCAATGGAACTGGCGGATGAATATCGAACCGAAAGTTCTAGTGCTATCAAAAATATCTTTTCCGATTTGATTTCTTGCTTCGCTTTTGTCATTATTCTTTTGACAAACAAGAGAGAAATCGAAGTCTTGAAATCTTTTATGGGAGACCTGATTTACGGTCTCAGCGATAGTGCCAAGGCATTTATTATTATCTTGTTCACGGATATGTTTGTGGGGTTCCACTCTCCCCACGGTTGGGAAGTCATTCTGGAAGGTATTTCTCGACATTTGGGACTTCCAGAAAATCATGATTTCATTTTTCTATTCATTGCTACGTTTCCAGTGATCTTGGATGCAGTGTTTAAGTATTGGATCTTCCGCTACTTGAACCGAACTTCGCCTTCTGCGGTGGCTACCTATAGGAATATGAATGAATGATTTAGGAGCATGATGAATGAGAGAAAATGGCTAAGAGATGAATCGTTTTTTTGTTCCCTCTTCCCCATTTCCTAAACATTTGTCTTTGGCTTCTGGAGGATGCAAAATCTGACTGAAAACGGATCGCTTAAACCAACTTATTGCGAATCTTTGCGAATTTGTCTAGGATAGCAGGGACGACAAGGAGTTCCCATACAAACAAAATTAGCTGGCATCTGCTTAAAGACGCTACTACGAGCCGCAATGACGGCATTTACGCCAATTTCGACACCAGGGCCAATAAAACAGTCGGCGGCCACCCAAACGCCGTTGCCGATCGCAATTCTACCTGTCACTAACCGAAATGCTGGATCTTGCAAATCGTGACTGCCGGTACAGAGATAACTTTTTTGAGAAATGACGCAGTGTTTGCCGATGTGGATGTGGTCGAGACTATAAAAAACGACATCATCTCCGATCCAGCTATAGTCACCAATTTCTACCTTCCAAGGAAATGTAAATCGAGCGGTAGGTCGAACGATCACCCCTGTACCAATCTTAGCCCCAAAGGAGCGGAGGAGGGCTCGCCTTAGGTTGTTACAGGGATGGGGAGTGAGAGGAAAAGCGATCGCCTGCACTAACCACCATACAATGACAAACCACCCCGGCCGGCCTCGATCGAATCCTGACTGGTGATAGTGACGCAAATCAACTAGAGATTCCGCCTCTAGGAAATTCGGGGTCGCCTCGTTTGGTCCCTCCTGGGGAGGGGGTGCATCACTCATTCATCGTAAATCTTTAACGAAGTTTAAAGTCCCCTTAAAAATGCCTTATTGAATTTGTCCTATATGTAGGGATATACACCGTTATAGTCTATTAGTTCAGAGTCAAACTTTATTCTAAGGACTGTTACATGGTGGTTCCAGTTAAGGAAAATCTTGGCCCCCGCAACCCAGGCATGAATGGACAGAGGGTCTCTGTCACTTCCAGAGTGAGGGATGGCAAACTCAACTTGCCTAAAGTCAGGCTATTACAAATCACAATGGTACTGCTCACTAGCTTTTTTGTGGCTGAGTTAACGGCGGCACTGGGTTCTCATAGCTTATCCTTACTGGCAGATGCGGGTCACGTCCTCTCAGACTTAGCTGCTTTGGGGTTAACTCTAACAGCGACTTGGTGGTCATCCCGGCAGCGGCAACAACTTAACGGGGATCAACCGCGTGAAAATGTATCCTTCTATGGACATTGCTGCGATTTGAGTTTCCAACCTCCCCACAAAGCTGAAACATTAGCAGCAGTTGTTAATGGCCTGAGTTTAGTGGCGATCGCTCTTTGGGTTGCTGTCGAAGCGATCGGTCGCCTCCAGTCTCCCAGCTTAGAAATTGATGGATTTCCGATGCTACTGACGGCCGTTGCTGGTTTAAGCATTAACTGCATCAATGCCTTTTGCCTCCATTCCTGCTGCCACAACGACCTTAACTTCAAGAGTGCTTTTTTGCACGTCTTCGCCGATGTCTGTTCTTCCTTAGGGGTGATTGTAGCTGCGATCGCAGTTGCTTGGCTGCACTGGACTTGGGCCGACGGTTTAATTAGCTTGCTGGTATCGGGAGCGATCGTGCTCTTAACCTTACCCCTCTTGATTCAAAGTCTCCGTTTATTGTGGGGCCAGGTTCCGGTTCATCCTGTACCTCAACCTCCCTGTGATTGTGACAAAGGCGATTTAGAAAAACTACTCTTTCCCTCACTTGAGGAACTGATTCAATGAAACGCTCTCAAGGATTTTGGCAGTTATTTTCCCCTCATCATCCCCTCGGAAAACTAATTTTTTCTGTTCCTCTTTTCCTCTGTCTTTTAGGAATTGCCTTTTTCCTCCCCTCTGGTTCTACCTTACTGGCTCATCGCACCGCTTTGGCTGCGAATTCTACCCCAATTCGTCTCTGGCCTGTCAATAATACAACCTTGTTAATAGACCAGCGGTTTGACTTGCGGATTGAAAGTTTAATTCCTGCCTCAACTACACCGACCCTAAAAGCAATCACCATCAATGGGAAAGACTTTACCAATACTTTTAAACAAGGAATTGCTCAAGAATTAGCACTTCCGGGTGGGCAAATTGAGACCGGACAACCGCCAGCAGAATCGAAGCTTTTTGGTCAAACGTTGCGAAACTATTCTTTTTCAGCACCAGGTCGTTATGAAGTAGTGGCAACACTGAACATTGACGGTCGAATTGCGGAAGTTCGCAATACTTATAAAGTCCAAAAATTACAGCCATCCGGCAAGCTGAATCGAGTCATTTTAATGATTGGTGATGGCATGGGCAACCCCCTACGGACAGCCGCTAGAATCATGAAATTTGGAGTCAAAGACGGCCAGCCTGGGGGACATCTCAACATGGAGCAGTTGTCAGAGTTAGCTTTAGTTTCTACCCATTCCCTCGACAGCATAATCCCTGATTCTGCGAATACGGCGGCTGCTTTTGCCTCAGGAGGAAAAACGATTAATGGTGCAATGAATGCTTTTCCTGACAACACACCGGAAAATAAATTTGATAACCCACGGCTAGAAACATTTCCACAGTATATGAAGCGAAAATATAACTGGGGAATTGGGGTTGTTACTACTGCATTTTTAACAGATGCAACGCCGGCAGCAATGGCAGTTAACATCATTAAGCGGTCTGAGGGAGAGGCGATCGCTCAACAAATGCTCGATTATTTCGAGGATGGTTATAATTTGCCCGCCACTGGTTATCAAAGCTGGGCAGAACTCGCTCAACCCTTTGATGTTGCGATGGGAGGAGGAGCGAGACATTTTGTTCCAGAAAGTCGCATTCAACAATTTAAAGATCGTGAGTTTCGTAAAGATGGTAAAGATTTAACGGCTATTGCTAAACAAAAAGGGTATAGTTTAGTGACGGATCTAGATAGCTTAAAATCAGCTCCCAATAATCAACCGATTTTAGGGTTATTTTTGGGAGACTTCCGCGCCAAATCTGCCCTCGGTCCCCAAAATATTCCCTCGGTTCTCGATTTGAACCTGGCGCGGGGACAAGCAACGATTAATGGTAAAGGTCCTAGCCAGCTTCAACCCCCAGTTCCGCCGGAATTTGCTAAAATTCCCACGCTTCCAGAGATGACTCAAAAGGCGATCGCAGTCCTCAATACTCTTCATCCAGAAGGCTGGTTTTTAATGGTTGAGTCTTCCCAAAGTGACAAACTCTCCCACTCCATCGATCCTGACCGTGCTTTGTATGAAGTATTAACCTTAGATAGTGCGGTGGGAGTGGCGCGACAATTTGCTAAACAAGATGGTAAAACGTTAATTTTAGTTGTGGCTGACCATGCTCAGGGTCAAACGGTTGCAGGAACAGTAGACACGCTTGCCATTAAGGAAAAGCGAGTTGATCTGAAAGATGCCTTGCGGGCCTTTGAAGATGCAGGTTTTCCCACTTACAAAGATGCGAATCAAGACGGCTATCCTGATGAAGCAAATCCTAATATTAAAATTGTCTTGGGCATCTCCGCTCGTCCTGCTTTCCGCACGAATTTCCTGACAGATGACCTCAACCTTGCACCGGCTGTGAAAGCAGACGGTTCTCAACCGAACCCCGAACGCGATCCAGATGGGTTATTGTTAACAGCAGATTTGCAGCGAAAAGTAGACTTTACTAACCACTCTGGGGATGATGTACCTCTCACCGTTGAAGGCCCTGGTCAAGCATTATTCGAGGGTGTGATTGATAATATTGAGGTGTTTCAGCGAATCGCTGCGGCTGTCTCTGGTGCAACTGAGCGCAGTCAGTTATCAACTTTAGTGGAGGGTCAATAAGAGCATGGGGAATCGGGAAAATAGGAGCAAAGCACTGCAATTTCCTTTCTTTGAAAGTCCAATGCTCCCGAATTACATTTAACCCGTTATTCCCCTGTTGCTCGTCCAGCTAAGAATGCTAAAGATTGTTTTCAAACCATGAGTTTATTAAGAGGTGAATTTATGAATCTAAAATGGCAGTTTGTGAAAAAACAAAAAGTCCTATTAGCTGCTTGTGGAATGGCTGCAATGCTTCTGTTAGGTTTTCTATCTTTTTCGGCTCATTCGTGGCATTCTGCTAAGGGAGACAGCTTACTGTATGGAAAAGTTGCTGATACCCGCGATTGGATTGAAGGAGTCGGTAATCATGTTCCAGGAGTTGTAAAGCGCGCTAAGGTAACGATTAATTCCTTACCTCCCCAGACAACTTACACGGATACTCAAGGGCAGTTCTGGTTTAAAGGGTTGCGGGATATTTCCTATAGTATTAAGGTGGAAGTTCCCTATGAAGGGAAAAAGCTTTATGAATTTGCTGCGAAAGTTAATGGTGCGACCGGAAAGTTTTTGGATCTAATTAAAGATGAAGAACATAACTTGAGAGAGTTAGATTATTAAATGGCTGTGCCTATTTTTTGATAAATTAGGGAGATTTAACTTCTGTCTCTTGATTTCTGACTCCTGGCTGTGGCATCGGTGACGGCGAGGTTGTCTTGTTTAATTGACCCCCGCAGTAACGTAATTCATAAAGTTTAGCCTCAATTTGGTACTCGTACTGACTGAGTAATCTTGCATAAATATAACCAGCTTTTCCATCTAAAAATCCGAGTTGAATGATATAAAATAAAATAAATCTTAGAATTGGTTTACAGGGAAGCCACACCCAAACTTTTTTGAGGAATCGCTTGCGTTGCACTGCATCCCCAAATAAATTAGCACCAATTGTGTCTCTGTCATCCCAACCCATGAGAATATTATAATAAACGCGAGCTTCCCAATTTGAGTAGCGATTGTGTCGCTCAATCCAATGAAATAAGTTGCGGAAATCTTCATGAAGCATATCATTTTTTAAGTATCCGACTCGACCGGCTAAAATGACGTGTTCGTGGACTTCATTGTCGCCTGTATTAGGGACGCATTCAGTCCCAAGATTTTCGTAGCGACCTTTTTGGTGTTTAAACAAACGCAAATTCCAGTCAGGGTAACGACCGCCGTAACGCAACCAACGACCTAAAAAGAAGACTTTGCGATTGACATAGTAACCCTCATAGTTAGAGTCTTGAATTGCCAGAGCAATTTCTTCCCAAAGTTCCGGCGGTATCCGTTCATCACAATCGACAATTAACACCCATTCATTACGAAAGGGGATATTATCTAAAGACCAATTTTTCTTTTTTGGCCAGCAATTATTAAAATAAAATTGCACCACTTTTGCCCCAAAACTGAGGGCGATTTCTACCGAGCGATCGCAGCTTTGGGAGTCTACCACAAAAACTTCATCAGCCACAGCAACACTAGCCAGACAAGCAGGCAGATTCACTTCTTCGTCTTTTGCCGGGATGAGAACTGAAACCGGAATCTTGGATGAAGTTGAGGTCATGGTTGAGTGCTTGAACCTGAAGGCTGTCGAGTAGTTAAGGATGAAGTGGAACAGTGCCAGGAGGAGCCTAGCAATAGGTGCATCGCCTCTAGCCTACCGCTTCTGGGTGGATTTTGGTGCAAATATTAAGCCTTGGACCGTTGCACTCAAATAACCAATTTGACCGTAGGCATAAACAAAATTGTCAAAGCGCTCGGCCGGATCTCGGATATATTTGAGCGACTTATACAACCCTCGAACCATGCGATCGCATCCCCGCGCCAGTTGACCCCACCCTGCTTGACCTGAGAGTTGTTCTCGGTAACATTCGCTGATGCCTTGCCACCACCCCCGTTCTAGGAACCAAGCTTTTCTGATTCGTTCTGGAGCAACGCGGTGAGCGACTAAGGCTTCTGGGAGATAGGCAACTTGCCAACCCCGTTTTAACGCTAGTTCCGTGGCGTGCAATTCTTCATTAGACAACAACTTGTTACCCACTCGACCGAGGTTAATATTAAAACCGTTAATTTCTTCTAAAAAAGCACGTCGGATCGAGTAGTTTAACCCTCTAGGGGTCAACCCAGGAGCATTGATATACAGGTCAGCATCCCCTAAATCGTAAGCTCCTAGATTCGCTGCTAGCCCAGACGAGAGCCAGTGAGGGGGGTGAAGTTCCTCTGCCCAAAGCAAGGTTACTTTCCCACCAGCGATCGCTAGTTTTTCATTGCCTTGATAGGCAGCATAGAGTACCCTCAGCCACTGAGGGCTAGCAATGGCATCATCATCAAGATAAGCTAAAATTTTCCCCTGTGCTGCTTTCGCGCCGGTATTGCGTGCCACTGATAGACCAATGGTTGCTTCCCAAATGTAATGGAGGTGTGGGTGGGGAAGTCGCTCTTCTACGAGGGAGCGGATGCGACCATCTCTGGAGGCATTATCCACCACCAGGATTTCAAAGCACTCTGCAAAATCCTGGGTCAGTAAGCTGTCAATCGCTGCTCCTAAATAAGTCGGTCGGTTATGAGTACAAATAATGGCGGAAATCTGAGGCTTTAGCATAAAAAATTACTCGGAATTTTTCTGGGGATTTTTAGCAGTCACTCTGGTGAGCGCTCCTGAATCCTATTATTGCTTAAAAAGGCTAGTTCTAGCATCTTGAGGAGAAGTAATTCAAGTTTAAAAAATGGGAATAGAGAACGGGAAACAGTCAGAATAAATGAAGATCTTCTGAATTAAAGAGGGAACTAGAAACGGAGATGGATTGATTCTGGCTGCTTGCTCCTTCAAATTATAGCGATTGCTCCTGAGGCTGTAGCAAGGTTTCATGACGATTGAGATAGAATATTTTTTACAGATAGCTCAGAGGTGCTCAGATTTTGCAGACTGTTAATCTTAACCCTCCTGTTTCCCGGCAATTAATGTTAGTCACAGGTCCGGCTCGTTCGGGGAAAAGTGAATGGGCGGAAGCTCTGGCTTTAGAGTCAGGGAAACAGGTCATCTATGTCGCGACCGCTCAACTTGACCCGACGGATCGAGAGTGGCAGTCCCGCATTGAACAACATCGAGAGCGACGCCCTGGCCATTGGAAAACGGTGGAGGTGCCTGTTGATTTGGGAGGAATGATTCAATCGGCTGGGAAGGATGATTGCTTGTTGATTGATTCGCTAGGAACTTGGGTGGCAAATCACCTGGAAGAAGATGAAACGGTGTGGCTAGAGACTTTACAACTGTTACTGGCTCGTTTGAGAGAGACAGCAGCAACTGTAATTTTGGTGGCGGAGGAAACTGGGTGGGGGTTGGTACCTGCTTATCCCGTAGGGCGGTTATTTCGCGATCGCCTCGGTAATCTGGTTCGGAAGGTCGGTGCGATCGCCAATCCTGCTTATCTCGTCACCGGAGGCTATGTTTTAAACCTCAATGCTCTTGGTGTGCCCCTACCAACCGGGAGCAATAAGCAGCCTAATGCTTGATAAGCTTTAGATTTCCTATAGGTTTGGGTGTAACTCAACCCAGCCAGAGAAAGGTAGCATAGAAGCTAGAGACAACGATCGGTCGCACGAACAACCAAAGGGGTAAAGATAAAAGAAAAGAATTTCTCTGCCAACTCAGGGCAATCAACCAGAGGTTATATCAGCGTGCTAGCCACAACTAACCAAGGGGAGGACGCAGCCTTTGGCCCCTACGAGCTACAACGAGAATAGGTGAAAGCAGCGACCCAACCAAATACATTTGTTCACTTGGTTGAACATCAATCTTGCTGACGCTCTTCCAAGGATTTACACACAATCATGGCATCACAGCATCAAGTCAGACAATATCTGGCCTATTGGTTTCAGTTAGGTAAAAAAGTATTCATTCGCAATGGCTCCGTAGCGCTGCTGCCTAAACCCGTGGTTGCAGGCGATCGCTACAGTCAGGAATTTGAAGACTGCTGGCAGGAAATTATGGCGTCCGACTCTGGAGACTGCTATCTAGAGGCCACCCATGAAACGATCGCTGAACTGCTGACACCAGCTTGGGAAATTGAGTCTTGTGCTCGTTGTGCCATGCCTATCCCCCTCCGGAGAGCCGGAATGCCCCCTGAGAACTGTCCCTGCTTTAACCTTGCAAATTGGCCAGACAATGAAACACTGCAGCCGCGATCGCCGATCAATAGTCGAACGCACCTGATCAATATTTGCAATCGCTTGATCGATAAAGCGAGTGGGGAGTAGGGAAGCCCTAGGAAAAAAGCTAGAAGCACCTCTGTTCCCATCCTCCTCTCCCTCCCCAGTTAAGTTTGAGAACACCGCCCCCGTCCTTTCACTTCCCAGGCTGCCTGGTTGTTACAATGTTTAACATTGCCCCCTAATCAGTCTAAGATTTTATGGATGTCAAGACGGTATCGCCTGCCTCCCCACAGGCTTATTCAGATTCAGGGACTGATCCTCACCGAGTCGATCTCCAAAAGCTGGATACAAATTCTGCACATCCAGTGGAAATCGAAATAGAAATCGATCCGTTGCTGGAAACTTCCGAGTCACTCAAATCTGCTCAAGACATTGCTGCTGAATTAGACGGAGGAGCCATTCGCTACGATCCAGAGGCGATCGCAGCTCAATACAGGCAACGGCCTTTGCAAGTCTGGGGGCGACTGTGGAGCGTCACCTGGACCTTTATCACCTTTACCGCCAGTCTGTGGTGGGATGCAAAAAGGGGGCGTTCTCCTAAAAATGAAGTCCGCCGTGCCATACAACTACGAGAAATCCTCAGCCGTCTCGGTCCAGCTTTCATTAAAATCGGACAAGCGCTCTCCACAAGACCGGACTTAGTTCCCCCTGTCTATTTAGAGGAATTGGCAAAGTTACAAGATCAGTTGCCGCCTTTTCCCAATGAGGTAGCTTATCAATTTATAGAGGAAGAATTAGGCGCACCCCCCGACCAAATTTACGCAGAACTCACTCCCAACCCCATCGCTGCCGCTTCTCTGGGTCAAGTTTACAAAGGCAAACTGAAAACGGGTGAAATCGTTGCCGTTAAGGTACAACGACCTGGTTTGGCAGAAAGTATTGCCCTTGATATTTACATCTTGCGGAGACTCGCCCAGTGGGCGCAAAAAAATTTCAAAGTGATCCGCAGTGACCTTGTGGGGATTATGGATGAATTTGGGGAGCGCATTTATGAAGAAATGGATTACACCCACGAAGGGCATAATGCTGAACGGTTTGCCAAGCTCTACGGTCACATTCAAGATATCTATATCCCCAAAATCTACTGGCAATATACCCATCGGCGGGTCCTGACGATGGAGTGGGTGACTGGGACTAAACTCACTAACTTAGAAGCGATTCGCGCCCAAGGAATCGATGCTCCACACCTCATTGAAGTTGGGGTTCAGTGTTCTTTGAGACAACTATTAGAACATGGTTTTTTTCATGCTGACCCTCATCCGGGGAATTTGTTAGCAACGCCTCAAGGTCAGTTAGCTTACTTGGACTTTGGGATGATGAGTGAAGTTAAACCTTATCAACGCTACGGTTTACTAGAAGCGGTGGTGCATTTAGTGAACCGTGATTTTGAAGGTTTGGCGCAGGACTATGTGAAGTTAGAATTTTTAACACCCGATACTGATTTAAGGCCCATCATTCCCGCGTTGACTAATGTCTTTAATGATGCTTTGGGTGCAAGTGTTGCGGAACTGAATTTCAAAAGCATTACCGATCAACTATCTGCTTTGATGTACGATTATCCCTTCCGGGTTCCTGCTTATTATGCGTTGATTATCCGATCGCTCGTCACACTAGAAGGGATTGCGATTAATGTTGACCCTAACTTTAAGGTGCTGAGCAAAGCTTACCCCTATGTGGCAAAGCGACTGCTGAGCGATCCAGCGCCGGAATTACGGGCGTCGCTGCGGGACTTGCTGTTTAAAGATGGTAGTTTCCGCTGGAACCGCTTGGAAAATTTGCTAAAAAATGCTAAAGACAGCGATGATTTTGATTTTAGCAAGGTCTTAAATCAGGCTTTAGAATTTTTGTTCTCTGAGCGGGGGGATTTTATCCGCGATCGCATAGTCGAGGAACTCGTTAAGAGTATGGATGCCTTGTCTCGGAATGCTTTTGCGAATGCGAGGGCTGTTGTGGGTGAGTGGTTTGGAGTAACAGCAAATCCGTCGGTTGTGCCACCCGCAGAACAGCAGAGCTTGGAACACATCAAGCGGATTTGGGGCATTCTTCAAGATATTCCTGGGTTTGACCTGGGCAAGGTGTTGCAGTACCTACCCCAGTTATTGGCTAAACCTCAAGCACAACAGATGGGGCAACAACTGGCAAGTCGCTTGGCGCAACGAGCGATCGCGCGTCTCATCCGCGAATTTTTGCTCTCCGAGGAATTACCGACGGTTCCGGAAAATGGGCATTATCCCCACCCAGACCCTCAGCTCTCTTTGCCGGCTGCTAAATAGTTAGAAAGCCTTTTGATTCACACCCGGTCGGAAGCATGATTAATGGCTTCTACCGGGTTCATCATTTCAAGGAAACAGGGGAATTCTGGTAGGGGAGTGGCTACCTGATGGGCTGGTCGCCCTCTGCGATCGATCGAGATCGATCGTTTCTGGGAACGATTGGTTTGTAAGGCTTTGGCGCTTGGGAAGTATCAATTCTTGAGCATGGCTAAAATCCATACAGTCCCAGGCAAACGCTTTTCGATCGACCCAAAGTGGCAAAATCTGTACCCCAGGCGATTTGTAGATCGTTGCTCCTTGTCCCCTTTCTCCCTCTTCCCCTTCCCCTTCGCTTCGTGTAAAGTAAACAAATGTAAAGAAATATGAGTTTTACCTTATCCTTTGATTAAGACCACTCCATAACGTCCACAAGATTTTGATAGCACTGCCAATGAAACAGCTTTTGCCACGACGGTTCCTTACCTCTCTAGCAGCGTTCTTCCTTGCTTTGTCTGTTTGGGCGATCGCGCCCGGAGCACAAGCCTTTAATAATCCCGACTTGCTGCCCAACATTCAAACCCCCGTGATTGACTTGGCCAAAGCCCTGACTGACATTCAAGAACAGACCTTGGCCAGAGATTTACAGCAATTTGAGTCCGAAACAGGCTGGAAACTGCGAGTTCTGACCCAATATGACCGCACCCCTGGTTTAGCGGTCAAAGATTTTTGGCGGCTTGATGATAAAAGTGTCTTGTTGGTTGCCGATCCTCGCGGTGGCAACCTGCTGAATTTTAATGTGGGCGATGCCCTCTATCCCTTTCTCCCGCGGACTTTCTGGGTAGAACTGCAAACTCGCTACGGCAATCAGTTCTTTGTGCGTGATAACGGTGAAGACCAATCTATCCTGGAATCATTAGAATCGATCAAAACTTGTTTGCGCCAAGGTGGTTGTCGAGTCGTCCCCGGTTTGCCACGAGAACAATGGATACTGACCCTCATTACCTCAGTTCTTGGCGGGGTGATCTGTGGGTTTGCCGCTCATCCCCGCAAACCTGGACAGCTTGTCGCTTGGCAGTGGGCTTTAATTTTCTCTCCCCTCTGGGGCATCTTGTTTGTCGCCTTTGGCATTGGTCCGGTGATCTCTCGAACTACAGAGTGGTTGCCCCTGATTCGGAATGTAGCAGGTTTCTGTATCGGCGCACTGGCTGCTTATCTGACTCCTGCCTTCAACCAGTCTTCTGCCCCGGAAACCTAAAATTCCGGTCGAGATTCAGAATGCAAGTGAAGGGGAAATCCCTGAGATACAAGCAGCCAGGAGGAACCCTTCCACTCTCTCCCTTCTTCCTTTCCTTCCCCGCTCGGAGAATTTTCCATGTCCAATCTTCCAATTCCTGATAAGCTGATAGCTAGAAGCTCATAGGTGATAGCTATTCAGATGGAATGGCACGTAACCGATGCCCAGAGTCTGGGAATTATCGATCGCGAAATCGGCGATCATGTCTTGTCACCGGCGGAATACGAAATTGTCCGCCGAGTCATTTACGCTACCGCAGACTTTGAGTATAAGTCTCTGATTCGTTTTTCCGATCACGCTTTGCAGGCGGGTGCAGCAGCTTTGGCAGCTCGAACGACGATTGTCGTTGATGTGCCGATGGTGCAGGTGGGCATTGCTCCCCAGATCCAAAATACTTTCGCCAATCCGGTGTATTGTTCGATGGATGCTCTCACTCGTCCTCAAAAGGAAAAAACACGTACTGCTTGGGGAATCGAAACTTTAGCCAGACGCTATCCAGAAGCAATTTTTGTGGTGGGTCAATCTCAAACAGCCTTGTCTGCTATTGTCGATTTGATTGAAGCAGAGGAAATTCGACCCGCTTTGGTGATTGGGACGCCCTCTGGATTTGTGGGGGTGGACGTAGCCAAGTCACGGTTGCACGATTCCATGATTCCTCACATTCGGATTGAGGGACGTAAGGGGAGTGCGGTGGTGGCCGTGGCCATTGTCAATGGCTTGGTAGATTTGGCTTGGCAAGCTTACGGACAGGAGGGGAATAGTTTGGGCTAGTATGAGTGGGGTGATATCGATCCCGATCGGTGAGGTCAGGCAGAAGGAAAGGAAGTGTTAGGTTTTTAACATCTGTTTCCATACCTTTGTTAATTCTTGCCTCCTGACTAACCACTCCTGTAGAGAATGCTTCCTGTCTCCATGAAACCTCCTCGTTATGTTTGAGATTTAACGAGGAATTATGCTAGTAGGTTCCGTCAAGTAGTAGATACTTTTCTGAGGAGAATCAGAGAAAGCTTTTCGAGGAGTTCATCTTAGCTGGTTCGATCGTCGCAGCACTTGAGAAGTCTCTCTACTTTTAAATCCCGTCCAGGCAATCGTAAGATAAAAACTTGCTAATAGCCAACTGCTAACTGCAATTCTTACAATCGATTTCATCGTTCCTAATTTTGAACGCTGCAAAGCTTCTTGCTTGCGCTTGATAATGTCTGCTTTGAGTTTAGAACGAAGGGAATCAGTTTGAGCTTTAAGAGCTTTGGGGTTATCCTTAAACTGTTGCAGTTGAGCTAATTGCGCCTTGGTGAGTTGATTGGTTGTACTTAAGTCATCCAATTTCTGGTTATCTTTGAGCAAGTTACTGATGAGAGTTTGCTGCTGCTGTAAGCGTTCCTCTAACTGTTTTTGAGCTTGGAGTGTCTCCTGATTGATGCGATCGCTGGTTTGGCGGTTAGCAGCCAGAACTGTAGTGATATGAAGGGGAACTAGCAATAGGAAAATTAAACCCAAAAAGCCTGCGAGGGTAAACACCCACAATTTGATATTTTTCCAAGGGGGACGCTTCACGTTGGCTAGAGCAGCTAAACTTTCAAAGCCATAGCCACTAAACACCAATGCCATCCCTAACATGGGTACAATCCCGCGCTCAACGATCTGGCTCGTCAAATTGAGTCTCCACTCTAGCTCCTCTAGTTTCGGTGGAATTGGTAGCAAAGCCAAATCAAGCAGCGAGATTAAAATCATCGCTAACCCTGCGAGTTTTAAAAATCGAGCCGCTTGATGAGCAATGATATTAGTATTAGTTGCTTTCATCTCTATGAACCCCGGAGCGTTTTATAGAGGGCTGACTCAGCTTAGATCGTAACAGCCAATTTTTAGCCAATCTTCAGGAATAGTTTCGTTGATGCTTTGATGAACGGTGCTTTAGGGTAGAACAAACCATCATCAAATCTGCCTCTAGTCGTTAGCGAGGTGGGAAAGTAAGGCTGAACCAGCTAGAGTCAAGCAATTTATAGTGTCTTTTTAGACTTTTTTATAACAAAACTTATATTTTTTCATCCCAGCTATGAATTAAGTTACTAACCGTGTTCACAACCGTGGCACTCCTGAGCGTTGGCAATGTGCCAGTCGCGAGGGCTGATTTTCCCTATCTCGACCCTCTCGATGCTCAAGGAAAATGTCACGCTTGCTCAACGAGGATGATGATGCTACCTTTTCTCTTAACCTTACTGCTGGCTCAAGCTACGCCATCCCCTCAGGAAATTATCCAAGTTCAAGAGGTACGCCCTTTAACGGGACAGTTAGATTTAGTGCCAGTTTTTAACAGCAATAGCCCCGAATTGATTCTCAAAGAAGGAATTTTACTATCAACTTTCCCACCAACCGGAAAACGCTTTCCTGCCGCCCATTTAAACTTTCCTTTTCAGGGACGGTTTGATATTTTTGCTCATCATATTGCTAAGGGATCTGCTGAGGATTTACGCACGTTGTATCTCGGAATTCTTCTCTACAATCCAGATACAAAACCTGTGAAAGTGGATGTATTACAAGCGGCGAGTTATTTGAGTCAACCCGATGCCCCGTTTATTGAATTACCCCCTTATTTAGACAATGCTGAGGGAACTGTTTATGCTGGACCTGGTAGTCGCGTGATGAGTGATATTTTAAGAGGAAAGCGACAATCTGATTTTCCCCCTCAGTTAATCATTCCGCCTGGAAAAAGTCAACTGTTAATGAATCATCCTATCCCAGTGCGGGAGTTAAAACCGCCGTTGAATGGTCGCTCTACCTTGATACGGTTGCGGAGTTCTGGTAAGGTTTATCTCGCGAGTTTGGCGATGTTTGCCCCTGTGGATCGGCAGGGAAATGAACGTGCACCCACTCTGGAAGAATGGGAGAATGTATTAAACAATGATGAGTTATCGGGACCGCGCGATCGCATTCCCACCCCACCGAATCGCATAACCGATCGGGTGATTTATGGGAGAGTAGCAGGCGTAGCGTTGGGTTCTCAGTGGCGATCGCATCTCGTTGACACTCCTGGTTCCCCCAACCTCACCATTCCTGAACCTGGAAAAGCTTTTTCCTACGCTTTAAGTACCCTCCCGCGCGGGATGCTAGGCACTCAACAAGTCCAAAGCGCTCAAATGCTCGTCCGCTATCCAGATACAGCCTACCGCGCTCATGGCAATTATGGCATTGAATATAACCTCAGTTTACCTTTATACAATCCAACTTCCATCCCGCAAACAGTAACGATCGCCTTACAAACTCCCCTTAAAACCGATCGATTAATCTCAGGAGGGTTAAGTTTTTTACAACCACCCAATCCTCAAATTTTCTTCCGGGGGACTCTGCGGTTGCGCTACACAGACGATCGCCAAATTCCCCAAACTCGCTATGTACATTTAATGCAGCGACGGGGACAGCAGGGGGAACCGTTAGTCAAATTAGCAATGAAACCCGGTGAGAGGCGACTGGTAGAAGTCGATTTTCTTTATCCCCCAGATGCTTCCCCTCCCCAGGTTTTAACCGTTGCCACTTTAGAATAATTGCAAGGAGGTAGAAGTTGAGAAGGAAAAAAATTCTGGCTTCTACCTTCGCTGCAAAGTTTCTTAGAGGACTCGCAATAAGCTAGGAATGCTATCAATTGCTTCCATGCTACGAATTTCTAAAATAGCTTGTTGGAAGTTACCTTCCCTGACATCATGAGTCACTACCACAATTTCTGCTAAATCCCCGTGAATTCCAGTCTGCACAACGGATTCTAAACTCACATGATGAGCTCCGAAACAGGTTCCCAGTTTACCAATCACCCCAGGATGATCTTTGGTTAAGAAGCGGGCATAAAATCGAGTAACAAGTTCCTCCATCGGAGCGATTTGACAGTAGTGTTGATGACTACAACTCAGGAGAGGATGGGGGATCGGGACTGTTTCAGTTTTGAGAATGGCAGCAATATTTAAAATGTCGGAAACAACGGCGCTTGCTGTGGGACCGGCCCCGGCCCCTCGTCCATAAAACATGACTTGTCCAACCGGTTCTCCTTCTAGCAAAATAGCATTATAAACGCCGTTGATGCTGGCAAGGGGATGGGTTTTGGGGACGAAAGTAGGATGAACTCGAATGGAGAGGAGTTCATCCTCTGTGGTTGTGAGAGTATCGCGGTGCGCGATCGCTAACAATTTAATCACAAATCCTAGTTTTTCAGCATAGGCAATATCAGCAGCACTGACGTTGCGGATGCCTTCGCAATAAACATCCTCTAATTTTATGCGTCCACCAAAGGCTAAGGAGGCGAGAATTGCAATTTTATCCGCAGCATCTAATCCATCCACATCGGCCGTCGGATCAGCTTCAGCGTAACCTAATTTTTGAGCATCAGCGAGAACTTCAGCAAAGTCTGCACCTTCTAATTGCATCCGGGTTAGGATGTAATTTGTGGTACCATTAACGATCCCGGTTAGAGTTTGAATGCGGTTTGCCCCTAAGCATTGTTTGAGGGGTTGAATTACGGGGATGCCGCCACCAACGGCTGCTTCTAACATGACATAAACGCCTTTTTGATTGGCAGCCTCAAAAATTTCTTCGCTGTAGCGAGCGATCGCTGCTTTGTTAGCAGTCACGACGTGCTTGCCATGAGCAATGGCTTTTAGGATCAGCGATCGCGCTGGTTCTAACCCCCCAATCACTTCTACCACGATGTCAACATTGGGGTCAGTGGCGATCGCCTCTAGGTCTGTTGTCACCACATTGTCTGGCAATTGTAAAGAGCGAGTTTTAGAAATATCTCGCACTCCCACGCGATAGATTTCCAATTCTCGCAACAGGGGGTGGCGGCCTTCAGAACTCAGCAATATTTCGGCTGTCCCTCCGCCAACTGTCCCTAATCCTAGCAAACCGATTTTAATAGCCACGTCTTTGACTCGTAGAAATTCTGTTAACTCACAACTATTGTAGAATATTCCTGGGTTATTAGGATAAAATCGGGCATTCAGTATTCTTGATTCCAGAGTAATCTCTGATAGAAACCGCAATGACCGCAGCCCCCGATCTACTCATTATTATTAAACCATTTAATCATGAATATTAATAAAAATCTATAAAATTTAGTCTATTCATTTAGATAATAAAACTAATAGTTAATTTTGGGTTTTCTCGGAAAAAAATTCTTTAATTAACATCAATTCAATCTGAATTTATGATATCAAAAATGGGAAAAATCATTGCATAAGAATAAAATCTTAAAGGAAATTAAGTGAATAACTGTTTGGGTAAACGCCTAGTTGAGAGTGGAATTTTAACGAAAGCAAAGAGGGGTTCTATTAAATTTATTACAATCGGAATTGTCAGGGAATCGAAATGGCAATAGAAATGAACCCAGCAGTTAGCTGAGAAATTAATCACAGTGGAGTTGGGAATTGACTCAGAGGCGTTTTCATGTAGCTATTAAATGGGACAATGCGAGGAGCGATATCAGACGCCAAAGGTCAATCTGTGCCTTACTTGAAAGAGCTAATAGCAGAAATCTTTACCACAGCATTTCTCAACGGATTTTAAACAGTCACGGTCCTTGGGAATGGGTGTCTAGTTTTTCATTCCCATCCGCACCGTTTATAATTTTTCTAAGATAGCTGTCTTTGTTTCCAGTTTCCTTAATCCAGCTCCATCACCCTGCCACTCGCGGATAAGCTGCCCATTCGGTAAAATGGTATTGTGAAGATGAATATCTCTCAAGGCTGGGGAGGCAAAATTGACCATCCCTCGGAGATCGACATCAATCAAAGTCAAGCCAAATCCTGCCATTCCTTGGAGATCGACGTTTTGCAAATTTGATTTTTCAATGGTAAAATTTTGAAATCGGGCTTGTCGCAGGGTAGCACCTTCTAAATTGCAGTGTTCCATACGACCTTCGGACAAGAAGTAGCATCTATCTAGGTTGGCTTTTTTCAAATTTGTCGAGAAGCAGCTTTCTACTGCTGCCCCTTCCAGGTTGGCATCTTCTAAGTCACATCCATCAAGAATTGTCCATCCCAAACTCACCTCTTTTAAATTAGCTCCTTTGAGGTTCGTGTCTTTGATTTCGGCATGAGCGAGTTTAATCCCACTTAAATTCGTTCCGCTCAAGTCTAGTCCCATCAGGTAGACGTTGAGAAAATTCCTATGACCTAAGGCGTAGCGTTTGAGTAGTTCTTTCGCTTCCATTACTGTCCTCCAGAATCTATTGCCCCATAGAAAGCTTTTTTGAGCCAAAATAACATCTATCTATTGGTAGATTTTTAAGCGCTCGCTAGGAGAAGCAGCGACAGGGTTCAAAAAAGTGTAGGGCAGGCATCGCCTACCCTACAAAAAAATTTATCCTGCGACTGAATTAGTAAGTTTCAACGTGCCAGCGGTGTTCTTTCTTCATCTGCTTCTGGTACTCAGACCAATTGACACCGAATTTGCCAGCGGCCGCCGACATTCCTTCATCAATGCCGCCTTCCATTCCCTTCAAACCGCAGATGTAAACATGAGTATTTGGCTTTTGAACCAAACCCCATAGTTCATCAGCGCTTTCTTGAATTCGGTTCTGGATGTACATCTTGCCACCCTGAGCGTTCTTTTGTTCGCGACTGATGGCATAAGTCAAGCGGAAATTATCGGGGTACTTCTGCTGCAATTCTTCCAACTGTTCCTTATACAGAATATTGGGAGTATAGGCGCAGCCAAAGAACATCCAAGCGAGGCCTTTGAATTGGTAGTCTGGGTTATTTTCTAGGAACATCCGCCATAGGAAAGCGCGGAAGGGAGCAATTCCAGTACCAGTTGCCATCATAATAATCGTGGCTTCTGGGTCGTCGGGTAACAGCATTTCTTTGCCCACAGGACCGGTGATTTTCACCTCATCTCCTGGTTGCAGCGCTGTTAGGTAGGTGGAACAAACACCAAACACCGTTTCACCGGTTTCGGGGTGCTTGTACTCTAGCCTACGGACACACAGAGAAATAGTCTTATCGTCGAGGTTATCCCCGTGGCGAGTCGAGGCGATGGAATAGAGGCGTAACTTGTGGGGTTTGCCGTTGACATCGGTACCGGCAGGAATGATGCCGATACTTTGACCTTCCAAGTAGCGTAAGTCTCCACCGGAAATGTCGAAGGTGATGTGACGGACTGTACCTTCCCCGCCTTCTCTTACAAGTTCTTCCGTCGAAATGCACTTGCCAATATAAGGATTAGCTGGCTTGTAGATATTGACGGGGATGTCAACTTTTGCCTTTGCTTGAGTCATAGGCTTAGGTTCTCCTGATTTCTCACCCTGTAGACCGCTGTCTGCTGGTGCGACGGCTTTGCTACCATTGGCTTCAGGATAAGCGCCGTTTAAGGGTCGGATGCTGACAATCTTGCCACCCATGCGAGTGATTCGTTGCATCTCCTGATTCATGCGATCGTAGGGGACTGTGAAGAACACGCTGCCACTACGGCGAATCGGGTAGTTTGCTTGGTCAGTGCCTTCGTTTTGACGCAGACCTTCCACTTCGTAAACAAAGACGCGGCTGCCAGATACTGAATTGGCAGTCACACCAGATAAGCTGGGGCTGTACATTAGTTGCTTTTCCATCACCATACAGAGTTATCAACCGAGAGACTGTGACGATAGACTCAATTTACGTTTTTCTTAACCCTCTTCACCAATTTGTCGCGCTGCTCGCCTGCGCCATTAAGCTTGGTGTCAAGTGTGGCTCAGCTATTGTGGTCTATGCACTCCCATTATTTTACCGGACAGGGGGGACTCCCCCAATCGCTCCTACCTGACTGGTGTATTTTCCCCTTCTGCCTGACTCCCTGATTTTGCTCTTGCGTCCGCCCAAACTCATAAATTTAGAAAAGTTGTAGGACAATCGCTATTTTGGTAAAATTTGCCTTTACAGTTAGTATTAATTACTTAGCTTGAAGATTGTTTAGGTCTTCCCTAGTCGGCAGTCAGCAGACTGCTGTATGCTGGTTTTTGCTTGATCCTTAGGGGTAGCAAAACCGCTCTCCAGCCCCAAGTTGCCACCTGCGGGCTGAAATGAAAGTGGAATCGGGCCTAGAGTTAGTAAACAGTGCTTTTCGTTAGAGGGAACCTATGACCATTAAGCCGGATCGCGTGGTTTTAATTGGCGTTGCCGGAGATTCCGGTTGCGGGAAATCTACATTTTTGCGCCGACTGACAGATTTGTTTGGGGAAGATTTCGTAACGGTGATCTGCCTGGACGATTACCACTGTCTAGATCGCAAGCAGCGCAAAGAAACGGGGATTACTGCGCTTGACCCCAGAGCCAACAATTTTGACCTGATGTATGAGCAAATCAAAGCGCTCAAAAATGGTCAGGTGATCGACAAGCCGATCTACAACCACGAAACCGGCATGATTGATCCACCAGAGCGGGTGGAACCGAATCATATCATCGTGATTGAAGGACTTCACCCGCTGTATGATGAGCGGGTGCGATCGCTCCTAGATTTCAGCGTTTACCTCGATATTAGTGACGAGGTGAAGATTGCCTGGAAAATCCAGCGCGATATGTCTGAACGCGGCCATAGCTATGAAGATGTACTTTTTGCCATCAACGCTCGCAAACCGGACTTTCAAGCCTACATCGACCCGCAAAAAGAATTTGCAGATGTGGTGATCCAAGTTCTGCCGACTCAGTTGATCAAGGAGGACAAAGAGCGCAAGGTCCTGCGGGTGCAGATGATCCAGCGCGAAGGGATCGCGAATTTTGAACCGGCGTATTTGTTTGACGAAGGTTCAACCATTAACTGGGTTCCTTGCGGTCGCAAGTTAACTTGTTCTTATCCGGGAATTAAGATGTACTACGGGCCGGACAGTTATTACGGCAACGAAGTCTCGATTCTGGAAGTGGACGGTCAGTTCGAGAATTTGGAAGAAGTAATTTATATCGAAAAGCATTTGAGTAAGACTTCTACCAAGTATGAAGGAGAACTGACTCACTTGTTGCTTCAGCACCGGGAGTATCCGGGTTCCAATAATGGCACTGGTTTGTTCCAAGTGTTAGCGGGCCTGAAGATGCGAGCAACTTACGAGAAGTTGACAGCGAAGGAAGCGAAGATAGCTGTTCAGGTTTAAAACTAGGAAATGAGTGTTTTGGGGGGCGCGATCGCGCCTCTTTTTTTGTGGAGGAGGAAGGTGAGGTGAGGGTGTTAGGAAGGAAACAGAGAGGATAAGAAGGTTTGTCCAGCTTGTTCTAAGTCGCCATTGAGAGAGAATGTGAGGCTGCGAACTTTAATATCATTAGTGTTGTCGATATCGAGTGGTTTCTTGAGGGGCTGGGGGTAGATTAAAATGGCATTCTGGCACTTGAGCGTATGGCGTAGGCAACTATGAGTTTAACTTGCCAAGGTTTTTGAATTGCTGGCCGCCTATCTAGACAACCACTGACGGATATTTTTATTATCTCTCATACTAAAAAAACCTGCTATTTCTGTTACCTTCTTATTAAGGTATTTTTTATTGTAGTGGTATAAAGTAAAAAAAGCACAGGGTTCATCATAGCTAGATGTATAATTTCTATCGTAAGAATTAGCTTGACAGCTTCCTAAATAAGCTTGTTTTTTTGTACCTTCCATAACAATGGCTGGAATTGTTGCCCGTCCTGCTTTAATACTGGCATAAAGTCGATGAAATCCATCGACTAAAATTAACTCATGCTCAACTTGATAAACTGTTACTGGTGGCGGATCGTTTACCGTAAGCATTTTTTGATATCGGCTAACCCACAGCTTATTGGTTAAGTGTTCTAGCCAATCCTTTGGAGGAGGCTTCTCTATATCTTCAATAGACATAACTGTTGCTCGTTGCTGCATTTCAGGCAGCACCTTAATGTCTGCTATCCGTAAGTGTCCTTTCGGTGGAATTTCATCATCGCCTATTTCTCTCTCTATGAATATCGTCGGTTTAGTCATCGTTTCCCTTGTTGCTAATCATTGCTTAACTGATTTTACGCGATCGCCCTTCCTCAGACATCCAAGGCGCGATCGCACCCCTTCCTATATCACATTCCCAGCCAAATGGGAAGCGGGGAGCCGAAACTACCCACGGATCTCACCCTACCTCCCCCCGAAAAGAGCGATCGCTCCCCTGCGATCGCCACTATTCCGCTGAATGGAAAAGTACCAACGGCCAACGGTCAAAGAATTTTCTATAACCGCCTCAATTGATGCCGAAATCGCCCAAAAGTGGTATATTCAACTCGGTAAACCCGAAAGAGCCGATTCAGCTCTCTCGAAAGTCATTAACGAGTCAACTGAATGAGTTCTACAGCTAAAAAATTAGGCGGAATCATCATCTTATGCGTGGGTTTAAAACTTTTCATTGACTCTCAGTTTATCAAACAAATCGCTGGCACTCTCCTCAAAACTAACCAAGCCAGTGCTACAGTACAAACCAATATCCTCTCTAACTCCCTTGCTACTCCTGCCTCCTCATCCCAACCCACTTCCTATCAAAACTATGATGTTGTGATCTACGGAGATGAAGTGCCAGGAGTCTGTGCCGCCATCTGGGCAAAAAAAGGATTAGGTCCTAAGGGAAAAGTTGCTTTAGTACGCTCAAATCATCCCGGCGATTTCTTAGGCGGCGTACTAACTCGGGGTGGCTTAGCTTATGTTGATCTTGACAAAATACCTGCTTGGTATTCAGAACCCTACGCCCAATGTTTCGTTAATTTTCTAGATAAAGCCAATGTTTTAGAAGCTTGCCTAGAAGCAAAAACAGCCGATCGAGCGCTGAGAGAAATGTTAGCAGAAGCTGGAGTTAAGGTGATTTCCAGCTCAACACTCACTCCCTATGTTGCCAATCAAAAAATTGAATATGTTGAAGTCAAAGATAGCAATCTCCGTATCCAAGCTAACTCCTATATTGACGCCACTCAAGACGCCGAACTCGCCCGGAAAGCTGGTTTAGCTTATTATCAAGGCTATGAATCCCAAAATTCCAAACTGCGAAATGATACCTTATCAGTTTCTATCATTCCCACCATCATTGGCCTGAGTATTTCCGATCTGAGAAACATTGAAAGCGACATCTTTTATAACCAGCGCTTGATGGATAAAATTCAAAGAAGCATCAAAAAATCTCAAGATCGACTGGGTGCAGAATTCTGGCTCAAACATTTTGGCAGTCCTATTTATCAACCTTATCCCGATGGTTATATGCTCAGAAGCGTAGCCTTAGGAGCCGCTTACCATTTAGCACATAATCAGCCCTTCACTCAAGACGGATTCTTCTTTGATCGAGCCAATGTTTGCATCCATAAAGATGAATCCCTCTCTTGGAATGGCTTCCTCTTTAAATACCCTGTCGATAAAATTTTAGAACTCGAAGCAACTGGTCGGAAGCCAACTCCTGAAATGGTACAAGAAATGTCATCCATTCAAGCTTGGCTGCAAAAAATATCCAGAAAAGATGTCAGATTATTACTGCCAGAAGAAATTTATATCAGACAAAGCGTGAATATCCGCGATGTCGTCGATCCCTTAACCGGTGAAGAAATTATCAAAGGAGGCACCGAACCCGAAAAATCGATCGGCAGCTTTTCTTACGACTTTGATTTACGAGGCGGTGTCAAAGGCTTATCTCTAAAAATCCCTCCCCTGCCCATCTATAATTTTGGTATCGAGAATGCTTTGGCTACTAAAGTAAATAACTTAGGCATCGTAGGTCGTTCCTCAGGATATGTTGGCTTAGCGGTATCCGTAGGACGGATTCTCACCGTGAATATTTACCAAGGTCAGGGAGTTGGCGTTGCGGCTGCGATCGCGCATCGGTCTCAAGTACCGCTGAATCAAATTACTTCCAAGCAAGTGAGAGAAACCCTGGAAAATTTGACGGGGAAATTTACAAGGTTATATGGCAGAGATACCACCTATGGTGAAAACTACAGCCAAGTCAAATGACACCTAAACCACCTCTGCGGTTCTTTTCCTCAACTCCCTCTCCTAAACCTATGGCAAAATCTTAATGTAAGACCTCCACCCTGTAATGATGACCCCAAACCTACCTCCTCAATACGACCCCTTTGCCACCGAGGCCAAGTGGCAACAATACTGGGAAGACCACCAAACCTTCAAAGCTGAACCAGAAAAAGGTGGCAAAAGCTACTGCATCGTAATTCCACCCCCCAATGTCACTGGCAGCCTCCACATGGGGCACGCTTTCAATAACTCCCTCATTGACGCGCTCATCCGTTATCATCGGATGAAAGGCGACAATACTCTCTGTCTTCCGGGCACCGATCATGCCAGCATTGCGGTGCAAACCATCCTCGAAAAACAACTGAAAGAAGAAGGAAAAACACGCTACGATTTAGGCCGCGATCGATTCTTAGAAAAAGCATGGCAGTGGAAAGCTGAATCTGGTGGCACGATTGTCAATCAACTCCGTCGCATCGGCTTGTCTGCCGACTGGTCGCGGGAACGCTTCACAATGGATGAAGGCTTATCAAAAGCGGTATTAGAAGCCTTCGTCCGACTCTACGAAGAAGGATTAATTTATCGCGGTAAATACCTCGTGAACTGGTGTCCCGAAAGCCAGTCAGCCGTATCAGATTTAGAGGTAGAAAATAAGGAAGTAGACGGTCATTTATGGCACTTCCGCTATCCCTTAACGGATGGCAGTGGCTATGTGGAAGTCGCAACAACGCGACCAGAGACCATGTTAGGTGATACTGGGGTAGCAGTGAATCCTAATGACAGTCGCTACAAGCATTTGATTGGAAAAACCCTGACATTGCCGATTATGAAGCGGGAAATTCCAATTATTGCTGACGAATTAGTTGACCCTGAATTTGGAACTGGTTGCGTCAAAGTTACCCCTGCCCATGACCCCAATGACTTTGAAATGGGTCAGCGCCATCACTTGCCGTTTATCAATATTATGAATAAGGACGGCAGCTTAAATGAAAATGCCGGACCGTTCCAGGGACAAGACCGATTTGCTGCCCGCAAGAATGTGGTTAAGCAGCTAGAAGCTGATGGCTTTTTGGTGAAAATTGAGGAGTATAAGCACACGGTTCCCTATAGCGATCGCGGCAAAGTTCCCGTAGAACCGTTGTTATCAACTCAGTGGTTTGTCAAGACAAGACCCATGGCTGATGCAGCCTTAGACTTTCTCGATCAACACAATCAACCTGAATTTGTGCCATCTCGCTGGACCAAGGTTTATCGAGATTGGTTAGTAAAAATTAAAGACTGGTGCATCTCCCGACAATTATGGTGGGGTCATCAAATCCCCGCTTGGTATGTTGTGAGTGAAACTGGGGGAGAAATCACAGATAATACTCCGTTTGTGGTGGCGAGAAATGAAGCAGCAGCCTTAGAACAAGCCAAAGCAAAATTTGGTGAAGCTGTTAAGCTACAACAAGACCCTGATGTTCTAGATACTTGGTTTTCATCGGGACTGTGGCCGTTTTCTACCCTAGGATGGCCGGAAGCAACGCCGGACTTAGCAACCTATTACCCCACCACCACCTTATCCACTGGTTTTGATATCATCTTTTTCTGGGTCGCCAGAATGACGATGATGGCCGGACATTTTACCGGACAAATGCCGTTTAAAACCGTGTACATTCATGGGTTGATGCTGGATGAAAACGGCAAAAAACAATCAAAATCTGCTGGCAATGGCATCGATCCACTGATTTTAATTAATAAATATGGAACCGATGCCTTGCGTTATGCCTTGATGCGGGAAACAGCAGGGGCTGGTCAAGATGTCCGGCTCGATTATAATCGAAAAACCCATGAATCAGCGACGGTAGAAGCCTCGCGGAATTTCACGAATAAAATGTGGAATGCCGCCCGATTTGTGATGATGAATTTGGAGGGACAGACACCGCAGCAGTTGGGGGAACCGAAGGCTGAGTCGCTGGAGTTGTGCGACCGCTGGATTCTTTCCCGCTATCACCAAACCATCCAGCAAAGTAGCAACTCCCTGGACCATTATGGATTAGGGGAAGCAGCCAAAGGACTCTATGAATTTATTTGGGGCGATTTCTGCGACTGGTACATCGAACTGGTGAAATCTCGCTTGCAAAAAGATGCTGATGCCCATTCAAAGCAGGTGGCCCAGCAAACGCTAGCTTATGTGTTGGAAGGGATTTTAAAGTTACTTCACCCCTTCATGCCCCACATTACTGAGGAGATTTGGCATACCCTCACTCAAACCGGGGAAGAAAAATCTTTAGCTTTACAAGCTTACCCAGAAGCCGATCCAACCCTGATTCAGGCTGAGCTAGAACAAGACTTCGAGTTACTGTTTGGGACAATTCGCACAATTCGTAATTTGCGGGCTGATGCGGATATTAAACCAGGCGTCAAAGTCACCACAGTCTTGCAAAGCGAAAGTGAAAAAGAACAGAAAATTCTATCGACTGGTGAGTCTTACATTAAAGACTTAGCTAAGGTAGAACAATTAACGATTACTCCCAAATTAGAAACCGATCTTGGGCAGACAATTGCTGGAGTTGTCGGGACTGTGCAAGCGCTCATTCCCCTAGCGGGAGTGGTAGATATTGCTACTTTGCGGGCTAAATTAGAGAAAAAACTCAGCAAAGTTCAAGCGGAAATTCAATCAACATCAGCCCGGTTAGCGAATCCTAAGTTTGTGGAAAAAGCTACTCCTGAAGTTGTTGAAAGCGCGAAAAATACATTAGCTGAAGCTGAAAAGCAAGCGGAAATTTTGCGCGATCGTCTCAGCCAATTTTAACTGTTTGTAGGGTGGAAAAACTCCCCCCTACCCCTTGAAAACAATACCGCTATGCTATATCTAGCCCAGGTAAATAAAGAAGGAATTCTAGGACAAATAGCCCTGCGGTTGCTGGCTTACCAAAAACCTGACAAAACCTGGGCTGTAATTTCAGAAGAAAATGCTAATTTAGATTCAGGAAAAGTGCTGTCATTTCCTGACAACAATACCTATGAATCAGCAACTCATCTTCTGAGTTGTGAAGGCGTATTAGTATTAGTTGAACTCACAGATAGTCACGAGATTTTTAGCATTCAAGATGCAACTCCTTGGGTCCTCAAGCTGGTGCAACAATATCTCACCAAAAGCATTACTCCAGATTTTTTGCAGCAGGAAGCAACGATCGCGGAAGAGTGGCGACAATTTCTGACCTTGCAGAGTCAAGAATTATCTCGGCGTTCTTTAGAAATTGAAGCAAGGCGAGAGCAAATTCAAGCTTTAGAAGAAAGGCTACAACGGGAAAAGAATTTGTTAGAAATGATGGCTGCTAAATTGAAGTCTAACCCCCATCAATAATTGATTAGGGAAAAGGCAGAAGAAAAGAAAAAAAGGGGAAATAGGGAAAACGGAATCAGCTTATGAAGCTTAATTGAGGCAGTGGCAAACTGCTCTCAATCAAGCTTCACATTGCTACTTGTCAAGGTTTTCTCAGTCGATGCTGAACAACTTCAGTTGAGAACGCCTTTCGCTTCACCTCGTTCTCCCGTAACTCTTGTTGAGTCTGCTTAACCCTTAATTATCAAAATTTCCTGACTTTTACTTGCAACTCGAAGTCGGTATGAGTATGATTTAAAAAGAAGTAAGAGATAGGACCCCAAACATCATGAGGATAGAAGAGATCCCTCTCAGCAAAATTCGTCGCCCCCTACCACGAGGTAACGACCCAGCCAAAGTAACCGCTCTGATGGAATCCATCCTCCAGGAGGGTTTAAAGGAACCTATTGATGTGCTAGAAGTTGAGGGTCAATACTACGGCTTCTCCGGCTGCCATCGCTATGAAGCTTGTCAACGCCTCGGTCTAGAAACCATTCGTTGCAAAGTTCGTCGCGCACCCCGCTCCGTTTTGCAGATGCACCTCGCCTAACCCGGAAAAGCTCTCAATAAGCAAACTCATCCTTTTAGCAGATGAACCTTCAATCTTCTGCTTATAAGATTTTCGTAACACTCACAATTCACTTGGTAGAAACCTATGACTCACAATAACCACAAACAACACCTTCATCCCAGTCGCATCGACTTATCTACAGAAACTCGTTCTCAAGTCATTGGCATCCTCAACCAAACCGTAGCAACCACGCTGGACTTGAAAACGCAAGTCAAGCAAGCACACTGGAACGTCAAAGGGATGGACTTCTACCAATTGCACGAACTCTTTGACGAATTAGCAACAGAACTAGAAGGATACATTGATGAATTTGCCGAACGGATCACAGCTTTGGGCGGTTTGGCAGTTGGGACTGCCCGCGCCGCGGCCGCCGGCTCAATGCTGCCAGAATATCCATTCGATATCCTGGATGGCAAAGACCACGTCACCGCCCTCGCCGATCGCTATGCACCCTACGCTAAATCCCTGCGAGAAGCGATTGACAAAACCGCTGAGCTAGGCGATGCAGATACCGCCGACCTCTATACCGAAGTCTCGCGGGCGATCGACAAGCGGCTGTGGTTCTTAGACGCTCACCTGCAAACCTCAGAAGCGGCTGCAACCTCAACCCCCCCTGCAAAAGTTGCCGCCCAGTAGTAACATCAATGGGGAATGGGTAAGCTGGCTCTCAGCAATCAATAGAGACAGCCCCCATCCCCAGTCCCCCATTGTCAATCGCCAATCATGATTTTTAACTCAGTTCCAGATTACACCGCCCCATTACAACGCTTGATGCAGCAGGCGGGGTTTTCTGATGTCAAGGAACTGAGCCAGAAAGCAGGAGTGTCTGAACTCCAACTCATTCGCTTGCGACGAGGATTAGCGTTGCAGACACGAGCTGAGGTCCTGCTTCAGATTAGCCAAGCGCTACAAATTTCCCTCTCCGAGCTACTAGCAACCTTTGCGCCCGGTTCCGTGCCATCCGACCCAGAACCCACAGCCAAAGCGCTCCAGGAAGAATATCAACGCCTGCAAACCCAGCTCGAACAGCAGTGCCAGAGCTTAACAGAGGAATTTCAGCAACAAGCTCTGCAAACGCTGGAACCTTGGCTGGTGCAGTGGCCAACGGCAGCAGCCCGAGCCAAGGAACATCCACAATTAGAGGCGGTGAAACTTCTACCCCTCCTGCGACCTGTAGAGCAGCTTGTGCAACAATGGAAAGTCGAGGCGATCGCTACCGTCGGAGCCGAAATTCCTTACGACCCACAACTACACCAACTAATGGAAGGAACGGCTCAACCCGGAGAACCTGTCAAAGTGCGCTACCAAGGCTATCGCCGAGCCGGAAAACTCCTCTACCGAGCCAAAGTCAGCCCCCTGCGACTGCTCCATCCATAAAAAAAACGAACTCTCAGTCTCAACTACCTTCAATCGACTCATTGCCAGTGTCAGGTACACTTGCTGCTGCGACCCAGACCATCCCCAAGCCTCACTTCGGGTACCACTCTCTAAGTTGAACTGCTCGATCGCTGTCGATCGATCCAGTCAAGCCCACTAAAAAAGTAGTTTTAACTTCTATTGAGTCATTGATTTGATGCTGTCGCTATCCTCTAGCTTCCAGCCCCCTGGCTCTGACCCCTACCCAGTCCCGAACCCCAGTACCATTTGAAGAGAAGTCCATCTGACAGCTATACTAGCGTAGTCTGGCTAATCATTCAGATATTGCACTTGGAAAATATGAGTCCTGTTGTTAAAGTTATTCAACCCTCTGGCATTTTAGACGGTACTAAGGCCAGTCAATTCCGCCAAGAGATTAGCGATCTAGTGGAAGCGGGAGCCGATGTAGTGTTAATAGACTTTCAAGATGTGACCTTTATGGATAGTTCCGGCTTAGGTGCTTTAGTTTTAGCACTCAAAACCGTGCGGGCCGCTGGCAGCCAGTTAGTAGTCTGTTCCATTAACGAGCAAATCAGAATCTTGTTTGAACTCACCAGTATGGATCGAGTCTTCGAGATCTTTCCAAGCCGCGATGCCTTTAATCACAAGATTCTTTCAGCCAACTAACTGCTTGCTGATGGGTCTATTGCTAAAAAGGAGCAGATTTGCCAGGGCGCTTTTATCATCAGTCAAAATTCACTTTGAGTAAAGACCAATCATCATCAAACGCAGCTTTAGCGTTCAAATTTTGAACGTAGTTTAAGACGCGATCCAGCAGATCGGAGCTGAGAGCGTTATAAGTTGTGAGCAGCTCAATGAAAGCATCAAGCCCCCAGACTTTGCCGTCCGGTTGGTGGATCTCGTAAACGCCGTCACTAAAAATGTACAGGGTGCTGTGTTCTCCAATCTCGCAGGTATTATCTGCAAACTCGGCATCTGGGAACATCCCGACGGGCATTCCGGGGGTTTTGAGGCGTTTGACTTGGGGGGAATTGGTAGCTGTCCCTGATAGCAAAACTGCCGGCGGGTGACCTGCGCTAGCATACACAAGCTGCCGCTGAGGGCGGTTATAAACTCCGTACCAGATGGTGAAATATTTATCATTTTGATAACTCATCTGGAAAGTCGTATTCAACGCCCGCAAAACATCGCTAGGTTGGTAGTAATCAATATTAGGAATGGTGCGTGCTCGCAGCAAATTCAGCACCGCCACAGAAGGAAGCGCCGCCCGCAAGCCATGTCCAGCAACATCAAGCAAGTACATGGCTAAGTGATCGGAGTCTAACCAAAAATAGTCAAAGCAATCACCCCCCAACTGTCGAGAGGGAATGAACTTCGCCTCGATCGCCACCGGTGTCGCTAACGGATCTGGCAACAGCGATCGCACATATTCCGCCGCCTCCGCCAATTCTGCCTCTAACAACCGCTTCTGCGTCTGCAAATCTTGGTTGAGCTGGTGTAACCTCAATCCCGCTCGGACTCTCGCCTGCAACTCATTCAATTCAATCGGCTTCGAGATAAAATCATCAGCACCAGCATCCAGTCCCTTGACGCGATCGGCAACTGAGCCCAGAGAAGTCAGTAAGAAAAACTGGGTCGTGGACAGATTCGCATCAGCCTTGACGCGGCGGCAAACCTCAATCCCCGTCAGGCGTGGCATAATCCAATCGCAAATAATCAACGCGGGTCGCAACTTTTGCGCCTGTGTAATTCCTTCTTCCCCATCACTCGCTACCGTGACTTCATAACCCTGTTTTTTTAGGGTTCTTCGCAGCAGCTCTTGCACAGCAGTGTCATCATCAATAACCAGAATTTGAAACATGGGCGCTTAGGTAGTACAAATCTTTTAAGGTCTGGGGGGCGTCAAAAAGATATTCACTCAAAACGCTTGCACCAATTGAGTATAGTCTAATAGCAGTCGAGTTAAATGCTAAGCGAGTCTACAGTCTCGTCTGATTTAGATTTAAACTTGATTTAAACATAGCTATCACTTTAGTGGCTCAGTGTGATTGAATTAAACGGTTCCGACAAGTCCCCAGTGCCAGGCAAAGCTCACCTTCAAGTTAATTCAGGTCTGAGCGAATTAGACCAGGTTTTGTCGTGGTTTTCCCACTTGCACCAGTCGCCCATTCCCACAAGTGTTTGGATTCGCTGCCAATTAGCTCTGGCAGAAGCTTTCACCAACGCTGTCCGTCACGCTCACCGGGAACTACCGCCCAATACGTCGGTGGACATCGAAGTGACTCTGCTGCCAGAACATTTGGAGATTAGAGTCTGGGATCAAGGTCCACCCTTTGATTTAGAACAAAAAATCAACTCTTTATCTGACCGAGTCGATATTTTTTCTCCCGGAGGGCGTGGCCTCAAGCTCATGAAAGACATCGCTGACACCTTGAGTTATACCCGTACTGATGACAACAACCGGAACTGTTTGTTGATTGTCAAACAATATTGTCCGACGTTGGAAGGGGACGGGGAAAAGGCTACTTGTCAAGAGACTTAAGACCGATCGGGGTTGAGGGGTGACCCTGTGTTCCCTGATGTTCAGCAGAGGGGATTGAGCCAGAGCAAAATGACCCGCTGTAATTGGTTGAGTTCCCGATAGACTTCTTGTTTGACCCATTGAGCAAGGGCATCAAAGGGGGTAAAAATTTGACCCATGGGCCAGCTTACATCTTGACCTAAGGGTGTCTGGTGATTGCCGGTCAGCGTTTGCACTGTCACCATATCCGGGAAACGCTGTTGCAGCACCTTGGTCAAAATCAGAGTTTGATCGATGGTATCGCTGCTAAATTTCACCAGGAGATTGCGACGAATTTGATAGCGATCGCGGATCAGGCGGTTGGTTTCTTGGGGAGTCGGGCTAAACTCCACATTAAACACAGGCGAAATTTGCTCGACGATTGGGATCGCGTCGCGAGCAGCATAATTGTTGAAAGAAATCAAGATATTGCCGGCTCGCTCTACGTCAAACAAGCTGCCGATCAACAAGTGTAGCTTGCACCCCATACTGTGACCAATCCCATAGATCGGCAGGTAGCGTTTCCGCAATATTCCAGTTGCAGACAAGCGATCGAGAGCATTTTCAAATTTGTTGAGAACATCACGGGCCATCTCCGTATGATCCAAAGTATTCACAAACGGCGTTGCTACTACTCCGTAGCCCTGCTGTGCTAAACTTGTCAATAGCCACCGATAAGTTAGTTGTGGTGCTGTTGCCACAAACGCACCTCCCAAAAAATGCAGGATGGCTTTGGGTCGTGCAGGGAATATTACCCAATTTCCGGAAATTTCTTGCCACTCCATAAAAGCTAGGGAAAAAACGGTTGACAGTTGACTCTAGCAACTCCTTTGATTTTATCGAAGTTAGACATAGAGCCAAAGGCGACCGAGCGGTTACAGAAATTCTCTTCAAAAAACCTGGGTGATTTTCTGTCATAAATTAGAGTCATAAATAAGTCTTAACCCTTAAATTCTTTATTTTTTCTTTATTTTTTTGTAGCATTTCTCTAGAAGTCAACTGAATTGTTGGGAACACAATCAAAGACTGACTCGGTGCTGCCTTGCGCTCATCCTTCAGTCAAGCGTGCATCTATTCCTACCTGACCTTACACCAGAGATTGCTTTGAGCGATCGGCCGAGAACAGACTGGCAAGAGCGAGTCATGGTATCGGCTCACTTGAGCTTGGTGAGGTCTGCTCTGATCATAACCTGACAACCCCACTTCACTAGGACCGCAACGCTTCCTACGGGTCATGGGGATGCAACTACCTCATTTGAAAAGATATAAGGTTAAACCTATGCAGAGGAGTCTGGCAGAGCAAACAAGACAACGAAAAGCTCTTCTTCCATCAACACAGGAATTGCAGCCAGCTTCATCCGAGTGGTGGAATTTACACGAAAGCTTACAATTGCTTGCTACAGTCATTGACCATGCCCCCATGATTCTGTATGCTCTCGATGTGGAGGGACGATTTCTTCTGTCAGAAGGGCGAAGACTGGAACGGTTGGGGTTGAAACCCGGAGAATTAGTCGGTCAATCCATCTTTGAATCCGATCGCCAGGATAGCGATCTAATCAAAAACATCCAGCGTGTCTTGACCGGAGAAGAGGTAGCTTGGATCGGTAGAGCCGGCGAGTGGATCTATGAAATCCGTGCCACTCCCGTCTATAGCGACCGCGGTCAAGTAGTGGGCGTAATTGCGATCGCCACTGACTTAGCAGAAAGTATCAAAGCCGATGCGGAACTGAAAATCAGAGCGCGACAACAAGCAGCCGTGGCGGAATTAGGTCAATCAGCCCTCGCGGGAACAGAATTGCCAGCACTCCTAGACGAAGCAGTCCAACTGATCGCCCGCACCCTGGAAGTTGAATATTGTCAGTTGTGGGAACTGCAACCAGACGGTATTTCCCTGCGTTTGATCTCAGGGGTTGGCTGGCAGCAAGGCTTAGTGGGTCATGTCATCCTGAGTAGTGAGAGCGACACTCAAGCCCACTATACCTTACTCGTGAACGAACCCGTAATTTTGGCAGACCTCCAGACGGAAACACGCTTTGCCGGATCGCCTTTACTGCACGCTCACGGCGTGCGTTCAGGCATTAGCGCGATCGTCCCTCAAAGTGCCAAGAAATTGTCGGCCCTCGCAGCAGAAACAGAGATTCAGGAGTCGCCAAATTTAGAGTCCTCTTCCTTACCCATAACCACTTCCCATCCCCTAAATTTTGGGGTGTTGGTTGCCCACAGTACCAGTCAGCGACAGTTTACCCAGGATGACATTCACTTCCTGCAAGCGATCGCCAACTTGCTCGCTCAAGCGATCGAGCGCCACCGTTCTGAGGAACAAATGCGGCTATTGGCATCAGCAGTACACTATGCCCAAGATTCTATTCTGATTACCACCACTCAGCTTAAACAGCCAGGTCCGGAAATCGTTTTCGTCAACCCTGCGTTTACCAAAATGACCGGTTATACAGCCGCAGAAGTGATTGGTAAGACACCCCGCATTCTCCAAGGGCCAAAAACAGAATCCGCCGTGTTGGAACGACTGCGATACAATTTAACCCACGGAGAGGTCTTTTACGGCGAGGCGATTAACTACCGCAAAGACGGTACAGAGTTTTATAACGGGTGGCATATTGAGCCGATCCACGATAGTCACGGTGAGATTAGTCATTATTTAGCCATTCAACGCGATATCAGCGATCGCAAGCGAACCGAGGAAACTTTATTGCACGCTGCCTTCCATGATGCCTTGACTGGGTTGCCTAACCGCGCCTTATTTATGAGACGACTCCAGGAAGTGATGGCTGAGGCGAAACAATCCTCGGATCAGCAGTTTGCGGTACTATTTTTAGACTTAGACCGTTTTAAGGTGATTAATGATAGTTTGGGACACCAGGCAGGCGATCAGCTGCTCACCGAGATCGCCAGACGACTCCAAGCTTGCATGAGCCCTGTAGATATGGTAGCGAGGTTCGGGGGTGATGAGTTTGCGATTCTGTTGTGCCAAACTGAATGTCGATGGGAGCCGGTTGCAGGGAAGGAAACAGCCTCGGACAAAAGCAATTTTCAATCAAGCCGCCGCTTTATTTACTATGTCCGCACTGCGATCGAGCGGATTCAAACGGAACTACACAAACCGGTAGTGCTTGGCAGTAATGAAGTGTTTACCAGTGCTAGCATCGGCATTGCCTTTTCCGATGGCGGCCGACACAAGGCAGAAATCAGTATGCTCTCGCCTGATTACAATCAAATTCTGCCAGTTTTAGCTTGGCAATGCGATCAACCGCAGGAACTGTTACGAGCCGCGGACATTGCTATGTATCGCGCCAAAGCGAAAGGGGGAGCTAGGTTTGCCGTTTTCAACCAAACCATGCACGACCAAGCAGTGATCCGGTTACAGTTAGAAAACGATTTGCGGCGAGCGATCGATCGCCAAGAATTGTGTCTATATTATCAGCCAATCATCGATCTCGGCACGGATCGGATTACAGGTTTTGAGGCATTGGTGCGCTGGCAACACCCAGAACGTGGTTTGATTTCTCCGAATGAGTTTATCCCCATTGCTGAAGAAACTGGGTTAATTATTCCCCTGGGATGGTGGGTATTGCGTGAAGCAACTCACCAATTGCGACTCTGGCAAGCGCAATTCCCCTCTCATCGGCGACTGATGATGAGTGTCAACCTCTCTGGCAAACAGTTCATGCAAATGGATCTGATCGAGCGCGTCGATGAAATTTTAAGAGAACGTGAATGCTTCGGAAGCCCCTGTTCCCAAGATATTCGGGGCAGTTTGAAGCTGGAAATTACCGAAAGCGCGATCATGGAGAATGCAGATATGGCAATTTCGATGTTGGGTCATTTGAAGGCCTTAGGAGTGCAACTGGCGATCGATGATTTTGGCACTGGTTATTCTTCTTTGAATCGGTTGTATCATTTCCCCATTGATACTTTGAAGATCGACCGCTCTTTTGTGAGTTGCATGGCACTCGATCGCGAAAAAGCGGAAATTGTGCGCGCCGTTGTCAGTTTAGCTCACAGTTTGGGGATGGATGTGACGGCTGAAGGTATTGAGGTCTCTGAACAATTGGAGATGTTGAAGGAGTTACAGTGCGAGCAGGGACAGGGTTATTTATTCTCAAAGCCGGTGGATAGGACAGCAGCAACGGCGATTTTAGCAGGAAGATAGGAGTCAAGATTGGTTGCTTGAATCGCGTTACCAAATTTGATGAGGGAGAACCGAAAATGTGAGTGATTGGAAAATTTTAACTTTATTTCATGGCAGGGGCACTCACAAGGAATTGAAGATGACCGATTCCGATCGTTTCCGATTGCATTGGCATCATGAAGATAGGCGGAAATGGGTAGCAAGATGAAGAATTCTGATGCAGGCAGATTTGAGCTGAGTCATCACTGATGATCGATCGTTCACTGTTAGCTATGAAGAGTCAATCCTCAACTCTCAAAATGGTATAACCAGTCTGAAGATTTGATCGCATCGTCTTCGCCTTCAATCCAGAGACAAATGCAGTGGCAGGTGCTTAAGGATCTTGCTATCCTAACAGGATTACAACTTTGCAATCAGCCGACTTCAGCTTTGTTGAAGATTGCCTGCTAGGAGGAATGCACCATGATGTTTCGACCGAAAAACGCGATCGCCTCTAACATGGTTTCCTTCCTCTGTCGTCAGGTGTATATTGGCTTCTATGGGTCAGTCCTATCTCTCTCCCTGGTAGGATGTCAACAGTCATCTCCCACCACCTTAAAACCTGAACGCAGTCAACAAGCGATGGTGGTTTCCGCCCATCCCCTCGCCACCGAAACCGGGATCGCGATGTTAAAAACAGGTGGCAATGCGATCGATGCTGCGGTAGCAACAGCCTTAGCAATCTCAGTAGTGGAACCCTTTTCAGCAGGACTCGGCGGGGGTGGGTTTGTGCTGCTACGACGGGAGGCGACGGGAGAGGTGCAAGCACTCGATTTTCGAGAACGAGCTCCCAAACAGGCCAGGCGGGATCTGTACCTGGATCGAACAGGTAAAGTCCTAAAACGGGCGAGTTTAGATGGACATTTGGCAGTAGCGGTACCGGGAACTGTGGCGGGACTGGCGACTCTTCACCGACTGTATGGCAAGCTACCTTGGGCGGAGGTGGTGGCCCCGGCGATCGCGTTAGCAGCCAAGGGGTTTCCGGTGAGTCCCCGCTTTGTGAAGGTGGTGGAGATGCGTCAGGCGGCGATCGCTCAAAATGCCGCCGCGCGACAGATTTTTACTCGCAATGGTCACCCCTATCAAGTGGGTGAAACCTTGGTACAACGAGATTTAGCCCAGGTGCTACGGGCGATCGCTCAAGATCCGCAAAGTTTTTATACAGGGAGCATTGCCCGCGCGGTCGCAGCGGATATGGCGAAACATGGGGGGTTAATCACGCTGGAAGACTTGAAAAATTATACCCCGATTTGGCGCTCTCCCATCTGTGGCAACTTCCGCTCCTACCGGGTGTGTTCGATGCCACCGCCTTCGTCGGGGGGAGTTGCTTTAATGGAAATTTTAAAGATGATTGAGGGGGAAGATTTGTCCGCGTGGGGACCGCAGCATCCCGATACTTTGCACTTGTTGGCGGAGGCGATGAAAATTGCCTATGCAGACCGGGCTGAGTATTTAGGAGATCCAGAGTTTGTGAGTGTTCCGGTGCGATCCCTGATCGGTCGCCGTTACGCCCTCAAACGCCGTCAGGAAATTGATATGGGGCGAGCGCGGAGTGCACAGGAGGTGAAGCCGTTGGATGCTAAGATGCTGGGGCGCTTTGCCGGGGAGTCTCCTGAGACAACTCATTTAACGGTGGTCGATCGCGATCGCAATGCAGTCAGTTTGACTTTTACGGTGAATGGGGGATTTGGTGCGGGTGTGGTCGCTGCTGGGACCGGTATCTTGCTCAACAATGAGATGGATGATTTTGCCGCTGCGCCAGGATCGCCGAATTTATACGGGTTGGTGGGGGGAGAGGCAAATGCGATCGCACCCGGCAAGACTCCTCTCTCTAGTATGACACCTGCGATCGTCACGGAACAGGGTCAATTGCGTTTAGCAGTGGGTGCTCCTGGGGGCAGTACAATTATTACCACCGTCTTACAACTCATCCTCAATGTGCTGGTTTACAACCTGGATGCGGGGGCGGCTGTGTCTGCACCTCGCTTACACCAGCAGTGGTTGCCCGATCGCCTGATGGTGGAACCGAGAGGGTTCGATCCTACGGTGCTGTCAGAGTTACGGCGGCGGGGGCATCAAATTCAAGAGCGCGATCGTTGGGGGAATGCCAATTTGGTGGTGGTGACGCCGAATGGCTGGTTGGAGGGAGCCGCCGATCCTCGTGGCGAAGGAGTGGCAAAAGGGTTTTAAGGTGGGAAAAAACCCCCAAATGGCAACAACACCCAAGCGTTGGTCGCCGAGTGATTTCCTCTTGTTGCTACTTCGATTTAGAGTTGCAATTAATGAATCATTCAATTCTTTGCAGAGCTCCCTTATCATTAGTGGAGGAAATATCAGCTTACCCGATGGGTGTTGTTGTTATCTAAGCAGACAGATGTGAAATGAACCAGCGTCTTTATCTCCTTTACTATTGTGTTTGAACTTCGCTGTGGTATCTGTCGTAGAAGCTTTGGATTCGCTTCATGTCTTTAATGTATCACCTCCTCTCAGAACTACAAGTGATTGCAACTAAACTTTACTGACTTGAAAGTAACTACTTTTCTATTACAAACTTAAGTAAACAATCTTTCTACCAGTAGCAAAGGATGAACGATCTGACTCTAGCGGTAGCGTTTCCCAGGGTGATTGATGTAAAGTTTTATAAATTAAGCGGGAGCAGCAATCAAAATCTTATCAGGTTTTAACTCAATGAACTCCTTACCTTCCTCTAGCAAGTGGCAATTTACACCGGATCTGACCATCACTCGCATATTAAATGGGATGTGGCAAGTCTCTGGTGCCCACGGTCGCATCAACCCTGCTGAAGCGATCGCAGCGATGTTTCGCTACTTAGATGCAGGGTTTACGACTTGGGACCTCGCTGACCATTATGGCCCCGCAGAAGACTTGATCGGAGAGTTCCGGCGTCAACTCGTTGCCCGTCGTGGACCAGAGGCCTTATCAAACATACAAGCTTTTACCAAGTGGGTGCCAAGACCCGCAAAAATGACGAGACAGTGGGTGGAAGAAAACATCAATCTCTCTCGTAAACGGATGGGGGTGGAAAGTCTGGACTTGATGCAATTTCACTGGTGGGATTACCAGGATCGCAACTACTTGGATGCTCTTAAGTATATGGCAGAGCTGCAATCAGAGGGAAAAATCAAGCACCTGGCTTTAACCAACTTTGATACAAAACATCTACAAATTATTGTAGAGAGTGGTATCCGCATCGTCTCAAATCAAGTACAGTTTTCTGCGATCGATCGCCGTCCTTTAGTCCAGATGGTAAAGTTTTGCCAAGAGCAAGAGATTCAGTTATTACCCTATGGTTCAGTTTGTGGGGGTTTGTTGTCAGAAAAATATCTAGGTCAACCAGAACCAACTTTAGGAACCCTCAATACTGCTAGCTTGAGAAAGTATAAAAATATGATCGATACTTGGGGCGGTTGGGATTTATTTCAAAAGCTGTTAAATGTCTTTAAAACCATCGCCGATCGCCACAGCGTTAGCATTTCTAATGTAGCAGTTCGATATATCCTCGACCAGCCGACGGTTGCTGGAGTGATTGTGGGAGCGCGGCTGAGTTTATCAGAACATATACAAGACAATGCGAACATCTTTAATGTAGGGCTTGATGCCAGCGATCGCCAGCAGATCGAGGACATCTTGTCACAGTCACGGGATTTGTTCCAACTGATCGGTGACTGCGGCGATGAATATCGCCACTAACTCCAAGCACCCGGTTTGATTTCCTGGCCACTCTCAACCCAGACTACCACCTGCTCAGGTGGCTTTTTTTTGGATCTGTGACCCTGTCTCTTCCCAGTATAACCACATAATATAGAATAGATAGGAAGCAAAATTATCTTAGTAGTTATACAGAAACTGAGTCAGGAAACTAAGTAAAGTTAGTCAGTAGCGATAAGAACTTAACGTTTTGTAGAAAATACTGAACATTTTTCTCTTAATTAAAGATCTTGTAAAGTAACTAGACAGAAGCTTTTAAGAATGAGATATTTTACTTAAGAGGTCTAAATTCTTCAAAGATTTGCTAGACAAATTGACTTTTAAACCTCAGTTTTTAAGATTTATAGCTTTTCTCAAAGAACAGTCCTTTCATTACCAGAGATCTTGAAAGCCCAGAGCCAGGGACCTAGTTATGAAATTTACTCACCATTCCACCCTAATCACCCCACTACTGACAATAGTCGCTACAGTCGGGATGGGTACAGCCGCTCAGGCCTTCTCCTTATACTTCGGTGAGGATTTAGGAAAGGGAGAAACGGTGCGCCTGGCCACCACTCCCAACGCTGACGCTGCCCGCAACAAGTTCCTCTCGAACCTTGTGGGCGTGGGCACTGAAACCTTTGAAAGTTATGCTAACCAGGCGAAGGCTCCTCTCTCCATTAACTTTGGCAGCGCTGGTACTGCCACCCTACAGGGAAATGGTTATATCAATCAGGTTCCCAACGGCACCAATGGAGTGGGGCGTTACCCAACCTCTGGCAAGAAGTACTGGGAAGCTAGCGATCAATTCGGCATTAGCTTCTCGAAACCAGTAGCAGCCTTCGGGTTTTACGGGGTTGACATTGGTGACTTTGAAGGCCAACTCAAGTTGACGCTCCTCAACACTCTGACTCATTTCCAGCAGACTGTGACAGTTCCCCACACCATCAAAGGGGCGGGAGGTGGAGTGCTGTATTTCGGCTTGATTGCTGCACCCAATGAAATATTTAATCAGGTTATATTTGGCAATACTGCCCAAGGAGTAGATTATTTCGCTTTCGACGACATGACCATCGGCAGTTTGGAACAAGTGCAGCCAAAACCGGTTCCCGAACCCCTAACGATGACAGGTTTGATGTTGGGAGGCAGTCTGCTCGTCAGTGGCAGACGGTGGCGGAAATGGCGGCAGAGTATGACAGCCGAAAAACCATAGGCTCAGAACCCGGTCGCAGGATGCTGTGAAAAATACTAAACTTGAGATTCCCCTGATTCAGGGCTAGTAGGGGAAATCCCCTGTCTAAACTCTTAAAATTGACCTCGAAAATCAATGACAGGAAATCCCCAGCAACCCAGAGCCTACGATGCCGTTAGAGGCGAAAACAACCCCCACGCGCCACTGGTACAGCAGATTGATTTAATGATGAGGGCGCGTTATCCGCTTCTTTACTTGGTCAGCGTAGAAGAGGAGCCAGTGGAAGGAGTCATCGCTCAGGTGGCGCGGCGCTTAGGGCCTAAGTGCCAGGTATTTCTTTGGGATATTGTACGCGGTTGGTATGACAATGGCTCTGCTAAAGGTTCAGTCATGGCAGCGCTGGATCGGATTGGCAAAGCATCAGCGGGTGAGGACTATAGCATCTTTGTGCTGCGAGATTTACACCCAGTTTTAAAGTTCCCCTATACAGAAAGAAATGCTCCCATTGTGCGGGAGTTGCGGAACCTCTCGCGGGAATTAAAGCGGACCCATAAAAGGATAATCTTAACGGCTCACACCCTAGAATTACCAGAAGAATTAAAGGAAGAAGTCACTGTTATTGATTTTCCATTGCCCAACGTACAGGAAATTAATACCCTGATTTCCCAGCTCGTTGCTCCTGATAAATTAAAAGTCAGCGGTTTAGCGCGGGAACAGTTAGTGAAAGCTTGTCAAGGATTGAGTCGGGGACGGGTACAGCGAGTCTTAGGGAAAGCTCTCGCCGCTAAACAACAAATCGATGAAACAGATATTGATGGGGTATTAGAGGAGAAGAAACAAGCCATTCGTCAAACGGGGATTTTAGAGTTTTTTACCGCGAGGGAATCCCTGAAAAGTGTCGGGGGTTTGGAGAATTTAAAGCAATGGGTGAAGATGCGGCAAGATGCGTTTACGGATGATGCTCGCCGCTATGGCATCCCTAACCCGAAAGGAGTGTTACTGGTTGGTATTCAAGGCACTGGAAAGTCTTTATCTGCGAAAACGATTGCCCATGAATGGCGGTTGCCTTTGTTGCGGTTGGATACGGGGCGACTGTTTGGGGGCATCGTCGGGGAAAGTGAAAGTCGTGTGAGGCAGATGATTCAGTTAGTGGAAGCGATCGCGCCTTGTGTATTGTGGATTGATGAAATTGATAAAGCATTTGGGAATATGATGAGCGGCAGCGATGGCGATTCTGGGACTTCGCGTCGCGTGTTTGGTAGTTTGATTACCTGGATGCAGGAAAAGACAAGCGCTGTGTTTATTGTCGCGACAGCCAATAATGTGCGGATTTTGCCTGCGGAGTTATTGAGAAAGGGACGATTTGATGAAATTTTCTTTTTAAATTTGCCGACGGAAGCAGAACGGCAGGATATTTTCAAAGTGCATTTGCAGCGGTTGCGACCTACGAAACTGCGGGATTTTGATTTAGGATTGCTCGCGAGGTGCGCGAAAGATTTCAGCGGGGCGGAAATTGAGCAAGTGGTGATTGATGGGTTGTATCGCGCGTTTGGAACTGTGGTGAATGGACAGCGGAAAGATTTGACGGTTGAAGATATTTTAAGGGCAATTGAAGAAACCGTGCCGTTAGCTGCGATCGCCCGCGAACAAATTGAAGGATTGAAGCGATGGGCGGCGGAAGCAGGCGCGAGAACGGCATCTAATGATACACAGTTAGTGGATGAATTAAAGAAATATAGCAAATGGTGGGAGTCTGGTAGCTAGAAAGGCTAACAAGAGAAGCGTCTCTAGATTTTCTGAGGCAGAAACCCTTGGAGAAGGCCATCATCCCTTAAATGGAGAAACATCCCGGTCTAGAAGTTAGCCTGAACCTTTGAAACCAGACTCAGGCAAGTATCATCCTGCCATCAACAGGTTCAGTGCGTCAGATGCAGTGAGAAAGCAATGATTGAGACACCCGACTGATCAGACCAGTGGTATGAGCTCGGTACAAGTTCCGGTGAGTCCAATGGAATTAAACTTTTACCTGTGACCATCCCCAAGAAAACTGTGCTAGTCTACAATCGAAACGCCTAAATTTCGCCTCTCTGGAGGTAGATAATTTTGCTTACCCAGTCCCCTCAAACTTCCCTCCGTAAGCGGTTGACCTTAATTCCTGGCACAGTGGGAGTAGTCTTGTGTCTCCTCAGTGCGACCGCTCCCTCTAGTTTCGCTCAGTCGTCCCAGGAACGAGCGATCAAAGTTGGCATAGTCCAACGCTTTGGCAGCAAACCCACCGATCAATTGACCTTGAAAGCGACTCCAGGCGATCGCTTAACTCTACGCTTCAAAAGTGGTAAAGGTGGCGAAGAAACTGTCAAGGCAACTAGCATGAAGCTAGAAGTGGTGATGAAACCGCTAGCGGAACCGCAGCTAGAGGAACGACTGGTTCTCAGCAGTCACCGCAGTTTTGAAAGTGCTGAAGCTAGTGCGAACCAGTGGCGTGCCAAAGGGATTGAAGTTGAAATTGCTCAACCGGAACGCTGGCAAGTATGGGCGAAGCGAGAGGTTTATAGCACTCCTCTGGTGCGACGCTGGCTGTTGCAAAGTCTACAAGCTCAAGGTTATTCAACTGCTTACTTAGAGACTACAATCCTCAAGCAAGCTCCTCAACCCTTTTGGACGATCAATGGTTTCCGCTACAACCGCAAGGAACTAGATGTCACGACGGATAAAAATGCGATCGAGGTAGTCGCAGGAACCAATCATAAAGAGGCTCATCTCTACGGTGGCAGCCTGCGACTTCAGCCGAATGCCTACGGCACTTATACACTGGTGAATGAAGTTTCGATCGAAACTTATTTACGGGGAGTAGTGCCACACGAAATCGGAGCTTTTTCGCCCTATGCTTCGATCGAAGCTCAGGCAATTTTAGCGAGGACTTATGCGCTCAGGAATGTGCGTCGCTTTGCGATCGATCGTTATGAACTATGCGCGGATGTGAATTGCCAAGTTTACAAGGGTTTGAGTGAAGTTTATCCAGAATCGGACCGTGCGATTGCCAATACTCGTGGCAAAGTGCTGACTTATAATCAGGAACTGGTTGATGCCTTGTATTCAGCAGCAAGTGGCGGTGTAACTGCACCGTTTGGTGATGTCTGGCAAGGTACAGAACGCCCCTATTTACAAGCAGTGGTGGATGCGCCGGGGAATGTGTGGGACTTGTCTAAACAAAGTTTGGCAGATGAACAAAATTTCCGTCGCTTTATGAATCTAAAGCAGGGGTTCAATGAAGCAGGGGCCGATACGTTTCGATGGCGGGAGGAAACCAGCTTAGAAGCGATCGCTCAGTTCCTGAAGCAATATTTTCAGAAGAAACAAAGTCCCTTGGCTAATTTTAAAACAGTTAAAACTGTGCAGGTAACAGAGCGCTCGCCAGCCGGTCGAGTTCTAAAAATGGTGGTGCAAACGGACCGGGGTGCAATTACGATTGACAAGGATGAGATTCGGAATGCGTTTTACCCACCGATCAGCACTTTATTTTACTTAGATCCGATTTATAACCCCGATAAAACCCTCAAAGGTTATGCGTTTGTTGGGGGTGGTTTTGGTCACGGGGTCGGGATGAGCCAAACTGGTTCTTATAATTTAGCCAAACTCGGTTGGAAGAGCGATCGCATTTTGAGCTTTTATTTTCCCGGCGCTCAGGTTGTACCGCTCAGCGACTCGATCACCTTTTGGCGAGAACCCCGGCAGTAGGGCGGAAAACTTCCGCCCTACTAGCTACCATTAGTACAACTCTTCTTCTTGGTGAGTGGCAATGGTGCAATCAGAAGTAGGATAGGCGACACAGGTAAGGACAAAGCCTGCTTGGATCTGATCGTCATCCAAGAAAGATTGGTCAGACTGATCGATCGTACCGCTTACTAATTTGCCAGCACAGGTAGAGCAAGCACCAGCGCGACAGGAGTAGGGAAGATCCAGTCCTTGGTCTTCCGCAGCATCGAGAATATAAGTATCCTCCTCAACGTCAAGGGTGGTGTCTATACCTTCTGCCTCATTGATGAGTCTAACTTTGTAGGTTGCCATGTGGTGATCCTCTCAAGAATTCGACAATTCCATAAGTTTAACTAATGCAAACTCTCTACCTTATTAGCCCGAAGGTTTGCACTTGGGTTCGTTCCCTCTCTGATAGTAGGGGAAACAGCGGACTTTGTAACAGTTGTTTAGCAGATATTTTGAATGGGATTAATTATAAATTTATCTAATTTCATCTTAATTGCTTATATCTAAGGGACCCTCTCCCTCTTGGAAGGGGTGATTGGAAACAAGGCTACCTACAAGGTCCGGGGAATTAGTGGTGAAATGATAGAGAGATGGTGCTACTGGTAAGTAAGATGACTATTCTGCCTCATGTTTCTGCTTCTTCCCCGGTCCGAGTGGGTCTAGTTGGGACTGGTTATGCGGCCAAGCTGAGGGCCGAAACCCTGCAAGCTGACAAGCGATCGTGTCTGGTGACTGTTGCGGGTCACCAACCAGAACAAACAGAAGTGTTTTGCCAAACCTATCAAGCTGAAGCAGCGGTTTCCTGGCGGCGGTTGGTAGAACGTGAGGATCTGGATTTGGTGATAGTCTGTAATGTGAATCGGGATCACGGAGCGATCGTCCATGCGGCGTTGGAGAATGGCAAACACGTCGTTGTAGAATATCCTTTATCTTTAGATGTATCTGAAGCTGAAGCTGCGATCGCGCTCGCACAGAAACAGCAAAAACTCCTCCATGTTGAACATATAGAATTGCTAGGGGGTTTACACCAGGCACTCAAGCAATCTCTACCAACCGTTGGCAAGGTTTTTTACATCCGTTATGTGACCATTGCCCCCCAGCGACCTGCACCTCAAAAATGGACCTATCAACATTCGCTATTTGGGTTTCCATTCGCTGGGGCTCTGTCTCGCTTGCACCGATTTACTGATTTATTTGGCACTGTAGAAAGTGTGAGCTGCTACAGTCATTTTTGGGACGCTCAACCAGATTTTTATCACGCTTGCTTATGCAGTGCCCAATTACGTTTTAAGAATGGAATTGTTGCAGAAGCCATTTATGGGAAAGGGGAGACATTCTGGCAGCCAGAAAATACGTTTACAGTTTACGGTGAAACCGGCACCCTAATTTTTACCCCTGAAAATGGTCAAGTCATTAAGGGAGATACAGTAGAATTGATCGAGGTTGGTAGTCGTCGCGGTTTATTCGCCAGAGATACAACAATGGTGTTAGATCATTTGTTAGAAGGTCAGCCTTTGTATGTGACTCCAGAGGCAAGTTTATATACACTAAAAGTGGCGGATGCTTTGAGAATTTCGGCTGAGACAGGACAGGTCATCATGCTGTCTCATTGATCCAAGGTAACGATCTTGATGTTAGTTGCAAGGGAATGAGAGGGAAAAGGGGAGTATCATCATGAAAAATTCAATTGTGAGCTACTTTGCGCTGATACGACTGCATTGACTCTAAAGCATTTTCTGGAGGAAAAATAACTGTTCTTTTCGGTGCTATAAGCTACAGTAGCAGCCATGAGTGAAGCAATGTCTTAAAGGGTTAGAATTGATTAAATTCAGGGCAACTGCTATGAGCCTATCAATCATCTCTGGGGTCTTGAAAGAAAACCTTCGCAAAAAAGATTTAAGCTGAAACCACCCTATTTCAATCAGATTCAAGTCAGGAGAATCAGGGAATAAATCAATAACTCTTGCACCTCTGCTTTCAATCATTAACTCGATTGAGGTGAGTTTGGGTGCGGGCTTCCGTGAGCGTCAGCGTTCGACTGAGCTCACGCCGAAGTCCGAACGGTTAATCATCGATGACTACTACCGCTCCTGACCAGGATGATAGGTCTAAAAACTTCTTAATCCCTATAGAAAATGCTGAAACATTCCTTGAGTTATTCAGGGTCATAACTACCAGCAGTTTCTTAAAAGTTATTGTACCCATCGCTGTGACGTTCGCGCCTCGATAAAATGGTTTGGCTCCTCCTACTTTTCCAACGGAAAACGGGGCTAAATTCTAGCCAAACCCAGTATCATTCCTGTTTTGTCTCAAAAAATCCTAGAGCAACAATAAATTTCAGAAATTCCATCAAGATTAATTTCCGATTTTATCATTTTAATCATGAGGAACAGTAGCAACCGCTCCTGTCTTGAACTAAAATCACCGACCCAGTCTCAAAATATTCAGGACAATCGACTAGACCTGATATTTTTTCCCAAAAAAATCCGGCGTGGGTAAGCAGACGCCGGGGCGGAACATGAGTATTTCTTTAGTATTGTAATTGTGACAAAAATTCGTTTTTTGGGGAATCTACCCAAAGATATACTTAGGTTTTAAGAGTAATTCCAAACAAATTTAATCGTCCTTATTCAAGCGTCCTGATAGCTAATACCTGAGGTGGTGTCGAATCAGGGGGATAAATAAAATCAACTCGCACCGATCGCTTTTCTCCCGCCGCCAGTTTCAACGTCACTAATGGCTCAACGACTTGACCCACTCGTTGCCAGAGATGTAGATAGCGCGTCACTGCTTGACCTCCAGCTTCCTGATAGCGTAACCGCACAGTCCCCCGAAAATAGGGAAAATCTAAGGGGGGTGTTCGGAAGCGCAACCCACCTTTCGCGAGCTTATCTTCTTTCAGAGGTGTTTCCAAGGCGATCGCAACGGTTTGCTGCTGCTCAGTTGTATTAGACAACGGCAACGTTAAATCGTAGTGGACGCCATAATTGCCATGTGCTTCATAAGCAGTGTCTGGATACCTCGCTAGCAACTTCCCCGACTGCACTTGCTCCGTACCAAGTTGGCCACCGCGCAAAGTTGCGATCGCATAAGCAATTCCTTTTCCCCTGGGTGGAAGTTTGAGTTCAGTTGCACCCGGATCTGTGAGTCGCGCTTCCCATCGGGAACCTTCCTGCACGCCAGCGACACGGCCATAAACTAAGTGACCCGCCATTCCCGGTACTGTCGGGGTTTTGTCGCGGGGTAGCGCTAAAGTACCATTATTTAACAATTCTTGCCATTCTGATAACGTGGGAGCGCGATCGCTTCCGTCTGGGTTTTTCTTGGCATACATCGCCAAACTGGCGACATAAACCTTTCCCCGACTATACAACTGCATGAAGGTAGAGCGACCATTCACTGGCTTTTCTAACCCGCGCACGGGAATGGGATGATTCAGCAGCATCACACTTTTCCCAGGTGCGATCGCCAATCGATCGGGAAAACCTGGCTGTCGCACTCCCCGCAACACCCGATCCACCGCACGAATACCCGGTCCCGAATACACTTCGCCGTTGGGGTTCTCACTCATCGGCGGTTTCTGCTTAAAGGGTGCTTCCGGTTCCATCAGGTAACTTGCTGCTGACAACACTTCCAGGGTGACTGGCTGAGTCCCTGGATTATAAGCCATTACACCGATGTAAAGCGTCTGTAAGTTAGGGGGAGTGTGGGTAAAGTGGTGAGCAAATAAGTTAAAGGGCCCTTGAAAGGGAACGTTGAGGTGGGCCGATCGCACTTTTTTACCCTCTGGGGGAAAGGTTGAGAGCAAAATTCCCTCTTTTTTCACCCATTCCGGGCTATCACTATTAAAAAGGGGAACGTTATCTAGCTTGCCAGGAAGCGGTCGCACTTCACCAACTCGGATGATTTCCTGTGGCGTTGGCGGGTTCGGAGTGGGGGTTGGGTTTGCTTGTACCAGAGGAGCGAGTTTTTGCAAGGTCAACCAACCGCCGACTGTCGCAGCTGTGAAGAGGGGGACAATGGCAAAAAGCAGCTTTGGGTTAGGCATGAGGAAGTGAGCAGGTGATTGAGCTAGGATTTTGCTACAACCTCAGCCCATATTATTCGGGAGGAAACAGCCTTCACCTCCTGCTAGTGGGCGATCGCTCTGATGGGTCATCTTCATTTCGGTTGCACCCGGATGAGGGGAAAAGTGAATGGGGTGATGGCACTTTTGACTTCAGGGAGTTTGCAACAACTGTCAAGTGTTTGTGGGACAGGCGTTTGGCCCATCCCACCACAGCGCGACAGTAACTGATTCAGCGAATCACTCCCATTGCCAACTTAGCGTCGTCGGCCACTTCCGAAAGAACTCCGGCGACTCCCAGAGGGACGCGACCGCGCACCACTGCCAAAACTTGGCTGTCGTTTGTATTGATTGGGATTTGAAGAAGGCGATCGTCGCAAGTTACTCCCCCCGTAAC